>JAHFSY010000018.1 GCA_023269615.1 Verrucomicrobiota bacterium
CAGCGGCACCATCGAAATCCCCATGTCAATTTCCACCGCGCGCTTCAGCGTCTCAATGTTGTCGAACTCCATCACCTGCTCCACCGTGATCTTGTGCTTCTTGAAAATCCCGTCCAGCGCCTTGCGCGTGGGGATGTCGGGGTCGAACCCCACAAACTTGTGCCCCATGATCTGACGGATCGCCATCGCCTTGAAGTTCGACAGGCGATGACGTGGATGGCAGATGAGAACCAGGCGGTCGCGTCGAAACGGCTTGATCTCCAGGTGCGGCCGCTTCTCTGGAAACGCCACCAGGCCGAGATCCGCCGCGTTCTCCAGCACATCCTCATACACCTGGTTCGCCCGCCGATATTCCACATGCACGTTCACCAGCGGATACTGCTTGAGGTATTGCTTGATGAAAGGAGGCAGTTCGTGCAGCCCGATGCTGTACACCGTCGAGACGCGCACCGATCCGCTGACGCGATGGCTCATCTCCTGCAATTCAGCCATGATGCGATCAAAGGAATCGGTCAAGAGGCGGCTCCCCTCATAAAACCGCTGCCCCTCGGGCGTCAGGGCAAACTCCTTCTTGCCGCGTTCCACCAGCAGGCACTTCAGCCGCTTCTCCAGCCCGGCCACCTGCTGGCTCACAGCCGACTGCGTCACGGAATTCAGCGACGCTGACTTGGAAAAACTCCGTGTCTCCACCAGGTCGCGAAAAATCTTGAACGAGGAAATATTCATCTAATGTGGGTGGCCATCCTAAATCAGCGCGACTAATCATGCGAGAAATCATTTTGCCAGCAGGGAATGTAGCCGCGTTCGCCAGAACGCGGATTCCGGACGGGATTGTCCGCACATGTTTTCAACCGTGGCTCCCGGCCGCCATAATGGTTGAAACCCTCCGCCATTTCCTCTACCCGTGAACCCGCACCACCCACAACGCCCCTTGAACATCTCCCTCTTTGTCCCATGTTTCGTGGACCAGCTGTTTCCACAGGTTGCGATCAGCGCCGTGCAGGTGCTGGAACGACTCGGGCATCGCGTCGAATTTCCCGCCGCCCAGACCTGCTGCGGCCAGCCCGCCTTCAACTCGGGCTACTGGAACGATGCCCGCGATGTCGCCTCCCGCTTCCTTGACGTCTTCGCCGATGCCGAGGCCATCGTCTGCCCCTCGGGTTCCTGCAGCACCATGGTCCGCCAGTTTTACACGGAGATTTTTCATGACACCGCCGATGCCAAGGCGGCGGCCAAAACCGCCGCGAAGACCTTTGAGTTTGCTGAATTCCTCGTTCGCAAGCTGGGCGTCACCGACGTCGGCGCGTCCTTCCCCGGCAAGGTCACCTGGCACGACGCCTGCCACGGTCTCCGTGAGCTCCATCTCAAGGACGAGCCGCGCCAGCTCCTGCGTGCCGTCCGCGGCCTCGATCTTGTCGAAATGAAGGAATGCGAAACCTGTTGCGGTTTCGGCGGCACGTTCTCCATCAAGTTCCCAAATATCTCGGTGGCCATGGATGAGGTCAAAGCCGCCTCCATTGATGCATGTGGAGCCGATTATGTCGTCAGCGGTGACTCGAGCTGCCTCATGCAGATCAACGGTCTCCTCGAGAAACGCCAGTCGAAGGTCAAGGTCATGCACATCGCCGAAGTCCTCGCCTCACGTGCCTGAACGAATCTCCCCATGTCGCACGCCTCGCAATTCGAACACGACTCGATCCTCAAGACGGTGAACCTCCGTCACCGTGCCATCCTTCAAAAAGCCACGGGCACGTACGACACGAAGGTCGCGGAAACCAAGGCAAAATTCATCAACTGGAATCACGGGCGCGAGATCGCGCGGCAGCGCAAATGGGAGGCCATCAACCGCCTCGATTTTTACCTGCAGGAATTCGAGCGCAGCACCAGTGCCCGCGGCACCATCGTCCACTGGGCCGCCGACGCCGCGCGTGCGAATGAAATCATCCTCCGTCTCTGCAAGGCCCGGGGCGTCCGCAAGCTCGTGAAATCCAAGTCCATGGTGACGGAGGAAATCCATCTCAACGAATTTCTTGAAGAGCACGCCATCACGCCCGTTGAGACCGACCTCGGCGAATATATCGTCCAGCTCCGCCATGAAACTCCCTACCACATTGTCACACCCGTGATGCATCTCACGAAAGAGGACATTGACCTCACGTTTCATGAAAAACTCGGCACGCCCACCGGCTCCACCGCCGAGGGGCTGGCCATGACCGCGCGCCGCGTGCTGCGCAATGAATATCTCACCGCCGACATGGGAATCACCGGTGCAAATTTCATCGTGGCCGATACCGGCATGATCTCCATCACTGAAAACGAAGGAAACGCCCGCCTCTGCTCATCCATCCCGCGGATCCACGTCGCCATTTGTGGTATTGAAAAAGTCCTGCCGCGCCTCGACGACCTCGCCCTCTTCCTGCCCATGCTCGCCGTCTCGGGCACGGGGCAGCAACTGACCTGCTACAATACCATGATCGGCGGCCCGCGCCAGGCGGGCGAGACCGACGGCCCCGAGGAGTTTCACGTGATCCTCCTCGACAACGGCCGCACCAACCTGCTTGCCGACGCAGAGCAACGCGAAGCCCTCCATTGCATCCGCTGCGGCGCGTGCCTCAACGGCTGCCCCATCTTCAAAAACGTCGGCGGCCACGCCTACGGCACCACGTACCAGGGCCCCATCGGCGCCGTCATCACCCCGCATCTGAAGGGACTCGGGGAATGGAAGCATCTCTCCTTCGCATCGTCGCTCTGCGGCAACTGCACCGACGTCTGTCCCGTGCACATCGATCTTCACCACCATCTTCTCCAAAACCGCCGCAACGCCGTCAGCGCGGGCTACAGCAGCTGGATCGAGCGCCTGAACTTCCGCATGTGGAATTCGCTGATGCAAAACGAAAGCGCCTATCGAGTCGCCGTGGTCCTCTCCCGCATCGCCCAAAAAATCTCACGGGCGATCGGTCTCGAAGGCTCCCCCATTGATCCAGTTCAACCGTGGACCGACAAACGAACCCTCCCCGCCATTGCGGACAAGACATTCAGGGATTGGTGGGACGATCATAAATTAAAAATGAAGAATGAAGAATGAAGAATCCCAGAGACATCTTCAGCTTGCATCCAATTTCCATTCTTATCCCACTCGTTATTTCCATTTTTTTGGTTCCTATCTGAATTTTTCATTCTTCATTCTTCATTTTTATTTCAATGTCTGACAGAGCTTCCATCCTGAACCGCATCCAAAACGCCCTGCGCACCCCCGCAGCGCGCCCGCCCGAGCCGTCCCCCAAACCGGTCTTCCCTCCCATCGCGCCCACCGACCTGGTTGCCCATCTCGAACGCGAGCTCCTCGCGCTCAAAGCCGATTTTCATTTCTCATCCAACTGGAACGACGCGCGGCAATGGCTCAAGCAGATCGCCGACCAGCACGAGCTGCGACGGGTCGTGACTTCCCCTGAAATGGACGCAGTGGAAGCTGGTCGCAGCCTCGGTGCGCGCACGCTCACGGGCGACGGCGATTGCGGGCGACATCTGGCCGACCTGGACCTTGGCATCACCACCTGCGACTGCGCCGTGGCAAGAACGGGCTCCGTGGTGTTGACCCCTCAATCCGGCTTTGGAAGAGCCCTCTCTGTTCTTCCGCCTGCGCACCTTGTGGTGGCGCGCAAATCACAAGTGGTGACGGATCTCTCCGACGCCTACAAACTTCTCCAGGCGAGGCACGGCAGAAACTGGCCCAGCATGATCACCTTCATCACCGGCCCCAGCCGCACTGCTGACATCGAAAAAATCCTGGTCCTGGGGGCCCATGGCCCCAAAAAACTCTTCGTGCTTCTGTTGGATTTTTGAGCTTGCGTGTCATCATCGACACGGTGGCGGAAACGGGAAACCCGCCGTTCTACTTGCTCTTTTGCACGGTGTGCAGATTGTCGCGGACAATGGTCATCTCCCGGATCTTCCCATCTTCAATCCTGCAGACGACGGCACAGGGGTATTGCGTCTTCTTCCCATCCTCGGTGTGGGTCGTGATCATGTACGCGATCACGGTGTCCCCTTCGGCGATCATTTGCCTGATGTCGAAATCAAAATCGTACTTTTTGGAATGGATCGCATGGTGCTTCTTGAGGTTTTCCAGGCCGGAAACCTGGTTCGTGCCGCTCACCGCGGATATGCGGCCGGGGCTGAGGGTGACGACCACGTCTTCATGGAACACCTCGTCCATGCGCCCGTATTTTTCAACGTCCAACATGTCTTCATGCCAGCTTCGGACGAGTTCCTTGTTGTGCTCCTCCTGAGCTCCAGCCCGGAGGGAGGAAGGGGTGAATGCAACTGCAGCGGCAGTGAGAATGGAGAGACAAAATGGAGTGAGAAGAGGGTGTTTCATAAAGGGGATCATTTGGCGTCTGGCAGTCGGGCATGGAGATTGTCGGTGAGCACGCGAATTTCGCGGATTTTACCGTCTTTTAACTTGAACAGTGTGACGGAGGGATACGTGGCCTTGCCGTTCTCATCATCCGACGTGGTCGCGCAGAACACCGCCACGCTGTCCCCTTCGGCGACGATCTCCTTGATCTCAAAATCCAAGTCCGACACTTTCGCTCGAATTTCACGGTGCTTCCGGATGTTCTCCAGCCCTTTGACCTTGTTCGAGTGGCTGACGGGTGATTTCATCGAGGGACTGAGGATGAGGACCGCTTTTTCGTCCAGCAGTTCGTTGATGCGTCCATGCTCCTCATCGTCAATCACCTCTTTCAACCAGATCTCCACAATTTTCTTGTTCTGGTCTTGAGTGGTGTCCGTGGCGGCCTGGACGAGTGAAGAGCCAAAGGTCAGGACGATGGCGGACAGAAATGAAACAAAAGCGGGAAGCGGAGGGGAGAATCGCATAAAAGAAAGAAAAGTACCGGTTGGTTGGAATGCCGCCAAGCTATAGAAATTCTCCCGCAGGGTCAAGGGACCTGATCAGTGATCTGCCCGAACGCCACCTTTGCCGATCTGGCACTTTTCTCCTGCGCTGGCGGCCCCCTCGCATATTGAGCACCCCTTTTCATCTCCATAGGCTTCAAGTTGGACCTTGGACCATTCGGGCGACGAAAATGAAGAGGTCTGCTGCTCATGGAGGCGTTGCATGCCCGCCTTTTTTCTCTCGGCCAGTCCGGTTCTCCACTCGGATTTTTCCTGTTCAGTGAGATTCATTGAATTCAGTTTCTGGGTCGTCCATTTTTCCACCAGGAGCCTGAGTGCCGTTCGATGATCTCCCACCTTCTTGCTTTCCAGGAGAGTCTGGATTTCCCTGGAGGGTCCCTTGCCAAAGGTTGTAATTTGGGCGCGTGGGATTTTCCAACTGCTTAACACAGGGCGTGCCTGATAAAGCTCGATTGCGGTTCTTGCCGGCTCACAGATCGGGCATGCAAAAATAAAATTCCTATAAAGCTGGGCGGGTTTGGTTCCCGCTCTTTCGAGAAGGGTTTCGATCTGGCTGTCAACCAGACCCTCCTCATAAAGTCCTTCCAGAACCGCAAAAAAGATCAGGCGGTAATACTTGTCCGGCCTTTGATTGTCAGGGAAGTCGGAAGGATCTCTTGGCGGCATCCATGATGCACGGGTTGGGACAGTCGGTTCTTCGCCATGGGTGGCGGGTGGGAGCATGACAAGTCCGGGGAACAAAAGCATCGGGAGATATATCCTCATGATTTTTGCATTCATATTTTTGGTCTCAAATCATCAGCCATGAAAAGGCGATGGCAAACCTTATGAGCAAAGACGCAACAACCTGGCCAAGTGTTAACAAAAAACATCAGGGATGGCAGGATGTGTCCTTCGATGCTTGAACGGGGGTGGTTTGGGAGGTACCTTGCCGCCATGGGAACGCGCCCGAGAGCTGGCAGGCTTTTTCTTTATCCTCTGGCGCTCCTCGTGCTGGTTGCGTCTGGTCATTCTGTAGCTGCCAAAGGAGGAGGCACTCCTGCCGAGATCAAGGCCCAGTTTGCCAAGATGCGGACCGAGGCTGAAGAAGGCGATTGTTCGATGCAGGTTCATCTTGGGATCGCGTATTTGAATGGCGGGGGCGTTGTGAAAGATGAAGCAGAGGCGGCCAAGTGGTTTTCCATGGCTGCCGAACAGGGTGACAGGCAATCCCAAGCATGGCTGGCACGGTTGTATGAAGCTGGCAGCGGCGTGAAGAAGAGCAATGCGGAAGCCGCCAAGTGGTGGCGCAAGGCCGCTGAACAAGATGATCCCGATGCCAGAACAAACTTGGGCAGATGTACTTGAACGGAATTGGGGTGACAAAGAATGACGAGGAGGCGTTCAAGTGGATTCGGAAGGCTGCCGAGCATGAGAGTCAAACAGACGCCCAACGCACCCTCGGGAATCTGTACGGAAACGGCATGGGCACGGCCAAGGATGAGGATGAGGCTGCCAAATGGTTGCGCAGGGCCAACAATGCGGAGAGATTTCAGAAAAAACTCCGATCCATCATCTTTCAGAAGCTTGATTTGGAAAATGTACCCTTGCGAAAGGCGGTCCAATATGTGATCGATGAGAGCAAGAGGCTCGACCCAGATCACGAGGGAATCCGCATCGAACTTCGGACTGAGCAGGAGCCAGAACACGGAATCACGCTTCATCTGAAAGACAAGGTGCCTCTGATAAATGCGGTCAAGTACGTGGGTTCCGTCTCGGGTGTACCGTTTCGTTTTGCTGAGGAGTCGGTGTTGATCGGGTCAGTGGCCCAGATTTATCCGATTGAAACTCGGACGTTCGCATTTTCCACGGCGAGGCTGCGGGCCAACCGAATGGATGCAACGGAGATCAAGAAGGACTTCGAGGATTTTGGGATCGAGTTTCCAGAAGGAACCGCAATCGAATACGATGCGGCATCTGGCAGCCTGACAGTGACGCATGCCGCAGAAACACTTGATGCGGTCGGACAGATTCTGACGAGACTCAAGAAAGTAGGAGCCAAGAAATGAATCGTTCACGACGAAGATGGTGGACTTGCGCTGTGGTGGGCATGGTCGTTTTGACGACCTTTTTGGGATGCGAAACCCCGATGCAAGCTGCTGAAGACGAGAGAACGGTTTTCAACTCCGGCATCGAGCTTCCGGACTTCAAGGTAATCAAGCCCAAGGCGGAAAGGGGCGATGCTCAGGCGCAAGCCGATCTCGGCTGGTATTATTTTATGGGTGGTCGAGAGGGGAAGGAGGACGATGTGGAAGCGTTGAAATGGTACAGACAGGCTGCCGCAAAAGAAAATCCGCAGGCCGAGAATATGTTGGGTGTCATGTATAGCAACGGTCTTGGTGTATCCACCAACATGGTTGTGGCGGTTGAGTGGTTTGCCAAAGCCGCGAATCAGGGCCTCGGCGGGGCACAATATAATCTTGGTCTGTTGTACGTGGAGGGCAAAGGGGTGCCCAAGAACCTCGTCGAAGCCTATAAATGGTTCCTTCTGGCCATGGAATCAGACCAGCACATCACCGGGTGGCACCGTGCAACGTGGGAAAAATCAGCTCAGGGACACCCCTTGGCGTCTGCCGCCGCTCAGATGTCCCCTGAGCAGATCGCCGAAGCGGAAAAACGTGCCGCCAGCTTTGTGCTTCGCAATAACGATGTGAACGCAAAGACCGAAAATGGCTGGACCCCGTTGATGTCCGCAGCGTCATTGGGGCATTTCCGTGTCGTTGAAGCCCTGCTTGCTGCGGGAGCCGATGTGAATGCGGAGACCCCGGAAGGAATGACCGCATTGATTGGGGCATCCGGTTCCGGCTATGCGAATGTCGTGGAGGCACTGCTTGCCAAGGGAGCGGATGCAAACGCAAAAACCAACTTTGGCGAAACCGCTTTGATGTATGCCGCAAAGGATGGACAACTCGATGCGGTAAAAGCCCTGATCGCCAAGGGTGCCGATTTGAATATCAAAACCAACAATGGCATGACCGCTTTGATCTGGGCGGCTTATATGGGGCAGACGAAAATTGTCGAAGCATTGGTCAAGGCGGGGGCCGACTTAAATTCGGCTGCGAAACGAGATGGGACAGCATTGATGGTGGCGATAGACAAAGGCAATGTTGAGATCGCCAAACTCCTGATTAGGAATGGTGCGGACGTCAATGCCAAGGGGAGCGATCAATCCACAGCACTCTTGGTCGCAACCCTGCGGGCGAACCCACGCCCTCCTGTGGTTAAACTTTTGATCGAAGAGGGAGCGGATGTGAATGCCCAAAATGATCTTGGTGATACCCCTTTGATTCATTCATTTGGCCGGGGTTATTCCGGAGGAACCCTTGAGGTTGTGAATGCGCTGATTGCACGGGGAGCGAAGGTCAATACCCAGAACAAAGAGGGACGAACCGCCCTGATGGAAGCCGCCAAGGTTGGTGGCACTGACGCGGTGGGAGCCCTGATCAAGGCCGGTGCGGAAGTAAATGCCAAGGACAGGCGTGGGGAAACCGCAGTGATGAGGGCTTTGTGTGGGAATCACATTTTCTATGGTGGAAGCTTCGATACGGTGGAGGCACTCAAGAAGGCCGGTGCCACGGAGGATGCAAAGACCGCTTTCATCGAAGCCGCCGTCCGGGGTGACACGGATGCGATCCAATCGCTGATTGCCAAGGGCATGGACGCCAACATGAAAATATCAGACGGCGTTACCCCTCTGCTGATGGCGGCGTTCATGGGAAAAACCCGCGCCGTGGAGGCCCTTATCGCGGCAGGCGCGGACGTGAATGCCAGTGCGGACGATGGCTTCACGCCATTGATCGTGCCGGGGAAATTCAGGAAGGAAAATCCCGAAACCATCAAAACCCTCATTGCGCATGGAGCAGACGTGAATGCCTCCGACAGTGATGGCCGCACCGCCTTGATGGCAGCGGCGATATGGGGACACGTGGAAAAACTGAAACTGCTGCTCGAAAAGGGGGTGAGCGTTGACCTGAAGAATAAACACGGCGAAACGGCGTTAATGCTTGCCCGTGAGTGCAAGAATGACGAGATCGCACAGTTGCTCAAACGTGCCGGAGCCAAGGAATGAATCGTTCTTGTCGAAACTTCTGGATGTGTACGGTGGCGGGCGTTGCCGCGACCGCCCTCCTTCCTGTTGCTGTCCTGTCCGGGGAGGATAAAAAGCCGCTTCCTCCGGGTGACAAGGAAATTGTTGAAGGGAAACGGAATCTGGACGGACTTCATCTGGAGCTTCGTGCGTCGAAGAAGAAGTATGAGCAGGGAGAACCCATCGAGGTCACGATGCGCTACACGTATTCGGGAAAGCGCGATCTGCTGGTTGAGGTCGTCACCTATGACCACGGCGGACGCATTTTGGACTTTGGATTCACAGCCCATGACGAAAAGGGACATTCTGTTCGTGATCCCATCAAGGATTGTTTGGGGGGAAGGATCGGCGGCCTTCGCACCGCCGACAAGTTGACTCCTCTAAAGCCCTACGAACAAACGGCTCTCATCAACGAGTGGCTCGCGTTCGACAGGCCCGGTCATTACACGGTGCAGGCAACCTCCAGCATCGTGAGCTTCAAAGGATACGGGAGTGGCTGGGGTAACCCATCCATCCCGCTGAAAAGTAATTCGCTGGAGATTGAGATTGTGCCGTTCAACGAAAAGCGGCGGGCTGAACAGATCGCGAATCTGGCAACTCTCCTGAAGAGCAAAGAGGATCATGTCCGGGATGACACGGCAGCCAATCTGCGTTTTCTCATGGACGCGAGATGTATTCCGCTCCTCATTTCAGCCCTGAACGACAAGTTTGGCAATGTGGCGATACAGGCCCGCTTTGGCCTCCTCAGTTTTCTCGATCCCGCACCGGTGAGAGCCGAGATGTTGAAGCAGATCGACAACAAGAGTTTGGTCATTCCCTCTGACGATTCCCGGTGGATTACCGACCTTTTTGTCATTCCTGATCTCCGCGCTGAAGGCAAGGAAGACAGCGATGATGTCGTCGAGGAGGCCAGAAATTATTGGGAGGCTTACAAGGGGAAAACCCAGATGTGGCTTGATCGCCTGAGAAAACGTGCCGCAGGGCAGCATGATCCATGAAACAATTCCTCATTCTGTTCCTTGCGGCGGGTTTTACTCTTTTGTCGGAAGCGGCAGAACCCGTTTGCACCATAGCATTCCATCCACACGACAGGACATTTACTGGATGGGAGAAGTTCGGTGCCACCATTACGATCAACGTCCCCGGCTCAAAGACCGGGCGGATCAAAATCCAATCATGGGAGTTCGCTCTATGCTCGACCGACAATTCCGGAAAGCTATTGAAGTTCCAGTATGAATGCCCAGTGCGGGGTGGAGAGGTCGGGTTGGGGTACTACGGTTGGTTCGGACAGTTTTCCAAGGAGCAGATCACGCTTTTGGATAAGCTTGGTAAGGGCAGCTTTGGGTGCGCGATTCTGGTCAACGGCGTTCGATGTTCCAACGTGGTTCGCGTCAACATCGATCCCGCGTACAAGGCAGCAAAGGAACCTGTTCTCCGCGTGGTGCCGATCCAGATGGTGGGCGTGGATCACGTGACCCATCTCGGTGTTTGGATGGTGCCTCCTGAGAAGCGCGATGCGCGTTTAACGAACTTTGCCGCTGCCATGGGGATGGAGTTCGTGGTGGATGGTGTTGCTTCCAGAATAGAAGCGATGGCTTGGACTGGCCCCGTTGGCATCCTGCCATCGGGGGAATCGTATGGAACGATTTGGGAGTTGGCATCTTTGAAGCCGAAAATCCCTACAAAGGCCAAATACAAGGTGCAGGCCAAACTCTTCGAGTACGAGTCCGCAGTTGAGGAAATTGTTTACGATCCCAAACATGGGGCGGACTTCGACCGCGCCTTGAAAGCGCATTGACCATGATCCCATGAAACGACTTCTCACTCTCATATTGGCTGCCTGTTTCGCGTTTCCTTCAGGAGCAACAGAATCGAAAATCGAGAATGGGCTCTACCATGTTCAGGAATCTGGCGGCATCACGGTGAAATGTTTGACCGGGAAGGAAATCCATCTGGGAAAGAAAATGGAGGACAAGATCGAAACGGCCTCCATCGAATCGATGAGCAATGACAACACCCAGTATTTGATGTCGCTGACCAAAACAGACGGATTCTCAGAGGACTTTAGCTCCACCGCCCTTTACGTGGATGGGAACTGCGCACAATTCGGATCGGGAGTAAAAAACACGAACGCCGAGAAATGCTACGGTATTTGGGCTCGGTATATTTCCGAAACCGCCACCGACGCTTTCTCCCGATATCTTGGTGTCAAACCCCGGCTGCGGCATCATCCGCACCATGAGCTACTGGTGAAGTTTGTCCCCTCGAAAGACAAGTTCAAGGCGTCGGAACCGCTCGCAGTCACGCTCCAAATCAAAAATGTGGGGAAGGCCCCGGTCAGGTTCAGCGTCGGAGGGAAAGGGGGGCCTGAGCGGGATACCCAGTTCGGTTTCACAGCCCATGGTAAAAAAGTCATCCCCGATAGCGGAAACCCAGATGTCAGCCCCGACCGAGCCGGTGGTCTTGGCCATCTCCTCAAACCGGGTGAAGTATTCGAGAAGGAGGTTGATCTCGGAAAGTGGTTCAAGCTTGAGAAGAACTGGTTTCCCTACGAGATCACGGGAACGTATGATTTGGAGTTCCTTGAGCCTGAGGGAAAAGATCAATTCATCATTTGGGAGGATTACGCGGGTGGACGCTTTTTCCTGAATGTCGAGGGCGGCCCATTCGATAAATCTGGAGCGTTCACACAATAACGGAATCCAAGAAGTACAGTCAAACGGATGGACAGCCAGCATCGTGGGGGAGGGAACTCCCATCAGAATTCAATCCACGACGCGAAGTCCGAGGTAGGGTGCCGAAATGTCCGCGATCTTGCCATCCTTGAAGTGCGCGTTCACCTTGACGTACGGGCATGATTTCAACACGTAGCGGTCTGCTGGTATCGATTGGAGCCCGCCTTCCTCCTCGAAGGCTTTCAGCAACTGCGCCTGCGTCATCCCAGCCTTGATCGAAGTCGCTTCTGCCCATCGATCCAGCACCCATGTTCTACTGGAGATGTGGTGGTCGTTCCACACGAAGTAGGGTTCGGAGATGCTGGTGATCTTGTCTTTTTGAAAATCAACCCTGACCTCGATGTGGGGGCATGATTTCAACCCGAACCCTTCGGACTTTGCGTGCTTGGGAGGCAGAATATCCGCCTCTTCCTCGGCCTCGAAGACCTTCAACAGTTGCGACCGCGTCATGCCCACCTGCACCGATTTCGCCTCCTTGATCCGATCTACGAACCATTCCTCGGGCGGCTGCTCTTTTTTTCCTTCCACCTGTGGTTTCGGCTCGGATGAATCCTTCCAGTGGTACTTCTTGATCTCGATCCGGCTCCTCTGGGGGTGATCGAACACGTACATGAAAATGTCCTCATGCACCACGGGCCGCCCCTTGGCATCTGATCGGCCCGAGATGGAAATGGAATACCGGTCTTCGAGTTTGAAATCGATGTATCCAGTCCCGCCTGACCAGTCGCCGATCCGCTCTTCAACCTTTGGGTAGACTGTGGAAAGCAGCTTCTGAAGCTGGGCGGGCGTCATCCCGGCAGAAATCTTGGGAATGAGCGAATTCAGTGGCGCAGGAATGAGCGACTGGTCGTCCGCCCGTGGAGGTTTCTCGGCAACTGCTGGAGTATTTGTCCCGCCGCTTGTTTCCATGGGGAAGAGTTTGTGCCCAACCGTTTCACCCGTTGCGGCTTTCTTGATCTCGAAATACCGTCCCATGCTTTCATTCCCGAAGATTTCCACCGAGTCGTCGTCCGCACTCAAGGTCATCAAGTTGCGGTATGCCGAATGTAAAATCCCTCCGAGGCCCTTGAGTTGGGATGTCCACAACTCCTTCCCCGTCTTCAGATCAACGGCAACGATATTGCCGCCATCCGAACTCGGATGGAAGTTCGCGTAGTACAAGCGGTCTCCTGTGATGGCAAAAACGGAATGTTCGTGCCCCTGCCACGAATAGACCGGGCGATTCCCAAGCAGAACGGTGATGGTCAGCACATGACGGTTGTCCTTCCTGCTCGACAGGGAAACGTCATATTTGTCGCCACATTGACGGACGCAGGCCAAGGGATTAGCCATCTCCTCCTGCCATCCCCAGCGGGCACCATCGGCGAGCTTCTGGTAGTCAATCGAATCCTTCGCATTGGCAGACACGGCCAAGAGAAGGACTGCGCAGGCAGAGATCGCGACACCCGGGATGGTCTTGCATTTCATATCATTCGCTCCGTTTCGTCCAACGGCTCAAAACTGAACCCCCCGTATGGGGTGGTGCCCGAGGAGGGACTCGAACCCACACATCCTTGCGGATACTGGATTTTGAATCCAGCGCGTCTACCATTCCGCCACTCGGGCTTCCAATGAGCAAAGACACTACTTCATCGGGCGGTTGGAATCAACGTTTCTGAAAACGCTGTTCGCCTCGAAAGGGACGGCGTCCATCCCGGGAGCGACCTCCGCCGTCGCCGTTTCCACGAAAACCGCCGCCGGATCTTCCCCGGAATCGGTTTCCTGATTGACGGGGTGGGGCGGCTCGCATCGCTTGATATTCAAAGCCGGGAAGCGTGAGTCTTGGGATTGGTTTGCCGATGAATCGCTCGATCGCCCGCAGATGACGGTCCTCCTCGGGAGTGAAGAGGGTGAAAGCGTCTCCGCTGCGCTGGGCTCTTCCCGTGCGGCCGATGCGGTGCACATAATCTTCAGGATGTTCCGGCACATCGTAGTTGATGACGTGGCTTACTCCCGCGACATCAATGCCGCGCGAGGCGATGTCGGTGGCCACCATGATTTCGTACCTGCCCGATTTGAAACCCGCGAGGGCCTCCATTCTTTGGTTCTGGGAGCGGTTGGCGTGAAGCACCGCCACCGTATGATTTTCGGCCTTGAGCCTGGAGGCAATCTTGTCCGCGCCGTGCTTGGTCCGGGAGAAGATCAGGACGCTGTCAAATTCGGTGGCCTTCAACAGCGCCTGCAGCAACTCGTGCTTCTGGCTGTAGGAGACGGGGTAGAGGGCATGCGTGACCGATGTGGCGACCGAGCGGCTTGCGCCAATCTCGACGCGGACGGGATCGCGAAGCGTCCATTTCGCAAATTCCGCGATCTGCGGGGGTACCGTGGCCGAGAAAAAAAGAGTCTGGCGCGATTTTGGGCAGCGCGAAACGATTCGTTTCACGATGGGAAGAAAACCGATGTCGAGCATGCGGTCCACTTCGTCGAGGACCAGAATCTCGATGCTGTCGAGATTCAGGTTGCGTCTCCCAAGGTGGTCTTCAAGTCTTCCCGGGGTCGCGATGACGATGTCCACGCCGCGCCGCAGGTCCCTGATCTGGTTGCCGTAGCCCACGCCTCCGTGGAGAAGGGTTGCGCTGAAATTGGTGAAGCGCGAATAATCACGGAAAGCCGTCTCCACTTGCGCGGCCAATTCCCGGGTGGGTTCGAGGACGAGACAGCGGCAGCGCCCGTGGGTTTTCAGCAGCGTGAGGATGGGGAGCGCGAACGCGGCGGTTTTGCCGGTTCCTGTCTGGGCCGAGGCGATGAGATCCTTGCCTTCGAGAACGGAAGGGATGGCGCGGAGCTGGATGTTGGTCGGTTCCTTGTAGCCGGCAGCGGTCACTCCCTGGAGGACAGGGTCGGATAAGCCGAGTTGCTTGAATGGCATGGGACGATGGCCGGGCATTCCTCCCCCGTGGGGGGAATCGAAGGCAGACGGTCAGAATGATGGACTGCGAAACTTAGCGACGATCTCCGCGATCTCCACCGCCGAAGCCACCGCGTCCGCCGCCTTCGGTCTTGGGGCGCGCTTCGTTGACTGTGAGTGCGCGGCCGTCCAAATCCTGGCCGTGCAAAGCCTGAATGGCTTTCTGGGCGTCGCCGGCCTGGTCCATGGTGACAAAAGCGAATCCGCGGGAGCGGCCCGTCATTTTGTCCATGATGAGGTTGACCTCGGTCACTGCCCCGTGCTTGGAGAAGAGGTCCTTGATGATGGCGTCTGTTGTGCCGAATGTGAGATTACCGACGTAGAGTTTAGTGCTCATGATGAATTGATAGACACACTGCTTTGGCTGCCTGCTTCCCGGTCATCGGGTGGAAATCATCATGAAATGATTCACGAAGCTCTTGAGCGAACAATAGGTCTAAGTGGCCGACTATGGGGCAGTTCGTGTGAAAAGCAATGAGTATTCTCAAATATCTGGGTGCGCGACCAATTTGTTGATCGCCCTTTGATTTGCACCCCGGTCGCCGCTGACAGCGGCTCCTACAAAACCCAGAGGCGTGTAGAGGGAAAATGTAGGAGCCGCTGTCAGCGGCGACCGGGGGAAACAACTTTTTGTCGCGCACCCCCGAATATATCTTCAATGAGATCCCGCTTGATCCATACCAACCGTGATCGTGTAAGATCACCGCTTATGAAAAAGACGCGTCGGATCATGGCGAAGGACCGGACTGTTCTTCGAATCGGAGCCTACCAGGGGCCAACCGAGCCTGGAGCGCTTGAGAAAAATGCGCAGGCGGGCGTGAAGCTTCTGGCTGAGGCGCACCGGATGAACGTGGACTTTGCCTGCCTGCCCGAGTGTTACCTGAGCGGTTACGGTTCACCTGACGTGTTGCGAAAGGGCGCCGTGTCCGTGCGGAGCGAATGGTTTCGGCGGTGGGTGAGGCAATGCAGGTTTGGCGGGATGGTTTCCATTGTTGGCTTTGTCGAGCGTCGCGGCGCACATTATCACAACAGCGCGGCGATCATTCACCGGGGGAAGCTGCTTGGGGTCTATCGCAAATCCATTTCCGGATCGAAGCACGAGAAGAAGGTCATGACGTATGTCAGCCATTTCCCGGTCTTTCGTGTGAGAGGGGTGACATTCGGGGTGATCATTTGTGTCGAGGGTTCGGTTCCCGAGCCATGTTTGATCCTGGCGGAACGTGGAGCGCGAATTATTTTTGAGCCTCATTATTCTTTTGTTCCCATGGCGCTCATGGACGCACAACGTGTGCGTGTGCGCAACAGCCGCATCGCCCGGGCGGTGGAGAACCAGTGCTGGCACGTGAGGGCAAACACCGTCACCGAGCCACAGGGCAAGATGGGCGGCGAGGCGGGGATTGGTTATGGTGACAGCCTGATCCTCGATCATCTGGGCGTTCCCCGCGCCGAGGCAGGGTTGTTCACAACAGGATGGATCACGGCGGATGCCCCCAAAAAAAATCTCATGGAAAAGCGTCCTGGACGGATCGCGATCAGCGTGCCCCGGGCGACGCGGGTCCAGATGGCGCGGTTGTACCGGTGATGTGGCAAGGGTGCTCGAGCAAATTTGTTGCTCACCTTCAATTCGCACCCCGGTCGCCGCTGACAGCGGCGACCGGGGAAAATCATTTTTTTGTCGCGCACCCATGCACCAAGGCGGGGTAGATTTGATTTCTCATTGCGGGCGGAGTCTGCTAGGCTGCCCTGTTTATGCTTACGCTTTCTGGAGTAACCAAGGCATTTGCCGCGCGGACCCTTTTTGAAGAGGTGTCTCTGCAGGTGAATTATGGGGATCGGATCGGGCTTGTCGGGCCCAACGGCGCGGGCAAATCCACGCTTCTTTCGCTGATCCTGAAGCAGAGTGTTCCCGATGAAGGATCAGTCCTTTTTGAGAAGGGGGTTTCACTCGGGTATCTTCCACAGGAGACTTCGCCTTGCGGGGATGAAACCGTGTTGGAACTGGCCACCAATACATCGCCGGAAATTGCTGAGCTGCGGCGGACGATGAAGGATTGTGAGTCGCGGGGACTGGACGACACCGAGGAATATCACAAGGCGCAGGGGCGTTTTGCCGAGCTGGATGGATTCCAGCAGGAGCCCAAGGCCAAGCGCATTCTCAGCGGGCTGGCTTTTCGCGAGAAGGATTTCGACCGGCCAGCGCGTGAGATGAGCGGCGGATGGGTCATGCGGGCGCACCTCGCGCGCCTGCTTGTGCAGGAACCGGATCTCCTGCTTCTCGACGAACCCACGAACCATCTGGATTTGGAATCGCTCCTCTGGTTTCAAGGATATCTTCTTGGGTATCCCGGCGCCATTTTTATGATCTCGCACGACCGCGAGTTTTTGAACCGGCTTTCCGAGACCATCCTCGAGATCAAGCATGGGCACCTTCATCGTTATCGCGGCAACTACGACGAGTACCTCCTGCAGTCCGCCGCGCGCGAGGAGCAGCATCTTGCGGCTTACAAGAACCAGCAAAAGGAGATCCAGGCGCTGCAGGAGTTTGCGGACCGATTTCGCGCGAAGGCAAGCAAGGCTTCGCAGGCCCAGAGCAAGCTCAAGCAGATCGAGCGCATGGAGAAGATCGAGGCCCCGGTGCGCGCGGACAAGACGATCAAGTTCCGGTTTCCCCAGCCGCCGCGCAGCGGGTTGCGGGTCATCTCGCTGGAGGATGTCCACCAGGCGTATGGCGAGCACGTGGTTTATCGCGGCCTGAATTTTGAAGCGGAGCGCGGGCAGCGGATCGTGCTGGTCGGCCCGAACGGCGCGGGAAAATCCACCCTGCTCAAGATTCTCGCCGAGGTCGTGCCGTTCCAGAAGGGGAAGCGCGAGCTGGGGCACAACACGAAGCTGGGATATTATTCGCAGTATCGCATTGATACGCTCAAGGCCGCGCGCAGCGTGCTGGAGGAGGCGATGGGAACGCAGGAAAACATGTCGGAACAGGCGGTGCGCAGCGTGCTGGGATCATTTCTTTTCCGGGGAGATGACGTGTTCAAGAAGGTCAGCGTGCTGAGCGGCGGCGAAAAAAGCCGCCTGGCGCTCGTCAAATTCCTCCTCGATCCCCCGAACCTGCTGCTCATGGATGAGCCGACGACTCACCTGGACATGGCGAGCATTGACGCGCTGGTGGGCGCGATGAAGCAATTTGAAGGCACTCTGATTTTCATTTCGCACGACGTCTATTTCATCCGGGCGATCGCCTCCAAGGTGCTGCACATTGACGCCGGCAAACTCACGCCTTATGTGGGTGATTATCAGTACTACCTCGACAAGTCGAAGGCGGGGTCCGAGCGCTCGGCGCTGACGGCGGGGCAGGCTCCGGTCGAAGAGGCTGTGATGGCCAAGCCCAAGGTCAATTCAAAGGAGCAGAAGCGGATCGAGGCCGGGGAGCGGCAGGTGCGTTCGCGCGAGCGCAAAGAGCACCAGGAAAAGGTGTCCCGTCTTGAGGCGGAAATTTTGAAGTGTGAAGAGCGGCAGAAGGAACTGACGGCGCAGATGGAGGATCCATCGACGTATGCCTCGGCGAACGTGGCCGGGCTCAATCGTGAGTTGCTGGGGGTGACCGAGGCGCTTGAAGCGTTGAATCGCGAGTGGGAGGAGTTGGCTGGCGGTTGCGCTGTGCCCTGAAAATAGAACGGGAAGGAATGCCGTGGAGCGGGGTGATGTCATTCACCCCGGTTTGTGCGGGACGGAGCTGCCGGCGCTTTCAGCAGTGGGGCGATCGCCTCGATTTTGCAAAACGCATCCATCGCACCCGACTTCGCATCCACATAGTGCACGCGGTACATCCCGGTCTCCTTTGATAATTCCACAATGGTCAATGTGGTGTTGGCTTGAAACGAGCCGAGGGCAAGGCCCGGCGACTTGATATCGTAGGCGGTGATCGTTTCACGGGTGATGATTTGAGCTGGAAGGGATAACGGTGGATTTTGTGCGCCTTTCGGGGGATCCAGCTTTGGATCGGTGGCAAGCATGCCCGATTTTTGGAAATCCTTGAGGTTGAGCGTGACGCTTTCGCCGCTGGACTTGTCTCGGATCTTGACGGCGCCCGTGGCGTCATCCGTCGAGACGATCTCCATGTTGGGATTCATGGCGACCATGAGCTTTGCGGCGGCGAGTGCGGGGTTGACTGGCCGGGCCGGATCCTGGCCGATCAATGCCTTCTGCATCTCTTTCTGGATGGCGCCGAGATCTATGGCTGTGTTGTCGTCACTCTTTGTGGAAGTGAGGGTTGGGCTGGGGGAAGCTTTTTCTGGAACAACCGGCTCCTCGGGCTTTGGGGTGGGGGTGACCTTTGATGGAGGAGGAGTCACATCGGCGATTTTTGCGGGCGGAATTTTTATGGCGGCCTCATTCTCTGTCGCCTTGGGTTCTTCCACGCGGACCACCGGAGGCTTGTTGTCGGGAGCGTGGGTATCGGCGATTTTTGCGGGCGGAGTTTTTGCAATCGCCTTGTCAGAAATCGGAGGCTCTTTGTTTGGGTTGCGTTGGGACATGAGCCCAACGATCAGGACCAGTAGGATGGCAATGCCTGCCGCGACGAGGACCGTCACCCGTTTGTTTTTTTTGCCGGGAGACGGAGTGCTGCCAGGTGGACCGTTGCTTTGCAACAGCCCGGGCATGGAGTGTCCCGCAAGGATGGCGTCCAGGGCGGCCGCGACCTGGGACATTTCCTGGATGCGGGCGTCGCGAGCCTTGGCCGTCATTTTCGCCACCAGGTTGAGGGTGTCCTGCGAAAGGCTGCCGCTGGCATTCTGCAGGGGGGGCATCTCCTCCGTCAAATGCAGCGCCATGATTTCCGCTGCGGAACCACCGGGGAAGGAGGGCTTGCCGCTCAGCATGTGGTACAGGCTCATCCCGAGCGAATAAATGTCGGAGCGCCCGTCAATGTCCTTCCAGCCCCGGATCTGTTCCGGCGAAATGTAATAGGGCGTGCCCATTGCCGCTCCGGTCGCCGTGAGCGTCATGTCGGTTTCGCTGGAACTCATCTTGGCCAGGCCGAGGTCGCCGACTTTCACGATGCCGCCGCTCGTGAGCAGCATGTTTTCAGGTTTCACGTCGCGGTGGACGATGCCCTGGCTGTGCGCGTAGGCCAGGCCCTTTGCCGCCTGGCTGATCCATCCCAGCGCGGTCCGTTCCTCGATGGCGCCCGACTCGCGCAGAATCTGGCCGAGGCTCTTGCCGTCCACAAACTCCATCACCATGAAATAAACCGTGTCGCACACCCCCGCGTCGAATACCGTCACGACGTGTGCGTGGTTCAGGCGTGCGGCAAGCCGGGCCTCGCGAAGAAAGCGTTCCACGTATTCCGGGCTCGAGCCGAGTTGCTGGGGCAGGACCTTGATGGCCACGATGCGGTCCAGGCTGATTTGACGCGCCCGCCACACCATTCCCATCCCGCCCTTGCCGATCATCTCCTCAACCTCGTAGCCGGGAATCAACTCTTTGGAAATCCCCTCGTCCATGCGCAAGCGTGATAAAACAGGATTGATCCCCCTTCAAGTCTTTTCGCCACAAGCGTGCCCATCTCCTACCCGCTGACGGTTTTCCGCTCCACGAGGAAGGCGGGTAGCGGGTGCGGTAAAATGCAAGAACCGGCTTGCGCTTTTAGTGACAGGTTGATACGAGAGAGTGAAATTAAACTGAAATTTCAGCCATACCATGCGCAATGTGATTTCAACCTCGGTTCTGGGGGCCTCCTCGCGGCGACGCGCGGAGGGGGATTCGTTGCGCAGCAAGGCTTACCGTCAGATCAAGGAGATGATCATCCTGGCGGAATTGCCTCCCGCCTCGTTGATTGATGAGGCGCAGCTCGTATCGGATTTGAAGGTGGGCTTTACGCCGGTGCGCCAGGCGCTCCAATGGCTCGCGCTCGAAAACCTGGTGGTGATTCTTCCGCGTCGCGGCACCATCGTGGCCGACCTCAACGCGAGTGATCTCCAGAAGATTTACGAGATGCGCATCCAGCTTGTGCCGCACGCGGTGCGGCTGGCTGCCGAGCGGGCCACGGATCGCGAAATCGCCAGCATGGGGGCATTGCTGGATCGTTCGGACGCCGTCATCGCAAAGGGAGACCACTACCAGTTGATCCGGCTGGACCGCCAGTTTCAGCGCCTGCTGACTGCGGCCACGCACAATGAGTTTCTCATCGAGATGCTCGACCAGCTTTACTCCCACTCGCTCAGGCTCTGGTATGCGAATCTGCACCGGATCCGTGGGCTGCGCCAGGAAATCAGGGATCACCGAAAAATTCTTTCGGCCCTGAAGGCCCACGACGGCAAACGGGCGGAGGCGATCATGCGCAGCACGGTTGCGGAATTTCATCGCGAACAAATGTCCCTCAACCAGAATCTCTCCAGGTCATGAGCGAACTCGTCCAGACGCTGGTTGTCACGGATCCTTCGGGCAAATGGAGCGCGCATTCGCTGGAACTGGTGAGCGATGCCGCGGCCCTGGCCAGACGCTGGAATGGAATCGCAGGGGCGTGGGCGCTTGTGGCGCCCGCCGCGCTGAAGTCGGATGTTTCGGAACTGGCAAGGCATGGTTGTTCCCGGGTTGCGCTTTTAAGAAATGATCGTTTTGCAAAATGGTCTTCCGAGGCCATCGTCGCCGCGCTTGAAGCGAATCGTTCCCCTGGTTGTCGCCTGATCCTGCTGCCCGGCACCTCCCGCGGCGAGGAAGTGGCTGCGATGCTTGCCGAGAAGCTGGAGACGCTCTGGATCCCGGACGCACTGACGTTCGCGGTGAACAGGATGGGTTCGTTGGAAATCACCTCGGTGAACACGGGCGGAAAACTGTCGCGATTGTTCCGGATGGCGGACGAGCGCCCCGTGGTGGCGACGATGCGCCCCGGGGTGGCGGAGGCGAAAGCTGACAAACCCGCCGCGCTGGAAACGCGCGAAGTGGACGTGGACCTTTCACGCGTGGCGAAGCTTACGGACGTGGAGCAGTTTTTTCCGGCCGATCCCAGGACGTTGGACATCACGTTTGCGAACAAGATTGTGTCAGGCGGGCGCGGGACGGGAGGGGTGGAGGGGATGAAGCTGGTTGCGAAACTGGCGGAAACGCTGGGTGCCTCGGTGGGTGCATCGCGCATGGTGGTGGATCTGGGTTGGGTTCCGTATGAACGCCAGGTGGGGCAGACGGGAAAAACGGTGCATCCTGATTTGTACGTGGCGTGCGGCATCTCGGGCGCGAGTCATCACCTCGCGGGGATGCGCGACAGCAGCCACATCGTTGCGATCAATCCCGACCCGAAAGCGCCCATTCACGAGGTGGCGCACCTGAGCCTGAATGGCGATTTGCAGCAGTTGATCCCCGAGATTGTGTCGGTGCTGGAGAAGCGTTTGAGTGGAGAAGCCGGGAGCTGTCAGCCGTCAGCTATCAGCCTTAAGCCGTCATGAAAATCATCTTTTCAACGCTTCAGCTCCATTCTGGCAGGTGGGTTTTGTCTGAAAACTTACAGCTAAAAGCTTATAGCTTACAGCTTTCCTAAAATGATTCCCCATCGCGAAATTCTTTGGAACATTCCGCACGGGGTGATGCTTGCGGTCTATGTGCTTTCGGGATTGTGTGGCGCGTGGATCCTTTTCTGGTTCTGGCGCCGGTCCCGCCTCTGGAACCGTGGCAGTGACGCGGTGGGACAATTGGGCTGGAGCGCGGGTGCGGCGCGCCTGATGGAATATCTCGCCACGCATCGCACCGTGAGGCGCGATCGGTATGCGGGCGCGATGCACGCCCTGATCTTCTGGGGATTCGTCATTCTGCTCATCGCCACCACGCTCGTTGGCATCCAGCATCATTTTGAAATTGTGTTCCTCACCGGCACAACCTACCTCGCCTTCAAATTCATCTCGAACCTTGGTGGCGTGATGTTTTGCGCGGGGATCGGCATGGCGCTGTGGCGTCGTCGTGAAGTCTCGCGGCTGCTCCGAGATCGTGTGATCAACGCGATGCTGTGGGGCATGATGGTCCTGGCCGTGAGCGGATTTTTCGTGGAAGCAGCACGCATCGCCCGGGACTTCCAGCCTTTTGAGAAATGGAGCTGGGTGGGCTACGCGCTTGCAAGCGGGATGGCGTCCCTGGGTTTCACGGGCGAGGACGTGGTGCCGCTGCATCGGATTTTGTGGATGACTCACGCCACGCTCGCCATCGGATTTTTCATCATCATCCCGATCACGCTGCTCAAGCACATCTTCCTCGCGTCGTACAGCGTGATGCGGCCCGCGGGGAAACCAGGGATTTTGACGGTCCCAGTGGTACCGGTCACTGCCGCAGTGGATCTGGAGCAATTTCGTAAAGTGGATTTGATCCAGGCCGATGCGTGCCTCACGTGTGGGCGTTGCGCGGAGGTTTGCCCGGCGGAGGCGGCGGGCAAACCGCTCAGCCCGCGTTCCGTGGTGCTCGGCTTGCGAGCACATCTCGACTCACCCGAAGTGAGTCTTGACCACCAGGTGAAGGACGAGGCGCTCTGGTCGTGCACATCGTGCCATGCGTGCGACGATGCCTGCCCGATCAATATTCACATTCTCGACAAGATCGTGACGCTGCGTCGCGGGCGCGTGGCGGAGGGCGACATCCCCGACACGGCGGCGGAATCGCTGGAGGCCACGGTGCAGAAGTTCAATCCATTCGGGCGTCCCAACTCGGCGCGCATGGAGTGGGCGAGCGGGATCAATGTTCCGGTCGCGAAGGAGGGCGAGGCGGTGGAGTTGCTTTACTGGGTGGGGTGCTCGGGCGCGTTCGACCCGGCGGGACGCGAAGTGGCCAGGTCCGTGGTCCGCATTCTCGATCATTTGAAAATCAAGTATCGCGTGCTCGGATGCGGCGAGCGTTGTTCCGGCGATCCGGCCCGGCGGCTGGGTGAGGAGGGATTATGGAATGGCCTGGCGAAAAAGAACCAGCAAAGTTTTTCCAGGCACCAGGTGAAGACGATCCTCACGCAATGCCCGCATTGTTTCAACTCGTTCAAGAACGAATACCCGGCCGTGGGCCCGATGCCACGCGTGATGCATCACAGCCAGTGGTTGCAGGAGAAGATTGCGGAAGGCGCGCTCAAGCTGAACCCGGGCGCTTCCGAGAAAATCACCTTTCATGATCCGTGTTATCTCTCCCGGGCAGGCGACGAGACCGAGGCGCCGCGCGCGGTGCTCGACAAGATGTTCGACGGCAACCGCGTGGAGATGGAAAAGCACGGGAAGAAAAGTTTTTGTTGCGGCGGCGGCGGCGGGCAGATCTGGCTCGATGTCCGTGGCAAGACGCGCGTGGAGACGATCCGGGCTTCGCATGTCGAGGAGACCGGGTCGCAGACCGTCGCCACGGGCTGCCCGTTCTGCCGCGTGATGCTCGAGGCGGGGCGCAGCGGATTGCCCGAGGGACAGGGCAAGTGGAGGGTGAAGGACATCGCAGAGCTTGTGGTGGAAAATTTACCGGCATGAACGCCTTTTTCCAGATGATAGGTGGCTGCGTTCGCAAGAGCGCGGACGGGGAGGCCAAATCCTTGCGGATTCGGCTACGGTTTTGTAGCTGCGTTCGCAAGAACGCGGCCCCGGGGCCGAACTCTTGCGAGTTCGGCTACACGGAGGGAACGCCATGACGCCGCGCGTGTTTGTCCAGGTCTGGTGCGAGATGGATCCCTCGTTGAACCTGCGCGTGGATCGACAGACGGGCGTTCCCCTCGTGGAGGGTGGTGACGTGTTGATGCGGGTGAGCCCGTCTGGACGTCATGCAGTGGATGCGGCATTGAAGATTGCCAACGCGGAAGTGATCGCATTTGCCGTGGGCGACGGACATGAGGAAGCTTTGCGTCACGCGCTCGCGGCGGGCGCGCCTCGGGCGGTTCAGATCTCGGGATCGGACGAGAACATCGCGGCGCTGACGGCCTGGCTCGCGGGACAAAAGCCCGACCTTGTGATTGCCGATCGCATGGCTGGGCGCATTGCGGCGAGTCTGGGCTGGGCGCACCTTGCTGGTGTTGACCAGTTGCAGACGATGGATGGCCGCCTTCGCGCGATCCGCCATCTTGGGCGTGGAGATTCCGAGAGCGTGACAGCGGCGCTTCCGGCGGCTGTGTGCATGCAAACAGAGTCGGGTCGTGCGCGTTACATTTCCCAGATTCGCATCGCCGGCGTGCAGGAACTTCCGATCGAGCGGGTGACGCTGGATGTTTCCGCGTCCGCTCGAAAGAATGCGGAAGTCGGCCCGTTGCAACAGGCGCGTCCCCGCACCCGTCTTGGCTCCGCGTCCCCGGCGGCTGCACCCGCGAAGGCTGTGGACCGTTTGAATGCGCTGCTTGGAGTTGGAACGGCTCCCGCGGCCCCGGCATCCAAGGCCGCCGCGACGACTGCCAAAACCAGCGGGCAGATGGCGGAGGAATTTGTTCGATATTTACGGCACAACAATCTTTTTAACTGATAAACAAACCATGAGCACACAATTCCCAACCTTGTTTTCGCCGATTGAAATCGGAAACCGGACCATGAAAAATCGCATCTGCTGCAGTGCGCACGCCGACGCACTGGCGGAGGATGGCATGCCGACGGATCGCACGGTTCGCTATTATGAACTGAAGGCGAAGGGCGGCGTTGGGTTCATGATGTGCTTTGGCTCGGCGGGCGTCCATCCGACAAGCCCCGCCAAGGACTGGAATGGAGTGGAACTGTTCCATGACCGTGTCATTCCCCATCTCAAGATCTTTTCCGACACAATGCACAAATATGAGGTGCCCTGCGTGGCGCAGATCACCCACCGCGGCCGTCGCGGGCGCAGCAACATCAGCTGGGAACGCATGTTCGGTCCTTCCTCGATCCGCGAGCCCAACCACCGCGAGACGCCGCACGTGATGGACGAGGCGACGATGAAGGAATTCATCAAGGCCTTCGCGGATGCGGCCTATCGCCTGAAGCAGGGCGGGTTCGATGGTTGCGAGGTGATGGCCAGCCACTGTCACTTGATTGACCAGTTCTGGACCCTGAATGTGAACAATCGCAACGACCAGTATGGGGGCGGCATTGAAAACCGCCTGCGTTTTGGAATCCAGGTGCTGGAGGCGGTGCGGGAAAAAGTGGGGCGGGATTTCATTGTGGGCACGCGCGTGACTGCGGACGACTTTGTGGATGGCGGGCTCAACAACAGCGCGTGCCAGGAAATCATGGGCAAGTTGAACGAGCTGAAGCTGATTGATTATTTCAATGTGGTTGGCGGCACGGCGGAGACGTATGTGGGCGAGGCGGCGGCGGTGCCCGACATGTCGTTCCCCCTGGCATTGTATTGCCCCCTCGTGGCGACCATCCGTTCGGTGGTGAGTGTCCCCGTCATCGCCACTGGCCGCATCAATGACCCGGCGATTGCGGAGCGGGTGTTGAAGGAGGGGCAGGCCGACCTGTGCATCATGAACCGCATGCTCATCGCCGACCCTGATTTTCCGAACAAGGCGAAGGAAGGGCGGCTCGACGACATCCGCCAGTGCATGGGGTACAACCAGGGCTGCATTGATCGCATCTATATTGGGCTGGGCGTCACGTGCGTGCAGAATCCTGTGATCGGGCGCGAAAAAGATTGGGCGGAGTTGCCGCGGGCGTCATCGCCGAGGAAGATCGCGATCATCGGGGGTGGACCCGCGGGTTTGGAATGCGCCCGTGTGGCGCGCCTGCGCGGACACAACGTGGTGCTGTTCGAGAAGGGAAAGGAGTTGGGCGGCCAGACGCTCATTGCGAACAAGGCGCCGCACCGCCAGGATTTCGACGGTGCCTGTCGTTACAGCGCGCTTCAATGCAAGAAGCTTGGCGTGGACATCCGTCTTGGCGTGGACGCGACGGTGGAAGTGGTGATGAAAGAATCGCCTGACGTGGTGGTGATTGCCACGGGCGCGCGTGCGTTCAAGCCGAATCTGCCGGGGCTGGACCAGTACGGTTACGGTGCGTGGGAGGTTCTCCAGGGGACGGAGGTTGCAGGAGAGCGCGTGCTCGTGATTGACGAGGAGTACTCACAACAAGCGCCGTCAGTTGCTGAGTTTTTACTGGATCAAGGCAAGAATGTGGAAATCGTGACGTCCGAGCCGACCGTTGCGGGTTTCATGGGGTCGACCACGCGGCCGCCGATTTTTCAGCGGTTGTTTGGCAAGGGCGCCAAAATTCACGGGCATTTGAAAGTCGTGAGCCTGGCGTCCAACGAAGCCACGGCGCAGAACGTATGGAGCAACCACGAGGAGATCCTTGGGCCGTTTGACGCCTTCGTGTACGCGTATGGCGGCGAGGCGGTGGATGGGTTGCAAAAGCAGTTCGAGGGCAAGGTGGCGCGAGTGGAAATGATCGGGGATTGTTTTGCGCCGAGGACCTTGCAGCATGCGATATTGGAAGGACACAAGCTCGCGCGGGCACTTTAGTGCCTCTTCGGGAATTCTGAGGCAGGGCGCGTTCGCCGAACGCGCCGAGGTGGTGGCCTGTGAATTTGAATGCGTGATTCTAAAGAAGAACGACGGCGCGCTCGGCGAGCACGCCCTACCTTTGGCAAAGCAAGGGACGAGGGCTCTTGCGAAGATGCGTGATTTCGCTTAAAGTTTATTTTCCATGAAACCCACGCGTGTTTGGATGATGGGCGCGGCTGCCTTGCTGGTGATCTGGGTGGTCGCCCTCGGCGCGATGTGGTTCGCCCGGTCCCAGAAGATGACTTCGGAAAAGGTTCTCGATTACATTTCCGCGAATTCGCTCCATTCAAAATCCGATGTGGAGCGCATGAAGATGATCGAGGAGTTGGGACGGAGGGTGAACCAGCTTTCGTTCGAGGAACGCCAGAAGTTGCGATTTGAAAAGAGCATTCGGTCCGCGTATGAGGGGATGACGGATGCGGAGAGGGCGCGTTATCTCGATCTTACACTCCCCGGGGGAATGAAGCAGATGATGGAGGCTTTCAACGCGATGGAGCCGGCGAAGCGCAAGCAGATGGTGAACCGCGCGGTGAACGAGCTTCAGCGGGCGCAGAACGAAGGCACGCGGGAGGAATTGGACAAGGCGCTGAACGACCAGAACCTCAAGCGCATCATTGACCAGGGCTTGAAAAGTTACATGACGGATGCGAATGCATCGGCGAAGCTGGACATCCAGCCGTTGATGGAGCAGATGCAGAGCATCCTGCAGATTTCACGATGAGGAAGAGCTACTAGCTACTGGCCGCTAGCTTCAAGCTGTAAAACCACCTTTTGAGATGCATGCATCCTGTTGTAACAGTGCTTCTATAAAACGCAGCAGGATTCGCGTCCAGTTTGATTTTCGTGAACACGATGTCCATTTTTACAAATCAGGAACCAGTGGCCAGAAGCTAGTAGCCAGCAGCCACCTCGTCTTTCTCCGCGGCCTGACCATCCTGGAGCTTCTCGTCGTGGTGGGAATCATCGGGATTTTAGGTGCCCTGCTTTTTCCTTCCTTCCGCCGCTCCAAGCAAATGGGCGAGACGGTGGCCTGCCTCGGCAATCTCCGCCAGATCGGCATCGCGGTGCAGCTTTATGTGAACGAGAACAATGCAAAAATGCCGGCGCTTCAAAATCGGGCGAGCACGACCAACCTGGTGGCGGCGATGGATACGGTTTTGCTATCCGGAACGACGAACTCCCCTGTGTTCAGGTGTCCGTCGGATCGCGCCGGGTTGTTCGAGCAGACCGGCGACAGCTATTTCTGGAACTTCACGGTGAATGGCCAGGACGTGACCAAATTGTTTTCAATCGTGGGCGGGAGTGATCCCGCCTCGATCCCGCTGGTGTCGGACAAGGAGGGTTTTCATCCCGACGTGAAGGATCGAGTGAACATCCTGTACGCGGATGGACGGGCGTCGAAGGAACTGAAATTTTCAACCAGCCTTCCGCCATGATTTCGATCCGTGGCGTGTGCAAGAAATTTGGAGGCAGGGTGGCGGTCGATCATTTGAACCTGGACGTTCCGCGCGGCCAGATCTTTGGGATGCTCGGTCACAACGGGGCGGGGAAGAGCACGACGATCGGGATGCTGCTGGGCCAGGTTTATCCCGACGAGGGACAGCTCATGATTGGCGGTGAGGATGTGTTTGCGAACCGCAGCAAGGCGCTGGGGCGCGTGGGGGCGATCTTTGAGTCACCCTCCTTTTACGATTACCTGAGTGGCGCTTCGAACCTCCGCATCTTTTGCGAATACTCGGGACCCGTGGATGCAAAGCGGATGGAAGAGGTGGTGAAGCTGGTCGGGCTTGAGGGACGGATTCATGATCGCGTTCGGGTTTACTCCCACGGCATGCGCCAGCGGCTTGCGCTGGCGCAGGCGCTTTTGCCGAATCCGGAGCTGTTGATCCTGGATGAGCCAAACGATGGGCTCGATCCCGAGGGGATTCATGAGATGCGGAATTTGATTGTAAAACTCAACCGCGAATGGGGGCTGACGATTTTGTTTTCGTCGCACCAGCTGAACGAGGTGCAGCATTTATGCACGCACCTGGCCGTGATGCGGGAGGGGGAATTGCTTTTTTCAGGCGAGTGGCGTCAGCTTGGATTGGACCAGGCGTGGATCCGTCTGCGCGTGGATCGTCAGGCGGAAGCGGAAAAGGGGCTGGTGGGGGCAGGGCTGGTGAAATCGTTCAGTGCCGAGGGTCACGGGATGCTTGGACCGGATGCGGATGTGGCGAAGGTGGCCGAGTGGCTGGTGCACGGGCGTTTTCGGATCGGGGCGATTGCGCCGATCGAGCGCGACCTGGAGGATGTGTATCTTGCGATGGTGAGGAAGGAAAAGGATGAAGGATAAGGGATGAGGGATGAAGGACGGAATTTTTGGCCACGGATTATCCGACAGGTGACATCATGTTTTGGAACCAATTAAAGAACGAGTTGTTGAAGATGTTTGCGCGCAAGCGGACGTACATCGGGTTTGGCGCGTTTGTCGCCGTGGAGTTCATCATCCTGGCGTTGTTGCAACTGCCCAAGGCGAAGAAGGCGTTCGTGGAGCTGCTCACAAAAAACGGCTACGGTTTTGAGGAATATTATTCGGGGATCACCATGGCGATGCTGATGATTCTCTTCACCATTTTTTTGCTGGGCGGGCTTTACCTGTCACTGGTGTCGGGCGATGTGGTGGCGAAGGAGGTGGAGGAAGGAACCATGCGGATGGTGCTGGCGAGGCCGATTTCCCGGCTGCGGCTGCTGGTGATCAAGTGGCTTGCCTGCGTGGTGTACACGTTTGCGCTGATCCTGTTCATCGGTGTCACGAGCCTGTTGGCCGGGGTGATCTATCGCGGCGGGCTCGGGAAGCTGTTTATTTTTGCGCCCCAGGAGGGAATATTCGGGCTCTTTGACACCGGGGAGGCGCTCTGGCGGTTTGGGCGCGGAATGTTCTTTCTCGCGCTGGTCACCCAGGTCGTTTCCACGATGGGATTCATGTTCTCGTGCTTCAACATGAAGCCAGCGGCGGCGACCATCCTGACCCTCTCGGTGATGTTCGTGGATTTTGTGGTGAGGAACATGCCGTATTTCCAGGACATCCAGAAATATTTCATCACGTACCACACGGCGGGCTGGGTGCGCACGTTTCACGACATCGTGCCGTGGTGGAGCATCGGCGAATCGCTCGTTTACCTTGCGGCGCTAAACCTGACGTTCTTCATCATTGGCGCGATGCGGTTTTGCACGCGCGATTTCAAGTCGTAGGCGGTTTTGCGGAGTGTGCGCCTGTCGCCTCCTTGGAATGGGAGCTGTGCGAGGCGAGCATTTTATTGAGCTGGTCGAGAAGGGCGAGGCGGCGCGTCTCGAGTCCGAGGGCGATGGAGGCGGAGGACATGAATCGGACGCGCTCGAGGAAGCCGATGCGTTCCTTGAGGCTGAGGTTGAATGAGGGGCGCTGCCATTCGGCGGAGAGGAGCTTGCTCAGGAGATCGTTGTAATGGAGGTCGAAGCAGGAGAAGAGGACGTCGGCCTCGGTGAGCAGGAGGCACTGCACGGCGAGGAGTTTTCGGTCGTCGTTGTTTGGAAGGCTGTGGGTTTCAAGGTATTCGTTGCGCGTGGGCGGGACGCCGACGCGGAAATCAGTGGCGAGGAGCATCTTTTCGATGCGCTGGATGCTATCGGGGGTGAGGTGGGCCTCGCGAAGCGCGGGCTCGGCGATCTGGAAGGAGTAAGCTTCGCGCTCGTAGTCGTGGCGGTTCATGACGCCCGTGTGGCCGAGGTCGTGGGCGGCGGCCCCGATGATGAGTTCGACCACGCGGTAAATGGGGAGTTTTTCGCGCAGGCCGAGGACGTAGGCCGCGACGATGACTTCGATGACGTGCTGTTTGTTGTGATAGTTAGGCTCGTCCGCCGCGTTTTCGACCAGCCTGCCGACGCCGAGAGCAGCCTTTGCGAGCGGACCTTCAGAAGGGACACCCAATTTGGTGAGGAGCATGGTGATGACGGGGGTGGCTTGGGCACCGCTGTTACGCAGGAAGCGGACCTCCTCGGCGAACATTTCCAGCAGCGAAAGCCCCCGGGCCGGGCGAATGGCCGAAACCGCGCGAACTCCGGAATCCGGGTTTCTCATTTTCGAGAGATCCTGAACCACTTGCTTCAGGTCAATCTTGCAGGAAACGGTGAGCTGTTTGTTTTTAGTCATGCGGGACAGCTTGTGTAAGATGCGCTCCCCCAAGGGCTTCGGAGAACATACATGCAGCAAGGGTGAAAGACAATTCGGAAATTATCGGTGGCAGCAGTTAATGCTTTCCAGTTTACGGCATTGGCCGGGCCAGGAAAGTTGGGCAACGGCGCCTACAACGCACGATCTGGAAAACCGGGAGCATTCTGGTTTCCCAAACCATCCCGCCACAACCTTTTTGCGCATATGCGATAAAAGGTCGTCATTGATCGGGGCTGTTTCAGCAAATGGATGAAATGATCGTGGCGATGCCCAGGATGGGAACGTCTCTCATACGGGTTGTCCAACGGGATGGTGGGGCGCCACAGGAGCCCGTGTCGCGCGGAAGAAGGGGACGCGGTTCAGGACTTTTTCCTGGAAGGTTTCCATGTAGAGGAAGATGACCGGGGTCACGTAGAGCGTGAGCAATTGGGAGACGATGAGGCCGCCTACGATGGCGAGGCCCAGGGGTTTGCGTGAGCTTCCATCGGCGCCGTAACCGAGGGCGATGGGGACGGCGCCCATCAGCGCGGCCAGGGTGGTCATGAGGATCGGGCGGAAGCGTTCGAGGCAGGCTTGCTTGATGGCGTTGAAGCGGTCTTTGCCGGAGTCCATTTCCTGCAGAGCGAAGTCAATCATCATGATGCCGTTTTTCTTCACGATGCCCATGAGCATGAACATGCCGACGAAGGCGTAGAGGGAGAATTCGGCGTGGAACACCACGAGCGTGAGCACGCCGCCGATCGTGGCCACGGGGAGCGCGGAGAGCACGGTGATGGGGTGGATGTAGCTTTCGTAGAGAATGCCGAGGATCACATACATCACGAAGATCGCCACAATCATGAGGAGGGCGAGTGATTTCACGGTTTCGTCGAATGCCTGCGCCTCGCCCTGGAAGCCGCGCAGCAGGGTGGGGGGCATGGTTTTGTCGGCGAGGTCGTTGATTTCCTGCGTGGCGATGCCGATGGCCTTGTCGGGCGCGAGATCAAAAAAGAGGCTCACCGACGTGAAGCGGTTGATGTGGTTCACCGACTGCGGCCCGAGCGTCTGGTCCCATGTCGCGACGGCGCGCAGCGGAATGGGCGCGCCTCCTGTCGTGGAGTTGATGTAAAGACGGGAAAGATCGCTCACGTGGTCGCGGTACTCGTTCTCCACCTCCACGATCACCTGGTACTGGTCGGAGGGGCGCTTGATGAGATAGACGTAATTTTCGGAATACGCGTTGCGAATCACGTTCTCGATGGCGGATGCGGTGACGCCGTAGGTGGATGCCTGTTCGCGCAGGATGTTGATCTTCGCCTCGGGTGTGTGCAGTTGAAGATCGGAGGAGACGCTGGCGAAACCGGGCAGCGCCCTCATTTTTTCAGCCATGATCTGCGAGTATTTGTACACCTCATCGGTATCAATGCCCGAGATGACGAACGCGTACTTTCCCTGGTTCTGGCTGGTGGAGCCGGTGCTGATGTGGAGCACGGGGCTGGCGCGGAGCAGCGGAATGATGCCCGGGATTTGCGCCAGTTCGCCGTTCAAATCCTGCACCACCTTCTGGATGGGGTCGCGCTTGCCGTCCTTCAGGAATGCAATCGCAAGGGCCTGGGAGGATGCGATATGGCCCGAGAGTCCTGCGATGGTCAGGGTCATCTCCACGTTCGGATTCTTTTGCATCACGGCGTCCACCTGCGTCTGGTACTTCGTCATCCGCTCGGGCGAGGAATCCTCCGACGCGATGAAAATTCCACGGATGAACCCGCTGTCTCCATCCGGCAGGAAAGTTTTGGGCACCACGATGAACAGATAGATGGTCCCCGCGAGGCACACGATCCAAGTGAGGATGGAAATCCAGCCGTGACGCAGAAACCAGTCGAGGCTCGACTCGTACGCCTTCAGGACGGAGCTCATCATGCGGTTGACGTTTCGCTCCATCCACGTTTTCTTCTGCTTCTCGCGGGGCGAGAGCAGGCGCGCGCACATCAGGGGCGTGAGTGTGAGCGAGACGATGCCCGAGGCGATGATCGCGATCACAATCGTCACGGCAAATTCCTGGAAGATGCGCCCGATCAGTCCCGACATGAACACGAGCGGGAGGAACACCGCGGCGAGCGAGAGCGTCATGGAAATGATGGTGAAGCTGATTTCCTTCGCGCCGTTGATTGCGGCGTCCATCGGAGATTCGCCCGCTTCCATGCGACGGACACAGTTTTCAAGAAACACGATGGCGTCATCCACAAGGAAACCGATCGCGAGCGTGAGTGCCATCAGCGAAAGGTTGTCGAGGCTGTAATTCATCATGCGCATGCCGATGAACGTGAGCATGAGCGAGAGCGGCAGCGCCACGGTGGGGATGAACGTGTCGGTGGCGCGTCCGAGAAAAATGAAAATGACGGCCACGACGAGCACAAACGCGATCACGAGCGTTTCCTGCACGTCCTCCACGGAATTCACAATCGTCACCGAACGATCATACATTTTTACGAGGTGCATCGAGCCGGGAAGCGTCTTCTGGATGGAGGGGACCAGCTCCTTCACCTCCTGCGCGACCTTGACCGCGTTGGAGCCGGCCGCGCGGTTGATCGCAAGGATCACGCTGGCGGGTGGCTCGGCGTAGTGTTTCGACCAGAAGTGACGCGTCTGCCGCTCGTCCTGCTCGGCATCGCGGCATACGGCCACGTCGCCCAGGCGGATGGTCGCCCCGTTGCGCGTGGCGATGATGAGCTTGCGGTAATCATCGGCGGTCATCAATTGTCCCTCCGGCTTGAGAATGAGCGTGCGGAAGCGGCCGTCGAGCTGCCCCGCCCCGAGAGAGACGGTGCCCGCTTTCACGGCGTTGGCGATGTCCGTCATCGTCAGGTTGCGTTCGGCGATGGCGTGGGGATTCACATCCACGCGGATGGCGGATTGGGAACCGTAAACGCTCACCTGCGACACGCCGTTGAGAATGCTGATGCGCTGGGCGATTTCGTTGTTGGCAAATTCGTACAACTGCCCCTGCGTCAGCGAGTCGCTCGTCAGGCCGAAGTAAATGATCGGAAGGTCGTTGGGGTTGTTCTTCGTGTAGGTGGGCGGCGAAGGGAGGTCGTTGGGAAGGTTGCCCGTGGCCTGGGTGATCGCGGACTGGACGTCCTGCGCCGCGCCGTCGATGTTGCGGCTCAGGTCGAATTCCAGGACGAGGGAACAATTGCCCTGCGTGCTCGCGGACGTGATGATCTTCAGCCCCTGGATCTGCATGAACTGCTTCTCCAGCGGCGTGGCGATGTTGGAGGCGATGGTTTCGGGGTTTGCGCCGGGATAGGAGACGCTCACCTGGATGACGGGATAATCCACCGAGGGCAGATCGTTCACCGGCATCACGCTGTGTGAGTAGATGCCGAAGACGAGCGCCGAGAGCATCACCAGCACCGTCATCACGGGCCGTCGGATGAATGGCTCCGAGAGATTCATGCTTATTCGGCCGTGGAGGTTTTTTCCGTCACCGGCGTGGCCTTCACCTTCGCACCGGGGCTGAGCATGATCTGGCCGACGACGACCACCGTTTCGCCCGCCTTGAGTCCCTCATTGATTGCGATTTTTTCACCATGCAGCTGCCCGGGTTTCACGACTCGCAATTCCACGGTGGAATCCGGTTTCACGACGAAGACAAAGCGTCCGACCTGCCCGACCTGGACGGCTTCGGCGGGAACCATCACCGCGCCCTGGATGGTTTTGAGGATGAGGCGGACATTCACGAACTGCCCTGGCCAGAAAAATCCGTCGCTATTGGGAAGCGTGGCCCGCAATTTCACGGTGCCCGTGTCGCTCTGAACCGAATTGTCAATCACGGTGAGTTCGCCCGTGCGCGACTTCGTCTTGTCCTCGATCGTGGAAGCCTGGAGCTTGAGAGCACCTGCGGCGGAGTGTTCACGGATCGCGGGAAGCTCGCGTTCGGCCACGATGAAATCGACGTAGATCGGGTCCACGGTCTGGACGCTGACCAAAGTGGAATTCGGCCCGGGCGCGACCACGTTGCCGACATCCACTTGGTAGATGCCCGTGATGCCATCCACGGGCGACGTGATGGTGCAGTATTCGAGATTGATGCGCGCGGTGTCCACGGCGGCCCGGTCGGACTGGACAAGAGCCGCGGCGGAAGCGGCGTCGGCCTTGAGCGTTTCGAGATCCTGCGCCGCGATGAATTCGCCCGCCACGAGTTCCTGCGAGCGTTTGAGCTGCGCCTCCTTGTTTTGTTGCTGCGCGGTATCGTTGATCTGTGCGGCCTCCGCCTTGTCCAGCGCGGCCTTGTAAGGACGTGGATCAATCGTGAAGAGCGTCTCGCCTTTCTTCACCTTCTGTCCCTGCTTGAAATGAACCTGCGTGAGCACGCCCGACACTTGGGGCTGGATCGCGACGGATTGCTGAGCCGTGCATTTGCCGATGGAATCCGTGTAAAGGGGCGTGTCCTCCTGCGTTGCAATGGCGGTCGTGACCGGATGCGCCTGCTCGGACGGCTGGGCTGTGGGGGGCGCCTTGTGGCATCCGGCAAATAGAAGAAGCGCCGACGCCCAAACGACGCGACTCCACTTCAAATTTCGGAAAGTGTTCACTCGGGGTTGGGCTTTGGTTCGGCTGGCGCTTGTGGTGCGAGGGAGCCTGTTGCGCGCGCGAGTTGGGCGGAATTTAGAAAGAGCGTGTTGCGAGCCTGGATGTTTTGCGACTTGGCCGAGGAGAGATTGTTTTGCGCGGTCAGCAGGTCGAGGATGTTTTTCAGCCCGGCCTTGTAACCGACCTGCGTGGAATCAAGAGCCTTCTGCGACGATTCCACGAGCGCCTGGGTCGCCGCGGTTTGCTTGTTTGAGTTCTGGAGGGCGATGTATGATTTCACGACGTCGGCGACGGCGTTGAGCTCGGTCGCGGCAAGGCTGGCCATTGCCGCCTCGGCATCGCTCTGCGCGGCGCGTCTTTTGTTCAGGTTGACGAGCCCGTCAAACAAATTCACGTTCAACTGCACCGCGGCCGAGGCTGCGTCGAAATGTCCCGAGCCATTGTAGTTGCCGCGCGACGAGGTCATGTTCGCTTTGTAAAGGGTGCGTTGCAGGTTCATGTTGGACGTGAGGGTGGGCCACATGGCGGAACCCGCCTGTTTCACGGACGACTGTTTTGCAAGCAGGGTGGCGGAGGCGGCGGCAATGTCGGGGCGTTGCGAGAGCGCCTCGTCCACGAGCTGGTTCACTTGGCGGTCGAGCACCGAGAGGTTCACTGCACTTTCGGGTGGCACCACGTTGACCACAATATTCGCGGGCAACCCGAGGCTTTGCGCCAGCACGGCCTGGGAGGCGTTCATGTTGCCCAGTGCTGTTTCAAAGTCGGCCACCTTCTGCGCCTTGTTCTGGCGCGCCTGCAGAACGTCCGTTTCGGAAACGAGCCCGGCCTTTTTCCTTTGCAGCGTGGAATCAAGCGTGGCAACGGCAAGCTTCATGCTCGTGGCCGCGTTGTCCAGCAGCGCGCGCTTGCTGTCGAGGTCGTAATACGCCTGCATCACGCCGAGGATCACGTCCTGGATCTTGTTGTTGAACTGGAAGTTTGACGAGAGAAGCGTCTGCCGCGCCGCCTCGGCCGCGGCGTCGCGCCCGCCAAAATCGAGCAGCAGGTAGGTGATGCCCACCTGCGGTCCGCCTGACCACTGGTCATTCTGTGAAGTTCCCGGAAGCAGGGGCGACGTCGTGTGGCTTGGCCCGCCCTGGATGCTCAACGTGATCGTTGGATAATAGGCACCATGCGTCACGCGCATCTGGGACGCCGACGTGCGGGCATTCTGCCACGCCACGCGCGTCGTGGGATTGCGGCTCAATGCCACGTCCACCAGCTCCATCAAAGTCAACTCACGGCTCGCATCGGGCCGTCCTTCGGACAGCGACGAAAGGGTGGGGCGTTCGATCGTGCTGTCACCCTCCTCCGGTTTCCATGGCGTGGATGGCGAAGGAGAGCCATCTTCCTGCGTCATCTCGTTGGGAGGCGGCTCGGGCTTGGGTTCCACGGATGACGATTCGGTTTGCGAAGGACGCGAAGAGGACACCTTGACGCGGCTGTTGTCGCTTTCCGCCGGGGCTGGTGACGCCTCGGCAGGCATGGGTTCGGCGGGGGCGGATGATTCCGTTGCGGGGGCGGGCTCATCTTCGGCGCGCAACGGGTGGACCACCATCATGAGCGTCAGTGCTCCCGTCAACAGGAGTACGCGTAAACGAAATAAAAAAGAAGCAGACATGAATCGGTCGGTCTGGAATTGGGGGGAACCCGTATCCTTAGCAGACTTCCCGGGGGCAACAAGCCGGGAATGGGTGCAGGTGTGAGGCAAGCAGTTGGTGGATGTAGCCGCGTTCGCAAGAACGCGGTTGTCCCCGTGACACGAGCAGAAACCACGTTCTGGCGGGCGTGGCTACAGGCCGGAAAGAAGCCCGCATACAAGCAACTTGACGTGCTTCCCGTTTCTGCAAAACTTCATGGCATGAAAAAAGTCATCATTGGAATTCTCGCGCTCGTCGTTGTTCTCGTCGTGGCCGTCGTCGTTTTCTTTGCCTTCTTCCTGAATGGCGTGGTGAAGAAGGGGATCGAGGCGGGGGGGCCGCAGATCACCAAGGTGGATGTGAAGGTGCAGGGCGTCGCCTTGTCGGTGTTATCCGGCAAGGGCGACATCTCCGGCCTCGTGATTGGAAACCCGTCGGGTAGCAAGACGCCCGCCGCGATCAAGGCGGAGAAAATCAGCGTGTCGCTCCAGCCCTCCTCCGTTTTTTCAAAAAAGGTCGTCATCCACTCCATCGCGATCGAGTCGCCGGAGATCACGTTTGAAGGAGGCATGGATGGGAACAATCTCACGAAAATCCAGGAAAACGTGGAGCAGTCGCTCGGTGCAAGTGATCCCAATTCCAAAAAGCGCATGCAGGTGGATGACTTTGTGATTCGCGGCGGAAAAATCAACGTGGCGCTGACCGAACTGGGTGGCAAAGGCGCGACGATCCCCCTGCCGGAAATTCACCTGCAGAACCTCGGAAATACTCCCGAGGGCATCACAGCCGCCGATCTCGCAAAGGAGGTGGTTGCGGCGGTGACGAAGGAGAGCACCAAGTCCATCGCCGCCAACGCCGCCAAGCTCGGGATCGATGCCGTCGAGAAGCTGGGTGGCGAATCCACCAAGGGTGTCACGGACGCCGTCAAGGGCGTGACCGACTTGTTCAAGTGACATGCCCCTTGGTCCCTGAAGTCAGGAGTCAGGAGACAGAAGCCAGAAGAACGGACATCGAAATGGAGAGTGGATCGATCCGTGCTGCCGAAGCTCGCTGCAGGAGTAATTGCCTCTCAATCGAGCTTGTTGATCGTTGAGATCAGGATGAGCGCGTACACGCCGACGAAGGCGATGGTTGCGATGAATACGGTCATTTCGGGAAGTGCGTTCATGTTGGCACCTTTCTTTTGTTGATGGCGCCAATCTAAGCCCTGATCATTTTCAGTGCTGCACATGGGTTGGCGAAAACCATTCCGATTTTGGCTTGGAATATGGAACAACGGAGCGTGTCCCTCCGCTTTTTACTCACAAGCAGTCAGGGAGAAGCCAAATTATAGCCTTTCACGGGCGCGGATTTGTTCGTAAAAGACGGGCTGCATGAACCTTGTTGCCGCCGCACTGCCTGTGCTTGATCCGGTTTCGCCGCAGGCCGCTGCCATCTCGGATCTTTTCATTGCGATCACGGTCGCTTGCGCGTTCATCTTTGCCATCGTCACGACCCTCGTGGGCGCATGCATCATCCGCTTCCGCAGCAAGCCGGGCGATGCCGAGCCGCGACAGGTTTATGGGAACACACGGATGGAGATCGCATGGACCATCGCGCCATTCCTGCTTCTCCTCTGGATGTTTTTCATGACGGCGCGCGGCATGACCGCTTCCAATCCCGATCCCGTCGCGGGCCGCGAGCCCGACCTGATCGTGGTCGGGCATCAATGGTGGTGGGAGGCGCGTTATGTGAAGTCGGGTGTCATCACCGCCAACGAGATCCACATTCCCGTGGGAAAAAAACTTCTGGTTCGCCTGGAATCCGCTGATGTGATCCACGATTTCTGGGCGCCGCAGCTTGGCCCGAAAATGGACATGGTCCCCGGTCATCCCAACACGATCTGGCTGCAAGCCGACAAGCCGGGAACATACGACGGCGCATGCGCCGAGTATTGCGGCAACCAGCACGCGTGGATGCGGTTTTTCGTGATTGCGGAATCGGAGAAGGAGTTTGAGGCGTGGGAGAAAAATGAATCGTCCTCGGCACGGTTTCATCTCGTGAAGAATCTTCCCGGCGTAGATAGCCGTATTCATGAAGGATGGAATGCATTTCATGAAATGACTTGTGCCAACTGCCATGCGATTACGGATGAATATCCCACGAAGGTCTCGACCCCACTTCCAAACGCCGCCCCCAACCTCACCCACATCGCCAGCCGCCGAACGCTTGCTGGAGGCGTGATTGAGAACAACCCGGCCAATCTCCGTCGCTGGCTGAAGAACCCGCAGCTCATCAAGCCCGGATGCAAGATGCCCAACCTGTCCTTGACGGATGAGCAGGTGGAGAATCTGGTGGCGTATTTTGAAACATTGAAATGAAAACCATTCATGTAGCCACGTTCGCAAGAACGTGGATGTGGAGAGCCAAACTCTTGCGAGTTCGGCTACATATTTTGTGAAATGAAGACTGTATTTTTAGAAAGTAGCCACGTTCGCAAGAACGTGGACGCCGAGAGCCAAACTCTTGCGAGTTCGGCTACACGATCATGAGCGAAAGCATTGCAAAAGTTCCGCACGATGAATCGCTCGAGCATGGGCTGCTCGGGTGGGTGGGGACCATTGACCACAAGAGGATCGGGATTCTTTACCTCGTCACCACGCTCGGCTTCTTTCTCATTGGCGGCGTCGAGGCGCTGCTCATCCGCATCCAGCTGGCTCGTCCGGAAAACAATTTCCTTTCGCCGGAGGTGTACAACCAGATCTTCACGATGCATGGCACCACGATGATTTTCCTCGTGGTGATGCCGGCGCTCATCGGCTTCGCGAACTATTTCATTCCCCTCATGATCGGCGCTCGCGACATGGCGTTCCCGCGCCTGAACGCCATGAGCTACTGGCTGCTGCTTTTCGGCGGGTTGCTCCTGCATTTCAGCCTCGTCGCGGGCGGCGCGCCGTCGGCGGGATGGTTCACCTACGCGCCGCTCAGCGAAACGCCCTTCTCATCCACGAAGGGAACCGATTATTGGGTGCTTGCGCTGCTGGTGATGGGCGTGGGCTCGGTGGCGTCGGCCATCAACATCATTGCCACGGTGCTGACGCTTCGGGCGCCGGGGCTCACGATCCGACGTCTTCCGCTGTTCGTCTGGATGGTGTTCGTGAACTCGATCCTCATCATCCTGGCGATGCCGGCGCTGAACGCCTCGATCGTGATGCTGCTGATTGACCGGCAGCTCGACGCGCATTTCTTCCTGCCGGCGAACGGGGGGTCGGCGTTGATCTGGCAGCATTTCTTTTGGACGTTCGGGCATCCCGAGGTGTACATCATGGCGCTGCCGGCGTTCGGGATGATCTCGGAGGTGATCCCGGTATTTTCGCGCAAGCCGATTTTCGGCTATGAATTTGTGGCGGCGTCCACCGTGGCGATTTCGATTCTGAGTTTCGGCGTGTGGGCGCATCACATGTTCGCGGTGGGGCTTGGCTATCAGGGGAATCTCTTTTTTGCGGCGAGCAGCATGCTGATTGCGATTCCGACCGGCGTGAAGATTTTCAACTGGATCGCGACGATGTGGGGCGGGTCCATTCGTTTCACGACAGCGATGCTGTTCGCGATGGCGTTTCTCGTGGAGTTTGTGATCGGCGGGTTGAGCGGCGTGATGTTTGCGGTGGCGCCGATTGACTGGGCGTTGACCGACAGCTACTTCGTCGTGGCGCATTTCCATTACGTGCTCTTCGGCGGAACGCTTTTCGCGATGATGGCGGGGACGTATTACTGGTTTCCAAAAATGAGCGGGCGCATGCTCTCCGAAAAATGGGGGCGCGTGCAGTTCCTGCTGTTGCTCGTCGGTTTCAACATGACATTCTTCGTGCAGCATTTTCTTGGAATGATGGGCATGCCGCGCCGGGTCTTTACTTATCCTGACCTGCCGTATTGGGGCGCGCTGAACATGATCTCGACCGTCGGGGCATTCATCATGGGCGCTGGGATGCTGGTGCTCGTGGGGAACATCGTGATGAGCCTGCTGCGCGGCGAGCGGGCGGGGGACAACCCATGGAACGCGTGGACGCTGGAATGGGCGACGACGTCGCCGCCGCCCGAGCACAATTTCGACCGCGTGCCGCCTGTGCAAGGAAGACGACCGTTGTGGGACCTGGCGAATCCCGACAAGGCGGATTGGAAGTTCAAAAAAGTGGAAGGCGGCGATCCGAGCTTTGGGAAAAACCGCACGTGCATGTTTTCATTCCTCGTATCCGAGGCCGTGTTTTTCATCATGCTCATTCTTTCATATCTTTACTTCAACAGCGGCAAATTCGGCGGGCCCACGGCGTCGAGCAGCCTCGATGCGTTCAAGACCGGGATTTACACGATCTGCCTGCTTGCCAGCAGCTTCACGATCTGGCTGGCGGAGAAGTATCATCACCGGAAACAGTTCGCGGCGTTTCGCGGATGGCTCGTTGTCACGATCCTGCTCGGGGTGGTTTTCATGGCGGGGCAGGGGGCGGAGTACGTGGGATTGTTTGACCGTGGCATCACGGTCAGCACTAATTTGTTTGCGACATCATTTTTCACCTTGACTGGCTTTCATGGGCTTCACGTTTGCGTGGGGCTGGTGGCGCTTGCGATCCTGCTGGGGCTGGCCATGGCGCGTGACGGGGCGAAGATGATTGCACCCGCGCTCGGCACGATTGGATTGTACTGGCATTTTGTGGACGTGGTATGGATCGTGGTGTTTTCCGTGGTGTATTTGAAAATCCTGTCATGACAACGCATCAATTTCTCACATCCGCATGGGAGGCGAATCCGCTGGTGATCGCGCTGTGCGTGGTCGTTCTCGTGATCTACGGGTGGCGCATTCGTTTTTCCGCGAGGAGCGGTTTTCTCATTGCGGGGCTGGTCCTGTCAGCCCTCGTGCTGGTTTCTCCGGTTGACGCGCTGGCGAATGGTTATCTTTTCAGCGCGCACATGCTGCAACATCTTGTGCTCCTCCTGGTCGTCCCCCCCCTGATCCTGCTTAGTCTTGGAGGCTCTTCCGTGGTTAAACGACTTGCTGGCCGGGCGATTTCTCCCATGGCCATTCTCACATGCTGGCTTGCGGGACTTGGCGCGATGTGGATCTGGCATGTGCCGTCACTTTGCAGCGCGGCGACCCAGAGCCCGGCGATTCATCGCGTTCAATATGTCTCCCTGCTTGCGATGGGCACGATGTTCTGGTGGCCGATCCTCGCACCGCGCCGGGAGCAGCGCATCTCCCCATTCGCCGGGATTGCCTATCTTTTTTCCGCGTGCCTTGGCTGCACGGTGCTGGGGATCATCCTCACCTTCGCGCCGCTGGGAGCGTGCCCGGCGTATTTGAGTCCATCGGATCGCCTCGGCATCCTCGCCCTGATCCGTGACGGCTGGGGATTTACGCCGGAGAAAGACCAGCAGCTCGGCGGACTGCTGATGTGGGTTCCCGCTTGCATGGTTTACCTGGCGGGGATCATTTCGCAGCTGGTGCGGTGGTATGGCGAGAGTGCGGAAGAGCCGGGGGAAGTGCCGATTCGCGTGCTTTTGGAGAGAATGTCATGAGCCAGCCCGACACATCGCGCGAGGGATGGAATGTTCCGCAGCCGGAAAAACTGCCCCGCCCGACGTGGTGGCCGGCGGCGCTTTCGCTCGGCGTGACCATGCTTCTCTGGGGGATTGTGACGTCGCCCGTTGTGACGATTGCGGGGCTTGTTGTATTCGCAGTGTCCTTGATTGGATGGATTGGAGAAATTTGCCATGAACGAAAAGAAAATGAATGACGAGCCTTCCGAGGTGACGCGCAGGCGGTTCCTCACGGAGTTGAGCGTGATCCTTGGCGGCGTTGGGGCGGCGATCCTCGCCATTCCCATGGTCGGGTTCATCATCGCGCCGCTTTTCCGCAAGACGCCCGAAGTCTGGCGCAACGTGGGAAAGGTGGACGTGTTCAAGGTGGGGGAGACGGTGAACGTGACCTTTCTCGATGCGGCGACACTGCCCTGGGCGGGCGTGACGGCGAAGACCGCGGCGTGGCTGCGGCGCGAGAGCGAGGACAAATTCATCGCGTTCTCCATCAATTGCGCGCACCTCGGCTGTCCCGTGAGGTGGTTGCCCGACGCCGACCTGTTCATGTGTCCGTGTCATGGAGGCGTGTATTACAAGGATGGCAGCGTGGCGGCAGGGCCGCCTCCGCATGGGCTGTCGCAATATCCCGTGCGCGTGCGCGACGGCAAGGTGGAAATCATGGCAAGCCCGATTCCGATCACGTCATGAAAAGGAGCTCCTAGCTTCTGGCTGCTGGGTGCTGGGTGAACCCAACAAATTTCAAGCAAATGAAAAAAATCAAGAACTGCGACTTAGTGTGGATGGCTCACCGCTTGCGACTAGAAGCCAGCAGCCAGCAGCCAGCAGCCCTTTCCGCATGAAACGTCTCCTTCTCAGTGTGTGGAAGTGGGTGGACGACCGCACGGGTGCGGCGGCGTTGATCGTTCCGATGGCGACGCATCTTGTGCCGCGCGACGCGCGCTGGTGGTATGTCTTTGGCAGCGCCACGATGTGCGCTTTCATGATCCAGGTGGCCAGCGGTGTGGCGCTTGCATTTTCCTACATCCCTTCCGCGGGTGAAGCGTACGACACATTACGCTTCATCACGTACCAGGCGCAGTTCGGGAGTTTTCTGCGCGGACTGCATTACTACGGGGCGTCGGCGATGGTGCTGATGGTCGGCCTTCACATGGCGCAGGTTTATCTCCACGGATCCTACAAGTTTCCGCGCGAGATGAACTGGATGACGGGCGTGCTGCTGCTTGGGTTCACGCTGGTGATGGGATTCACGGGGCAGCTCCTGCGATGGGACCAGACTGCCGTCTGGTCGGTCGTGGTGGCCGCAGAACAGGCGGGGCGCGTTCCCTTCGTCGGAAAATGGCTGGCGCAATTGATCCTCGGCGGCACAACCGTGGGCGGCGCGACCCTGAGCCGTTTTTTTGCGATCCACGTGTTCCTGATGCCCGGGCTGATTTTCGCATTCGTGGGCATTCATGTCTGGCTTGTGCTGCGTCATGGAATTTCCGAGATGCCGAAGACCGGGCAGGTGGTGGACCCGAAGACGTACCGGGAGGAATACAAGGAACGCATTCACAAGACGGGCGTTCCCTTCTGGCCCGACGCGGCATGGCGCGACGTGGTGTTCAGTGTCGCGATGATCATTGGCATTTCGCTGATGGCGATCATCTGGGGGCCGCCGCCCATCGAAAAGCCTCCCGACCCCAGCGTTCTGGATGCGGACCCGAGACCCGACTGGTACATGCTGTGGTATTTTGCGGTGCTCGCGCTGCTGCCGCCGGGTTGCGAGGGCTACGTGATCGTGCTTGGCCCTGTTCTTGTGGGAGCCATCCTTTTCATCATCCCGCTGCTTTCGAACAAGGGGGAGCGCGCTCCATCTCGGCGTCCATGGGCGGTTGCCGCCGTCCTTCTGACCGTGGTGATGATTCTGTCGTTGTGGCGCCTGGGCTTGCAGTCACCGTGGTCGCCGAATTTTCATGCGCAACCGTTGAAGGCGGAAGTGGTGGGCACAACGAGCGGCCCCGTCGCGGAAGGCGCGCGATTGTTTCATTCCAAGGCTTGTTTGAACTGTCACCTCATCGAGGAGTATGGCGGGCGACGCGGTCCCAATCTGACGCACATTGGAAACCAGCTGACGCGCGACCAGATGATCATCCGCATTTCCAACGGCGGCGTGAACATGCCGGCGTTTGCTGGAAACCTGAAGCCGCAGGAGATGGACGACATTGTGGCCTTCCTGCAGTCGCGCGTGCGGAAGCCGGTAAAGGAGTGAGAACGGATGCCGTCATTCAAGTTTCGGCTCGGGGTTGAGTGCCTTGAGTTTTGTGCAGAGCTCCTTTCTTCGCTTGTTCTGATATTGCAGAAAGGCATCGTCGCCCTGAAGTGTTTCTGAAAGCAGGTCGTAAGACTTCTTGAGATAATTCAGCGCCGCTTCGTCCTCCCCTCGCCCTCGTTTTGAGCTCATGTTGATGATCCTCCACGCCGAAAGTTCGGTTTCGAGCCATGGCTGCATGTGGCGGAAGTGGACCTGGTGATCCTCGTCCGGCACGGCGTACAAATCCTTGTTGTTGATGTCGAAACCCTGTCCGCTGTGGGCGTCGGTGCCGAGCCACCCGGTTTCGTTGCGTCCGACGAGATGCAGCAGGCGCGGGCCTTTCACCCATGCAGAATCCACCGTGGAATGCAGCAGTTGAAACGGAACCTTTGCGCCCCACTTTTTTGTGAGGTCATGCGCGGGTGCACCGCCGGCCGATGCGCCGCCGACGAGGCGGAGATTCGGGTCGGTGTGAAATTGGGTTTCGATCTGTGTCACCACGTCATCGAGCACCTTGATCACGCCTGGCGTATCCACTTCGCCGCGCTTATCGAACCAGGGCATCTGGGGGATGATGACGATGAGGTCAAGTTTGTCGGCCATTTCCGTGAACGCCTTCTGGTAGTAGTCGATGGAGTCGCCCACGCCGCCGAAGAAGACGAGCACGCCCATCGGTCCGTGAGGCTTGTCCGCCGTTGCGGGAACGTGAAGCGCCATGTTCACGCGGTCGCGTGTGATTGTGGAATCGCCAACCACCAGGGCGTCCTCCGCCTTCACATGGGCGAGCAGGGTGAAGATTGTGAAGAGGTGAAGCTGAAGGATGGATTTCGTGGTCATGCGAAATGTTTCTAAAAGGATTGGCAACAGTCCCTGAATTCAGGAAATTCGTGGCGTTTGCAACCCCGAATGCTCCATGCCGAAATCCTCATTTTCAACGATCTGGTTCGCGCTCAAGTGGCTGGTGCGTCTGGCCATGCTGGGAGCGGCGGCTTATTATCTGCAGCCGCTCTACGCGCCTCCCAAGCCGACGGTGCCATCGAGCATCGGGGCGGGTGATTTTGTGACATGGAAGTTCTCCAGCGACCCGGATCCGTTGGTGACGCAGACGCTCACGATTTTCGGCAGTGGAAGCAATGTGGTGATGCTGGTGAGGCACTTTGGCGATCCGGACATTCCGATGGACGGTGGTTGGGCGATCAAAGGAGACAAGCAGACGCAGATCATCGAATTCAAGAAGTGGTCGCTTGTTCCCCCGGCTCGGGCGCTTTCATTTTTGAAGGACACACTGCAGGCGGGGCTGCTGAATGCGCATTCGATATCGGCTCCTGCCGCGGAGAAGGTGGACATCCAGAGTTCCTTTGGAGGAAACGTGCGCAGCGTCACGGGACCCCAGCATCTTTCCTCCGCGGCGGACATGAATCCCGACTCATGGAACAACCGGTTGCGCTGGCAAAAGCTGGGTCAGTTGATCCAGGCCGATGCCACGGTCAAGAATTTGCTCGCGAAGAAAGAGGTGAAGCTGGTGGATGATGACAAGATGCAGAAGTGATTGCGGATTGCGGAATTGTAGGAGCCGCTGCCAGCGGCGATCGCTGCACGGACCCTTCTCCCCGGTCGCCGTTGGCAACGGCTCCTACACAACCAGAGGTCATTTTCTTTGGTCGTGCAATCGCCCTTCTTTTGCGCTATGTTCCCCTGAATGGCAAAACCCGAAAAGGAAACTTCGCCACTGCTTTCCTTTGACAAGCAGGGTGGGTTTGATCTCTGGCAGGAGCACATGCGTGCTCTCAAGTCATGGGATGATCTCTCGCTGGCACGCTGGCTGAGCCAGACCCTTGGGCAGCTGCATGAGCGCTGCTGGCGTGCGTCGCATCCGCTCGTGGTGGCGTATCGCCTTGGCGCGACCGTGGCGCAGCAACGAGATCTCTGGAACCGCCGCACCTTTTCCTTCAACAACCACTACCAGTCCACGTCCTGCTGTGGCGCACCGACGATTCCTTTCATCTCATTCGAGGTCTGCACGCATGGCATTTACTGCTCTTGCTGCGGCGAAGTCCTGAGCACGCTGGAGGACATGACGGAAGACATCGCGCCGGCGTTGCGCCAGTGGGGCAAGGATTACGACGCCATTCACCAGGTGGCCCACTGGAACGACAATGAGCGCAAGCAATGCGGCGATTATGACCGGGCCCTCGACAAAGCCTGCGAGCGCGCCATTCCCATGCTGTCCCGCCTTGGATACGAGATTGCCCCCAAGGTTCTCCGGATTTTCCCCGCTGTGTTTTGGGAGGACGCCGACAATTGCCTTGATGTGATTCCCGAGGATATTTCGCCGACGGAGTGATGGGGAGACCCTTGATCCCAGGAGTCAGGAGTCAGGAGCCAGAATTCAGAAGTCGGACGCTTGAAATTCCGAGACAGGGCGCGCTCGGCGAGTACGCGCTACCTCACAGCCAGCTCGATGCTGGCGATGTTGACGGAGTTTTCTTTTCGCTGCTGCGCATTATCCCTCTGGCGGCTGCCGTTGACGATGCCGATTTCGTTCCAGCCTTCGCGGATGTCCCCGGCATTGAAGCTGTAGTTGAAGGCCTGGCATTCCGGGAGGTGCTCGGTCAGTGGTCCGACGGGGAAGAGGAGCTTTTGCGTGGGCTGCGCCTTGTAATTTGGCCATGAGTGGTTGAAGGTGACACCGAGGTCTGGAGCCTTGTCCCCCTTTTCCACCACGACCTGAATCGTGAGTTTCAGACGGGCATGGGCGGGTTCGGAGCACATGGCGAGCTGGAACTGGCGCTGCCATTGTGGCTCAAGGATGCACGGGAGCTGCAGTGGAAATTCGAAATGTGTTTCCACCCAGCAGGCAGGGCCGGTGCCGAAGGTATATTGTTTTGGCTTGCCGCGCAGGCTCTTCAAATCCTCAAGTCCGCGCAATGCCTTGTAATCGCCGCCTGCGGATTCCCATTGGTCCGTGCAGAAAAAATTGAAGGTTTCGATTCCATCGGCGCCCAGTACGAGTTTTCCCGCGGCATTGCCGCGCAGCAGGGGCGCGCTTGCGGCCATGTACCGGATAAACCCGCGCTCCTTCGTCTTCGGTGCGTACCCGCCCACCCAGTTGGGACCGTCCTCGACCACGCCGTAGATTGCGACGCGATCGCCGAACTCCTTCTTGAAGTTGTCATGCGGCATGTTCCACGTTGTCTGCCATGTGGCGGTGGGACAGAGAAAATCAATCAAGCCACGGTTGATCATTTCGCGCACGTCGAGCCCGTAGGCGCGGAGCACCTCGAAATGTCCGGGGACGCGGAGCCCGAGCGGGTAGGGGCGCCCCGTACGTTTCGCGCGACGTTGCGTCAGCGCGCGGATATCCGCATGCCAGCGGGTGATCATCTCGGTCGTCTGTTTTGACGCCACGGGATTGCAGCAGTAATAGGTGCGCGTCCAGTCCAATTCCATTCCCTCGAAGTCGTAGTCCTCCACGAGTTCGCGGATCATGCGCATCATGTAGTCGCGCACCTCGCGGGACTCGAAATTGAGCGCCATCATTGTGAAATGCGTTCCCTCCTTTGGGTTGAGCGTGGTGCCGCGCAGGCGGTGCTTTGGGTCGGCAAGCAGCGGCGCGTTCATGTAGCTGCCCTCAAAACTATTGGCTCCGTGCATGTCGTTCATGCGGACCGAGAGCCAGGGGCTGATCTTTCGACGCCGGCACGCCTTCGACGTTTCTGCCAGCCAGTCCACGCCGTCCTCCAGCAGGTCGAGGTAACGGTCCATGAACCGCGTCAGATTGTCCAAATACGCCTCCGACTGCGCGCGTGTCATCGGCTGGCCAAGGATATGCGCATAAAGAAACTTCCGGTCGCCCCGCTTGTAGCCGTCCATATGAGTGGGTGCGACCTTGCTCGGGTAGTAGGCACGCTGGCCGTTGGGGTTGACGAGGTAGGTGTCCACGCCGCTGCGCGCGAGGAGGTCCACCATGTGATGAACCGCCTTGACGGAATGACGCCCGCCCTTTTTTGGACGCCAGTGGTTCCATGGCGCCTGGTAGAAATGGATGTCGCAATCGCCGTTGAAGAGGTTCTGGTGGCCGGGGATTTTCATGGGCAGGGGTTTGGTTGTAGCCGAACGCGCAAGCGTTTGGATGGGGAGCCGCGTCCTTGCGGACGCAGCTACATGTCATTCCTTTGCGATGCGGAAAGAGTAGATTCCCGAATAGACGAGTTCGAAGCGGATATAAACGGGCTTGCCGGCCAGCGAGGAGATGTCCTTGTTCCCTTTCCACGTGATGGTGGAGTCGGTGTGGTCAATGCACATCGGGTCGCAATCGTCGAAGGAGAAGCCTTCGTATGCCTCCTTGAAATCCCAGTGCTGGCCGAAAGGCGGGTGGCGGAGGATTTCGGCGCGGAGGCGTGGGCGTTCGGGGAGGTTCGTGCTTTTGTTGATCTCCATGTTCACGCGAAGGGTTTTCCCCTGCAGAATGAATTCCTTGGTGAGGAGATAGCCGGGAGTCTGGTCGGCGCGCTGTTCGACAAAGCGGTCAAGGCGGATGGTGGCCATCCCGATGCTGCCGATGAAATCGCCCTGTTCCTCCTGTCCGATCTTCGTGCCGTTGTAATAGAGGAGCAGGCGCTCGCCAACCTGGATCGGGGGCGTGGAGGGAAGAACTCCGCCGCCATCCCACGAGCCCTTCGGGCCGCGGGCCATGTAGGTCTCGCGCGTGTGATAGCGTTCCCAATGAAACCCATCGCGGCTTGTCGCCAGCCGCATCTCCCAGTGCCCCGTGGTGTCACCTGCAAATGCACCGTAAAACATGATGAAGATGTTGCCGTACGGGAAGACAAGGTTGTGGTCGTAATCGGGCGTGTCGTATTCGTCGGGATACATCACCACGCGCGGGTAGGTCCAGTTCACGAGGTCTTTGCTTGTCATCATCGCGATGCGACGGCGGATGTTGCGCTGGCTGTCGTTGCGTCCCGAATGCCACACGGGCGGGCGACAGACCATGAGCCACCGGTCGTTGCGCTCGTCGCGCACGAGGTGGTTGAGGCAATCGCTCGAGTGGTCGAGCAGGTGGGAATTGCCGGCGAGCTTCCAGTGAAACCCATCTGGTGACACCAGCAGGCTGACACCCGTGTGAATTTCCTTGAGCGTCGGATGCGGGCGGCCCTCGAGGCTGATCATCTTGTAGCGTCGCGCGGGATCGGGGTCCTTCATGTCCTTGAAGACCTGCGTCTTTCCGGCAACCTGCACGCGCGTGGTGGTGGCGCTGGGATCGGTGTTGCCGTAATACGTTCCCTGGTCGTGAATGCCGGTATGGACGATGTTGGTCTTCTTGTGTCTGCCGAAAGGAACCTGGTCCCGCATCGTCTTCACCCAGTTGAAGCCGTCCTCGCTTTCCGCGTGGTATACGATCTCGACGGGCCCGTTGCCGTAAAAGTAGGTCGAATTGAAAAAACTCATGTACCACATGCGATATCGGCCGTATTCCTCGTCCCAGATCACGTTTGTCCCGTGAATCATGTCACCTTCCCAGGGTTTGTCGGTGACGAGGATGGGATTGCGCGGCGACTTGTCCGGCGGGTGCATCACGCGCCGCAGCCGCCAGCGGTCCTCGATGATCGTGTCATCAATGAGGAGCTGGTTTTCGTTGCCGATCTGGAGCGGCGTACCGGTGAAATAGGAGTTCATGGGGCAGGGGTGAATGATCCGGCGAGAAGGAGCGAGACATAGCGAATCTGCAATTGCAAGTCCGATTGATCCGGCGGATCGGTCCCTCCGGGGATTGATTCCGCCTCACGGATGCGCCATGTTGCATCCAATCCGTGCCCGAGTGGCGAAATGGCATACGCAGCAGACTTAAAATTTGCTGCCCCGAAAGGGGCGTGCGGGTTCGACTCCCGCCTCGGGTACCACTCGACTCGGGACAGTCCCTCGCTCGTGACTTGGCCCAAGGCCGAGCCATCCTGGGTCTGTCCACAACCTGATTGCTGATTGACCACCGTGATTCGAAAATATATTTCAAAGCTGATCGAGTATGCCCGGAAGCATCCTTACCGTGTGTGTGGACCGCTGGTTTTCGGAGGGCTCATCTTCGCGGCTCCAAGGTTCATCGCTCCCGTGTGGAAGGATGTGGAGCGCCTGGAGAACATCACGATTGACTGGCGGTTTCAAGCGCGGGCGCCATTCGACGAGAAGGCCGACGATTTGATCCTGGTGGGAATTGATGAGGATTCGCTCGCCAAGCTGGGGTCCTGGCCTTTTCCCCGCAGCGATCACGGGGACCTGGTTAAATTGCTCGCCCTGTCCAATCCATCGGTGGTTGCGTTCGACGTTTTCTTTCCCGAGGCGGATGTGAAGGATCCGACCAACGACAGCAATTTCTCCGAGGGCCTGGCGAGTTTTCCGAAGGTGATCACCGGGGCGCAGAGTGACAGCACGATGACCAACCAGTTTCCGGGAATCGGGCCGACGAAACCCATACCGAACGTTCGTGGTGACATTCGAAGGTTGCAGGGCGGCGAGGGCGCGCTGTGGCCGATCAGCCTGATTGTCACCAACAGCTACATCGGGTTTGTGAATTGCGATCCGGATTCCAAGGATGGGATACGCCGCACGATGCCGATGCTGGTGCGGAATCAGAAGCAGGTTTTTCCAAGCCTCACGTTGCAGACACTCCTTCTGCATTGGGATGTGAAGCCTGAACAGGTGGAGGCGGAACTTGGAAAGGAAATCCGCCTCCCCACGGCGCAAGGGATTGTGCGAATCCCCATCACGCCCTCGGGAAAACTCTACATCAATTACCGGGCCAAGGAGAGGTACCGTCTCATGGGCTATTTCGATCTCCTCGAGAATCTGATTGACCACCACATCAAGGACAAGCCGTGGCCACAGGGGTTTCCCTCGTTGAAGGGAAAGATCGTCATGATCGGGCAGACGCAGGTTGGGCTGTCGGATCTTGGGCCGACTCCCATCGAGGGGCAGTCGCCGCTGGTTCTCGCCCACCTCAATGTGTTGAACAACATTTTACGCGGAGACTACCTGACGGTGGTGCCACTGGAGCGGATTTTGCCTTTCTGGTTTGTGGTGGCATGGGGTTCGCTGATCTTGATGGGGCAGTCGCCGGCGAGGACGCACATTGCCGTGGCGGCGCTGATCATCGGGTGTTACGTCGTTGCGGCTTTTCTGCTGTTCGCGTGGAAAAGCATTCAGCTGCCCCTTTTCTGGCCGGTGGCCGGATTTTTCGGACTTCACGCCGGGGAGAACGTCATGATGCTGATGGATGAGCGCAAGGCCAAGGCGGAGATCAAGCAGATCTTCGGGTCTTTCGTTTCCCAGGGCATCATGGAGACGATTCTGAAGAATCCCATTGGCCTCGAGGGCGAGACCAAGGCGGTGACCGTCCTGTTCTCCGATCTGAGCGGTTTCACCTCGATGTGCGAAAGCTACGACCCGAAGGGGCTCGTCAAGCACTTGAACGAGTACTTCGAGAAAATGGTGCACGAGATCACCGTGACGGGTGGCACGCTTCACAAGTTCATCGGGGACTCGGTGATGGCGGCGTGGGGCGACATTCTTCCGCATTCCCCGGAGGAGAACGCCACGAACGCCGTTCGCGCGTCGCTTGGCATGGGGCGGGAACTGGCGATCCTGAACACGAGATGGAAACTCGAGAAGCGCCCGACGCTGGGGATGGGGATCGGTTTGAATCACGGCATGGTGATTGCGGGCTACATCGGGGCGGAACAGCGGAGGGAGTTCACCGTGATGGGTGACCCTGTGAATCTTGCCGCGCGACTTGAGGGTGTGGCCAAGCAATTCAAGGTGGGGCTGGCTGTGAGCCAGTCGGTGCGGGACCTCATCGGTGACACCTTTGTGGTGCGGACGCTTGGATTGATCCAGGTGAAGGGCAAGAAGCAGGCGGTGCGGGTGTTCGAGGTCATGGGTGAACACGGGACCGGGGTGTCCACGGTTTACCCTCTGAAATGGATCGCGTTGTACGAAAAGGGATTCGAGGCGTATCTTGCGAGAAAATTCAAGGATGCCGAGGAATGCTTCAAGGAGACGTTGCGCGAGGCGCCGGAGGATTTCTGCAGCCAGGCCTACATTGAGGAGTGCGAGGAATATATCAAGGATCCGCCGCCCGAGGATTGGAACGGGGTGTATGTGATGAAAGGGAAGTAGGAGAATTGCGGAGTGCGGAGTGCGGAATGGGAGCATGGGGATGGATTCCGAACGGAGGGACGCGCTCCGGAGGCTGTCTCAGAACTCGCAAAAAGTTCTGAGACAGGGCGAAATCGACCATCCCAAATGCCTCGTAAAAAATTAAAATGCGTCATAACGTAAATACAAGCTTCGCTTTTTTTGAAACCGGAGTTCTGAGACGGCCTCTCCGTCGCGTCCATGGGCACGACGGAGCGTGCCCCTCCATTTTCGGAGGCCAAATTCTTGCGAATTCGGCTACGGTTAGATCTTCTCGTCGGGCTTTTTGGCTGTGGCCTTTGCCTTCGCGGCTGGGGCGGTTTTGCGGGTGCCGACTTTGCCTTCCTTGACGGCGACATAGGTCTTTCCGTTTTCGACGGTGACGGCGTAGAAGGTTCCGCGGGCGGCGGCAGCGCCCTGGGGGGTTTTGATCACGAAATCGGTTTCGGTGTATTTTTTCTTGCCGTCTTTTGTACTATCCTTGCTGTTGATGAGGGCGCTGACGGTGCCGGATTTCAGCTCGATGTGGGCCTTGCGAGTGGGGATGGTTTCGCCCTGCTTCGTGTAAGCCATGTCCTCGAGCACCATCTGGGATTTGGGGCCAACGCGGATGGCGGCGCCCGGGACGAGGACGACGATCGCCTCGCTTTTGTCGCCTGTGCGGATGGTGGAGCCGATGGCGAGTTTTTGTCCCTTGGCCAGCGCGGCGAATGTTGTCGAGCCAGGCGCGGCAAATTCCACCGTACCCTGGACGGATTGGGTGGTTGCCTCGTTGGCGGCATGGAGAGCAGAAGAGAACGCGGCAAAAGCGGCCACGGAGAGAATCAGGATTTTGGAAAAACGGGATATCATTGGGTGGAAATTGAAAGGTTACCAATCAATGCTTGTGATGGCGGATTGAAGGTCACCTTGAACCTGGGGATCAAGGCCTTGTTGCAATGATTGGGGGATCTGGCCGCCGTCCAATGGGGTGGAGCCGCCCGAGTCCATGGACATCCCGGTGCCGGCTGGAACGCTGCCGTCGCCGGGAGCAGTGCCAATGGGTTCTGAGGAACCGGTGGGCTCCGTGGGGCCGGTGGCAGAACTATCGAAGCTGGATGCGCCAGCCAGGTTGCCATCGCCTGAAGAGCCGCCGGCGTCCGTGACTCCAGTGCCATCGGTGTTGCTTGCCAGTTGGACCGGCTCTTCGGAGTTGATGGCGTTGGGGTCCACAATGGAAGAGCCGTCAATGGCGCCGATGGTCGTGCCGCCGGAATCGGTGGAGTCAGAGGTGGAGGCTGTTGGATCGGACGTGGCAGTCACGAAATCAGCAATGACTTCAGGCGGGATAGGGGGTTCATCCGGGATGAGAAAGCCGGCATAGAGGAAGCCATCGCCGGTGTTGAGGGGTTGGGGAGCAGTGGGGTAGGAGACCAGGTTTTCCGTGAAGGTGGGCACGATCAAACCCGGGGAGTCGAGCGAGGGATCCACTGAGTAGATCAGAAATCGCCCGCCCCCGGTGCTGATGGGAACGCCCCCGGTGTTGTTGATGAAGCCGTTGCCCGTCACGAGGATCACGTCATTGCCCGCGCCCGAGGTGCCGATGTTTGCGCCAGGGTCGAGGATCAGGTCGCCCGAGGCGTAAATGACCACCGTGTTGGCGGTGCTGCCGCTGTTGATGTTACCCACAACATCGAGTGAACCGCTGTTCGAGAAACTGAAGGCCCCGCCGCGGGTCACATTGCCCAGCATCGCAACCGAGTTGCCGCCGGTCATATCGATCGCCCCGCCCGCGTTGAGGGTGAGGATGTTTGCGGAGACGCCGCCGGACTCGGTGATTGCGCCGCCCACGGTCAGGTCGTAAGCGCCTGCGACGCTGGAGGAAATCACCTGCACGGGCCCGATCACATTGATCGTGGCGTTGTTGGCGTTCACGCCGATGGAGCCGAATGAGTTTGCGCCGGCCAGAATGGTGTTATTGACGCCCGAATTGAAGGCCGCAGCGGCGCTGACGCTGAGGGCTCCACTCTGCGTGATGGACCCGCCGCTGTTGGCAAGGAAGGATCCGGAAATGACGGACGGGCCGAGGTCCAGGGCTGTCAGCGAGTTGAGCGAGGTATCGCCACCATTAAGGGTCACACTTCCCATGAAGCAATTGCCGCCGTTATTGAGATTCATCGGGTTGCCGCCGGAATCAAACGCCGAAGTTCCGCTTACGATGAGGTAACCACCTTGATTGATGGGTCCGTTGACCAGCACATTCAGGCTGCCGCCAATGAAAGAATCGTCGAACGTGATGCCGTTGACATCGTTCACCGAGGCATTGTTGGCATTGGGGAACGCGATGACGTTGAAGTCATTGGCCGGGTCGTTCAGGGTGACGTCGAAGCCCGAGCTGTCGAAGATGCTTGCGCCGCCGACCGTGAGAGTGCCGATCTGGGTGATGGTTCCACCCGCGATCAAACTGAGGTTTCCCGTAACAGAGGACGTGTCAAGGGATAGCGCCCCGGAATTGTTGAGAGCCACGTCGCCTGCCAGGGAAAAGGCAACGGTGCCCGAGAAGCTGTTGGCGGGATCCATCAGGAACACCGCCGGTGCCGAAAAAATAGAAGGACCGGCAGTGATCGAGAGGGGTCCGCACTGGGTGATGAGCCCCCCCGCGGTGACGTTGAGCGCGCCTCCGATGGCGGAAGCTCCAAGGTCAATCCCGCTGGCAGCATTCAGCGTCACGTTGTTCGCACTGCCGATTTCCACAATGTTGAAATTGTTGAGGCTGTCGCCCATGACCACGTCGTATGTTGACGCGTCGAAATGCGCAATGCTCCCGATCGAGAGCGGACCGCTTTGGGTGATATTGCCGCCCGCGAGCACCGTCAGATTTCCCGAGACGAGGGATGGGTCGAGTTGCAGGTCGCTGACATCGCTCACCGCGATGTTCGCGCCGTTGAACGACGCGCTGATGAAGTCATTCGCGTTGCCAAGGGTGATGTCATTGCCGCCCGAGTCGAAAAAGGCACCGGGGCCGGAGACCGTGATCGAACTGCTTTGGGTGATGGGGCCGTTCGCAGTCGCCCAGAGGGAACCGTAAACCGTCGTCCCTCCGAAATCCAAGGCGCCACTGGTGTTGAGCACGAGGTTGTTGCACTGGATGCCGTCCACAAAGGGGAGGCTGTTGCCCGGGTTGCCGAGGAGGATGTCATCCGACGATGAGGCATACAGGAAGGTGGTTCCGGCAACGCTGATGGGGCCGCTCTGGGCGATCCCAAACCAACTGGACAGATCCAGGTCGCCCGAAATGGTTGAAGCGCCCAGGGTCAACGGCCCGCTGCTATCGACCGTCACATTGAAGCCAGTGAGGGAAATTGACCCAAAGAAGTTGGACCCGTCACCCGCGATCAGGTAGATGTCATTCGATCCCGCATCAAACAAGCCGGTTCCACCGACATTGAGGGAGAGTCCTTCTCCGATGCCACCCGGGGCGGTCAGAATGAGGTTGTTGAATATCGTGCCCTCGATCCCGATATCATTGATATCATTGATGGTGGCATTGTTGGCGGCATAGATGTCCACGTAATTGAAGTCGTTGCCCAGGTTCAGCAGGATGTCGTTGACCCCGGCGTCAAGCGTGGTCCCACCTGCGACATTCAAGGTTCCGCTCTGTGTGATGTTGCCGCCGCTGGTCACGTCCAACGATCCGCCGATGACCGTGCCCCCCAAAACGGTCGCCAGCGTGTTCACGATATAAACATCGCCATCCGTTTGGCCTGTGACGGTCCCCGTGAATGCGTTTCCGGCATCGGTAAGATAGATGTCGTTGCCGACCAGGCCCGCGCCCACCAGGGTGTTGCCACCGACGGTCAACGGACCGCTTTGGAACACATCCAGGCCCGCTCCAATGGTCAGGTTGCCCGTCACCGTGGACGTGCCCAGGTCCACGAGACCGGCATCAATTGAAACATTGTTGCCAGTCAGGAACAGGGTGCCGAACGAGTCAGAGAAACCATTTAGAATGATATCGTTGGCTCCGGCGTTCAAGGTTGTGCTTCCGGCAACGAGGACGTCTTCAACCTGGCTGATCGTGCCGTTTGCCATCAGCTCGAAAGCGCCGGTTGAAGTGATGCCCGTGAGGCCTCCCAGCGCCGCGCCGCCGAGGACGATCCCGGAGCTTGGTGATTCCAGATAGATGCCGCCGCCGGTGGTGGTTGCAGCCGACACATTGGCCATCGCAACTCGCAAGGGATTGATTGTGTCGCCGATGGATCCGCCCAGTGAGGAGCTCACCTCAAAAGTTCCGGTATTGGCCGTGAGCAGGGAGGTGGGGCTTGCCCGATCGATTCCGCTGCCGGAGGTTGGGCCACCAATCGTCTGAAGCCAGATGTTCGCAGCGGTGATGTTGTCGAGAGTCATGCCGCCGCTGACGTTGTTGGCAAGCCCCAGGCCGTCGCCGATGACGATGTGAACATCGCCGGTGCCGGCGTCCAGCGTGGTTCCCAGGGACATCACGATCACGGCGCTGCCAACATCCCGCTCGGCATCAACCACGCCCGCAGGCACGCCCTGGTTGGCGAGGATCGTGAGGTTGCCGTTGTCCGTGGTGATGTCCGCGTTGATCAGGACGCTGCGGCCGGCCTGGAGGGTGAGATCCCCGCCATTGCCGCTGACGTTATTGACGTTGATCGCCGTGGTGACGGTGATGTCGTTGTTCGCCTGGAGTATGACGCTGGAGGGGCTGGAGAGAATGGTTTCAAGATTGGATGCCGAAATGGTGTAGTCCGTGGACGGGTTGGTTCCGAACGGGTCGGTCACAGGATCTGCTCCAGCCCCGGCGATCGTGATGTTCTTGGGATCAAAAAGCACCGTGCCCGAGCGCCCATCCCGTCCCGTCAATACCGTGCCGCCAAAGTTCAGCGTGTTGCCTGATGAGACTTCCACGAATCCGCCCGCGCCCGCATCGGCCCCCGGCCGCACCGAGATGTCGCCCAGCACCAGGTTGCCCTGGTCGGCCCACAGGATGACCGTGCCGCCGTCGCCCACTCCCGAGAAAACGCCGCCATCGGCGGTGATGATGGCGCCGCGAGCGACTGTAAGATTTTGTGCGTTGGAGAGTTCATCGACTGGAAGATTTTTTCCACCCTGGTACTCGCCGCCGATGCGGATGGTGCCGCCTTGCGTCGAGCCCGAGGCGTCCACACGTCCCGCAATGGCCACCGAGCGGCCCGTGACATTAATCGCGCCGCCGCTTCCGTCATGATTCTTCGCCTCGATGATCCCCGAGCTGCTCACATTTCCACCGACGGCCGAGAGGATGACGCGGCCATTTTTGTGGATTGCGCCACTGGCGCGCACCATGCCGCTGTTGTTGACGGCCATGGCATAGAGGTTGCCGGTGGCCTTGAGTTCGGCCTGTGCAGCGCGGATGACGCCCGAGTTAATGATTCCGGTGCCCGAGCCAGATGAGGCGGTCGCATCGCCAAGCTGGACCGTCAGGCGATCGGTTCCATCTGGCGCGAGATAGACCTCGTTTCCCGCGGCGAGCCCGACCACGCCGTTGTCAGCCGTGATGGTTCCAACGTTGTCCAGGTGGTGCGCGATCAGGAAAACATCGCCATCCGTAGCATGGATCACCCCGAGATTCTGGATGGAAGCCTGGGAAGGGCCGGAAAACTTCAAGCTCCCGCCCGCCAGAAACTCCTCGTTGGAGACGTCGAGAGTGGAGGCAATGAAGGAGCCGCAGTTGATCACCGCGCCGCCGCCGACGAGGATGCCATTGGGATTGATGAGAAACACCTGCCCGTTGGACTCGAGTGTTCCGAGAATCGAAGAAGGGTTGCCCGAGATGACTCGGTTGAGGACGGCAGAGGAGGAGCTGGGCTGGATGAATCGCGTGAGCTCGCCTGAGCCGATTGAGAAATCCTGCCAGTTGATGATGGCACGGTCGCTCGTCGTGATCTGGAGCGTGGACCCGCTGCGGTCGAAGGATGCGGAGCCGGCTGCCACCTGTTCGCCCGTGGGATTGGCCCGAATAGGATAAACGATCAGCATGGTCATCATCCAGGCGATGACCGCTTGAGAGCCGAGTGAGAATTTTCGCGATCGCATGTGTTTTTTGCCTCTGACTATTCGGCAGAGGATGAAGTTGATTCAATACCCCAAATCAGCGCAAAAATCAAGGAATAACGGCTGGGAAACCGGTTCGATCCATGGAGGACAAATCTCAAATATTCGCGCAACGGTTAAGAATATTGATTTCATGTATTGGTCGCTGATTTGATTGAGTTTCCATATCTTAGCAGTCGCCGTGCCAACGCCCGATCCGTTGCGTTTTTGATTCAGATAAAGCCCCCAGGGAATGAAATGATTCTTTTGATCATATCAACAGGACATCGTTGTTAAAGATTTGATATTTTACCGGGGTCGCCTTGCTGATGGCCGGGCGCACCGCTGCGCAGCGGACGGCCCGGCGGTCCGTCCCTACCTCGAAATTCAGACTTTCCGGACGCCCTCTGGGTCCGGGAATTGGATGGAAAGTTGCCGGATCATGCGGGAGAGATTGGAGGGCGCCAGTTTGAGCATGTCCGCCGCTTCACGCTGATTCCCCTTGGATTGTTTCAGTGCATGCATGATGACTCGTCGCTTGTAGTCAATGACGCCTTGATTCAACGAGGCGGGGAGTGATTCCGGCTCCACTGCCTTTGCTGGCGGGAGCGGCGTGCCTGCGCCGGCCGAACCCTGCTGGCGATCATTCTCATCAAGTTCCTCCTGGTTCAGGAAAATGGAATGAATCACGTCGCCGTGGCAGACGACCGTGGCCCGTTCCACCACGCTTTCAAGCTCCCGGATGTTTCCCGGCCAATCATGGGAAAGCAACCGCTTATAGGCTGTTTCAGAAAAACCCTTTACGGAGTGGTGAAGACGGCGGTTGTATTTGTCCAAAAAGCGATGAGCCAGCAGCGGGATATCTTCCTTGCGCTCACGCAGTGGCGGCAAAAAAATGGGGAAAATATTGAGGCGATAGTAAAGGTCCTGGCGAATCCGCTTTTCGCGAATCGCAGCTTCCAGGTCAACGTGGGTGGCGGCCACCAGGCGAACATCGACATGGAGGGTCTCGGTCCCGCCCACGCGTTCAAATTGTTGTTCCTGGAGCACGCGCAACAGTTTGACCTGCAGGTCCATCGCAAGGTCGCCGACTTCGTCCAAAAACATCGTGCCCTTGTCTGCCAGCTCAAAACGTCCCGGCTTCCGTTGGGTCGCCCCGGTAAACGACCCCTTCTCATGGCCGAACAGCTCGCTTTCAATCAGGTTGGATGGAATGGCCCCGCAATTAATGCGGACGAAGGGCCCGTCGCGCCTGGAACTCAGCTCGTGAATGGCCTGGGCGACCAGTTCTTTGCCCGTGCCCGTCTCCCCCCGAATGAGAACCGTCGAAGGGGTCACCGCCACCTGGCGGATTTCGGTCTTGATCCGCTTCATGCACGCGCTTTCGCCAACCATGCGATCCAAAGGCCCCAGGTCCGAATTTTCATCCGGGCGGACGTTGAAAAGCTCGCTCCACTTCCCTTCGTCCTCCGCATCTCCCTGCAGGCAAGTCTCGGTCGCGAGGGCTTCTGCAGCACGGTTTGAGTAATGCTCCATGACCTCGGTCAGGACCGCGTGCGATGTGATTCCGCAGTTGATCAATTCGAGCACTCCGAGCAGCTTGTTCCGATAAACAACAGGCCCGGCAATCAGGTTGACCGTTCGATGATCCAGGATGGTGTCAAACCTCACGTTGAAGAGCGAGTCTTGATAGGGTTCATCGGTGAGTTTCGTCTGCCGCGTTTGCGCGACATGCCCGGCAAATCCCTCGCCTAGTCGCATGGTGCGCCCCTTCAGCATGTGGCTTTTGGTGCCCGTCATCAGGTGAAAAACAAGGTTGTTTTCATGGGGATTGTACAGGAGGAGGCTTCCCCCGGCGGCCTCCACCCTGGCCGCGGCCTCCTCGATGATTGCCTGGAGGGTTCCATCAACCTTCGCGAGCTTGCCCAATGCGTTTTGGGCCTTGAGCAGCTGTTCGAAAAATTGCCGGGATAAACTCATATCGGTTTATTTTATAAAGCCGCAACATGACAATGCAACATCACTTCTCAAATGTTTTACTGGTAAATACATGCAGATAAGCAGGTGGTTCGCGATTTCCTGACCGGGCATGGCCGGAATCCTGTCGAAGCGCTTATAAAACCGAGTCGCTCGGGATTGCTTTCTTCTCATTCCGTCCTGCCTCCGCTGCGCCGAATCTTGCCAGCCTTTCGTGGAGCGAGGTGTACTGCCTGCCGTCACGCCGATAAAAGCGTTGAAAATTAATGTGGGCGCTTTCCGGCTTCTTCGCATTGGTCATGTGGGTGGAAATATCGTTTCTCTCCGGGGAGTTGAAGTCCTCCACCCAGGTTTCATCGGCGCCATCTTCATAGTGGATTTTCATGACGACTTTCCCCTTGGTTACGTGCAGGCGGATGAGGTCTCCGCGTTCAAAGTCAATCCATGTGGAGCTTCTTGGAGACATCAATGCACAAACCCTGGATGCCAGCTCATGGACGGTAAAAAATAATGATTTCATGGATGGTTCGTTTTATGAATGGAATTCCCATCTCCAAGCAGGCGTCGTGCCAACGCCCAACCCGCTGCATTTTTGCTTCAGCCATGGTTTGCGGGACATGAAATGATGCTTCTGATATGATCATCAGGAAAACGTGTTGAAGCTTTGATAATCATCTTCGGAACCCGCTCCAGCCAGAAGGTGATACCGGTCCGTCATGCTTGTGCTTTTTGTGCCTCTTTGCGGCCATATTCCCGTGCACCGAATGAAGAAATTAGCCGCAAAGAGGCACAAAAGACACAAGGCGGCCAACAAGCAGCTCCATAACCACTCCGAATGCGTAAGCCCTGACGTATTGGTTTGACTTGACGTTCATATCGCGGAAAGACTGATCGGATGGTGTGTTCCATACATTTTTGGCTGGCCCGGGTGAAGCTTGCCTGCCTGGCCGCGATGCTGATCCTGCTCGGCATCCAGGGAATCCCATGCGCCCACGCGCAGGACTTTGATAAGATTGCCCCGAAGACGCCGCAGAAAAACGAGACTCCCACGGAACTCTCCGACGCCCCCACCGAGGTCGTTGGCGGGGACGATCAAGTGTTGGTCGCCTCGCTCAAGGGCCTCATCTTCCTTTCTGACCCCGCCGCAGTCCAGAAGGAGGGCGTCGGAGATTTCCAGGGGGTCAGCATCCGGGGTCTTCACGACCAGCTCTCCCCGCAGGTCGAGGCGATTGGAAACAAATATCTCGGGAAGCCGGTCACGATCAAGATGCTCAATGAGCTTTCCCGGGAAATCATCACGCTTTACCGTCGCAACGACCTGCCCGTGGTGGATGTGGCGGCTCCCGAGGGACAGGACATCACGACCGGCGTGGTACAGCTGGTCGTGGTGGAGGGGCACGTGGGGAAAGTCGTGGCCGAGGGAAATCAATGGTTTGAGTCGAGGGTGCTCGAAGACCAGGTCCGCGCTTCGCGGGGCGACCGCCTCATGGAATCAACCCTGCTTTCCGATGTCCGCTGGCTCAACAACAATCCTTTCCGCCAGGTGACCCCGGTCCTCCAGCGCGGCGAAAAGCCGGGCGAGACGGACATCAAGCTCAAGATCACCGACCGTTTTCCGCTGAGGGTTTACGCGGGGTACGAGGACACGGGAAACGACCTGACGGGCGACGAGCGTTTTCTCATGGGGTTGAACTGGGTGAACCCGATTTTCAGGGACCACCTGATGAGCTACCAGTTTACATGCGATCCGCACATGAACAAGATGCTGGCCCACTCGGCGAGCTACGTCATGCCGCTCCCGTGGCGTCACATCCTCACGTTTTTCGGCAGTTACGCCCAGACAACGGCCGACGTCGCCAACCAGCTCATCGCGCTGAAAGGGAGGAGCTGGCAGACGAGCGGGCGCTACAACGTGCCGCTACCCACCCTCGGAAAATTTTCGCATGAGGCGGGATTTGGATACGATTTCAAATCCAGCAACAACAACCTGGAGTTTGGCGGCGCGAACGTCTTCAACACCACGACCGAAGTTTCGCAGATGGTGTTCACCTACAACTGCCGCATGGTGGACGACTGGGGCCAGACAAGTTTTGGAAATTCATGGTTCACAAGCATGGGCCGCTGGACTCCGCGCAACCACGACATCAATTTTGCCGCATCGCGCGCCTTCGCGAGCGCCGAGTACAACTACAACCGCCTCACCCTCGAGCGCGTGACCCGGCTGCCCTGGGATTTCACCTGGATCGCGAAGGGAATGTACCAGTGCTCCGACGGCAACCTGCTGGGAAGCGAGCAAATGGGGCTGGGCGGGTTCAGCACGGTGCGCGGTTATGCGGAACGCGAGGTCAACGGCGACGGGGGTTATCTCATCAACATGGAGATCCGCACGCCGTCCATCAGCGTCGGGGAATTGTTCGGGATCGAGAAATCCATGGACCGTTTCCAATTCCTCGGGTTCTGGGATTACGGCGTCGCGCAAAACTATCACCTGCTGGTCAACGAGGATCCCAACCAGCTCCTCTCGGGCGTCGGCCCCGGCATCCGCTACACCATCGGCCCGTACCTCTCGGTCCGCTTCGACTATGGCTTTCAGCTCTACGACACCGGCTTCAACCAGCGGGAGAATTCCGGCGCCCACATCGGCGTGATGGTCAGCTATTGAAACGCGTAGCCGAACTCGCAAGAGTTTGGCCGCAGGGGGCCGCGTTCTTGCGAACGCAGCTACATGTCGGGCGCGCCGTTTCCCCATTGACAGGATCGAATTCATGAAGCTGGATTACAACCTATGAAGCACCCCATCCGAAATTTCATCACCCAACATTATCGCCACTTTAATTCGGCGACCGTCGTGGACGCGGCGAAGGCTTACGAGACCCACCTTGCGAAAGGCGGGAAGATGTTCGTCACGCTCGCGGGGGCGATGAGTTCCGCCGAGCTGGGCATCTCATTGGCGGAGATGATCCGCCGGGGCAAGATTCACGGCATCTGCTGCACGGGCGCAAACCTGGAGGAGGACGTTTACAACCTTGTGGCGCACGATCAGTACGTGCGCGTGCCGCATTACCGCCACCTCACGCCGGCGGAGGAGGTAAAACTTCTCAAACGCCACCTCAACCGCGTCACCGACACCTGCATTCCCGAGGACGCGGCGATCCGTCGCATTGAGAAGGTGCTGCTCAAAGAGTGGAAGGACGCCGACCGTGCCGGCGTGCGTCGTTTTCCGCATGAGTTTCTCTACCGCATTCTGCTCGGCGGAAATCTCAAAAAGTATTACCAGATTGATCCCAAGGACAGCTGGCTGATGGCCGCCGCGAAAAAGAACCTGCCGATCTTCACGCCGGGGTGGGAGGATTCCACGTGCGGGAATATTTTTGCGTCACACATCATCACCGGCGACATCCGCAGCGTGCACACCGTGCGCATGGGCATCGAGGCGATGATCCGGCTCGCGGAATGGTACACGTCCCTCACGAAGAAACATTCGCTGGGATTTTTCCAGATTGGCGGGGGCATCGCAGGTGATTTCCCGATTTGCGTGGTGCCCATGCTCCACCAGGATCTCGGCCGCAGGAGCGTCCCGCTCTGGGGCTATTTCTGCCAGATCAGCGATTCCACGACGAGCTACGGCTCTTATTCGGGCGCCGTCCCCAACGAAAAAATCACATGGGGCAAGCTCGGCGTGAAAACCCCCAGGTTCATCATCGAGTCCGACGCCACCATCGTCGCCCCGCTCATCTTCGCGTACGTCCTGAAAATGTGACCGGCCGCCATTCGCTTATCAAGGCGGGTGCGCGACAAATTTGTTGGTCGTTCATTTCATTGGAGCCCGGTCGCCGCTGACAGCGGCTCCTACAAAATGCAGAGCGGTGTAGGGGAAAAATGTAGGAGCCGCTGTCAGCGGCGACCGGCGTGCGAATCGAATGGCGACCAACAAATTTGTCGCGCACCCCATCATTACGGGAGGTGAGTTTGATGTTGATCTTCGCCCCATCCGCCCATTAGCTTGCCGCCGTGTCTTTAAAAGTCGCCCAGATTTTTTTGCGTGTGCTGCTGGTCGTCACGATTCTCGACGTGACGGGCGGGCACTGGGCTGTGTTGCAAACCGTCGCATGGTCGCAAATGCTCGTGGAATATTCCCGCAAGGCGCCCATCGGGCAGGCCATCAAGGAAACGTTCGATGGCGAACATCCCTGCGACCTGTGCAAAGGGATTGAGAAGGCACGCCAGTCCGAGAAGAAGCAGGACGCGCAGCAAGTGGTGTTGAAGCGTGATTTCCTCTTCGCGCCGTGCGAGTTTGTCCTGAGTGCGCCGAGTCATTTTTGCCCGATGATATTTCTCAAGCAGACGCCGTCGCCCCGCGACGACCGTCCCGTCCTGCAGCCGCCTCGAAGTCTCCTCACGTAGTCTGGTCCATTGAAGTGCTGCGCCGCGCGTGTGCGCGGAGTGCAGCCGGGAATTTTGTGAACCGAAGGCGCGGCGCGCTCATGTCGCATCCGCGTCTTCGCAATCGAGGAGTTTTTATGAAAAGTTTTTTTATATTTGTGGCGGCGTGGTTGGTCCTTGCCGCCTGTAGTGTCCGTTCCTGTGACTTGTGCGCCTGCCATGTGGTGCGTGGATCCGGTCAAAAGAGTGACAGGTTTGTTGTTTCCGTATCAGAACGATTCACCCACTTCGGCACGATGCAGCGGGATGGAGTCAGGGTTCCGGATCCGGCCGTGCAATACCTGGAAAGCATGAACACCCAGTTTGTGCTGGGTTATCAAGTGGTTGAAAAATTCCGCCTGCAATTGAATGTCCCGTGGATCAACAGGATTTATCGCCGCCCCGAAAATTTCAGCTTTGATTCGGGGGTTGATGCCGACGGTGATGGAGAGACGGATATCATCTCGGGAACGAACATGGCGCATGGGTCGGAGTCGGGGCTGGGGAATGTATCCGTCCTGGGAAACTGGGTGGCTTACGAGAAAAAGGAGGGAAGCTTTCAATTCTCATGGAACGTGCTGGGCGGGTGCAAGTTTCCGACCGGCAACACGGCGTGGATCGGCGAGGAGCTGGATGAAACCGAAGTGGATGGTGCTCCGGACAGCGGAATTCATGGACACGATCTGGCCTTGGGATCGGGTTCATTCGACGGAATCGTGGGGACCGTGATATCGCTGAATTGGGAGAGGTTGTTTTTTGATGCCGAGACGCAATACACCATCCGGACCGAGGGTGATCTGAGCTATCGATATGCAAACGACCTGATCTGGCGCGGTGGCCCTGGTTTTTACACCTTGAAGGGAGGCGATGGTTCGCTGGGCATTCAGGCTGTGGTGAGTGGCGAGAGCAAGGGGCGCGATCGTTTCCGAGGCAATCGAGCGGATGACACGGGAATCACTGCGGTTTACCTTGGGCCCCGTATCGTCGGGTCATGGAGCGAGCGGCTGGATGCTGATCTCGGGCTGGATTTGCCGGTGAGCATGGAAAACACGGCGCTTCAACTGGTGCCGGATTATCGGGTTCACGCCGCAATCACATGGCGTTTTTGAGATGGGAGAGGGATTGAACAACCCGTGCCGCTTCGGATACAAGGGGTGAAGTCATGTTTCATCTCTTCCTCAAAGGCGGCCCGATCATGTGGCCTCTGCTCATCACCTCCATCGTGGCGCTCACCGTGGTGATCGAGCGGTTGATGTTCATTGTGCGTGAGAAACGTCGACGGCAGCCGGAGGTGATCGAAAGTATCCTTGGAAATGTGGAGAAGGGAAATCTGGATGAGGCCATACGCTCCGGTCGTGGGAGTGGGGATTTTGTGGCGCACACCCTGGTTTATGCGCTGGAGCACCGCGGCAGTTCTCTTTCAAGCGCCATCCTCCGCGCCGCCAACTGGGAACTGCAACGATTCAACCGCGGATTGTCCGTGCTCGATACCATCATCACGCTCGCTCCGTTGCTCGGACTGCTCGGGACGGTGACGGGCATGATCCGCTCGTTTGGGATGATGGGCGCCGAGGAATTGGGCGCGCCCATGGCCATCACGGGAGGCATCGCCGAGGCCCTCATCGCGACCGCGTTCGGCCTGAGCATCGCCATCATTGCCCTGATTCCGTTTAACTACCTCAACGCCCGCGTGGAAGACGCGAGACATGAGATGGAGGATGCCTCAACGCATTTGGAGCTGTTGCTCCAGAAGAAGTCAGACTCCTGACTCCCCCGAAAATGAAAATCCCTTCTCCAGTCGCACGGCGCAGGCCGCGGATCGAGATCATTCCCCTGATTGACATCATGTTCTTCCTGCTGGCGACGTTCATGATGGTGTCGCTTTCGATGGTGAAAAATCTCGCGGTGCCTGTCCATCTTCCCAAAGCCGCCACCGGAACACCCGAGGAACGCAAGGATTCCGCGGCGATCACGATCAACGAAGCGGGAGAGATTTTTTTTAACAAGGAGCGCGTCAGCCTTGAGGAGATGCGCGAGCGTCTTCGCGTGTTCAAGTCATCGCATGCCGAGGGGAAAGTCTTCATCAGCGGTGATGAGAAGGCGGTGTTTGGCCGTGCCATTGTGGTGTTGGATGAGGTACGGAAGCTCGGAATCACCAAGGTGGCGATTCAAACCCAGAGGCCGGAGGCGGGATCAAAATGAACCGCGACCTCGCATGGAGTTTTATGGCTGCATGTGGTTTGCATGTCGTGGCGCTGCTTGGCCTCGGCCTGGGCCTGATGCGCCCCGCGGAATTTGGGACGCAGGTCGGAAGGAACAGCATCGAGGTCAACCTGATTGCAGCTCCCCCTGAAGCCTCCGCAGCCTCCCTGCCCCAACCGGCGCCTCAACCCGTGACGCCTCCGGCTCCCGAGCCACCGAGGGAGGATGATTTTATTGTGCCGGCAGTCACCGAGCCTCCCCGTCCGGTCCCACCCGTCGAAAAGCCTCCGACATCCAATCCTGAGCATTCGGCGATCAGCACTCAGCACTCGGCGCCTCAACCTTCCACAGTCCATAGTGCCGAGGCATCAGTTCATTCAGGAAAAGATTCAGCCACGATCCAGTCCGAGGGGGGCGCTCGCAATGAGGCCAAGCCCGGTTATCTCAAAAATCCGCCGCCCCGGTACCCGGAAAAAGCACGGCGGCTCGGACAGGAGGGCGTTGTGATGCTTTCCGTCAAGGTCAACGCGGAGGGTGAGCCCGAGTCGGTTGAGATCAAGCAGGGCTCCGGGTTTCCCCTGCTGGACGAGGCGGCGGTGAAAGCCGTGCAGCATTGGGTCTTCCGTCCCGCGTCCGTCGGCTCCGTCCCCGTCCCATCCCAGGTGGACATCCCCGTCCGCTTCGACCTGCATTGAAACAGGGGAGGGCGGGCATCCTGCCCGCCGTCTGAAGAATTCTGGGTAGTGTCCTAATTTGCATTTTGAATGGAAGGCTCGCCTCCGTGCGAGCCTGGGTTGCAATGTCTTGGAGGCGACGCTGTCGGTGACCCTGCGGCGCGGACGGAGCCGCGCCCTCCAAATTAAGAGTTCACAGCTTGACATCAGATGTTTGATGTTTGATGTTCGATCCATGAGAACAACCCTGGACCTGGATGACGATGTGTTGCTGGTCGCGAAAAGCCTTTCCACGCGGCAGGGGCAGTCCATGGGCAAGGTGGTATCGGGCTTGATCCGGCAGGCGCTGGTTCCACGGCGGGCGCCGAGGATGCGCAACGGGGTTCCTCTTTTCACGCCGATCAAGGGGAAGGCTGCGCCCGGTCTGGACTTGGTGAATCGGTTGCGCGACGAGGAGCCATGAAAGTCCATCTCCTGGATGTAAACGTCCTGATCGCGCTGTTTGACCCCGCCCACCTGGATCACCATGAAGCGCACCGTTGGTTTGGAACGGTGGGCGGCAAGGCATGGGCCACCTGTCCGATGACGGAAAACGGGCTGGTGCGTATTCTCAGCAACCCGGGCTACCCGACGGTTCAGGCAACGTCGGCCGAAGTGCTTGACCGCCTCCGAATTTTCTGTGGCCGTCCCGGGCATCACTTCTGGCCGGCAGACATCTCCATGCGGGATCGGTCGCTTTTCGCGTCAGATCTGCCAGTGGGATCGCGTCAAATCTCGGACGTGTATCTTCTTGCGCTTGCTGTTCATCACAAGGGCAAGCTGGCAACATTCGATCGCGGCATCCGGGCTGCTGCGGTTCCCTCGGGTGGAGTTCAAGCGTTGGAAGTCATCGGAGCGTAAATTCTCTTGAGCCGCGTATCGTGGTTTCTCCTTCCCCGGTCGCCGATGGCAGCCCCTCGGCATTGCTCGGGGCTGTCCTGAGCCTGCCCCTCGACGCGCTCGGGACGGGGTGGTGAGCTTGTCGAATCCGTCGAAGGGCATCGGCTCCTACAATTCAGAAGGCCAAACTCTTGCGAGTTCGGCTACGTTCTGAGGTCGTCTGCCACTCTTGAAATGCCATCCTTTTGCGCAGCGGCACGCTGCGCAAAAGAATCCGGAGGGGCCAAGGGAAGGCTTTGCGCCTTTGCGTCTTTGCGCGAAACTCTTCTTTTCTCTTCCTTACTTGCCCGGAGCCGCACTGTGGTTGATCAGGTATGTGATGATGTTTGCGCCCATCTTCCACGGCTGGTCCTCCCATTCCTTGCCCACGGCAGGGCCCCAGGCGCAGCAGGTGTCGGCGTCGCTGTAAAATGAAATCATCCGGCCCTTGTGCATGAATCCCATGCCGCCCTGGCCTTTGCGCGGTTTCTTCGGATCGAATGCCCCGTTGTTGTTGTCGCCGAAAAAGTTGGGCAGGCCTTCCTCGAAAACGTACGGTTTGCGGAAGATTTCATGATCGAAGGGAATGCGCTCCCATTTTTCACCCGGGAAAAGCTCGGGCAGCAGGTCGTAAATCTGTTTTGCAAACGCTCCATATTGTTCGATGGCCTCAACCGCGCCGCCGCAGTCCTCGATGTAGAGCATGCCGCCGCGTTCCAGGTGGCTTTTGAGGTTCTTCTTGTCGGGGTCCGTCATCTTGAACCGGAAATGGCCCGCAATATAGAGCGCGGGATGGTTGAAGATGCGGTCATCGGAAAACCGCAGGCGCTCGACCTTTTCGCTTACGGGCGAAAGCTTGTTGGTGTTCATCCAACGAAGCATGTTCGGGATGTAGATGTCGGCGTGCTCGATCATTTCGCCGCGCGCGAGTTCCGACCACGATCCGCCGTCGTATTCGATCATCACGAAGGTGAAGGGCGGCTTGTCCGCGGCCGCGGGCTTTTCCTTTGCCGGAACGTCGGCCGCATGGGCGGTGAGGGTTGCCGCGAGGATGAGCCACCACGTTAAGGCGTGCATGCGCATGTCCTGTGAGCGTAGGAGGGTTTTGAGAAAACGCAATCCCAGACGGATTTCTGGCCACAGATGAAACACGGATTGAACACGGATTGCCGATGGGTACACCCATCGGCTCGGGTGTGGCCGAGCCGACGTCTGTGGGGACCAAGGGTCTGTCATCCGTGTTCAATCCGTGTTTCATCCGTGGCCAAATCTCCGCTCTCTGCATGTGCTTAAAACCGTCAAAACACCACCCATGGGGCCTGGTCGGATGACCAACCACATCATTTTGTGTGATTTGGGCTTGCGGCGGGGCAGGGGCTTTGTCATTTTTATTGGATACCTTCTGGAATAAACACCCTGCTTTGAACTGATTCGCTTACATCATGCATCTCAAAAATCTTCAGATCGTCGGCTTCAAAAGTTTTGCCGACAAAACCAATGTGGACTTCCTGCCGGGGGTCACTGCCATCGTCGGGCCCAATGGGTGCGGCAAATCCAATGTGTCGGACGCGATCCGATGGGTGCTCGGCGAGCAATCCGCCAAGGCGTTGCGCGGCGGTGAAATGGCCGACGTGATATTTAGCGGCACGGATGCGCGCAAGGCCTTCGGCATGGCGGAGGTCAGCCTCACGTTTACCGAATGCAAGGATGTGCTGAAGACGGGACAGCTCGCCGGGACCGATGTCAACTTTGACGAGGTCACGCTCACGCGGCGGATTTTTCGCGACGGCAACTCGGAGTATCTGATCAACAAGACGCCTTGCCGCTTGAAGGACGTGCATTCGGTTTTCATGGACACGGGCATCGGGCGCTCGTCGTACTCGATCATGGAGCAGGGAAAGATCGACAAGATTTTGTCATCGCACCCGGAGGATCGCCGCGCGGTGTTTGAGGAGGCGGCGGGCATCACGAGGTTCAGGTCGCAGAAAAAAGAGGCGCTGCGCAAGCTGGAATACACCGAGGCGAATCTCGTGCGCGTGCAGGACATCATCCGCGAAGTGAAACGCCAGATCGGATCGTTGCAGCGCCAGGTGGGCAAGGCCCGGCGCTACCAGGCCCTCATCGCCGAGATGAAGCATCTCGACACGCAGCTCGGGCGCCATGAGTTTGGAAAAATTCACGAGACGATTGAATCCATCGAAAAGGAATCACATGCATTGAAGGGCAAGGTGGAGGGTTGTCGTCGCGAAATTGAAACGGGTGAGGAAAGCATCAACCGTCAGCGCGAGCGGCAGGCGTCGGCGGAGCACAAGCGCCAGGAGATTCTCCAGCGCCAGCGCGACATCCAGAGCGAGCTCGAGCGTCTTGAGACCCGCATCCGCACCAATGCGGACCGCATCGGGGAGACGGAGACCTCGATCCAGAACTCCGAGCGCGATGCATCGGAAGCGCGCGTGCGGCTTCTTGATCTGCAGAACACGCAGGAAGCCAACCGCCTCATGTTGCAGGCGGCGCGCGAAAAACTGGCGGAGCAGGAGAAGCATCTGGGGGAAGCCCACGCTGTTTTTCAGCGTGCAGAGGCTGCTGAACGCGAGCATGACGCGGTGATCCATGGCGTGCAGGCGAAACTTCTCGCCCTCGAGGGTTCGCTCGCCAATCTTCGCAACCAGGTTGCGGCGCTTGAAAAGCAGCGCCAGGAATTCATTCAGCGCCTCCAGAAAACACAGGCGGAACGAACTGTTGCGACTGAGGAGAAGCAAAAACTTTCCCAGAGAATCGAGTCGCTGCAGACGGAGGTCCATTCGTACAAGCACACGTTTGAGGCGAGCCGTGACGCGGTGATGGGCGGCGAGGATTCCGTGCGCGAGGCGGAGCACCAGTGCCAGATTCTCGGGGCGAGCATTGCGGAGGAGCAGCGGTTGCTCTCGGAAAAAACCTCGCGTCGTGATGTGCTTCTGCAACTCCAGGATTCGTACGAGGGATATTCCGAGGGAGCCCAGGCGTTGCTTCGACAGGGGACCGAATCCGGTCAGATGGGCATTCTTGGGACGCTCGCCAACCTGATCAGTGTGGAGCCCCATCATTATTCGGCGGCGATCGAGGCGGGGCTTGGACTTGGACTTCAATCCATCGTGGTTTCGGAATTTCAGACCGCGCTCCACCTGGTCGAGCAGTTGCGCAGCCGTGAGCTGGGCGGTGCCCTCTTCGCCATCAAGGAGGAAGGTCCGGAAGGCGGGTCGAAGTTGAAATTCAAGCGTGAACCCTTGCCCGGCGCACTGGCATGGGCGAGTGACGTGGTGCGGGCGGAGCCGGCGGTCGCGGATTTTGTCAACCGTTTGCTCGCCGACATGGTGATTGTGAGCGACCTTCATG
>JAHFSY010000075.1 GCA_023269615.1 Verrucomicrobiota bacterium
CCGAGCAGTGCGGAACCCTCCGCCATCGGCTGGTGATATGCATTGCATCGCAATGCGCCCGCGGTCGCGACGAGATGCCCGCCCGCCTTCACCCATTCCTCGAGGGGCTTGATCATTTTCGGGTCCACGCAATCGCCCACCCAGTAGGCAACCTTGTAGTTTTTGAGAAGCCCCTTGATCACGTCCTCCTCGATCAACATGTCGGGGGAACGGCTGCCATGCACGAGGGCGTAATAAATGCCCAGGCGATCCATGTGGTAGGAAAGACGCGCCTTCTGGTAGCCCGCGCCAAAGACATCCACATTCGCCATGTCGCCGGCAATCCCGGCGAAATCCCAGCGCTCCGTGCTGTCGGACATGATCATTGCAACCTGCGAGGGCTCCACGTGCGACTCCGGCAGGATGTCCTCGATGAACCCCATCGCGCGGTTGACGTCACGGATCGCCGCGTAACGCGCGTGGTCGCGAAAATCAATGTAGTTCTCGGTGAACGAATTGTTCAACCCGATCCCGAAGTAGTCGAGCCCCCGGGCGCCGTGGGCGAGATGCGTGAAGCACGAGCGGCGGAAACTCTCGTCGGAATTTCCCGGCGAATGCGGCATGGTGTACTGCTGGAAGAGCGCCTTCGGGTTGTCGCGCATGCCCGAGCGAAAATGATCGGCAATGTAGCCGTTGACCAGGGGCCCGGGCTGGCCCACCTGCCAGAAATATTCGCTGTGACGGCCAAAATTCGCCGCCCCGCCCCGGAACCATTTGATGTATTTTGGAATCTCGGGATAGTAGAACGGGTGGCAGGCGACATTGGCGCCGTAGAGCACGTCGGGGCCGAGCGCCTTGGGAACCTCCTTCGCAAGTTCAGCCACCTTGGAGATGGACGCATCCTCGTAGAACTCCATGGAGTCCGCGAAAAGCACCGCATTCGTCTCGGCTGTTTTCGCATCGGAATTCGGAGACTGGAAATTCACCGTGCCGTGCTTTTGCTTCTGCCACTCGATGAAACGATCCTTCAACACCTCCTTGAGGCGCATCTCCGCGTAGTATCCCACCGACTCGGCGTAATACAGCCCATTGGTCTCGGCGGTCTTCGCGTCAAAGGCCGGCGCGTTGAATTCCACCTTGTTGTAATATTTCTGCTGCCACGCCGGAAACGACCTCTTCCACTCGGCGACGTTGGATTTTTTCCAGTCTTCGGCCAGCTTGTTGCCCGCTTCGCCAGTCACATCCTTGTATTTGTCGGGCATGAACAGGGACAGCCATTCCGCGAAGGAAATTTCGTCGCCATAATCAAAATGATGGACCAGCGGCATGACCCCTGCATCCTCGGCGGCTTTTTTCGCCATGGCCACATTCTCGGCTGTGGGGAAAAAGCGGTATTGAAGCAGGCCGATGCTGCGGCTCGGCGTAAGCCCCCATTTTTTGAAACGTTCCCGCGCAATCGCAAGCTGCGACATGTCGATCTGGGGAGGTTGTTGCCCGCCCAGGAACACGCGCATGCCGACGTCATGATACAAATCGGCAGCCGCATCCGCCACACGTCCCTTCCCCCACACCGGCAAATATCCGCCCCACGCGAGCGGAAGCTTGGGATCACTCCCCATTTTTGTGGGATGCGCCTTCAGGTCATCCACGATCTCGCGATATTGTTCCTCGACCGTGATGACGCGCTCGCCCTTGTACTTGCCGGGATACGGCGGCAAGGCGACCAACAGACTGGCGTCATCCGGGTCCTTCCACTCCACGGCGCGAAAGAGGGGCGTGCCGTTGGACGAACCGGCGAATTCGGCCTTGAGGGTCAGCCCTTGCGTGCCGTTGCCCGACAGAATGATCGTGGAAAAATGGGCCGGGTCCTGGTTCTTGAGCGGGATCCATGCGCTGGGCTTGCCTGCTTCCAGTTCCACGGAGGGTTCCGCGCCGCCCCACGGAACACGGTTGTTGCTGTAGCTGACTGCGATCGTCACAGCCACGGGAGATGTGAGGCGCATGAAGTAACGCGGGGGAATGCACTCCATCGCGGCGTCCATGATCGGATAAAACCCGTTGCCGAGGTAGCGCTCGCGCCAGCCATCCTTCATGTCGCGCGTGAGGAAAAGAAAATCCACGTTTCGGTTCGCCGAGGGTTCCGGCTGGTCCACGGCCACGAGCGTGATCTCCGCCGGGCCCGCCTGCAATCCCTTCAGGTCGAAAAATTGTTCCGCAAGCCCTTCCGAACCCCACGATGCGTTGTACTGGCCAACCGCCTCCAGTATTCCCTTTGCATTCTTGCCGCCATACCAAAACTTTGGCCCCTCCTTTTCACCCATCATCGCCGAGCCGACCAGCTTCCCCTGCTGGCGGATTTCCACCTTGAACCGTTCCTCCGTCCCGGTCGGCGTCTCAAAACGCGACCACACGCGGTAATCTCCCGTCTCGGGAATCTGCACCGTGGCCACGGCCTTCGCATCCTTCGCATTCGCCGGCGCGGAAAGCACCCGTTCGCCCAGGATGTGGTTGAACCCGATGATGTCCACCATGTAGTTGCCCTGCCCGTTCTGGATCACCTTCCATCCATCACCCACCGGCTTGAAATCCTCCGCTTCGACTGTCACGCCCTTCATCACGGGAGCAGGCGGGGGCGGATCCTGCGCCAGGATGGAAAATATGCAACACGTGTTGTATAACAGGGCAAAGGCAACGATCTTGGATTGGATTTTCATAATCAGTGGTGGTGATTGTTAGCAGCAGCGTGGGGATTGGAAGCGCTTTTCCTCCGTCTTCGCCCACACTTCGCCCGGCTTTGACGGCTTTACATCATGCTGCTGGACACAGCAAGCCGCATGAATCTGAGCACGCTCAAATTGCGACTGGCCGGAAAGATGCTTCAACAGCCCCAGCCCCAGAAGCCCCCAGCTCCAGAGCCAGCCCCTTGATCCCTGCGGACGCTCCGCCGCCAGCACCGCCTCCGACAACCACACCGGCACCGTCTCGCGCAAATCAAGCGGGCTCCGCCCCGTCCACAAGCCGATCCAGCGCCAGACGGACGTCAGGATCACCGCGCCCACGAGCACCAGAAAGATGCCCGCCACCCAGGCATCCAGTTGGGCATTGAAAATATCGCGCTGTATTTTCATCTGATCGGTGGACGACGCAATGGAGGCCAGCTGGGCCGTCAGTTGACGAGCACGGGCAAGAAAGCCGATGCCGGGGCTGGGATGGAATATTTTTTCAAGCCCTGCCGTGAAGGTTACCGCCGTCAGCCAGAGCAGCGGCAACAGAGTCACCCACACCAGTGATTTTTTTCCCATCTTGATCAACACCGTGCTCGCAAAACAAAGAGCCACCAGCGACAACAACTGGTTTGCGATTCCAAAGAGCGGCCAGAGACTCTTGACCCCGCCCTGTTCATCCATCACCCCTTGATACATGAAGTAACCCCATGCCGAAACCAGGAGCACGCTCGAGAGGAGGTTCGCCCATGGGGAGCGGATGTTTCCAAGGGGTTTCCAGATATGGGCAAGAAATGCCTGGATCAAAAAACGCCCCACCCTGGTGCCGGCATCCACGGTGGTCAAAATAAACAACGCCTCAAACATGATGGCGAAGTGATACCACAGTTTCATGAGCGTCCCGCCCGCGCCAAAAGCCTGGGAAAAAATCTGCGCCATGCCGACGGCCAGGGTCGGCGCTCCCCCGACACGCCCGAACATCCGGTCCTCCCCGATCCGCTCGGCGAGGTCATCCATGTCCTTCACCGTCACGGGATACCCCCAACGCGTGATCTCCACCACGGCCGTGTCCACCGTCCCGCCCAGCGCTGCGGGCTTGGTGTTGATCGCAAAATAGAGGCCGGGCTGTAGTGTGCACGCGGCGATCATCGCCATGATAGCCACCCCGGACTCCAGCAGCATGCAGCCGTACCCGATCGGGCGCGCGAAAGACTCACGCGTGATGATCTTCGGCGTGATTCCCGACGCGACGAGCGAGTGGAAGCCACTGATCGCCCCGCATGCGATGGTGATGAAGCAGAAGGGAAACACTTTTCCCGGCACAACCTTTCCCGATCCATCCACAAACTGGGTCAGTGCGGGTAGTTGCAGCTTCGGGAGCACAAAAAAAATCCCCACGGCCAGTGCCCCGATCGTGCCCAGCTTCATGAACGTGCTCAGGTAATCGCGCGGAGCGAGCAAAAGCCAGACCGGCAGGCTCGATGCCGCCAGGCCGTATAAAATGATCGCCCAGGACAATTGGGCACCGGTGAATTTTAAATATTTTCCAAGTACCGGGTCGGAATGGAAAAATTGGCCGAAGTACACCGACGACAAGAGCAGAACCACGCCGATCGCCGTCACCTCCAACACGCGCCCCGGCCGCACGAATCGGAGATAACACCCCATGAAGAGGGCAATCGGGATCGTCATCCCCACCGTAAAAATACCCCAGGGGCTGTCCGCCAGCGCCTGCACCACAATGAGGCCCAGCACGGCAATGAGGATGATCAGGATGGATACAATCGCCATCAACGCCACCACGCCCGCGGGCGCGTTGATCTCGTCCTTCACCATTTCACCGAGCGACTTTCCATCGCGGCGGATCGAGCAGAACAGGATCATGAAATCCTGCACCGCGCCGCCCAGCACCACGCCGATCAAAATCCAGAGTGTTCCGGGCAGATAGCCGAATTGTGCGGCAAGCACCGGGCCCACCAGGGGACCCGGCCCGCTGATTGCCGCGAAGTGATGGCCGAAGACGATCCATTTGTTCGTCTTCACAAAATCATGCCCGTCCTCATGGACTTCGCACGGCGTCGCGCGACGGTCGTCCAGCGCCAGCAGCTTCGCAGCGATCCATTTTGAATAAAACCGGTATCCGATCGCATACGTGCAGATGGCCGCCGTGAGAATCCACACCGCATTGAGCGGCTCTCCCCGATGAAACGAAATCACCATGAAGGCGGCCGCGCCCACGACGGCGACCACGAGCCACACGATGAACGAAACAGCCTTACGCATGTTTCTTTTCCTTCCGCAAACTCCAGTCCTGCAGCACGCTGTTGCCCACGGCAAGCAGGGTCGGGCCCAGGAACACTCCAATGAACCCGAACGCAAACACGCCCCCAAACACACCCAGGAAGACGAGCACAAAAGGCATGTTGCTCCCGCGGCTGATGAGATACGGCTTCAAAAAATTGTCCACGCTGCTCACCACTCCAAATCCCCAGATCGCGAGGAATATACCCCACCCCTCGTGGCCGGTGTTGAAAAGTCCGATCGCAGCCGGAAGCCAGACAAGCGGCGGGCCAAACGGAACGAACGAGAGGAAGAAGGTCATCAACCCAAGAAACAAAGACGCGGGCACGCCCGCCACCCAAAACCCCAGCCCTGCTAGAAAACCCTGGGCGATCGCGGTTCCCAGGATGCCGTACACCACGCCCTTGACCGTGCCGCCCACGACATCGATCAGATGCTGTGTCCGATCCCCGATGATCTTGCGGGTCACTTCGTTCAGCTTGACGACCACCGCCTCGCCGTCCCGATAGAAAAAGAATCCGATGAAGACGCTCAGGCTGAGCTGAAAAATCCCGTGTCCGAGGTCCAGCCCGCGGTTCACGAGCCATCCGCGCGAGCTGCTGAAAAATTCCTTCAGCGCCTCCATCAGCTTGTCGCTGTCGTGGGTCAGGTCCGACCAATAACGCACCGCGCTTTCACCCACGACCGGAATCTTCCCGACCCAGAGCGGCAAGGCGGGCGCCCCTCCGCGAAGCCACGAGTGGAGGTCGTTGGACATGGCCCTCACATTGTCCGCCAGGCTGATCCCCACGATCATGAACGGGGCGACCAGCACCAGCGCAACGATCAGGGTCATCAGCGTCGCAGCGAGCGTCCGCCTTCCCTTAAGCATGCGCTCGAGCCACTGGTAGAACGGCCATGTCGAAAAACAAAGCACCGCCGCCCAAAGAACCGCCGAGAGGAAGGGACGCAGCACAAGAAAGCAGCCTCCCACCAGCAACACCACCGCCGCGATGCCCAGCATGTGCTCAACGCGATTTGGTGTGGAAGGCCCGTCCGGTGTCATGGAACCACCTTCATATCAAGCCGCGGCTGGAGTTGAAAGCCCGAAAGCGAATCGAGTTGCTTTCAACGGAATTTTAAGGTATGTAAAGCATTGAAGGTTTTTCAATTTACCATGCGCATCCCCCAATCCATGTTGGCCATGAAAACTGTTGCGGCCGTTTTCTTTGTGATGACGGCGGTGGTGTTTCCGTTGAAGGCGGAAAATATCGAGCTGGTGAACCTTCCCACGCCACTCGATGAAATCCCGCAGCCGTTCCCGATGGACATGTCCAACGTTGTCCTCAAAAGCAACATCCAGGCCGCCCCCATCGAAGGGCAGCCTGCCATTGAGCCGGTGATGCTCACGAACCTGATCGACACGGACCGCACGACCTGCGCCAACCTTGACAAAAAAGGGGAATATCGTTTTCTGATCACGATGGGCACGATCAGCCGCGTGAGCGCCATCACCCTGACTGGCAACCTGCAGGGCGCCACAGCCACAATCCAGGTCGCCGAGTTGCCTCTGAAACCAGGCGAAGAAGGCTGGACCACTGTCTTCTCGGGCAAGGTCCTGGGCACTCCCGCCACCGCCAGCGCATTTCGCCCGACCTCCACCTTCCGTGCGCTTGTGACGATCAACACAACCGGCGCGCAGGATGCCCGCCCCACGCTGAGCGACATCGCTTTCTACGCCACGCCGGACCATCGCGAGTACAACCTCGTCCCGAACCCCAACAAGAAGACCCAGGACAAAGACAAGAACGAGGGCAACCAGGAGAAGTTTCTGGTGAACAAGACCGTGACCCAGGATGAATTCGATCTCGCCAACATGTACGCGGGCGCGAAGGTTTCGCACGTGAGTTCCATCGCGCATCCGGATCAGGCCCACAACATCAACGACGGCAACGCGGAAACCGTCTGTGAATTCGACCCGAAGGAAAAGGATTCCGTGGCGGTGATCGACCTCGGCCAGAGCCGTCGCGTGCGCAAGATCAGCATGGTGCATTCGCTGAAACCCGGCGACATGAGCCTCTATGTGACAGACCGTCTGCCTTGGGAACAGGAGGCCAAGGCCACCAAGGTTGCATGGAACGCCCCGCTGGCGTTCGAAGTCCCGACGCTTTCCGACGTGCCTTTCCTCGCCCAGCTTGGCGTGGGCCCGCCTGCCGTGAAGAGTACCGCCCCGATCATCATCCAGGTGCAATCCGCCTGGTTCGATCAGATGCAACGATTCGGTGGCGCAAACTCCGAAAGCGATCATTTTACACAGATTGCCGGCCCCTTGACCAACGGCCGATACGTGATCATTCGTTTCCTCAACCACTCGCCCAGCTCTTTGGATGGATTCCAGATCAATGACATCAATGTCTTCGGCGACTATGAAAAAGACGACTTCATCCTTGTTCCGAAGGATTTCGGCGAGCCCCAGCAGGAAGCCCTGATCATCAATACCACGCCCTCCCCACCTGTTACGCCCAGGGATTATATCAAGGATCCCACTCCCGCCCCCACGCCCGCTCCCGTTTCACCGTGACCCTCGGTGATTTTGGCCGCAATCAGTCCAGTCCCCATCCGCGCAGCGCATCTGCCAGCCCCGTCTCGTCCTCATACTGGACCGCGCGAATTCCAAGTTCCCTCGCGGCGCGCACATTTTCCTCGCGATCGTCAATGAACACAGTCGCCGAGGCTTCCAGGGCGTGTTCCCGCAGCAGCTTCTCGTAGATCGCCTTCTCCGGCTTCATCAGTCCAGCGCGGCATGAATAAACCGCTCCATCAAACATGCGGAACAGATCGTAGCGCGCCGTGAAAAACTCGATGTGCGACTCGCAGGTGTTCGAAAGCAGGTAAAGTGGCATGCCCCGCTCCTTCCAACGCCTCGCACGCGCAATCATCGAATCCACCGGTGTGAAGATGTCCACCCAGTGACCGATGAATTCCTCGGTTGTTCCGTCGTAACCGATGACCGTGGATGCCTTGCGGGCAAATTCGTCAGTTGCGATCCGCCCCCGATCATAGGCATCCACCAACCCGCTTCCCCACAACATCACGGGAATCTGGTCCGGACCCGCCTTGCAGCGCCCTTCAATCTTCTTCAGCGTGATTGAAAAATCAAAACGCAACAACACCATCCCAATGTCAAAGACCGCCGCCCGAATGGGACCCGTTTGTGTCATGCAGCCTCACTTCCTCACCGAATCAAACCACGCCTCGATGATTCCTCCGTTCTCCGTCTTCGCCTTCGTGGCGGGGTGCAGGCGATCCCACAACAGCCAGTCTTCGCGCGTGTAATTCCCAGCCTTCAACTCGTAAGGCGCAAACCAGTCCAGCGCGACCCTTCGGCGGTTCTCGATGCTCACCCGCAACTTGACCAGCTCATCCTCCAGCAACGTGCGCTCGTGTTCCGTCACGCGCCATTTGACGAGCGGGCGGAACCACGGGTGAGCCACGCCGGCGAGTTCAGAGTGTGACATCCCACTCTCCACCGGCATGGCGGTCGGGCCAGTGGTGGTTTGCGGCAATGTTTCAAATTCAATGAGCCAGTCCCGCGTGGAACCGTATCCCCACTTGACCCATGAGATCTGGGAGGACTGTTCGCTCCAGACTCCGCGCCACCACGTGTTGAGATCCTTTCGGCTCGTCACCACGCCCAGCCAATCCTTCGCCGTCATGTCCGGCGCCCAGTTGAGGCTGTGAAAGAATCGCGAACGCATCGCTGGATCCCGTACAAGAGCCCTGCAAATGACCGCCGCCACCGCCGTCTGGGAAGGATCAAGCTCCGATTTTCCCTCGAGTTCAGCCAGCACCCTGCTCAGTGGAATGAGTGGCTCGGTCCTTGCCCATAGCGTGGCGCGTCCCGACATTTCCTGCACCGTGGTCGAATCCGCCAGAATCACCGCCAGCCCCTCCGTCACCCAGATGGGAACCCGTAATTCGGCGACTTCGCCGGAACGTAATTGGCTCCGGCTTCGACGTGGAAGCATCTCGACCGCCAGCCGCGTACAAAGTGCGCGAACCCAGCTGCTGCGAAAAGAGCTGTCCAGCACCGGCGTCTCATCCCAGTTCACCTGCAGCTTGTACCCGTTGTCCCTGGGAAAGACGCGCACCACGCCGTCATCCTTCGACACTTTGAACGACGCATTGCCGAACACGATCGAGATGGGCACGGGGCTGCGTTGCAAATCGAGGCCAAACTCACGAAGAAAATGCTGCCGCACACGTTCCGCCTCGACCACCACCTGGTCGGCCGTCCCCAAGTCCTCTGCAAAAACCATGAGATTGCCCTCCGTGCTGTGCGAGCTGACGCGCGTATCCGCCTTTGCCGCCCCGAAAGCCGTGACACCCCACGACAAGAAAATCATCCAAACCGCGATGTGGTGAAACGCCATTTTCCGGAATGGACTTCCTCTCGCGCCTCAACTGGCAGGGGCGGAAGCGTCGGCCTTTTTGGTGGTGACGTTCATCTGGAGGGGCTTGACCTCGAACGTTCCGAAGGAATCCATCCACTTGCGCTCGGCGTCAAGGTTCACCCAGACCACCTTGAACACCATCTCGGCAATCTTGTCGTTGAGCTGGGGCGGCAGGCGGAGGCGGCCGATCCATGCGCCGTCGGGTTTGAACTCCCAGTGGCCATCCTTGTTCTGGACCACGCAGCGCATCTGGGCGGTGAGGCGAAAATGCCACCACTTGCGCTGGACGGTGGCGGTGACCGTGCCATCGCCGAGCGAGATGTAAATGCTTTCGAGCTTGGGCCCCTTGACTTCGCCCTCGGCCGCGATCGTGTCCTTCACCATCTGCGCCATCTTGGCGTTGAGTTCCGCCTCGGTGAAGGAGAGCGCCACGGCATTCTGCGACGTGTAGGCCTCCTCAAGCTGTCCGCTCTTGTCCTTGTAGGACTCGAGATTGACGTCGCTGAAACCACGGGAGTCAAAATTCGGAGGAAGAAAGACGAGAGTGATGGTTGCGGAAACCATGGCAAGGAGCGTGATCTTGAAAAACTTGCCCGCGATGAACGCGGCAATCTTTGCGGCCGACTTTCCCTTGCCGGCCTTGCGCCCCATGCGCTTCATCCCGCTCGGGGCGCCCACCTTGCTGATTTCAAGTTTTTCTCCGCACTTGACGCAAAAGATGCGTCCAATGTCGTTGTCGTGACCGCATTTGGGGCATTCGAGCATGGGGATGAGAATTAAGATTCAGCCTTTGCCGGCTTTTTCGTTTCCTTGGGGGAGCTTTCCTTTTTCGCGACCGGGGAGGCGCCTTCCTTCTTGACGGGCGCAGCGGCTTCGCCCTCCTTTTTGGCGGGCGCAGATGCATCGCTCTCCTTCTTCGCAGCCTGCTTGTACTTCTCGCTGCGATAATCGGTGATGTAAAATCCGCTGCCCTTGAAGATCAGGCCGGCGCCCGCGCTCATCAGGCGGCGGACAGGTCCCTTGCCCCACGAGCGCCTGCGGCACAATTCCTTGAGGCAGGTCTTCAACGCGGAGTCCTTCATGGACTGGACCACCTCGAACGTTTTGTGGCATTTCTGGCATTCGTACTCGTAGGTAGGCATGGGAACAGTGATAACTGGGAACCCTTCTATTACCCGTCCCGCACCGCTGGAGCAAACTGAAAATGTTTTTCGCTTTTGCCACGGCAGCTTTCCGTGTATCAAAATCCACCGTGCCCTCCCCCCTGCCAGACTATATCGAATCCCGTTGCCGCCTCGTGGACGCGGCCCTGGATCGTTTTCTGCCCCCCTCCCCGACCCGCCCGCCCACGATCCACAAGGCGATGCGCTACAGCATCTTCGCGGGCGGTAAAAGGCTGCGCCCCATCGTCTGCCTCGCGGCCGCCGAGGCGTGCGGCGGACGCGTGGGCGACGCCATGCCGCTGGCCTGCGCCGTGGAATGCATCCACACCTACTCGCTCATCCACGACGACCTGCCGTGCATGGACGATGACGATTTCCGTCGCGGCAAGCCGACCTCCCACAAGGTTTTCGGCGAAGGCGTGGCGGTCCTCGCTGGCGACGCGCTGCTCACGTTCGCCTTCGAACTCGTCGCGCGCGCGAAAGGCTGGCCGCGTTATTCCCATGCCGCGCTGGTGAAGGATGCGGCCATCGCCTCGGGCAGCCTCTTCCTGATCGCCGGCCAGGTGGCCGATCTCGAGGGCGAGGGCAAAAAAACTTCCCATGCCCAGTTGCGCTATATTCACGAGCGGAAAACCTCCGCCCTCCTCACCTGCTCCATCCGCCTCGGCGCCATGAGCGCCAACGCCACCACCGCGCAACTTCGCGCGCTCACGCGCTTCGGCTACAACCTCGGCATGGCCTTCCAGGTGATTGACGACATCCTCGACGCCACCAAGACCTCGGCGCAGCTTGGAAAAACCGCGGGCAAGGATGCCAAGGCCGGCAAAGCGACGTACATCTCGATCCTCGGAATGAAACGAGCCGAAGCCGAAGCCGACCGATACACCCGCGCCGCAATCTCAGCCCTCAAACCCTTCGGAAACCAAGCCCACCGCCTCCACCAGCTCGCCGATTACCTGCTCAAAAGACAAAACTGAGCAAAGCGATCAGCTTTCAGCGGTCAGTATTCAGCCCTCCGCTTCTGATTCTGAATACCGATTCGTCCGCGCCTTCATCCCTCATCCTTCATCCTTCATCCTTTCTTCGCTCCCCCATTCCGCAATCCGAAATCCGCATTCCGCAATTCCCCTCACCCCGCCCTCTCTCCCGCCACCGACTGTTGAGTGATGCTCAGGTAGGCTTCCTCGAGGTCGCCGATCACTTCACGGCAGGAGAGCACTTTCCAACCGTGCTGCGTGACGCGGTTCCATAGCTCCGCAACCTGCTCGTCCGAGGCGTCGAATTCAAAACGCAGCAGGTTCTCCTCGTGCCCCAGCGGACGGAAGACACCAGCGGGCGACGTTTCCGCAAGCCACGCCTGGAGCGAATCCACCGGTTGGCCCGGGAGCAATTCCACCTCCAGCACCCGCCGCGCCTGCACGCTGCGCATCACCTCCGACACGCTTCCGCACGCAAGCAGCTTTGATTTCTCCAGGATGCCCACGCGGTCGCACACGCCCGCCAGCTCGGGAAGGATGTGCGACGAAAGCAGGATCGTCTTGCCCATGCTTTTGAGTTTTTTAAGCAGCTCGCGCATCTGCACACGCGCGCGCGGGTCAAGCCCGCTCGCAGGCTCGTCGAGAAACAGTACATGGGGATCGTGCATGAGCAATCGCGCGATGCCAACCCGCTGAGTCATGCCGCGCGACAGTGAATCCACAAAATAATCGCGCATCGCCATCGTGCCAGTGGTGTCGAGCACCGCCTCGATGCGGGCGGCGCGTTCCTTCTTCGACATTCGAAACGCAGCGCCAAAAAAGTCGAGATACTCCCACACGCGCATCTGGCGATAGACGCCGAACCAGTCGGGCATGTAGCCCACCAGCTTCTTGAGCGTTTCGCTCCGCGCCTTCGACACATCCTGCCCCGCCACAATCGCGCTGCCCGAAGTGGCCTGGAGGAGACCGACGAGAATCTTGATCGTCGTCGTCTTGCCCGCGCCATTGGGCCCGATGTAGCCGAAAATTTCACCCTTGGCGATCTGCAGGTTCAAGCCGTCGAGCGCCAGCACGTTGCCGTATTTTTTGGTCAGGTCTTTGGTTTCAATCATAAATCCTCAATGCGTTGAACATTTCAAAATCTATTTCAGTTTGCCGCGCACGCTCACATCCAGGTTCTCCAGGCTCCAATGCTGGCTCAGCGATCCCATGCCGTCGGCCGATGCTGCCGGACCGCCTGCGCTCTCCACGCGGTCAATCTGCACGCGCACCCAGACCGTGTCCCTCCCCTCGGCAAATGCCTGCTGCGGATTGGGGACGGTCATCGTCGCGGCCCACTTGAGGGGAATCCATTCGCGCGGCTCGGTGTTGAGCGTGCCGAATCCCACCTCGGGCTTGGGGCCAAAATAAAGCGAATCAAATTTCCCCTGCAGCACGATTTCGTCCGCCACCGCATTGCGGAGACACGCGGGCAGCACGAATTTCGTGCGGACACTGTCCTCGCGCGAGCCGCTGAAATTCCCCCCGCCCATGTAGGAGATCATCGCCTCCTTCTGCGCAAACTTCATTTCCATCATGCCGGGCGGAAGAAAAAACTCGGGGTCGGATGTCAGCAGGCTTTGCCCCCCCGCAACTGTCCATATCCCAAGCGCGGCCTGCGTCCCGGCGTCCGCCGTCTTTTGCGTCAGGTCAGGACTCTGGTCCGTAAATCCGCCCACCGCGATCGGCAGCGTCGTGTTGCCGTGGATGGCCTGGATCATGCCCTGGAGATTGGACTGGTTTCCCGCCATCGTGCGCAGCGCGTCGGGAAAGATCACCTGGCGCAGCATCCCGCGCGCGAGCGATGTCGCACCCTGGATGTTTCCGGATTGGTAACGCCCCCAGCTGGACTTCTCCTTCCATGTCTCGATTTTCATCTCCTTGCCGGCCTCCAGGTCGCTCAAGGGCGTCACGAACCGGTTCCACTTCAGGAATGAATGGGAAAGCTTCCATGGAAGACCCGACTGCGCCTCGAGCAAAAGCCCGTCGCGCGTCAGCCGCCCCTTGTACTGCAGGGCGCCCTTGGGCAGATGCACGTACGCGTCAAAATTCACCGCCCGCAGACTGTTCGGCGCAAGCTGCCACGAGCCGATGCCCGTCAGGTCTTTCGTCTGGAATTCCACCACTTCGGGACGATCCCCCCCGAATCCCCCGGCCATGCCGATCGTCGCATCGAAGGACTGCATCACAAAATTGAGATTTCGCGGCGATGACGGGAAAAAACCCATCAGGCCCGTGAGCCGCACATCCCCGCCGCCCTGGCGCGCATCGGCGCGGTACACGCTCACCTGCTCCACCCCGCCCACCGACTTCGCCCGTTGCAGATGGCTCTCCACCTGGAGAAAGATGAAGCCGCCAAATGCCGCCGCCGCCACCACGCCGTAACCCAGCGCCGGATGACGCCCCATCCGCGCCATCGCCAGGCCGGCCACCAGCACGAGAAAATATCCCCCCATCCATACGGCCATCATCTCCCGCGACACGATTTTTACCGCGATCAGTTGCTCGAGGATGTTGCGCGACGACGAGGCTTCATAAAGGGGGGCGGCCGTCGCAGCCTCGCTTGCCAGACCGAGCACGCTCTGGAAAAATTTCTGCATTCCCGGCGACAGGGCCTCGGCCTTGCGATCCACATCCAGGGCGCAAAAATAAACATTTCCAAGCCCGCATGCGCGGCGCATCAGCAGGGGCTGGTCTTCGTTGCCGATCAGGATTTCCCCGGCTGCGCGGGGTCCATCCATCACCGGAATGCCGTCGGCAATGTTCATGCTCCCAATCGCCGACTCCACTTCCGGCAAGGTGCTCACCATGTAGCGCTCCGAGGGCCAGATCGGCAGCGCCGCCGCCAGGTCAGGATTGGCGTGCTGCATCCAATGCGTGCCCGCAATGCATACCAGCTGTCCCCCGCGGCGGACCCAGTTCAGGAGCGATTCGGTTTGCAGCGCGTCCAGCCCCTGGTCTTCCCACCCCGCGAGCACCACCACGTCGTACGCATCGTAACCAGCCACATGATGCGGCATCTTCTCGGCAGTTGAGGTGTTCAGCGAAAAATCCTGCCGTGTACGCGCCCACGCGGGAAGGCTTGACGCGGGCTTGCCCGCGGCGGGATCCACGGGAGGCGCCGAAGGGTCTTCCTTCGCCTTCTTCACGCGAAACCCAAGCGACGTTTCCGGCAGGTCGCACCAGAGCACCGCAAACCGCTCTTCCGAGATCGGGATGGTGTAAAACGTTTCCTCCATCAGCACGATCGCATTCTTCATCAGGCGAACGCGGACCGGAAACCCCTTGGGCCCACCCCGTGGCATGGAGAAGGATGAAGGAAAGCGAAGCATCATCTTCACCTCCTGCTGCGATTTCGCAGGCATGCGGACCATGCGCGTGAACGACGTCTGGAGATTGTCCGTCACCGTCGGAAACTGCACCACGATGCGCGCCGTCTCCTCCTTCGCCGTCTCATTCTTCACACGCACCGTCGCCTCCGACCACCGCTCCCATTTGAACATGTTCGACGGCTCCGTGTTGAACAGCACAATGGATATCGCCGGCTTGTCGTCAGCCGCCATCGCCGTCATCGAAGACAGCGCAATCAAAACAGCCAGTGCACGCAACATCCCCATCCACTACCGCATGTCGCGCATGACATCCAGAAAAGAAACGTTCCGAGAAACGTAGCCGAACTCGCAAGAGTTTGGCCTCCGGGCCGCGTTCTTGCGAACGCAGCTACGAGCCACCCTCGCGCCACAAGCCGCGCAAATTCCGATACTTCATCGCGACCTCCTGTGCGCACATCCACGCAATCAGCCACCCGCGCCATCCATCCATCCATCCAAACTTCAAAAGAATCGCCCTCAAAAAACGCGCGGGCGGACGCAGCCACAAATCCATCACATGAAACGCACGCCTCCGGCCAAACTGGTCCTGCGCCCAAAGCTTCGCGTACTTGCACATCCGCTCCTTCTGGTCTTCCACGTCGCGATACGTGTAATGCAAAATCTCGCTCGCAAGGTACTCCACACGCCCATCCACCCGCACCGACTCATGAACGCGCCCCCCTTCGTACCTGCCCTTTCCCCGCCGCCACAACCGCACCACATGATCCGGATACCAGTCGCCGTGGGTGATCCACTTCCCAAGATAAAACACCTTGCGACGAAAGAAATACCCATCCACGGCGGGATCACCCTTCGCAACAATCCGACGAATGTCCTCCTGCGCCTCAGTCGAAAATTCCTCGTCGGCATCCAGCGACACGATCCAGTCCCCCTTCGCCTTCTCGATGGCCGAATTTTTCTGCGCCGTGTACCCCTTCCATTCCTCGGTGAAAACCTCCGCCTTAAAAGAACGCGCAATCTCAAGCGTCCCATCCGTGCTTCCAGAATCAAGCACCACAATCTGGTCAGCGCACGTCAACGTGGAAAGGCAGCGAGGAAGATTCTTCTCCTCATTTTTCGTGATGATGATCGCGGAGATGGAGGGCATGGATGCATTCCTCAACAAAAAATGTCTTTTTGAAAGCGTAATTCAAGCGCCCCCGCGCGCGTGTATCGGAATTCAGTCCGATCAGCCAAATGGGTCGACTGTTTGGACACCTGCGTGAACGAAATGGCGAGTGTTGTGCGTGGCCAAAGTCAGACCGTGATGCAGCGCGGTAGCCGCAATCATACTGTCCTTGATGGGCATGGCGTGACCGTGAGAACGCAGGTCTGCGAGCAGGCGCGACCACCGGAGGCCCACGGCGGATTCCCATGACAGGCAGCGGAGGCGACGAATGCCCTGGTCAAACCACTGCTCGAGAAGTTGGCGGCGACGACCACGCGGGAGCAGCAGGATTCCAAAGTGAATTTCACCGAGAATGATGGCGTCCACCGCCAGTTCGCGCTCATGACGGCGCAGCCAGTCAATCACCTGGATGTCCGGCGCGGGCTTTGTTGCCTCGCTGAGAACATTGCCATCCACGAGGAAGGTCACAGTGTGTCGGTGGAGTCGGATTCCACAGGAACGAAAAAGCCCTTCTGTGGACAGGCCAGAAGCCAGTCCACCAATCCCTCATTCGCGCGCGAGGAACGGCGCACGAGACGGTATTCGCCACGGCGCAGCCGCTCAATTTCAAACGGCTGCCCCGCCTCGATGCCGTCCTGCCGCCGGATCTCCGCCGGCAGCACGATCTGGCCCTTGCTGGAAACACAGGTTGTCATATAAGGTAAGATACCGTCTTACCCTCAGGCAGTCAAGTAATGGCTCAGGGCAACGCATAAAGTTCCAACCAAGCTCTGGAATGATGACTCAAGAATAGTGGTTTGGAGTCTCTGCCAGCACCGAACATTTTGCAGAAAAACTCACGCCAGCTATGGGCTGAAAACCAATCCACCCGAAAAACAGGGAGATCAGGCAATGTTAAATCGTGTTCCATGACTTTCCCATCCCGGTTGGCAGGAAGGGAAGATCAAGCAGCTGTTCAGCACCGCAGCCGCCCTGTTGCGTCGCGCAACATAAGCGGCGAAGGGGCTGAACAGCTGCTGCCAGCGACGAGCGGGCGTCATGGAGCTGTGCAGAGAGATCGCGTGTCAAAAGCTTTCTTTCGCACCTGGAAATTTTCCAGTTCGCACATCCGACGCGTAATGCTCAAAGGCTCTCTGCATCGCCTTCCCCAATTCTGCGTAACGACGCGCTGCCTTCGGCTCAAGCCACGCTTGCAACCCCAGGATGTCGCTCGTCACCAGCACCTGGCCGTCGCATTTCGCTCCCGCGCCAATCCCAATCGTCGGGATGCCCGCCTTCGCCGTCAACTTCGCGGCCACGGATGCGTGGACGTATTCAACCACGCATGCAAACGCTCCAGCGCGCTCCACGCCCGCCAAGTCCTTCATGAGGACACCGGCCTGCTCCCGGGTTTTTCCCTGCACGCGATAACCGCCCTCCTTGAGCACGCTCTGGGGCAGCAGGCCGATGTGGCCCATCACGGGAATCCCAACCTTCAC
>JAHFSY010000076.1 GCA_023269615.1 Verrucomicrobiota bacterium
GCTTCATCCAGTGTCCGTAGTGTTCCCGGCTTGCCGTTCCAAACCGGGCAATGTGCTCGTGGGCAATTTCTGTTGCCACTCGCTCCTTCTCCTGGACATCCAGGCTTTCATACGTGCGTCCCTTCGCGGCAATGCGTTGCGCGGTCAACCGCCGGATGAAACCTCCAAGGGAGATGTCTGATTCCTTTGTGGCGTAACCGTCCCCGGAGGGAAGTGTGCCGCGCGCGTTCATCTTTCCGCGTCCCTTGTCAACCTCCCGTCCATAGCCGATGAGCCCTGCAAGGACTTCGACGGAAAAATTGCCGCAATGCTCGATGATGTGTTTCATGCCCGCGTCCTCCGGACCTTGTTCAGCACGTCGTCCTTGGGGATGGTGTCGATAACGACGGACCATGCGCTGGGCTCGTCGAGTTCCTTCGGATCAAACTCAAGGGCGACGGCAAGCAGCGTGTTGAAGCGGCGCACCAGCTCGTTCGTTTGCGTTTCCTGATGAAACAAGGACTTGATGGCTCCCTCCATGGCCCCAAGCTGGCCGCGTATGGCGGCAAGCTCGGAGCGGACATCCTGGTTGGATTCCAGCAATGGTTTGAGCCATTCCAAGGGCGGAATGGATGGCGAAGGACTCGAAACATGTTTCGACTTCCGTATCATCGTTCGAAAGAATTCGTCCCAGCCATGGCAACCGCTTTCGCGGCGGAGGCAACTCAGTTCGGCGGCGATTTGTTCGCTCATGCGCCAGCGCATCTGGTGTTTCGGATCGGAAGTTCTCATAACGAAGTCAGCTTGCTGGCGGAGTGGACCGGCACGGTTGGCACAGTCCGAGGCTCCATCGGACTAACCTGCGTTTCAGAAATCAGAAGTTTTTGGTTTCCGACGTGCCTGTTGCCGCTCATGCCATTTGCATGGACCGGCTCCATGAATCGCGATAGCGCGTGGATGACCTTCGTGTGTGAAATGCCAATGTGATTCATGGGGGTTCCCGTATTGAAATGCCCGGCGTCAGCCTTTGCGGTTGTAGGTATCCAATGACTTGAGAAGTCGCGCCTTTTCCGCCTCCCGATAGTTCTCCAAAACACGCGCCGTGAAGTTGGACGGGGACAGTGTGAAACGCGTTTGAAGGGCAACCTCATGGATGTCCCGTTTGATCCCCTCGTAAAGTTCATGTGTGATTCTCACTTGAAGCGTGACCCATGGACGGGGCTTCGCCGTGGGTTTGCCTGTTGCCGTTGTTTCCGTTGGTGATGTTGTATTCATGATGCGTTGGGGGTGGATTCGGTTGCGGTGTTACGGCGGTTACGCGGCATTTGCTTCGGGTTGTGTGTCGGACGCATGGCTGTCCCGACCTTCGTTCGGGTGGGCTCCCATGGCGTTGCCATTGCGCGCAAACCATGCGGCAATCGCGGGACTCGCTTGCGCAATTTGCTGTACGATCTGCGTCTCCTCGATTTGCTGGCGGCGGCATTCCTCCTGGAGCCGCTCGATGACTTTCGGCCAGCGCTCCGATGCTGTTTTGCCGTCGAGGCTGAGACTGTCCGCCGCCAGTGTGACGGTCAGGGCGCATGTCGCTTTCTCATGCTGATGACGCTCGCCCCGGTTGATCTCGTCGGTGGCGAAACCATGGCAACTATTCAATGACGCACGGTAGGCGGCGCTGATGCGTCCCTCATCATGGCCTTCGCGGAGCGCCCGCTCTGCGTAAGCTCGTGAGGGATGGAGCGAATAACGAATCTTGCAGTTGTCCCAATGAAGCCCTTGGAGGCGTGTCGCGATGGCGTAGGCTTTGCGCTGAAGCGGCGTCTGCCGGGGTCGGCATTCCTGTTTCCGATGCTTGGAGGGATTTTCCGACAATGCGGCGTGATGGCTTGCCGTCACGCTGCCGCCGGGAGGCAGGGAGGGAGGAACGGGGGGCGCGTTGGGGATGGGTGGAGTGCTTTCGGGAGCCTCGGATGGGGCGGCCACCGTGTTATCCTTCAATGGATATCCTTCTTGGATACACTTCGTCTCCCTTGCTTTCGGGGGGGTCCCCTCCCTCCGTTTCGGGGGGGTCCCCTCCGAAACGAGGGGGGCCCCCTTACTTTCGGGGGGGGTCGCTCGACGAGGAGCGGGTTTCCAGGCGGAAAACGGGGTGAGAGTGTAGAGTGTGGTGCGCCCCTGCCGCGCATGGGCTCGAACGAGGTTGAGTTCTTTGAGGCGGCGCAGACAGCTCCCCACCGTATCCGCATGCATGCGACACTGCCGGGCCATGGAACCCACCGAGGGCCATCCCCAATCACCGCCAGCCCGACGGGCAAGATGGGCGTAGATGCGAAACTCGTTTGCCGTCAGGATGTAGTCGTCAAGCTCCGCCCGGATGAACAGGATGTTGAATCCCGTCTCGCCATGGAGAAGCGTCTTCCCATCCGTTCGGCCACCATCACGGCGACCTTTTCGGCGGGATGAGCGAGGTTTGGGACTCTGAGTTGATTCAGACGCAGGCGAATTTTCAGACTGCTTGCCTTCCTGAGGGGCGGGTTTCCAATCGGAAAGCTCGGTGAGGGTATAGACCGTGGTGCATCCTTTCCGCGTCCGGGCTCTGACGAGATTGAGTTTGAGGAGGTGTCCCAGGCAGCGGCGCACAGTGTCCTGATGCAGGCGGCAGATTCTGGCCATGGATTCCACCGCAGGAAATGCGCCCTGAGCACCGGCACGCCGGGCCAAATGAGAATAGACGCGAAATTCATTCGCCAGCAGGATGTAGTCGTCAAGCTCGCGGCGAATGAAGAGGATATTGAATCCATCCTCAGCGTGAAGGAGCGTTTTCACGAGCGGCCTCCCCGGATAATTCCGTCTTCTTCCGCGATGCGAGCGAGTTTTAGTTCATGGAGTCGTTTCAGACTCGTGCGAACAACGACCTCCTTGATCCCGCAGTGCTTGGCGATGAACTCGACGGAACCCCAAGGGTCATTGGTGTACGCACGGCGAACCAAATGGAAGCGGATGCGATATTCCGCAGCACTCAGGCCCATGTTTTCGATCACCTCAGGGATGGAGAGGAATATCTCGCGAATATCTTGTAGCTGGGGTGGGACAGGGTCAGCCATGACGCACCCCTTTCTGGCTGACCGAGAATTCGGGACGGGTATCGGACAGAATCCGCTGATCTAAAAACCGCTGATAGCCTTGAATTTGTGAAGGAAACCCTGTGAAGTCTCCTATGTAGGCCGCGACAATGGCATTGTGGGGGTCAGGGGTTCGAATCCCCTCTGCTCCACCAGATTCGGCTCTGCACCATAAACGGGCTCCTTTTTCTTGCAAATCCACACTTCGGGGAACACGCTTTGCGCGCCTCATGAAAATTTCCTACGATTGCATCATCATCGGCACGGGTGCGGGGGGCGGAACGCTTGCATGGCGGCTGGCTCAGAGTGGAAAAAAAATTCTGGTCCTCGAGCGCGGCCCTTTCCTTCCACGCGAAAAAGCGAACTGGGACACCGTCCAGGTTTTCCGTGAGAATCGCTATCACACCACCGAGGTCTGGTATGACAAGCAGGGGAATGAGCTTCACCCGGGCACGGGCTACTGGGTCGGCGGCAACACGAAGGTTTATGGCGCCGCGCTCTTCCGACTGCGCAGGGAGGATTTCGAGACCCTCCACCACAAGGGCGGAATCTCGCCGGAATGGCCGGTTAAATACAACGATTTCGAACCGTATTACACCGCCGCTGAAAAACTTTACTGCGTCCATGGCAAACGCGGCATGGACCCCACCGAGCCCCCCGCGAGCGCGGAATTTCCCTTCCCGCCGGTCAGCAACGAACCACGCATCCAGGAATTGCATGACGCGATCGCATCCCAGGGCCTGAAACCATTTCCCGTCCCGCTGGGACTCAAGCTCAATGAAGCCAACATGGTCCTCAGCGAATGCATCCGTTGCGATTCGTGCGATGGCTACCCATGCCTCGTAAACGGCAAGTCCGACGCCGATGTCAACTGCATCCAGCCGGCCTTGAAGCATCCGAATGTCACTCTTGTCACGGAAGCGAAAGTCCTTCGCCTCATCACGAACGCCAGCGGTCGCGCCATCACGGAGGTTGAAGTCGGGCTCAAGGACGGTGTCACAAAATTTTCTGGCGACCTCGTAGTCGTTTCATGCGGGGCCATCAACTCAGCCGCGCTGTTGTTGAAGAGCGCGAATGACAAACACCCCGACGGACTGGCCAACAGCTCGGGCCAGGTCGGCCGCAATTTCATGTTCCACCAGGCGGGCGCCATTCTTGCGGTCACAACGAAACCGAACCCAAGCAGGTACATGAAGACGTTCGCGGTGAATGACTTTTATTTTGGAGACAAGGATTTCAAATTCCCCATGGGCAATGTGCAGCTCATCGGCTCGTTCAATTTTGAGATGATGCGCGGCGATGCCCCAAGGCTCACTCCCGGTGTGGTGCTCGAGGAAATCGCCTCGCATGCCGTGCCGTGGTGGCTCACATCCGAGGATCTGCCCGATCGCAACAACCGCGTCCGGGTCGTCAACGGGAACATCCACCTCGATTACACGCCCAACAATACCGAGGCCTACGACCATCTCATGGACCGCTGGACCGCCGTCCTGAAAAAAGCGGATGCAGGCGAGCACATCGTTCCGTTGGCCGCGTACCTGCGGAAAAAAATCCCGCTCGAGGGCGTGGCGCACCAGAACGGCACCTGTCGTTTCGGCAAGGATCCCAAAACCTCGGTGCTCGATTTGAATTGCCGCGCGCACGATGTGGACAACCTCTATGTGGTGGATGGCGCGTTCTTCCCTTCAAGCGCCGCCGTCAATCCCTCGCTCACCATCATGGCCAACGCGCTGCGCGTCGGCGATCACCTCGTCGGGCGGATGAAATGACCGCGGGACATTTATGAGTCACATCCGCGGTCTTGGATTCGTGGTTCCCGACCTTCACCTTGCCGGTGATTTCTTGAGCCATGCGCTGGGGTTTTACCAGGTGGCGGAAGGCCGCTGGGAAGGCGCCCAGCTCGACCAGCTCAGCGGCATGCCCGGCGCGCGCTTGCGCTGGATGGATTTGCGGCTTGGGCGCGAATGCGTCCACCTTCTGGAATATGTGGAGCCAAGGGGACGTCCCTATCCCAAGGATTCGCGAAGCAATGACCTCTGGTTCCAGCACGCCGCCATCGTCGTCTCCGACATGGAGGAAGCACATGCCCACCTGATGAGGCACGACGTTCATCCGATCTCAACCGCACCCCAAACCATCCCCGAGTGGAACAAAGAGGCGGCGGGCATCAAGGCGTTCAAGTTTCGAGCGCCCTCGGGACACCCGCTCGAGCTGATTTATTTCCCGCCCGGAAAAGGTCGTGAGTTCTGGCAAAAGCCTTCCTCCTCACTTTTCCGGGGAATTGATCACACGGCGATCACCGTTTCTGAGACCGGGGCCAGCCTGAAATTCTATCGTGACCTGCTTGGCATGAGCGTGGTGGGGGGAAGCCTGAATTACGGGATCACGCAGGAAAATCTTTCGGGTGTGCCCGGCGCGAAGGTGGAAATCACCTCACTGCGCCCGAGTAGGCCCGGCAGCTGCGGGATCGAATTCCTGCGTTACATCCACCCTTCCAGCGGACGTCCCTCGCCGATTGACTTCAACTTCACCGACCACGTCTGCCAGATGACCCTGATCGAGCTGGAAAATCTGGAAGAGACGGTCCAAAAATTGCGCGAGGCGGATGCGCCGATCCTTTCCCGCGAAATCGCACGCGGCCCGGTAGACAGCCACATGCCGCCCGCGGCGCTTGTGGCCGATCCCGATGGACATCGTCTGTTGCTCCTGCAAACATAAAGCCCTGACTTCATCCATTGTTATGACTGTCGAATACAAACGCCTCAATCACGTCACGGTCAATGTTCCGCCGGACCAGCACGAAAAAGTACGTGCCTTTTATGGAGGCGTCATGGGGTTCAAGGAAATCGCGCGCGCCGCAGGATTGGACCAGCATTACAATCTCATCTGGTTTGAAGTCCTTGGGATGCAAATCCACGTGGACTTCTCTCCGCCGTTCACAAAAACGCTGGAGAGCCGGCACTTCGCCCTCGAGGTGAGAAATATCGCCGCCGTGCGCAGGGAATACGAATCGAAGGGCGCAGAAATCCGCGAAGCGGTCATACTCCCGGATCGCGACCGCTTCTACGTGCTCGACCCGTTCGGCAATTACATCGAAATCCTCGAGCTGCACTCGGACCAGAAGAAAGGGTGATCCCCCATGGAGCCGCGTTCGCCAGAACGCGGCCCCCGAATCCAGACTCTGGCGGGTTCGGCTACACTTTCATGAGCACACCATGCCCAACGACTTGAGCCAAAGTCCGCACTACAAGTGGTGGGTCCTCGCGGTGGTGCAATGCAGCATCCTGCTCGTGGGGCTGGATTCCACGATCGTCAACCTCGCGCTGCCCACCATCACCCGTCATTTTCACTCCTCGGTCCACCTCTCTCAATGGGTCGTCTCCGCTTACTTCATCACCACAGCCCTCGCGCTGCCCGCAGCCGGGCGACTGGCGGACATGCTCGGACGCAAGACGGTGTTCGTGGGCGGTTTCGCCGTCTTCACCATCGGCTCCGTGCTCTGCGGACTCGCGCCCAGCGTGGAAGCGTTGATCGCAATGCGGGTGCTGCAAGCCATCGGCGGCGCCGCCCTGCTCGCCAACAGCAATGTCATCACGCTCGCAGTCTTTCCCTTTGAGCAACACGGGATGGCCATGGGGGTCAACGGCACGGTGTTCGCCCTCGGCTACGCGCTGGGCTACACGCTTGGGGGCTATTTCATCCACGCCCTCGGCTGGCGTTCCATTTTTCTCGTGAATCTCCCCATCGGCATCCTCGCCATTCTGCTCGGGCTGTTCGTGCTGGTGGAAGCGCGCATCACGCCCGGGAAAAAATCAGGCCAGGTCTTCGATTACACCGGCGCAATCTTTTCCGTGCTCGCCATCGGAGGACTGATGGTCAGCCTCGAAGGATGGGTCACTGAAGGACAACTGGGCGGCATCAACCTCATGCTCCTCATGATCGGCGTTGCTTCCATGGCGCTGTTCATTGCGGCTGAATTGCGAAATCCATCGCCGATGCTCGACGTCCGTCTTTTCCGCCTGCCGCTTTTCAGCATCGGCACCTCCACGCGCCTGTTGTACAACGGCATCGTGGCTTCCTGCGCCTTTGTCATTCCGTTTTATACGCAACTCGCACTTGGCTACACGCCGTTGCAAAGCGGCATGATCATGCTTCCCTACTCCATGGCGCTCGCCGTGTGCGGGCCGCTGGCGGGGCGCCTCTCCGACCGGTTTGGCTCCCGCCTGATGACGACGGGAAGTTTCGTCAGCGGATGCCTCGCATTGTTGTGGCTTTCGACCTTGAAGGCGGCGGGACCCGGCAGCACGGCCGATGACACCCTGTTCAAGGTGATCGCCGGCATGTTTTTCCTCGGTGGAACCTCGGGATTCTTCGTCTCGCCCAACAACAGCATCACCCTCGACTCCGTGCCGCCCTCAGCAACCGGGTCGGCATCGGGCTGCCTGTGGTGCGTGGGCTTTCTCGGTTCCGCGCTCGGCACGGCGTTCAGCGCCGCCATGCTGCATCACGGATTGAGTGACGCAGGTGGCAAGGCGGCGCTTCAGGAAAAACTTCACGGAGCGCTCGATCCCGTCGTCGCCGCCTCCCTCCTGCACGCGCAGACGCAGGTATTTTATATTTTGCTGATTTTCAGCGCAGCCGGGGGCATCCTCTGCTTCATGCGCGGATCGGGACCTCACAAGAAAAAAACCACATGAAACCGCTTGCAGGAAACATCCGTTTTAAATCCCAGCTCTTCGACTTCCAATTGATCCGGTCGCTCCACCACTCGGGATACGGTGGGCCGGACTTTGGCGAGTGTTTTGCCATCTGTTCCGACGTGGAGGATGGCGACTGGGAAAGCTGGAACGCGGCATGGTACGCGGTGGCGGAACGGACCCGCACCAAGGCCGAACAATTTCTTACCGACGGAAATCGACCCAGCGCAAGGCGGATGTTCCTCCGCGCCTTTGAATGCTATCGCCAGGCCGGTTATGCGCTGCTGGCCAACCTGCGCGACCCGCGGCTCATCCCCACCACGGACCGCATGCAGCAATGCTTTCGTCAATCAGGCGAACTCATGGATGGACGGATGCAGGTCCTCAAGTTTCCCTATGAAAACACCACGCTGCCCGGATATTTCGTCCGTCCCGACACGTCGGGTCGTCCACGGCCCACCATCATCATCAATTGCGGGTACACGGTGTTCTGCGAAGAATCGTTCCTGACCGGCGGCCTGGGCGCGTTGGATCGCGGATGGAACGTCCTCGTGTACGACGGTCCGGGCCAGGGCAGCGCGCTGGTGAGACAGGGACTCTTTTTCCGCCACGATTGGGAAAAGGTGATCACGCCCATCGTGGACCATGCGCTGACGCTTCCCGGCGTGGATCCGAAGGGACTGGTGGTTTTTGGACGCAGCTTCAACTCAATCCTCTCTGCGCGCGCCGTCGCGTTTGAACCCCGCATCCGCGCATTCATGGCCGACCCTGGCGAATGCAACAAATTCCGCAGCGTCATTCATAATTTCCCACGCGACGCAATGACAGCCTTCGACAAGGGCGATGAAGCTCCGTTGTCCCGCCACCTCGAAGGCCTCATGCAACAACCAGACTTCAGCTTCTCCTCCCGGTGCCGGATGCAGACACATGGGACATCCAACGTGCTCGACTACGTAAAATCGCTCCGCCCCTACGAAATCGAATCCGTGCTCGGGCAGATCAAGTGCCCCACCGCCATTTCATGCGCTGACCACGACGATCGCGGCATCGAGCAACCCCGTGAGATGTTTGAAAAACTCCGTTGTCCGAAAGTGTATTTCCCCTTCACCATGGAACAGGGCGCCGGTGAACACTGCCAGCTGGGCGCCCCCGAACTCACCTACCAGACATTCTACGACTGGCTCGAAGGCGTGCTGAAATGAGCCTCCATCCACCAAACGCTCACGCGTTCGACTGCATTCTGAATTCTTTCAAGGGCCGATTCCCAATCCAACGGAAGTCTCTCGCAAAGGCGCAAAGGCGCGAAGGAAAACCCTTGATCCCAACCCCGCCATTTTAAGCGGAAGCAACGCTTCCGCTTAAAATGGCGGGGTTGATTGCCGTTCAGAAATCTGCGTCTGTCTGCGTGAATCTGCGGAGAAAACGGGATAAAGGGACCTTTGCGCCTTCGCGTCTCTCGCCTCGCCGAAGCCTATCCGACTACGCCAAAGCGCTTCGTCGCGACGGCGAGCGGCGTAGCGCGGGTTGCGAGAAACTCCGACTCTTAATTCTTAATTCTCAATTCCTAATTCTCAGGCTATGCTCGCCTCATGCCATTTCGCATCGGATCGCTTGAGCTGGGCTCGAATCTTTTTCTCTCGCCGCTGGCCGGTTACACGAACCTGCCTTTCCGTCTCATCATTCGCGAAATCGGCGGCGTCGGGCTCTGCACCACCGACCTTGTCAACGCCCGCTCTCTCCTCGAAAAAAACCGCAAGGCGCTCAAGCTCATCGAAAGCTCCCCCGTCGACCGTCCTCTTTCCGTCCAGCTCTTCGGCGCTGTCCCCGAGGAAATGCGCGACGCCGCACTCTTTCTCGAAGCCCAGGGCGTCGCCTCCGTGGACATCAACATGGGCTGCCCCGTGCGCAAGGTCTGCAAGGTCGGCGGCGGCTCGGCCATGATGACCGAGCACGACAAAACCTCCCGCCTTGTGAAGATGATGGTGGATGCACTCAAGATTCCCGTCACCTGCAAGATGCGGCTCGGATGGGATGACGCCAATATCACGGCGCCCAATCTCGCCCGCGTGCTGGAGGACGTGGGCGTCGCCGCGATCAGCGTGCATGGCCGCACGCGCGAGCAGGGCTTCAGCGGGCGCGTGAATCTCGAGGGGATCCACAGCGTCGTGAAGGCCGTGAAACACATCCCCGTCATCGGCAACGGAGACATCACGACGCCGGAAGCGGCTAAAATGATGTTCGATCAAACCGGCTGCTCCGCGATCAGCGTGGGACGCGGCGCATTTTACAACCCGTGGATCTTCCGTCACATCGCCCGGTTTCTCGCAACGGGAGAGACACCGCCTGAACCTGATTTCGAAGAGCGGGTGGGGGTGATGTCCCGCCATCTCGGCATGATGGTGGAAGTGTTCGGCGAGGAGCTCGGATGCCGCATGTTCCGCAAGGTTGCTCCATGGTATTCCAAGCGCTTCGGCCCTGCCGCCGAGTTCAACCGTCGGGTCGTCATCCTCCACACACGCGCCGAATTTGACGACATCGTCAATTCCTACCGGACATGGCGGCAGCAGTTTCTCGACGATACACAAAAGCTCCGTCCGCAATACGCCCCGCGCGACATGCAGCCATCATTCATGAGCGCGGAGGAACCTGAAGCCGTGCGAAGGACATCCATTCCAGTTCCAAAGGGGCCAAACGAATTGTGGTGAATGAATTCTAGAATTTTTCTCGCACGTAGGAGCCGCTGTCAGCGGCGACCGGGATGCGGTGGTAACACGGGAATCGCCGCTGACAGCGGCTCCTACAAGACTTAACTGCTACCCCAGCAATTCCATCCGCAACATGTTCAGCGCAGTCTGGACGGTCACAAATTTGAATGTCTCGCGGTCGTAGGCAAAGAGATGTTGTTCAACACGGCAATCCTTCCGTGTCGCCAGCGCAATGAAGACCGTGCCCACTGGTTTTTCCGGCGTCCCACCCGTCGGCCCCGCGATGCCGGTCACAGCCAGCGCGTAATCGGCCCCTGATTTTTGGAGCGCACCCTCGGCCATGGCGCGAGCCACGGGTTCGCTTACCGCTCCATGTTCTGCAATTAATTTTTCTGGCACGCCGAGCATTGCGGTCTTCGCCTCGTTGGAATAGGTCACCCATCCCTGGCGAAAAACTTCCGAGCTTCCCGACACGAGCGTGATTCGGTGCGCCAGGAAGCCGCCCGTGCAGGATTCGGCCGTGGCGACATGCTTCTTTTTCTGCAGCAACAATCCAACCACCACTTGTTCCAACGAAACATCGCCTGTTCCAAAAATGGCATCGCCCAACTCCTTGCGAGCACGAGCCTCGGCATCATCCGCAATGCGTTTCACCTCGGCGGCATTCGTGCCGCGCACGACCAGCCGCAAATCCACCTCGCCCGTGCGTGCGCAATAGCCGATCTCCAGATTTTTGAGTCCCTTGAGCGGGGGTTCCACCCGCTGCTCGACCGTGGACTCACCCATGCCGGCGATTTTGAAAACGCGACAATCGAGAATCGGCAACAGGCCGGCGTATTCCTTTTTCAAAATCGGAAGGACCTGCTGCTCGAACATGGGATGCAATTCGCGGGGCGGCCCCGGCAGCAGGATGATCCATTGGGCGGAACCCTTGTGCCCATCGAGGTCAGCGACCCCTCCTACAGGCTGCAACGGAATCGCCAGGCCGGGGGCGGTGCCGTGCGCGTTATACAAAACGGTCGCGATGTCGGGAACGATGGCTTGCGCCTTCACCGATTCGGGCATCTCGATGTTGCGGCGGCGGAATCGTGACCGGATGTTTTCCAGCGCACGCTCATCTACATGCGTCTTCAATCCAAAAATCTCGACCACGAGGCGGAGCGTGATGTCGTCCGACGTGGGCCCGAGTCCGCCCGTCGTGATAACGAGATCAGACTGGCCGAAGGCCTCGCGCAAAGCCTGGCGGATGTCCTCGGGTGTGTCATTCACGCACACCTGTTTGACGAGAGTGCCCCCGATGCCATTGAGACTTTGTCCCAGATAAGCCGCGTGGGTGTTGACGACAAACCCCATGAGGAGTTCGGTGCCGATATTGAGAAGGAGAACCCGCATGGGAGCCTCGATCCTCCCTAATCCCGATACCCCTCGGGATTTGCCTGATGCCATTTCCATGCGCTTTCCACAATCTGCTCAATGCGTGGATATTTTGGCACCCACCCGAGATCGCGCGTGGCGCGGTGGCTTGCGGAGATGAGGCGTGACGCGTCGCCGGGGCGTCGCGGCTTGTTCACCGAGGGGATTTTCTTTCCGGTAATCTTGCGTGCGGCATTCAACACCTGCGTGACTGAGTAGCCCTGGCCGTTGCCGAGATTGTAAATCCCGCTCTCGGCGCGCTTCAGCGCGAGGATGTGCGCCTGCGCGAGATCCACGATGTGAATGTAATCCCGGATGCATGTTCCATCCGGGGTATCGTAATCAGTCCCAAGAACGCTCACCTCCGATTTTTTTTCAAGCGCCACGAATAGAATGTTGGGAATGAGGTGGGTTTCGACGCGGTGATGCTCGCCATATTTCTCCGTGCAGCCCGCCGCGTTAAAGTAACGCAGGATCGCATGGCGCAAACCATAGGCGCTCTCGTGCCACTTCAACATCTGTTCAAACATCATCTTCGAAAGCCCGTACGGACTCAGCGGCTTCTGCGCATGGTCCTCCGTGATCGGGATCCTCTCGGGCGTGCCGTAGGTGGAACAGGACGAGCTGAAGACGATTTTCCTGACGCCGCACTCGCGCATTGCGTCGAGCAGATTCACCCCGTTGGCCACGTTGTTGCGGAAATACTTGACCGGATTCTCCACCGATTCGCCCACGAGGGCGTTGGCCGCGAAATGCACAACAGCCTCCGCTCCGCTCGCCGCCAGGGAAGATTTCAACGCCGCCAAGTCGGCGAGGTCGCCTTTCACAAACGTCGCGCGCCCATCCACCGCGGAGCGATGACCCTCCGAGAGATTGTCCAGCACCGTCACCTTGTGTCCCGCGTTCAAAAGCTCCTCCACGCACACGCTGCCGATGTATCCTGCGCCGCCAGTCACAAAAACATTCATGGCCGTAGGGAAGCAAATACAGCCGACATTGACAGTCCAAAATTTAATCTCCTGCGAAGTTCAGAAGAAGAATTGCCTCGCGCAAAGGCGCAAAGACGCAAAGGTCTGAAAAGGCATGAAACCCCGCCATTTTCTTCAAAGGCAACCTTTGAAGAAAATGGCGGGGTTGGGATCAAGGGCTCCACCGCAGTGCTGAAACTTTGCGCCTTAGCGTCTTTGCGCGAGACTCTCCGGAAATCTGCGTCGCTCTGCGTTAATCTGCGGAGAAATTGGGACCAGGGGATCTCTTCCCCCCATCCTCAAACCACCTGAAACAAAAATCCCTTGAGGTACTCGGTCTCGGGAATGGACGGAATCACCGGATGATCCGGTGGCTGCGAAAAGGTCTGGCGCAATCGCAAAATCTTCCGTGCGTCAAAGGCCGCGTCCAATGCCACCGCGCGAAACGTCTCGGCATCCACATGATGCGAGCAGCAAAACGTCGCAAGCAATCCACCAGGTGAAAGCAGCTTGAGCGCGCGCAAATGGATCTCCTTGTATCCACGCAACGCCTCCGGCAACTTTGCACGCGATTTCGTGAACGAGGGTGGATCAAGCACGACGAGGTCAAACGATTCCTTCGCCCTCAGGCGCGCGTTCAGTTCATCAAATACATTCGCGGCCTTCCACTTGATGTTCGTGACGCCGTTCAGCTCCGCATTCCGACGGCATGCGGTGATGGCATCCTCCGAAATATCCAATGCCTCCACCACGGTTGCTCCACCCAAGGCTGCGTGCAGCGCGAAGCCTCCGTGATACGTGAAACAATCCAGCACCCGCCGCCCCGTGCAGCGGGCCCCAACCATCATGTGATGCCCGATCTGGTCCAAGTACGATCCGGTCTTCTGTCCCTCCAGCAGATCCACCTCAAACTTTGCGCGTCCGAGCGTGATCGCGCGTTTGGCCATTTTCGCATCACCAAGAAGCACGCCCTTTCGTGAAGTCAAACCTTCGAACTGCCGGGAGGTCACGTCGTTTCGTTCGACGATCAATTCCGAGTTGAAGACCTCGCGGAGCACGCCCGCAATCTCATCCTTCCGCTGGTCCATCGCGAGGGTGAGTGTCTGCATCACCAGCGCGTCGTCGTAGCGGTCCACGACGAGTCCCGGCAAAAAATCCGCCTCGGACCAGACAAGGCGACAGGCATTGGGCAACTCCGGATCGGCGCGAAGCGTTCGAGCTTCGAGAATGCGTCTCCGGAAAAAGTCGGCATCCAGCTTCTCTTTGGAGCGCGAGAGGATGCGAATGGGGATGCGCGACTTGGAATTATAAAACCCATTCCCCACATACCCGCCATCCGGAGTGCGAACCAGAATCTCCCCGCCATCCTCGGGCGCCTTCTCCACCTTCAACACATCCGATGAATAAACCCAGGGATGCCCCGCGAGGATGCGTCCAAGACTCTGTTCCTTTAAAAATGCTCCAGCCATTCCGCCAGATTAGCGGATGAATGCGGAATGGCGATTGAAGAATTGCGGGGAGGGCTAGTCCGTCCCAGCATCCGACTCCAGAAAAATAATCTTCAGCTTGTTGACAACTGTCTTCCTTTGATCGGCCCCTTGTTCAAGCAAAACGGTGCCGGAGTTGTTTTCAGACAGCTTCCCCTTCAACAACCCACCCCCCTCGACATGAACCACAACCTGCTTCCCTGTCAGCTGATCGTACGGGTCACCCGAACGGTTTTTCCAAACGGTCGAAGCCACCGGCTGCGCAGCCGGTTCCGCATATGTTGAGCTGGCCGTGGCGCTCGACGCCCACTGGCGACTGCCGTCCGATCCAATCATTTCGACCGCATCAATCTCGTTCCATCCGGCTTTCCATCGCGTGTCGAGCTCGATCCTGATCCATCGCGCATGGACTTTTTTATTGGCGCGAATGACCAGGTCGCAGAGTGAATCCGCCGTTGGAAGATGGATGCGGCTGGCGCGGGCGTCGGTTTTGACGGTGATCTGCTTTGGCAACTCTGTCTTCACATCACTCCCCTCCCACAACACCACTTCCGCGCGATCGTCTTCGGGAATGGCAACAACCTTGCTGATGGCACCGGGGTTGTATGATTCACGGATGCGGATCTCCGAAATGGTGACCGCTTGGTCGAAGCCGACCTTCAACCATTCAGGTCCAGCATTGGCCAGGAGAGACGCCCATGCAGTTGAAGCGTCACCGGCCTGTGTCGTGTCGGGTGGACCGAGGGCTTGCTCCGGCCCCCATGCTCGTTTTTCTGGTTGATTTAATGTTGTTTGAACGGACGACAAGGTGGCCATGGCCTTTTTCGCCGCGTCGGGGTCGAGTTGCAGGCGGTTTCGGGGCACGATCTCATCCCAGGAATTCGCCCAGCCAATGTAATGAATTTTTACCTGTCCATCGTTCTCCAAACCCACGATCTTGCACGCCCACCACGAGCCACCCGATTCCACCTGGAGCACGTCGGAAATCTTCAGCGGTGTTTTTGACGAAACCGATTTCCCACTGGAGAGGATGGAGCCCGGACTTGCCCGCCCGCGTTGATCCGTGGATAGACTGGCCTCCTCCCAACCGAGAATCTCTGTGGCCAAAAACACAAACATGACTGCGACAATCACGACGGCACCCGTCTCCCTCGAATGCATTTTGATTTTCATGCGCGCACCGGCAATTTGGCACAACGCGCCCTGAATCACAAGATGAATGCCGGGGCTTACGAATTTGACTCTGTGGGTAAGAAACGGAGGGACACGCTCCGTCGTGTCCGCCCGCGTCACGAATGGATGTTCAAGCAAGGATGTTTTTCGAGAGTGCCGAAAGGACGTGGTCCGGGTTCAAGGCGGCTCCAGCAGTTGCGGGCCCGGCCACCAATGGACACGACGGAGCGTGTCCATCCGTTGCCCTGAGACCCACAGAAAACCGGGGGGAGGCGAGATGAAAGTGAATGCGGTTACGCTCGAAATACCAGCACTCGGAACGGGCTGCCCATCATTTCGGGATGGGTCAATGTTTGGAACTGGCGGATTTCCTGCGGGGTCAACTGGATTTGATTTTGTGCCATGATTCGCGTGAGCCATCGGCTTTGCTGGATGAAATCTTCGGTTTGAAGATTGAGTTTTTTGGCGCGCTCGAGCAGCGGCGTCCAGCGGACGTGCGCGGTGATGTCCTGTTCGCCCGGATGGGCCAGAATGTTTTCCACGAGGCGATGCTGACGGTATCCGCGCAACGTTCCCTCGGGGCGGGCAATCTCGAAATACTCTTCGTCCGTCAGCCCGTAGTCCACGAGGAGGATGCGGCCGCGCTTGAGAATTTTTGCGGCGGCTTCGATCCACTCGGTTGCCTGCGGAGAGACTTCCGTCCTGCCTTGCGCGTGAGATGGCAGGGGCGCGCTGAGCGATGCAGGACATGGGGAACGCGTCCATGTGAGTGAATTGTTTTCCAATGCGATGCGGCATTCATTCCATGCGGCGTTGCCGGATGATTCCAGGAGATGAACGGGGAAGGCGTCGAGCAACTCGTTGCCGAAGATGATTCCTTCGATGGGTTTTAATTCGTTGAGCGTTTGAATCCATGAGACTGCGGGAAAGGATTTGAGGGTGTCGCGTTGTGCCACGTCGAGATTTGGCAACGGCTCAACGAGCACGTAGCGCGTGGCTTGAAAGCATTCGTTGAATTCCTGCTGGAGCGATTGAAGGATGTCATGCGCGAGGCGTCCATCGAGGCCACCGGCCTCGACGATGTGGAAGGGCGTGGGTTTGCCCATGTCATTCCACCAGTCGAAGAATTGACGGGCGAGGAGTCGTCCGAACAACGGGCCGACGGAGACGCTGGTGAAAAAATCGCCTTTGCGTCCCACCTTCCCGGTGGCTTGCGGGCTGGCGTAATAGCCCCATTCCGGGTGATAGAGCGCGAGCTCCATGAAGCGGGCGAGCGTCATGGGGCCACGCGCGCGAATTTCCTCGTGGATGAATGATTCCAGTGGGCTCATGGGGTTCGCGTGGACGATGTGGGGATCCGGGTTGGGCGTCAACATGCAAAGGCGCGGACCCATCTCTCCCGGTCGCCGCTGACAGCGGCTCCTACAAAACGCAAAATGGTGTAGCGGAAAAAATGTAGGAGCCGCTGTCAGCGGCGACCGGGATGCGAATCAAAGGGCGAACAACAAATTTGTCGCGCACCCTGGTCCATGCCTGCTTGCCCTTCCGAGCGGGCATCCTATATGGTGGGTGGGATGATACTCCAACTGTTTGACCAGCTGGGCGGCGGCGTGATGGGGTTTGTGGATTACCTGGGGAAGGTCGCGCTGCTGGCGCAGGAATCATTTCATTCGCTCTTCACGCAGCGCCTGCGGTTTCGCGAGACGGTTTTCCAGGTGTACAGCATCGGCGTGAAGTCGCTTCCCGTGGTGTTGTTGACGGGGGCGTTCATCGGGATGGTTTTTGCGGCACAGACATTTTTCCAGTTTCACAAGGTGCGGATGGACACCTCGACAGGGCCTGCGGTCTCGCTGGCGCTTGCGCGAGAGCTGGGGCCGATCATCACGTCGCTGATGATCGCCGGGCGGATGGGCGCGGCGATGGCGGCGGAAATTGGCACGATGCGCGTGACCGAGCAGATTGACGCGTTGCGCTAGCTGGCGGTGCATCCCGTGG
>JAHFSY010000077.1 GCA_023269615.1 Verrucomicrobiota bacterium
GCGAGGAATTTTCCGAGCTCTGGCAATGGTGGGATGAATATCGTGAGACCGAGTGGGATCGCCAGATCGAGGCGGATGCCAAAGCCGGCAAGTTGGACCGGTTCATGGAGGAGGCATTGGAAGAGCATCGCCAGGGCAAGACCCGCCCTCTTCCGTGAACACTCGCGCCAGCGCGCGCTACTGGAAGTGTTTTCAACTTCAGCCAAAGCGCATCCAAGGTCTTGCCCGAAAAAATTTCACCCTGTGGCAGGAGAATCCCCGTCATCCGTCCCTGCAATTCAAGGAGGTGAAACCCCGCTTGTGGTCGGCGCGGGTTGGTTTGGGGCACCGCGTCCTCGCTGTGTTTGATGGAACCACCTACGTCTGGTTTTGGATTGGCCCGCATGATGAGTATGATCGGTTGTTACGCTCGTGAAACGGGCGCGATGACCATCAGACCAAAGCCAAAAGTTTTGGCGGAACCATTCAAAGAGTGGTCGAATACAGAAATGCCGGGACACTCCCGCCCTTCCTTGTCGCGGAAGGTTTTTGCCCAGAATGACGATGGCGGTTGAATATCCAAGAGTAGTGGCTCACGACAATAGCTTTGCTGTTGCTCCACGGAATCAAACCCACAATACGTCCCTATCCTCCAAATATGACGGAGAATGTGCTGGCTCTTATTTTCTGGCGGTCAGGCGGGAGAGGATGGCTTTTTGGATGTGGAGGCGGTTTTCTGCCTCGTCGAAGATGGTTTTGGCGTGGGCCTCAAAGACCTCAGCGGAGATTTCCTGTCCGCGGTAGGCGGGGAGGCAGTGCATGACCAGTGCGTGCGGTTTGGCGGCTTGCGTGATGCTCGTGTTGATCTGGTATGGGGCGAGGATGCCGAGGCGTTTTTTGCTTTCCTCCTCCTTGCCCATCGAAACCCATGTGTCCGTGTAGAGAAGATCGGCACCCTTCGCGGCGTCACGCGCATCTTCGAAGCAGATGGAAGCGCTTTGTTTTGCGCGTGCGAGCACGCCGGCGGAGGGCTGAAACGATTTGGGCGCGGCGAGGCGGATGTTGAATCCCAATTTGGTTGCGGCAAAAATCCAGGATTGCGAGACGTTGCAGGCGGCATCGCCGAAGAAGACTGCGGTTTTGCCCGCGAACAGGTCACCGATCCGTCTCGGTGCTTTCTTTTGGCGGCGGAGAAGGTCTTCGGCCCACGTCATGAGATCGGCGAGAATCTGGCAGGGATGTTCGTCGTCGGTGAGGGCGTTGATGACGGGAATGGAGCCGATTCGGGCGAACGTTTCCACCTCGCTCTGCGCGTAGGTGCGGATGACGACGCCATGGAGATAGCGGGAGAGGACGCGCGCGGTGTCCTCGACGCTTTCCCCGCGTCCGAGCTGGATGTCATGCATGCCGAGGAAGAGCGCGCGTCCGCCCAGTTCGCGGATGCCGACTTCAAAGGAGACACGGGTGCGCGTGGAGCTTTTGCCGAAGATGAGCGCCCAGCTTTTTCCCTCGAGCGGAGTGGGATGCTTTCGTTTTCCGCGCAATGCCTTGAGGCGAAACCCGAGCTGGAGGAGATCCTCGATCTCGGAGGCCGAAAGGGATTCGATGGAAAGGAGATGGTTCAAGAAAATTAAAAGTTAAAAATTAAAAGTTTAAAAATGGCCGAGGGAGCGGAACGAGTTGGCGGGAGGACAGGATTTGAGATTTGAAATTTGAGATTTGAAATCGGAGAAAAGAATCTGAAATTTCAAATTTCAAATTTGAGATGGGTGTCAGGGTCAGAGAGCAGCGAGGACCTCGGCAATTTTTTGCAGGGCGTGGTTGGACTCGTACATGTTGACGTTGAGCGGCGGGAGGAGGCGGATGGTGTGATTGCCCGACGGGATGGTGAGAAGGCCAGCATCATGGAGTTTGTTGACCATGACAATCGCCGGGGTTTTTCCCTCGACGGCGAGCGAGGGGATGTCGGGCTGGAGTTCCACACCGATCATTAGTCCGAGGCCGCGAACGTTGCGGATGCGGGAGGATTTTTGCAGGACGAGTTGGGTTTGCAGGTATTCGCCGAACGTGCGCGCATTGTCTGCGAGTTTTTCCTTTTCGATCACGGTGAACACGCTGAGCGCGGCGGCGCAGGCGAGCGGTGTGCCGCCAAATGTGGTGCCGTGCGTGCCCGGTCCGAGAATATCGGAATAAGGCTGGCGAATCCAGACGGCGCCCATTGGGAGTCCGCCGGCGATGCCCTTGGCCATTGAGATGGCGTCGGGAAGAAATGCGGATTGCGGATTGCGGATTGCGGAATTCGGAGGTCCTCCTGCGTTGGGAGTTTGCGCGGCTTGAGAATTTTCCAGGATGCGCTGGTAGCTCTGGAACTGTCCTGTGCGGAACATGCCGCATTGGACGGAGTCCACAAAGAGGAGGAGTTTGCGTTCGTCGCAGAGCTTGCGCAGGCCGAGGAGATATTCCGGGATTGCGGCATGAACGCCTCCCTCGCCCTGGATCCCCTCGACGAGGATGGCAATGGTTTTGTCGGAGACGGCGGCGCGCATGGCGTCGAGGTCGTTGAACGGAACGTGGCGGAAACCCTCGACGGCGGGCTCGAATCCCTTCTTCACCTTGTCCTGTCCCGTGGCGGCGATGCCGGCGAGGGTGCGCCCGTGAAAGGAATTGATCGTGGTGAGGATTTCGTGGCGGCCGGAATCGTGTCCGAACTTGCGCGCGAGCTTGAAGAGCGTTTCATTGGCCTCGGCGCCGCTGTTGCAGAAGAAGCATTTGCCGGGGCCGATGAGCGAGACGAGTTTTTCGGCGAGGTGGGCCTGGGGTTCCGTGTGGTAGAGATTGGAGGTGTGGATGAGCGTTTGCGCCTGCTGCGCGACGGCATGGGCGAGGGCGGGGTGGGCGTGGCCGATGGAGCAGACGGCGATGCCCGCGCCAAAGTCGAGATAGCGTTTGCCCTCGGGATCCCAGAGAAAACTTCCCTGCCCGCGGGTGAAGGCAAGGGGGAAACGCCCGTATGTGGGGACAACGGAGCGCGAAAACCGGTCAATCAGGGATGCGGTGGACATCTGGGAGAATTCAAAATGAAGAATTCGGAATTCAGAATGGCAAAAGGAATGCCTGGGTCCGTCCGCGAACGTGGAAATTACAGCACCACTTCGGTGCCGGTCTTCGGCTCGACGAAGAGGTCGATGAGAATGCTGTGGGCGATCTGGCCATTGAGGAGTTTGACCCGCTTGACGCCCTTCTTGAGAGCGTCAATGGAGGCGCTGACTTTCGGGAGCATGCCGCCGTCGATCACGCCCGCGTTGCGCAGAGCCTGGATTTCAGCCTGGGAAATTTTGGGGATGGTGGAATCGGGATGCTGGGCGTCCTCGAGGATTCCGTTGACGTCGCTGAGGAAAATCAAGTGGGAGGCCTTGAGTTCCCCCGCAATTTTGGCGGCGGCGATATCGGCGTTGATGTTGAGGGTGACGCCGCCGGGGCCCGAGGCGAGGGGGGTGATGACGGGGACGGAGCCTTTTTTGAGAATTGCGACGACTGGGGCCTTGTTGACGCGGGTGATGTCGCCGACGAAGCCGAGACTTACTTTTTGTCCGTCCGTGGGTGAGAGGGTGAGATGTTTTTTACCGGAGAGGACGCGTTTGCCTGGCAGCGGGGACGCGGCGGTGCCACGTTCCGTGAGATTGCGAACGATCTGGGGATTGATGACCTTGGTGAGCACCGAGTCGACGATGCTGATTGTTTTTTTGTCCGTGTAGCGAAGGCCGTTGATGAACTTGGGAGCGAGGCCGGCCTCGCGCATTTTGTTGGAGATGGCCTTGCCGCCACCGTGGACGAGGACGACGGAGATGCCCACGTAACGCAGGAAGGCGATGTCCGTGAGAATGCTGTCGGCGTACACAGTTTCCTCGATGACACTGCCGCCGTATTTGATGACGAGGAGCGAGCCCTTGAGGGCGCGAAGCTGGGGTAGCGCGTCTGCGAGGATCTGAGCTTTGGAGGAGGGTGTTTCCATGTCTTATTCGCCTTTGTTCAATTCAACATATTTCTCCGTCAAGTCGGTTGTGTAAAGGATTGATTGATAATTTCCTAGTCCTAAACCACATTCGATCAAAAAAGAAGGCTTTTTGACAATTTGGCACACTTTTTTCCAGTTCTTCTGGATTTGTAACCCGTTTCTTACCAAGAGGATACCATCATATTTAATGGAAAATACCGAATCATTAAAGCGGGCCCCCGAATACCCGATTGCGTCGTAAAGACGTCCCCAATTTGGGTCTTCACCGCACCATGAACACTTGACAAGAGTTGAATTGCCGATGGCGCGCACGGCGAGTTCGGCATCGTTGGCTGAGGAAGCGCCGGTGATTTTAACCGTGACGACCTTGGAAGTGCCTTCGCCATCTTTCACGATCATTTGTGCGAGAGTGAGCGTGACATGATTCAACGCTTCCTGGAAGAGGCGCAAATCCGGAGACGCGCGCCGGAGTGTTTTGTTGCCGGCCTTCCCATTGGCCAGAAGGAGCACGGTGTCGTTCGTGCTCATGTCGCCGTCCACGGTAATGCGGTTGAAGGACTGGGCAACGGCGCGGTTGAGGCACTCCTGCAGTGTTGCGGGGGAGATGGCCGCGTCGGTGGTAACGAACGAGAGCATGGTGGCGTGGAGGGCGGGGCGGCGGCCGGAGGTGCTCATTCCCGGCTGGATCATGCCCGCGCCCTTGGCGATGCCCCCGACGCGGACCGTGGCGCTGCCGATCTTGATCTCCACTGCGACCTCTTTTGGGAACGTATCGGTGGTCATGATCGCCTCGGCGGCAATTTGACCCTTCCGCGCAAGATGAGCTGCGGCCTTGCGGATGCCACGGGAGATTTTTTCCATGGGCAACTGAATTCCGATACGGCCGGTGGAGCAGACGAGAAAGCCGTGCTTTCCAGCGGGGAATCCGAGGGCCGTGACCGCCTGGCCCGCGAGCGTGGACATGGCCTGCGCGTTGCGAAGGCCATGTTTGCCCGTGCATGCATTGGCGTTGCCGCTGTTGATGATGATGCCGCGGATGGCCTGGCGCCGAACGTGTGCAAGGTCGAAGAGAACGGGGGCCGCCTTGGCGCTGTTGGTGGTGAATGTGCCGGCGGAGAGGCAGGGTGTTTCAGAAATGATCATGGCGACATCCTTGCCGCCGGATTTTTTGATGCCCGCGGCGATGCCGGATGCAAGGAAACCGCGGGGCGCGCACACGTTGTTGGGGATGGCTCGAAGGCGGGCAGCCTTTTGAAATTTCCTCATGGGGAGAAGTGGGACGTTCGCGTCAGAGCAACCCCGACGTTTCTGGAAAACCAAAAAGGATGTTCATGGATTGCACGGCCTGGCCTGAAGCGCCCTTGGTAAGGTTATCTTCTGCAGACAAAAGGATGATGCCGCCCGTGCGCGGGTCCACGCGGTGGGCGATCTCGATCACGTTCGTGCCGGCCACGTTCTTGGTGTCAGGCATCGCCGTGCCCGTGAGCAGTCGAATGAAAGGCTCCCCGCCGTACGCACGCTCGTAACAGCGGGCGATGGCGGCCGGGAGGTTTCCGCTTTTCGTTGACGGCTGCACGCACACGGTGGTGAGGATGCCACGATTGACCGGGATGAGGTGGGGGTTGAACTGGATCAGCACGCGGCGTCCTGCAGCGAGGCTGAGTTCCTGTTCAATTTCCGGAACATGGCGGTGCTTCGGGATGCCGTAGGCGCGGACCGATTCATTGCATTCACAGAAAAGCAGGTTTTCCTGCACCGTGCGTCCCGCGCCGCTTACGCCACTGAGGCTGTTGGCGACGATGCCGCCGGGCTGGATGAGTTTTGCGCGAAGCAGCGGGATGAGGGGCACGAGAATGCTGGTTGGATAGCAGCCCGGGCTGGCGATAAAGCGCGAGCGTTTGATCTTTGCGCGATAAAGTTCGGGGAGTCCATACACGGCGCGCCCCACCAGCCTGGGCGCGGGGTGATCCTGTCCATAAAATTCCTTGTAAGCGGCGGCGCTGTTGAGGCGGAAGTCGGCGCTGAGGTCGATCACGCGCACGCCCAGGTTCCAGAGCGGAGAGGCCCATTCGGAAGCCACCCCGTGTGGCAGGGCGAGGAAGACCACGGCGGAGCGCGGGTTGGCGCCGAGCGTTTTCAACACGCGTTCCAGTCGCGGTTCCACGAATTTCAGGCGCTGCGCGACCGGGTGGCTGGCGAATTTTGGAAAAACATCAGCCAGCTTTTTTCCTGAATTCTGGCGCGAGGTGACGCATGCGATCTGGACGCGCGGATGGCGCAGCAGCAGGCGGACGAGTTCCTCGCCCGAATAGCCGCTGGCGCCAATGATGGCAGCGCGAATTTTCATTCGCGTAAGAAAGCACGAAATGCCCGCGATGGCACGCACATTTACCCCTTTATCCCAGCAGTCAGCCTTCAGCGATCAGCAAGGAAGCACGGACTTCATCGGTGTAAACCTCGGCTGCAATTCCGCCAGGCGATCGCGAGGGTCTTTGAATGCCGACAGCTGATGGCTGAAGCCTGACCGCTGGGAAGCAGGGCAGGTTACCGTTTGCTGAACTGGAAGCGGCGACGGGCGCCGGGCTGGCCGGGCTTCTTGCGTTCCTTCATGCGCGGGTCGCGTGTGAGGAAGCCAAGTTTTTTCAATGGGCCGCGAAGGGTGGGGTCGTTGATGATGAGGGCCCGGCTGATGGCGTGGCGGATGGCGCCCGCCTGGCTGTTGAGCCCCCCGCCTTGGGCGAGAATGAGGAGATCGAACTCCTTCTGTTTGCTCGCTGAGCGGATGGACTCGAGCGCGTGGTTCTGAAGGTCCTCCGTGGGAAGATAGGTTTCAATGGGGCGACCATTGACCTCGATCTTGCCGCTGCCATGGAAAAGGCGCGCGCGTGCGACGGATGATTTACGGCGACCGGTGGCGAGTGCGAGGATGCTGGTGGACATAAAAAATCAGGCTGCGATCTGGAGGGACTGGAGTTGCTGGGCGGCATGCGGATGCTCGGCGCCGGGATAAACCTTCACTTTGCGAAGCTGGGCGCGTCCAAGGCGAGTGTGCGGCACCATGCCCTTGATCGCGCGCTCAATGAGCAGCTGTGGGCGGCGGGCGCGGATGCTCGCCACGGTTTCGGATTTGTGACCGCCCACGAAGCCGGAAAATGTCATGTACGTTTTCTGCAGCTCCTTTTTGCCCGTGAGACGAACCTTGCCCGCGTTGATGACGACCACGAAGTCGCCCGCGTCGGCGTGGGGCGTGAAGCTGGGCTTGTTCTTGCCACGGATGATGTTGGCCACCGCGGCGGCGAGACGGCCGAGGGCTTTGTTGTCCGCATCAATGAGAAACCAACGCGGCTGGGCTGTTTCCTTGTTTGCAAAAGTCGTTTTCATGAAAAGCCCGGCATATTAGTGGGCATCGGTCGGGGCGTCAATCCTTTACTTTTCTTTTCCATCCCGTTATCCCTGAATGCGTGATTGTTGACGAACTCCATTACGAAAGCTCGGTGGACGGGACGCAGCCTCTTTTTGCCGACGTGGCGTTTCGCGCAGATGGAAAGTCCAAGCCTCTCATCGTCGTGATGCACGGATATAACGGCGATCGCACGGCGGTGGCGCAGGACATCCGCGACCTTGCCAAGCTCGGTTTCTTTTGCGTGGCGCCCGACATGCGCGGGCGCGGGAAATCGGCGGGGACCTGGGACAGCGGGGGGCTCGATGTGCATGACATCCTGGACGCGGTGCTGGATTCGATCCGCGAATTTCCATCCGAGATCAACACCGGCAACATCAACATCATCGGCTACAGCGGCGGCGGCGGCAACGTGCTCGCGGCCGTCACGCGCTTTCCCGATCTGTTCCATGTCGGCGCATCTTTTTTCGGCGTCAGCGATTACGGGCTTTGGTTTGAAACGAAGGGACGGGTGGACTGCAACGAGGTCATGCAGAAAGCGCTGGGCGGGACACCTGCGCAACTTCCCGAGGTCTATGCCGCGCGCAACGCGTGCCTTGCAGCAGGGAACAACAAGGCCACGCACCTTCATCTGTTCTGGGACGAGGAGGAGAAAGCCTGCCCCCCGATTCTCAACGAGAAGTTTCTCGAAGCCCAGCACCTGGCTGGCTGCAAGCCCGCGACGAAGCATGTGAGCCGTCCCGGTGACAAAGTGCGCTGGCTTCATGGTTACCGCACCGACCATCCCATGCTGTCACACGCGGACGAGATGCTTGCGACGGAAATCCGTTCGGATCCTCCGGATCTCTCGCTGCCGCACACGGGCATGATGAATGTCTGCGGTTACGTGGTGACGCGGCACTTTCAAGTTTTTGTGGAGGATGGCCGGCACGGCGTGGTGAAAATCCATTACGAGTTTATGGATGGCCGTCCCGAGGTGCGTGTGATCGAGAACCCGAAGGATTACGAGGTGCACATTTCAATGCAGACGCCGCTGGCCCTGTTGAAGGGACGGTGAAGGTGCGTCCTTCTTTTCTCCCTTGTAGCCGATGCCATCGGCGACCGGGAGCGGCGGGGCCTGTCGGAAACCGGCACCGCTTCAACTGATCAGCAGCAACCGCGGCGGCTGATCGGGACGGGTTTCGGGAGCGCGATGGATGCAAGGAGGGACGGGACTGCCAGGATAGTCCACGGCGACGCGCCAGAGGTTGCCAAGTCCGAAGGAAAATGGCCTCGCCTGCGCGATGGGTGCGTAGTGAAGGTCGTAACAGTTTTCGTTCAGGTATTTACGGAAGTCGTCATCATCTTTGCCGCCGAAACATTTGAGGAGTTCGGCCCGGGTTTCGGGGATGTCCACGCGCCGTTGCGCCTCGTCGTTGCGCAGGCCTTCGCTCGCGGGGCCGTGGTAGGTACAAAGCCAGGTATCGGCGGAAGCGGTGGCGCTGTCGACGTGGAAGGAGTGGACGTCGGTGATCACGGGCCCCGGATTCTCGTCGCGCAGGTAGCCATGGATGCAGTCGAGAACGGGGTCAAGGTCGAGAGCCCGGAGCAGCCGCTGGTCTTCGAGGAGAATGTCGATGGCGGCCCTGCCCGCTGCGCTCACGGGGAGGGCAAGCAGTCGTGAGTCGTCGATGGTGGTGATCCCCTTGCCGACGACAAGATGTTCCACGACTTCGCTGAAATCGCCAGGCACCGTTCGTTGCCAGCAGAGCGCGTTGACGTCGCCTTCGAAAGGGGTCGTGGCCAGTTCATGAAAACTTTGCACCAGCTTGATGCGGGTGTAGCCAGGCGGTAGCGTAAAAGGAGGCATGGGGTTGGCAAAGCAGAGCGGCTCGTCATTCTTGCGCTTCTTGTGCCTCCTCGCGGCCATATCCCCAAGCATTAAACGCAGAGATTGGCCACAAGAAGCGCAAGAGGCACGAGGCTGCCAACAGCAACTCCATACCCACTCCAAATGCGTAAGCCCTGTGCGTAGAGCGTTCAAGGGATCGCGGGTTGACCCCGTGCCGATGCGGCGGTAGGGTTGGGACGGATGGAGTGAACGGTGCGTTGCCTCGTGAAAGCGCGAACCAAACCTAAACGCGAGAAAGCTCTTCTCCAAGCAATGAATGAAAAAGTGTCCTTACTGCGCTGAAGAGATTCAGGACGAGGCGATCAAGTGCAAACACTGCGGCGAGTTTCTTGATCCGTCCAACCTCCCGCGTCCTCCGAAGGGCAAGACCAGATGGTATTTGTCCACATCGTTTATTGTCATTGCGATTTGTTGTGTGGGACCCCTGGCTTTGCCCCTGATATGGCTCCGTCCAGATTTGACGCGCGGGTGGAAGATGGGACTCACCATCGGAGTCCTCGTGCTCAGCTATATTTTGCTGAAGTACACACTGGAATCCATTCGATCACTCGAGGAATATTACAAACTCATGGAATAACTGGGGAACGCCACATGAGTTCGGGATGATGGTCTTTCAGATTTTTTCCGGCACAGGCGGCCGCACGTAACGTGGCTCCAGACGGGACAGGTCGCTTGATGCGGGTGCGTTGAGCAAGCCCGCCAATTGGCCCGTGACTGCTGCGGATGGAAAAATTGAAAGCCAGCGATGTGCTGAAAAAGTGGGAAGGTCCGCCGCGGTGTAATCGGAGCTGACGATCGCGTCGAGATGCACGGGCAGGCGCTCGCGCACAGAGGCTTCGCTGCCAATGAAATCCCACTGAAGCGACGGCTTGCCGTCGCTCAACTCCACAAGTGCCGCATAAATTTCCTCGCGCCGCGCGTTGTTGAGGATGAGAAAAGACGCGGTGCCAGAATTTTTCATGATTGCCTGGGCCTGCAAGGCCAGTGTGAGCGGCGTGGGGATCTGGACGACGGGGAGGGGATGCAGACAAATCATACCCTTGAGAAATGCGTAGCCAACGCGCATGCCGTTGTATGAGCCGGGCCCCTGACCGATGACGCAGAGGTCGAGCTTCGAAAAATCCACATCCAGTTCGCGGAAAAGCGGCTCCACCAGCAGTGAGGCATTTCCACCACGCGCGACTTCGCGCAAACAGGCATCGCCTTCGCCCAGTGCGAGGCTTACATGCCGCGAAGATGTTTCGATGGAAAACCACATAGTGTATTAAATTTCAGGGTGAGGTGGCCTGGCTTGAGGAAAGGATCACGCTGCCGCCGGCGACTGGCTTCCCTGCCACGCTCAACTCGATGTTGAATTGTGCCAGTGCTCCGAAATCTTTTTCGAGCGTCACCTCAATCGTCAGGGTTTGCCCTGGAAGAACCGGCTGCTTGAACCGGAAATCCTGGACCTTTGCCAGCATGAACGCCTTGGGCTTGCTTTGCTTCTGGATGGAACCCCAGAGTGCGCCGGCAGCCTGCGCAGCGCATTCGACAAGCAACACGCCCGGCATCATGGGGTTGCCCGGAAAATGATCCCCAAAAAACGGGCTTTTCGGGTCCAGCCATTTCGAGGCGCGCAAGAGGTGTCCCGACTCCACAATCTCGATGGAATCAATGAACGAAAATCCCGGGCCGTGCGGCGTGAGGCGTTGTTTCATTTCGTAGCGCCCTTCACGGGCTGGTCGAAAATCCCCTCCTTGAGCGGCTGGTCGCGCTGGGGTTGAATGAACTCGTAACTCATTTCGTTCTCCCTTGAGAAACGAATCAACTGGGAATGCAGTTCGAGATCAGGCAGGGAGAGATGAGTCACGATCATGATGGGGCGGCGGTCCGGCTGCTTCGGGGTGAGCGTGACGTTCAGGAGTTTTTCCATCTCAAACATCGCGATGCGATGAGACTCTTTCAGCGCGGACGCACCGTTCTGGAAAAATCCGAGGAGCATTGCGATGCCCGTCGAGTCGGACTCTTTCTTCGGGTCGAGATCGCGTTCCTCCGCGTCCTCACCACTTTTCTTGATGGTGACATGTTTTCCGTTGAGCAGGACAAACTCATCGGACGGCTCGTCGAAGCGGATGAGCAGGTGATCGGGCGCCGCGTAGTAGATGTGGCCCTTGCTGATGACCGGCTTTTTCATGCCTTGCAGTTTCAGCGTCTGGCGAAGCGTGCACTCGAACGTGTGGGTGGCGGACTGTTTCATCTCGAAGGCGTCCGCGTATTTCTTCTGGCCGTCCGCTCCAACTTCCACGGGGCCGGCGTGGGCCGTGGGAAGGAAGATCGAGGCGAGGATCAGGGCAGCGCGACGAATTGATACCATTGGTCGGGGTGTTTGCATAGGGTGGGTTCCAGGGTGTGCGCGATCTGCCGCATGTAGTGCTCCACTGTTTCCTCGCGCGATCCTCTTTTTTCCAGATAAATCGGCGGGTGCGCCTCAAGATGGTATTTGCCTGAATGGGAGCAGACGACCGTGACGGGGATCACGGGGCATTGTGCAAGCAGGGCGAGCATGAGAATGCCACTTGAAAAGGGTGCTTTGCCGCCGGGAAAATCCACGGCGATATGTTGCCCTTGGTACGGGCGATCTACCAGCACGGCGACAAACTTTCCGCTTTGGAGATGCTTCACAACTTCGAGCAACGCAAAACTGTCCGTGCCAACCTCCAGCGTGTCCACGCCCCAGCGCGCACGATAGTCCGCGCGCCAGCGTGTCAGTGCGCCGCTGGGCTCGGGAAGCGTCAGCACCGTGATCGGACAGCCCTGGTCTTTCATGAAAAATCCGCCCAGCTCAAAAAGACTCATATGTCCCGTGACGAGCAGGCAGCCGCGGCCCTCCTCATAAACCTTCTTGAAATTCTCGGCACCGTGGTTCTCCCCGATCATCCGCATGACTTCATCGTGGGGGCAAACACCGAGCCGAAAATAATCCGCGAGCGTCGCGCCGAAGTTGACAAATACAGCCCGCGCCAAGGCGGACGGAATCGGATCCTTGCGTAGCAGCGCGAGGTTCCGCTGCACGATGCGCACCGATCCCGGATGCGAGCAGGCGTACAGCCACCCGCAACTCTTTCCAAAGGCACGGAAGCACGGGCGCGGAACCCACGATGCGAACCACGATGCGATTCCAAACCATCCTGCGCGATACAGCGTCTGCGAATAATGCGGACGCGAGGCGGGATGGAAATAGAGCGCGGGGATCAGGATCAAGCCGGTTGCCACGGCGGATATGATCCCAAGGTCCATCACGAATCCAAAATTCTGAAGCGAGGGTTGCTGGCTTGCCAGGGGGGATCCGAAGCCGATCACGGAGGCAATTCCCGTGAGGAAGACCGGCGTGGCGAGGTGTCGGAATGTTTCCTTGAGATTACCGCGGCTTTCCTCCAGCGCCAGGATCAGGTGCAGGCTGTAATCAATCACCAGACCGATCAACAACGGCACGGCAAGGAGGGACATGATGGTCATGGACGTCCCCGTGGCCACCAGCAACGCCAGCAGAAGGAGAAGCGAAAGGATCAACGCCACGGCGTTCAGCATCACCAGCCGCATCGCTCGATGCGCCACCCAGCAAAGCGAAAAGACGATGAGCAGCATCCAGACGGAAAGCCGCTGAAAATCCCCGCGAGCGGTCTGGTTCAAATCGCTTCCAAGCAACGCCCAGTCCGCCGGCTGGCATCGTGTGCCGCTTGCCTCGATGCGATGCCAGAGTTGCACGGATTCGTCCGGCTTTACCGGGGACGGCAGGGGGACGCGGACAAGCGCCATGGGTTCGCCATCCGACCAGCTCATCACATTCGACGTCATGGAGCGGATTTCCTTGAAATTCTCCTTCCCATCTTTCCATCCATCGAGCACGCCGAGGAGCATCCGTGTGGATTCGCCCCAGGTTGGATCAAAGTCCGACTGCGCGATGACGTCCTTCACCATCCTGCCTCTGCCGTCGTTCCATTTTGTGCGGTTGGCGTCCATGTAACTTCCGCGTGGAATCCAAAGCAGTGAAGATGAAAGATCCAGCGACAGGGCTTTTCCCAGATGCGCGGTTTGCTCGTGCAGGTCCGCCAGGGTTTTCCCGTGGACGATGACGGGGAAGGTCCGCGTCATGCCGCCGAGGTTGCCCAGCAATTCCATGCCGCGATACGCCTCGCTGTTGGAATGTCGCAGGCTCTTCAGGTCGGAATTGTAAAATGGATAATTCCAGATGAATGGAACCGCGATCACGAATATCGCAATCCCGATCGCCACGCTCCAGCGGACCAGCTTGCGCCGTTGTTCGAGCGCCGCGGCGAAAGCGTCGCTCACCTTGTTGAGCCACGGGGGTGCGACGGGCTTGAAGCGATCGAGCAGCAGGGGAAGCAGGGTGGTCGCAAAATACGCCGTAGTGAGCAACCCGACACCGATCAAAACCGCGAGCTGCTTGAAACCGGGAAAGCTGGAGAAATAGAGAATTCCAAACGCGCCTGCCGTGGTGATGGCGCTCAGCCAGATACCTCGTTTCAAGGTGGGCCATGCGTGTGGGCCTTCCGCAGTGGCAAAGTAATGATAAACGAGGATGCAATAGTCCATGCTTACGCCGAGCAGGATGGCGGAGAAGCCCATGCCAATGACATTCAACCCGCCAAAAAGAATTCGCGCCGCGATGAGCCCGCACAGAAAGGAGAGCCCTTGCAGGAACAGAATCAACAAGAGGGGAACGAGCGAACGGTAGCAGAGCCAGAACGCGAGCGAGATCAGGACTGCGGCCACGCCGGCCATGAGAAGCATGTCATGCCTCATCTGGGTGGCGGTCTCCGCGACGATCGCAGGCCGTCCTGTCAGAAAGAATTTCCGAAGCCACACCTGTGCGTCGGGGGGATACAGCTTTGCCGAGCCGTAATCATTGCGGACAGTGTCACGAATTTCGCCCACGAATGCCTGGCAGGATTCAAAGGTTTGAAGTGGCTGCCTGGCACGAACCTGGATGGCGATGACGGTTGGGCCCTCCGATTGTGTTGGGGAAGGATTGGTGAGAGGCAGATGAATGCCTCCTTGTTTCTCCAGCCATTCCGTCAGTCGAAACGGATCGAGGCGGATGAGCGCCATGGCCTCGGGATCCATCACGCCGGACAGACGGTTTCTGGTTTTTTGCAGCCGTGATTTCAATTCGCCGGGGGTGAATAGATTTTGAAACTGCGCGAATTGTTCGGGCGGAAGATTGGCGATCGTCCACGCAACGGCTCTCGACATCCGTTGCGGATCGCTCTTGCCCATGATCGTGACGGATTCGACGTCGGGCAGAGTTTGCAGTTTTGTTGTCAGCGATTCCAATTTTTCGGAACCCGGAATTTCAATGGTTGAAACAGCGGCTCCATTGGCGTTCATGATTGTTTGCGATTCCATCACAACAATCACCTCCTGCGCCGAGCCGAATTTTTCCTGGAACAACTGCAGTCCCTGGACGCTTGGGAGATTCTGCGGGAAGATCGGGAGCAGCTCGCTTTGGAAATGGATGGTTCGCGCGGCCCAGGTGCCGGCAGCGAGGATGGCTCCCACGAGCACGGGCCAGAACCAGCGTTTGGGGGCGGGTGAGGACAAGGTTATTTCCCGGCCAGCGGCCCGGCAGGAGGTTCGGCGTACTCCACGATCGGGGAAAATTTGACCCACTTCTGCAGGATGCAGAACGCGTAAAACGCCTGCATGCGCCACCACAAATGAAAGGGCAGGTCCGTGTTGCCGCCGATGATGGCCAGCACGGCGTGATGAATCCGGAGCATGGACGCGGGACTCATAAATACCTCAAACGACGTGTCATCGTAAAACGCGGTGATCATGTTGATGTAGATGTCCATCATCCGGCACACTTCCCGCGTGTAACGGCTTTGCTCGCGGTTCGTCAGCGGGCGGTTCGCCATGTCGGCCTTTGAAATCAACTGCGCAGCCTGACGCGCGGACTTCAGCGCCATGAGAACTCCCGAGGAAAAGATCGGGTCCACAAAGCCCGCCGCGTCTCCCACCATCAGGCATCGCGGCATAGCAAAGCCCTCGAAGCGATAGCTGTAATCACTCGTGACATGAAAGTCGCCGACCCGCGTGGAGCCGGCGAGACGCGACTTCAGGTCGGAATATTCGCGGATGATCTTTTCAAAACTTTCCTCGGGCTTCAGCCCCGTGCGCTTCAACGCGTTGAGGCTTTGCACGTAACCGACGGATGTCCTTTCCTCATCGAGCGGGATGAACCAGAACCAGCCGTCGGGCACACGCGCCACCGTGATGTGACCGCCGGCACGCCCTTCGTTTCTGAACACATTCTTGAAATGCGCGTACGTGGCGATCCGCTTGGCGAGTAGCGTGGGTTTCCGCGGCAGGTTCATCTGCCTGCCGATGAATGTGTCGCGCCCCGTTGCATCAACCAGCCAGCGCGCCCGCACTTCGTGCCGCGTGATGCCGTCCTGATAAAAGATCGTCACCCCCTCGTCATCCATCTGCGCTTCCGTCACAATGCAGCCCTCGCGGACCTCGCATCCTGTTTCGGCGGCGTGTTTGAGCAGGACGTGGTCGAAGCGGGAACGCTCGACCTGGAAGGTTTGCGCGTAATGTTCGCCAAGGCCGCGCTCGAACCAGAAGCGGTGGAAGCGGGTGTTGTTGCCGGTGCAGAATTCCGCGCCAAACTTGGGCATGAATCCCGACTTCTCCACCTTCTCCCACGCGCCGGTCTCCTGGAGTATGTCGTTGCCGTAAGGCAGAAGCGATTCGCCGATGTGAAACCGTGGGAAATGTTCGCGCTCAAGAATCAGTGCTTTCTTTCCGTCAAGCGCAAGATAAGTGCCGGCCGTGCTTCCGCCGGGACCACCGCCGATCACCACGACGTCAAAGCATTCAACTGCGGGCGCGACCATGACGGATCAGGATTTTGCGGTCGGGGCATCCGGCTGCCGACGCAGCCAGTCGCGCAATGTGCCGAGGCTCTGCAAGACCTGGCGCGCGGTGGCCGGGTCCTTGATCGGAATTCCAAACTTTTTCTCGACCGCAAGCGTGATCTGCAGGGCGTCAATCGAGTCCAGCCCCACGCCCTCGGGCCCGAACAGGGGCATCTCGTCTCCGATTTCGTCCGCTTTGATTTTCAGCATGCAGTTCTCCACAAGAAGCTGCTTCAAGTCGTTGATGTCGATCTGGCGCATGGGCGCATGCTAGTCCCGACGAATGGACAATTCCAAGGAGGAAATCTGCTGGGTCTGGCCCCATACCGGCTGAAGGATTCCAGGATGCGCGTCGCCGAGGAGCGAGATCGCGCGCAACGTGTGCCATGCAGCCGAGGCCGTGAACGCTTCTCCGCAATACGGAAGCTGCTCATCCGGCAGCGACTTGCGGGACGCCGTCGCCTTCGTTTCCAGCGATGCCATCCAGTTGTGCTGCGCGCTGTGAAACACCGGCAATTTCACAGGCGACATCTCCATGCACGCCGTTGCGGCGGAGGCGGCTTCGCGACGGCTTCGATACGTGAAACCATCCGCAGCGGTCCGTATGATGAGGCGGTCCCCATTTTTCGCGCTTCGCAACAGGAGTGCACCGGCGCCTTCCGATGGGATGAAGGATCGGCCAGGATGGAACCATCCCGACGCAGCGTAGGCGTTGAGCGCGATCGGCGCCATTTCCTCCGCGCCCACGACGAGCACATGATCCATGGAGCCCGAGCGCAACCATGCGGCCGCCGCGAGGATGGCGGTGACCCATGCCGATTCGTCGCCGACAATCGCGTAGCAGGCACCCGGGATGTTGAGGATGGAAGCGAGATGGCTTAGCGGAGAATTGAAAACCGTTTCCGGAAAAATCGCAGGGCTGGCGAATTTCTGTCCGTCGGTGATCACGTCCTGAAAAAAACGCTGGCTGAACGCAAGGCTGCCGGTAAACAACGCGGCCACGATTCCAACCCGATCGCGCGGCGCATCGCCCAGGCCGGCCATCGCCTGCGCAGCCGCTTCCGCCATGTAGAGCGCAATCGGGCTCGCCCGCCGCAGCCGCGGCTCCATCTGCCAGCGCTTGAGTGGATCTGATCCCAAAT
>JAHFSY010000019.1:0-53414 GCA_023269615.1 Verrucomicrobiota bacterium
TACACGCACCCTTGCGGATCGCGCAGGATTTCGCGCGTCACGCCCTTGATGACGAGCGTGGTCCCGATTGTGCTGTTCCACTGCCCCGGCTCGACAGCACCACTCGCAACCTGCGACGCGCAACCATCCGTCATGCCCGCCATCACGCGCGTTCCCTCGGCAAGGCCGGTTTCCTTCGCGATTTTCCCCGTGACCTTTCCAATCACGGTTCCGGGGGCCACCACTTTCGGAAGACGGTCGCGCGGAATGCCCAGCTTCGTTTCAATGAAATCCGGCCAGCGTTGTTCGATGAGATCGTAACCGGTCTTGAGCGCATTCGTGTAGTCGCTCATTTGAAAATTTCCAGTAAGTTTTCCCAGGATGAAGTCCGTGGGACTCAGAAATCGCGCCGCCCGCGCATAACGTGCGGCGTCATGGCGTTGAAGCCAGAGAATACGGGGCAAGGCGAATGACGCGTTGAAGCGGTAGCCGAGTTTTTCCGAGAGCGCGGAGCCTGCTTCCTGCACCTCGCGCGCCTCGGTGGCGGCACGTCCGTCGTTGTACATGATCGCCATGCCGAGCGACTCACCCTTGGAATCCACCATGCACACCGTGCCGGAAGTGGACGTGACGGAAATGCCCTGGATGGCACCGGATGATTTCTCAAGAGCCTGGCGCAACGCATGCACGACAGCGTTCCACCAGTCCGTTGGATCTTGCTCGAACCATCCCGACGGTAATTTTGTGGATGTTTCCAGCGGGAACGGTGTTTCCGCGCTGGTGACAATCGAGCCTTTTCGATCGCACACCACGACCCGCGCGCCCTGCGTGCCGACGTCCATGCCGAGATAAAGCGGCTCGATTGAAGCGGCGCGTTTGGATTTTTCAGGCATGATGGGAAATGTAGCTGCGTTCGCAAGAACGCGGCCCTCGCGGCCAAATCCTTGCGGATTCGGCTACAGAGAGGGAAACACGGCACGGGTTCAAGCTCAACCGCCGGTCTGCTCTTCCGACTGTAGCTGCGTTCGCAAGAAGGCGGCCCGCCGTCCAAACACTGGCGTGTTCGGCTACATTCCCGCAAGACACCATCCACCCTCACACAAACGTCAACGGTCCATCAAAACTGGTGAGGCTCAGAACCTCCGTCTTTGCGACATGCGGGCCGTGCTTCACGCCCTTGGGCACGTAGAAAAAGGTTCCCGTAGTGTAAGTGACGCCCGACTCCTCCCATTCACCCGAGAGGATGTAAACGGATTCGTTGGCCTCGGGATGCGTGTGGGCGGGAATGACGGATCCCTTCGTGAATTTGCGCAGGATGGTGACCCCACCCGTCACCTCATCCTTGCGGAGAATCAAAAGCTCCACGCCGTCATAGGGCCCAGCCTGCCACTTCTTGTCCTTTGCAAGCGTCGTGTACGGATACATGCCCTCCATCCAACACGCCCAAACAGAAATTGCAAGGCGCAAGCATCCCCCTGCGGGAATGCTACTTGATCAGCAGGACGTTGCGGGAGCGTTTTACGGCCGTGGCCATGCGGCGCTGGAAATGCGCGGGGAGGCCTGTGTAATAACGGCTGAGAATGCGGCCCTGCTCGGTGACGAATTTCTTGAGGACTTCCACATTGCGAAAATCGAGGTCCTCAAAACCGATGTTCGGACGACGGCGGGCGGAAGCAGACAGCGTCTTCTTCCGCTTGGAGAATTTCATTTTCTTGCTCATGATGTCTTGAGGACTCCGGCATCCAGGAGGCTGCGGTAAATGCCGCGCTTCTTCATGGTGCGCAATCCGTTGGCGGAGACCTTGATGCTGACGAAGCGTTTCAACTCAGGCACGTAGAGTCTCCGGTTCTGGAGATTGGGGAAAAACTTGCGCGGATTGATGGCCGTGGTCTTGATGCCGATACCGCCGCTCTTTTTCGACAAGCCGCGGCGGCGGATGACGCGTCCCGTCATCGGTCGTTTTCCAGTGATTGCGCAAAGCCTCATAAAATAGTCCTCTCGAAAGAGAGCCGCGCACTGTGCATAGAAACAGCGCGCGGTGCAAGAAAAATCATCCCAGGTTCAGGGCTTACGCATTTGGAATCGGTTCGTCATTCCTGTGCCTCTTGCGCCTCCTTGTGGCCATTTTCCGCGTTCCGAACAGACGGATTGGCCGCAAAGAGGCACAAAAAGCACAAGGTAATCACCCAGCATCCCGATTTTTTTCATCGGTGGATTGTGATCAAGACCTATCCATCCAGATTTGGAAGAACCTCGGAGTCCAAATGCGTAAGCCTTGATCCCAGGTTCACTTCCTCTTGAGACTCCCGGCCACCATCTGGTTGGCCTCGAGCAAGCCTTCGTGCGATTCGCCGGCGTCGGCCCACCAGCCTTTCAGGATTTCATGGCGGAGTTTGCCTCTCTTCAAATAAGCGTTGTTGAGGTCGGTGACTTCCAGCTCGCCGCGGCCGGAGGGCTTCAGCGTCCGGATGAGGTCGAAGACGTGGGCGTCGTACATGTAAATTCCGATCACCGCGAAATTCGACTTCGGCTTCTTCGGCTTTTCCTCGATGCCGATGATTTGTCCGTTCTTGAACACGGGGACGCCGTACGGGCGGGCGTCCTTCATCTGCTTGAGATAGACGAGCGCGCCATCCTCCATTTTTTCAAACTTTCGGACGCCGTCGGCGATCCCTTTTTCGACCAGGTTGTCACCAAGGATCACGACCACGCGATGGCCCTTGGCAAACGGCTCGGCGAGTCCCAGCGCCTGGGCAATCCCGCCCTCGCCCTCTTGATAGGCGTAGTTCATGTGGTCGAGACCGAAATCTTTTCCATTTCCGAGAAGGCGCAGGAAATCACCCGCATTGGTGCCGCCCGTCACGACCAGCACATCGCGAATGCCGGCGTCCACGAGCGTCTGGATCGGATAAAAGATCATCGGCTTGTCATAAACGTGCAGCAGATGCTTGTTGGTGATGCGCGTGAGCGGGCGGAGACGCGTGCCGAGGCCGCCGGCGAGGACGATGCCTTTGATGGGTTTTGAGTTCATGCGGAGAAAGTTGCTGGTTTGTTTGGGAGTGATCTAGGAACAAAAACTGAATGCTGATCGCTGAAGGCTTCCGAGCCTTCAGGCATAATTTTTTTTGTAATAAGCACGGAAGGAGGAGTCCTTGAGGCGAAGCCACCATGCGATATTTTTACGGTACCAGCTTACGGTGTCGGCGAGGCCTGCCTTGAAACTCATCTGAGGTTTCCAGCCAAGCTCGCGCTGCGACTTGGAACAATCCACGGCGTAACGCCGGTCGTGCCCCGGGCGGTCTTTCACATGGCGGATCAGCGTGGCGGGCTTGCCGAGGAGGCGGAGAATCTCACGGATGATGAGAAGGTTGGGTGGCTCGGAGCCGATGCCGAAGTTGTAGATTTCCCCGGCGCGCCCGCGCTCCAGGGCGAGGAGAATTCCACGGCAATGATCCTCCACATGAATCCAGTCGCGCTTCTGCTGCCCATCGCCGTACACGGGCAGCGGGATGTCATGCATCGCGTTGGTGATCATGAGCGGGACGAGTTTTTCCGGAAATTGATGAGGTCCGTAATTGTTGGTGCAACGCGTGATGACGACATTCATTCCGTGCGTGCGATGGAAGGCAAGGCAGCAGAGGTCGGCCGCGGCCTTGCTGGCGGAATAGGGTGAGCTGGGAAGCAGGGCGCCGTCCTCGCGGGCGCGGCCCTTGCCGGGAATCGAGCCGTAGACTTCATCGGTGGAAATCTGGACGAAGCGCTTCACGCCGCCGGCGCGCGCGGCATCGAGCAGGTTCTGCGTGCCAAGCGTGTTGGTGCGGAGGAACGGGGAGGCGTCGAGCACGCTGCGATCCACGTGGCTCTCGGCGGCGAAGTTGACGATCGCCTCGGGGCGAAAACGGCTGATGATGGCGCGCATGGCGTTTGAGGCGATGTCCGCCCGCGCGAAGCGGAGGCGCTTGTGGCGTGCGAGGTCGGCGAGGTTTCCCCCGCGTCCTGCGTAGGTGAGAAGGTCCACGTTGAGGACGCGCGCCGAGGGACGGCGTGCAAGCAGCAGCCGGATGAAATGGCTCCCGATGAATCCACATCCGCCTGTGACCAGAATGTTCATGAGAGGTTTGGTCTACCAGATCAGGTGCCATTCGTAAACGCACATGTGCGTTGAATGAATCGCAGTTCTCAGGAAAACGGAGGGACACGCTCCGTCGTGTCCATGGGTGTCGAAGTCACTGGCGGTTCATTGTACCGCGAAACGGGATTACACCCGGTTCGTCGCTCTCGAAAAAGATTTCTTGCCGCAATTTCATTCGTGACGTGGGTGGACACGACGGAGCGTGTCCCTCCGTTTTTTGTCGAGGAAAGTTGAAGATAAATACCCGAGGGGTTGAGTCTCCCACCGCCAGGTGACGGGAGTTCCTCGACTTTCCACGGGGTTGCGGCTTATAGCTTGCGCCACCACCTCATTCCAATGGCCAGCCACGAGTCCTGGTATTTTCTCGAACACGACAGACGCCCACCCGCCTGGAACATGGCGTGCGATGAATGGCTGCTCTCACGCGCAGAATGGCTGGCGCGCCCCGTGTTGCGGACCTACGCTTGGGACCGTCCATCCGTGAGCATCGGATACTTTCAGGTGTTCCCCGAAAATTTTCCCAACGTGGTTCGCCGCCCCACCGGAGGAGCGCTCGTGGTGCACGACGCGGACCTCACATTCACCGTGACGCTGCCCCCATCCCACCCATGGCGCAGGTTGGGGTCGGTCGAACGCTACGCCCTCATCCATGAACGCGTGGCGCGCGTTTTTGAGCGTCGAGGCGTTTCCTCCTCGCTTGCGATGAAGGGTTCCAATGAAACCACGACTCTCAAGCGCCATCGCGATCCGTCACTTTGTTTCGCCCAACACTCGCGTTACGATGTGATCGTCCATGGAGTGAAGGTTGCGGGCGGCGCCCAGCGCGTCACGCGGGAAGGCCTTCTGCACCAGGGGAGCATCCAGGGAGGAGACCATTGGCGCGTCTCGTCCGACGAGCTGCGACTCGCGTGGGAATCATTCGGCGCACGCTTCACGAGCCTGCACCTTGCGGCGGATGAGGAAGAGGTGGTTTCCGGGCTGGCCGCGAGCAAGTACTCCACACGGGAATGGAATCATCGCGTGCGGGCGTGAGTTGGCACTGCTTTCCGTAACGGAGGGATGCGCTCCGTCGCGTCCACGGGTTCAAGGGAATGTTAAAATGTGACAGTTTCGGGAGAGCGGCGTCACAAAATCCAGCTTCTCAGCCATTCGGACGTGGCGGGAAAGTGGAGGTTCATAAACATGAGAAAACCAATAAGGATCGGAACCGCAAGAATCCAGAAGCCCAAATGAAGGACATTCAGTAAAATAAACCGCTTCCAATCCGACACTCGTACCAGGAGAAATATCTGAATCGCCACCGCCAACAGAAACTGAATTCGAAAATACCATGGTGTGGAGAGGAAATGGTGCAGGACGATGATGTTTCCGATATAGATTAATCCATCCAACAGGGCGCAAAGACAAAACACGGGTATTTTGACCGCATAACTGGCATCCACTTCGACACCGCCCTTCACTGGTGCATCCCCTTGAGAGCTGGTACGACGCTTGGCTCTGACAATTTTCCGGGCTTCAATTTGTTGCGGCTCGCTTGGTCATGTTGTCCTTTGACGGTAATGACAACACCGTTGGTGGACGCTGGACTCGAGGCAATTGCACCGAAAAACTCGCCCGCAAATAAATCATCCTTCGCGCGCGCAACGATCAGGAGGCCGGATGTTTGATTGGTAAATGAAACGGTGAAAGCGCCCTTGGAATCAGTGTTTGTTTGTCCGGCGATTTCATTGGCGACGCAAGATCGCCAATAATAGGCAACCACTCTGGCATCCTTGACTGGCTTTCCAGATGCCGTAACCACCTGCCCCGAAAGCGTGATGGCATCAGCACACCACGCGGCGAGTGGAGCGAGGCAAAGCACAATCGCAACAGTTTTCCTGAGGTTCATTTCAATTCGATGCGTGGCCATGTCATCAGGGTAAGCATGCTGATTGGTACACATCGAACGTTCATCAACCGGTTCCCGTTGTCACGATTTTTCCAGAACCCAAGCGAGCCGAGCACATCATCGACGGCTCGGATGGAATTTGAAAATGATGTGGGTCCCGCCCGCTCGATGCAGGCGGAACCCACACCCTGGCTTCATCTCTTCTTCAAGAGTACTTGATCTCGATCTTGAAGCCTTCCGGCGCATGACGCAATATGACGTCTTTTGGTTTTCCGCCGGGCGCCTTATTCTGCTGATTGATCCGTTCAACCTGTCTCCGTAGGGTTTCACGAGCGTTTTCAAACTCATTCTCATTCCAAGGCTCTGATGATTTCAGGAAGACGGGAAGGTTCCACCAAGAACAGGATGCCTCGGGGAGCACGTCGCGCCCCAACGTCTGCAGAGCCTGTATCGTGTCTTCCTGCTCCTGCATGCGACCATGAGCTCGAACCATACGGTTGTGTTCCAAGTTCGGCGTCACCGGTTGAACATCCGCCGGGATGTTGACTACTACGCGCTGATCTATCCGTGAGACGGGAATTGCCATTCCTGCGCCATGCTCCTCCTTCGGGATGGAGTCATGCAGCTTGGTCAGGCAACCCGCGAGTCCTGCCAGCGCGATGAGCAATCTGATGATGTTGTTGATTCCAAACGGCGTCTTGGCGCCATTTTTCTTAATTTTTTTCATATGATGTTTTGCTTTTTTTGTTGGTTTCAATGGTGTTCCTCTGAACACCATCGACTTCCAAACATCACTTGTCCTTCCATGTCCACTTCTTCGATGTCTTGGTAGACGCCCTCGTCCCGGTGGCGCGCAGCCGCAACTTTCCGCGCATCTTCAGGCGGGACATGGGGCTGGGGACGGGTTCCGGAATGAGAGCGTTGAAGCCCTCGATCAATTGGAGTGCGCGGCACACACGCACCAGGCCTGACAACTGCGTCGCAACCTCTCCTGATTCCATCCGCTCGACGGTTCGTTTTGAAACGCCGGCTTGATCGGCCAATTCCGCCTGTGTCAGGTTTCGATCGAGGCGGATCCTCGCCAGCCGTTCGCCCACCTCATGCAGAATGACTTCGTCCGTCATAGCATTTGATATGTTCATAATACGCCTAATATGACGAATAACTGTAATATTGTCAATTAAATAACCTTTTAAGACGAATAAAGATGAAAGTAACGCAAAAGAAAAACAGGTTTGCCGCCCCTCTTTGTGCTCCTTGCGATCTTTTGCGGCCAAGAAATTTTCCGCAACGGAGGGACGCTCCGTCGCGTCCATGGGTTCAAGGGAGTTTTGGTTTCGGATAGTATCAGGAGGCGTTGATGAGCTGGGAGAAGCCTCCGCACCCATCGCGTGCGGGTATAAACCCGAATTCCTCTTGCCTTCCATCCCCGGTTGGCTCAAAAACCGAGGGAGCACCACCAACCATTATTTTGAAGGAGTCTTGTTATGAGCGAAGCCGTTACGAAAGAAAAACTTGTTGAAGATGTAAAAGTCGTTTTGCATGACGCGGATGTTTTGCTGCGTGAAACCGCCGGCCAACTGGGCGAAAAAGCTCGTGACGCACGCGAACGCCTCGAAAAGGGCATGAAGGTCGCCAAGGAGCGTTTGGGCGATCTCCAGCGCCAGTCCGTTGAACAGGCCAAGGCCGCAGCCAAGGCAACCGACAATTTTGTGCATGAACATCCGTGGCAGTCGGTCGGCATCGGATTTGCACTCGGCGCACTGATTGGCGTGCTCATCGGACGCCGGTAAAAGAGCGGGCGGTGGAGCGTCGAGTTCCCCGCCATGTTTTCATGATGGAAGGCGAACCCACCATCTCCCGTCCCGAGGGGGGACTTCGGGCCTCGGTCAAGCGACTGCTGGAATCCGCCAGTTCATTTGCCGCCACGAAAGTTGAATTGGTGGGCATTGAGTTGCAGGAGGAAAAGCGAAATGTTGTCGAGATCCTGATCCTCGTCACGACCACGCTCTTTTTCGGATTTGCCACGCTGACCTTGCTGACTTTCATCCTGATCCTGGCCTTTCCCAGTCCCTGGTGCCTGCTTGTCTTGTTTGTCCTCTACACCGCACTCACCCTGGTTTCCCTGGTCAAGCTGCGGCGAAAACTCAACACGGCCACGCAGTCATTCGAGGCCACCATCACTGAATTGAAAAAGGACACCGAATGGGTTCGTCGCAATCTCTAGAAGAACTTGCCCTGTGCAAACGGCTGGTCCAGGCGCGGATGGACATCCATCGCACGGAGATGCTGGTTTATGGCGACCAGGTCGCGGCGCCCTTCCGCCGCATCGGCAAAAGCGTTCACGCGGTGGCCACCAACCCTTTCCTGCAAATCGGCCTCGTCGGGAGCGTGGGTTTCCTGATTGTTTCCAAACGCTTTACTTTTCTCCGAAAAGCCGCTGGCTGGCTGGTCCCCTTCATCCTCCCCCGCCTCCGCAATTTTGTCATGAACCGTGTCGCCTCCAGTTTCGCGCTGAAGAAACTGTGAGTAGTTGATCGGGTCCTGTTCCCGGTCCGTCCTCCGTGTTCTCCGTGCCTCCGTGGTTTTGTCCTTGCCCCCGGTTCGAAAAAAGAAGCGGATTATAACCACGGAGGCACGGAGGACACAGAGTTCGGAGTTACGGGTGAACATTCACGGAGTACGTCTCGCTGCGCGCCGGCGCGGCGTTGGTTTCCCACGGGCGCACGTACTTGAATGAAATGCTGGTTCTCCCTTCGCCCACCCCGCGAAACGTCCAGACCTCAGCGCCTCCGGAGCCGGCCAGCGTCGGTTCGTCGTACCGGTACGCAGAACCCAGGAGCTTCACCCTGGTATCGTCAAGCGGCTGCGCGATCTGCCACTGATACCCCGTCGTGGGATTGGCCTGCATCACGATTTTGAATTCCTGCCCGACCAGCGCGTCAATGGTCATCGAAGGATCATTAAATTTTGTCGGCGTTTCCGCGCAACCAACAAACCACGAAAGAGAAAGGAGGAAAAGTGAGGTGCAAAAAAAGAAGGCGATGCGTGAAAGTTTCATGAAGCGAGAGTGAAGCGCAATCCAGGGTGTTTCGCCATGGTATTTTTTAATCATGCGTGCACCAACGGACACGACGGCTCGGCCTTCGCAGCCAATGCTGCTTTGGCGTAGGAGGCAGCGTGTCCCTCCGTTGGCCTGAGACCCCAAAAAACAAGGGCGCCCCGGCCTTGCGACCGGGACGCCCTTGGGGTTGATTGTTTTGGTTGAGTGGTTACGGGATCAGTAGTCTCCCATGCCGCCCATGCCGCCCATGCCACCCATGCCGCCGCCCGGAGGGCCTCCGGCCGCGGGTTTCTCCTTCTCCGGGAGCTCGGTGACGAGCACCTCGGTGGTGAGGAGCAGGCTGGCGATCGAGGCCGCGTTCTGCAGTGCGGAACGCGTCACTTTCTTGGGATCGACCACGCCGGCTTTGATGAGGTCTTCGTACTTGTCGGTGGCGAAGTTGTAGCCTTCCGAGCCTTTGCGGCCGGCCACATCATTGAGGATCACCGAGCCTTCGAGGCCGGCGTTCTCTGCCAGGCGACGGAGCGGGAACTCCAGCGCACGACGGACGATTCCGACGCCGATTGCTTCATCGCCTTCCAGCTTGAGGCTTTCGAGCGTCTTGATGGCGCGGATGAGGGCCACGCCGCCGCCGGCGACGATTCCCTCTTCCACGGCTGCGCGTGTCGCATGCAATGCATCTTCCACGCGTGCCTTCTTTTCCTTCATTTCCGTCTCGGTGGCTGCTCCGACATTGATGACGGCAACACCGCCCGCGAGTTTCGCGAGGCGTTCCTGCAGTTTCTCCTTGTCGTAGTCCGAGGTGGTCTCGTCGATCTGCTTGCGGATCTGGTTGACGCGGCCCTGGATGTCGCTGTTCTTGCCTTCGCCTTCCACGATCGTCGTGTTTTCCTTGTCGATCATGATGCGCTTGGCACGGCCGAGGTCGTCAATGGAGACGTTCTCGAGCTTGGTGCCGAGGTCTTCGGTGAGGCATTTGCCGCCTGTGAGGATGGCAATGTCTTCCATCATGGACTTGCGACGATCGCCAAAGCCCGGGGCCTTGACAGCGCAGACGTGCAGCGTTCCGCGGAGCTTGTTGACCACGAGGGTGGCGAGGGCTTCCCCTTCGACTTCCTCGGCGATCACGAGCAGCGGGCGGCCGGTCTTCGCGATTTTCTCGAGCAACGGGAGCATTTCCTTGAGCGCCGAGATTTTCTTCTCGTGGATGAGAAGATAGGCGTTTTCGAGGTTACACTCCATGGATTCCGCGTTGGTCACGAAATAGGGCGAGAGATAGCCCTTGTCGAATTGCATTCCCTCGACCACGTCGAGCGTGGTTTCGATGGATTTGGCTTCCTCGACCGTGATGGTGCCGTCCTTGCCGACCTTGTCCATCGCGTCCGAGATGATCTCGCCGATGGTCTTGTCTCCATTGGCGGAGATGGTGGCCACCTGCATGATCTCGGCCTTGTCCTTCACCTTCTTGGACTGCTTCTCGAGGTCTTCGACGACGCGCTCCACGGCACGGTCAATGCCGCGCTTGAGGCCCATGGGGTTGGCGCCGGCCGTCACGTTCTTGAGGCCTTCGCGATAAATCGCTTCGGCGAGGGCGGTGGCGGTGGTGGTTCCATCGCCGGCGGTATCGCTGGTCTTGGAGGCGACTTCGCGCACCATCTGTGCGCCCATGTTTTCGAACGGACATTCAAGCTCGATCTCCTTGGCGACGGTGACGCCGTCCTTGGTGATCGTGGGTGAACCGAACTTTTTGTCGAGGACCACGTTACGGCCCCTGGGGCCGAGGGTGACGACGACCGCGTGCGCGAGTTTCTGCACGCCGCGGAGGAGGCGCTGACGCGCATCTTCGCTGAATATGAGTTGTTTTGCTGCCATAATATTTGGATTCCTTGTGGGTTAGTCAATGATGCCGAGGATGTCGTCTTCCCGAAGGATCTGATGTTCCTCGCCGTCGATTTTGATTTCGGTGCCACCGTATTTGCTGACGAGCACACGGTCTCCGACCTTTACTTCGAAGGGGACCTTCTTGCCTTTGTCGTCGGTTTTGCCGGTGCCGACCGCGATCACCTTGCCCTCCTGGGGCTTTTCTTTGGCTGAGTCGGGGATGATGATGCCGCCCTTTTTGACTTCCTCTTCCTTGGCGGGCTTCACCAGCACCCGGTCGCCGATGGGTTTAACTTTCATGCGTTGTATATGTTGGGTTTGTGCCGTGGTCCCGATTGCGAGAAAAAATATGAGGACACAGAGTGCATCCTCGCGCCCGGGCCAACGACTTGTGTTTGCTGTGGTTCTTTTTCTGTGTCCTCTTTTTTTTAGCGTTCGCCTCACCCCGACAAGGTCAGGGTGGGTTTCTGCGAAAATGTCCGGCGATTATTTTTTCTTTTCGTCCACCACCTCGAAGTCGGCGTCCACCACCTTGTCCTTCGAGTCGCCGTTGTGCTCCGCCTTGCCGTCAGGCTGGGGTCCACCCGCTCCATCTGGCGCAGGTCCCGCGCCTTTCTGGGCCTTGGCATGTTCGTACATCTTGGCGGCGATGGCGTGAAGCGCCTCGGTGAGAGACTCCTGTCCCTTGCGCATGGCATCGTCGTTGTCGTCCTTGAGGGCTTTTTCGAGATCGGCGATGGCCGTTTCGGCCTTCTTCTTGTCGTCGTCCGAAATCTTGTCGCCCGCGTCCTTGAGTGTCTTTTTCGCCTGGTACACGGCGTTGTCGCTGTGGTTGCGCAGCTCGATTTTTTCCGCCGCCTTCTTGTCGTCCTCGGCGTGCAGCTCGGCGTCCTTCGCCATCTTTTCCACCTCGTCCTTCGAGAGGCCGCTCGATGCGGTGATGGTGATCTTCTGCTCCTTGTTGGTGCCAAGGTCCTTTGCCGTCACGTGCAGGATGCCGTTGGCGTCAATGTCAAACGTCACCTCGATCTGGGGCGTGCCGCGCGCGGCGGGCGGGATGCCGTCGAGCTTAAAAATACCGATGCGCTTGTTGTCGCGGCTCATCTTGCGCTCACCTTGCAGGATCACGATGTCCACCGCCGGTTGGCTGTCGGATGCCGTGCTGAAGATTTCACTCTTCTTCGTCGGGATCGTCGTGTTGCGGGGAATCATCGGGGTGGCAATACCGCCCATCGTCTCGATTGAAAGAGAAAGAGGGGTTACGTCGAGCAGGAGCACGTCCTTCACTTCGCCCTTGAGCACGCCGCCCTGGATCGCCGCGCCCACGGCCACAACCTCGTCGGGGTTCACGCCCTTGTGCGGCTCCTTCTTCACGAGGCCATGCGCGGTCTCGATCACCTTGGGCATGCGCGTCATGCCGCCAACCAGCACCAGCTCGTCAATCTGCGACGCGCTGATCTTGGCGTCATCAAGGCACGATTTCACGGGGCGGATCGTGCGCTCGAAAAGATCGTCGCACAATTGCTCCAGCTTCGCGCGCGTGAGCGTCTTGGTGATGTGCTTGGGTCCGCTCGCGTCGGCAGTGATGAACGGGAGATTGATGTCGTATTGCTGCGACGAGGAGAGCGCCTTCTTGGCCTTCTCGGATTCCTCCTTGAGGCGTTGGAGCGCATCCGGTTGCTTCGAAAGATCAATCGCAGTGTCCTTCTTGAATTCGCCCACAAGCCAGTCCACCACGCGGTTGTCCCAGTCGTCGCCGCCGAGGTGCGTGTCGCCGTTGGTCGCCTTCACCTCGAACACGCCGTCGCCGATTTCCAGCACCGAGATGTCGAACGTGCCGCCGCCCAGGTCGTACACTGCGATCTTCTCGTCCTTCTTCTTGTCGAGCCCATAGGCAAGCGAAGCCGCCGTGGGTTCGTTGATGATGCGGAGTACTTCAAGTCCCGCGATCTTGCCGGCGTCCTTGGTTGCCTGGCGCTGGCTGTCATTGAAATAAGCGGGAACCGTGATGACGGCCTGCGTGATTTTTTCACCGAGCTTGGCTTCCGCATCGGCCTTGAGCTTGGAAAGGATCATCGCGGAGACTTCCTGGGGCGAATAACGCTTCGTCTTGCCGCCATCCTCCACATCCACATGGGCGTCACCATTGTCAGCCTTCACCACCTTGTAAGGCACGCGCTTTGCTTCCTCGCTGATTTCCTCAAATTTGCGTCCCATGAAACGCTTGATCGAATAAACCGTGTTTCGCGGATTGGTGATGGCCTGGTTTTTTGCGAGCTTGCCGACGAGACGATCGCCGGTTTTTGTGAACGCGACCACCGAGGGCGTCGTGCGTTCACCTTCCGCATTTTCCAAAACAACCGGCTCCCCGCCTTCCATGATTGCCATGCAAGAGTTGGTCGTTCCTAAATCAATTCCAAGGACTTTAGCCATAAGGTTTTTGTGGTTTAACTACCATCCAACCAGCAAAGACCGTGCCAAGTCTTGAAATTTTACATAAACTGCTTGTTCCAAGGTATTTATGAATAAAAATTGGTTTTGCATTCTAAGTCGAAAATGCGACGGAACGGCTCATCTCAATAAAGCAAGAGACATTACGGCATATGTGACAAAAATCCAAATTCCGAGGTAGGGCGTGCTCGCCGAGCGCGCCGAAACAGTGCTCATGGAAAGTGCGCGTGTGACTTCGAAAGAGAACGATGCGCACTCGGCGAGCACGCCCTACCTTCAATCGGCCTGCGATGAAGATGTTTGCGGAAGAATGGTGCTCCCGTCGCCGAGGGAGATGATGCGGTCAGTCATATCGTTCAGGGCCAATCGGATGGCGTGGAATTGCTCGGCGAGGCGTGAGAAGATCGGCGTCAGTTCCAATTGTTGTGCGAGGCGATGGTCCCCCGCCACGCGGAAGTTGGCGCTGCCGAGGCTTTCGTAGTATTCCATTTCGGGCGCGCCCCGAAACTGGGCGCGGAAATGGACCCGCTCAGGAAATACGCCAGACAAAAATAGCGAATGGTTGCCCACATGCGCGCGAATCAGGAAACGTGTGCGCTCATCTGATTTTTCGATCGCCGCCAGCATGTCCACGAGATAATCCATCGGCTGGCTCCCCTCGGGCAATGGATTGCGGGCGCGCTCGGCAAGAGAAAATTCCGCCAGAAGCTCAGCCACGTAATCGGCCACGGCCCGGTCATCAATCCCCGACCGCCGCAGCACGTGGCGCACGAGGATGTAAAAATAAAACTGCTTCGACACACGAAGGCAGACCGCATTCTCCAGCAGCGCACGGAAAATCATGTCGTCATCGAGTATCACATCCAGTGAGTCCGGGTCGGTAAAAAGCCTGACGAGCGACTGGACGCGATCGGACGCGGGGGTGAGCACGGACACCACGAAATCCATGTCCTCCGATGTGAACTGGGCCCGGCAGTTCGGTTGGATGATCGTCACCATCGTCTTGGGACAACCTAACACGTTGTGGCGGAAAGACAAGGGGAGAGGAGAAGGCGGCTCTCATGCCGAGCTTTGAAATTCAGGCTGTCCTCACGCGCTCAGGGATCCCAGGTCCAATCCACGGCGTTCGTTCCAAAGGGGCCCTGCATGAACGAAATGTGGCCGTCGGCAAAGCATACATTGACCTTTCCTCCCTGGTGCCACGGCGTCCCTCCCTGCACCAGGTTGCCGTCGAGAAAAACCACCGTCCGCGCCGTGTCGCGCACGGATGAAAATCGAATGGCATCGAGCCCTTTTCCCAATCCGCTGAAGGGATCGCCCGTCGCGTTGAAGTTGTAGCTGTTTCCCACCCAGTCAAAAAGGGAGTTGTTGCCCCAGGGCCCGCCCAGCGTGTCGGAGGGACAATGAAAAACCTCGGTCTTTTTTCCCACGTATTTGTTGAGGGGCCGCGGCACGATGTTGTTAAACAGGCCGCCCTGGGCGGTGTCCAGGTTGTTCGTTTCCCTTCCTCCGTACACATACCAATCCATGCCCTGCGTATCAATATTCGTGCCCTTCCAGAATACAATTTCATCCGAGTCCTGCAAGTAAAGGGTCAATGCGGCAAAAATCTGATGAACATTGCTCACGCACTTGGCGACCTTCGCCCGCTCCCTGGCCGTTTTCATCGCGGAAAGAATCAGCCCGGCAAGAATTCCGATGATGCAGATGACCACGAGCAGCTCCACGAGCGTGAAGCACGCCCGTTTTCGAAACGCCCCGGATGAAGAAAAGGATTTCAATGGAATCTTGATCAGAGCCCACCATGCTTCCAGATGGAAATAAAAAGACGCAATCCCATCATGAGGCCGAGGACCAGTCCCAAAATCCCCAGCACCGGTATGCCGTTCCAGACAGGAGGCACCTTGGAAAGCACCAGCAGTCCCGAACAAATCAGCACGGATGCAGCAAGGATGGCATCCACAAGGCGGTTTGCGATGTGGTTCATTGTTTTTCGCAGCGGCTCGAACCCATCGGGATTGATCCGGTGCTCAACAGGAATCGTGTAATTTCCGCTTTTCACGCGGTTGTACACGTCCCGAAAATCCTCCGGAAAATCCTTCAGGAAATCGAAGCCATCCGCCATCGCCTTGTACAAACCTTTCAGCATCCGCATGGGATCGTATTTCCCCTTGATGACCTCGGTGGCGTAAGGTTCGCCGAAATGGGCGAAATTCAAGTCCGGGTTCAATGCCTGGCCGATGGCTTCCACCTGCGTAAGCGCCTTGATGCCCAGGTAAAACTCCGCCTTCATCCGCAACTTGTGGGTCATCAGCAGGTCGAGAAGCCGGTTGAGCACAAAACCGAGCTTCAAATCCTTCAAGGGCTTGTCGAGGTGCTGCTGCGCAAACGCCTCGACATCCGCGCCCAGTTTTCGCTGGTCTTCCACAAAACCCTGTTCCGACATCCCAAGGACGGACCGGGTCACCTGCCGCTCATCCTTGTCAACCAGCCCCATGATCATGCCGGCGATGTCCTCGCGGAAATCCGCAGTCAGGCTTCCCATCATGCCGTAGTCGTACAAGCCCATCACGCCGCCCGGGAGGACGGTGACATTTCCAGGATGCGGGTCCCCGTGAAAAAATCCGAACTGGAAGATTTGCTGGAAAACCAGCTTGGACATTTTTTCGGAATACTTGACGGGGTCAATGCGATGGGCCCGCAACTCCTCGGGGTTGTCCACCTGGTAACCGGACATGAATTCCATGGCCAGCACGCGTTGCGTGGTGATCTCGTGATAGAGGTGAGGCACGTGGATGCCGCGGTTGCCGTGAAATTGCTTTGCGAACCGATCCATGTTCTGGGCCTCGTGGCTGAAATCCAGCTCCTGCATCAGGGTCCTCGCAAACTCGCGGACAACCCCCACCGGGTTCAGGGCGGCGAGCTCCTCCACATGACGGTCGAGAAACCGCGCGACATCCGCGAGGATGGCCAGGTCCACCTCGATGTTTTTGGAAATGTCGGGGCGCTGCACTTTCACGGCCACGATATCGCCCCCGCGCAGGACGGCGCGATGGACCTGGGCCATGGAGGCGGACGCGATCGGGGTTTCATCAAATTCCTTGAAGACCTGGTCCAGGGGTTTTCCGAGCTCCTCCTCCACGATCCGCTTCGCATCGGCCCCGGGAAACGGCGCCACCGAGTTTTGGAGCTTGCGAAGCTCGTTGTAAAATTCCTCGTTCACAAGGTCGCGGCGCGAGCTGAGAATCTGTCCGAGCTTGACGAACGTGGGCCCGAGTTCCTCCAGTGCCATGCGAAAGCGTTCCGCCGGCCGCTTGTTCAGCATCTCCTTGTGGTCCACAAAAAGCTGCGCCTGGCTGATCTCCAGCAGCTTCTGCAGGTGCACCATTTTCAGCACGTCGGCAAAGCCATGCTTGAAGAAAACCTGGAAAATCTGGCGGTACCGGGGGAGGTGCGAGTAGATCTCGACCGCCATCTTGATTTGTTTGACAACCATGTTGGGGAGGAATGTGGAGGGATGAAGCCAGCGGCGAGTCATAACGTCACGCGTCAAAAAATGCGAGCGCCTTCATGGAGGAAAGTTTTGCCCAGGGTGCAGCGACAAAGGAGCATCAGGGCGATTCAGGCATCCATGTTTCATCCGTGTTCATCCGTGGCTTCCTGTTCTTAAATGCGTAAGCCCTGGACTGAACGCCCCTCGGACTTGACGTACGACTTGCTGCATATCATGCTCCCGTCGAAGAAGCTTCCATGAAACCTAAACGGCTTAAAATCTGGCTGGTCGCGATGGTCCTCACCGCACTTGTCCTCACGGTCGCCGTTCCCAGCTTCATCCGCGCCCGTAAGCGCGCGCAGGCGAGCACGATCCTTCAGGAACTCCGGCAGATAGACGCCGCCCGCGATCAATATGCGCTTGAGCACGATGCCCAGTGGCGGAAAGAAGGACGTGATTACTTCCATATCACGCCGGGCTGGAACGACCTGACCCCGTTTCTCAAACCGGGCAGCCATTTGGCGATGAGTGGCGGAAAGGACAGTCTGGGAAATCCGATCGAGCTGGAACCCTATTCCGAACGACTTCTGCCCAGCATCAAGACCGTGGACGCGCTCGCGGACGCAACCGGCGGGGATCGGTTCTGGGGCTGCTGCGGCGATCCGGGTTGTGATGTGACCCCGGAGAAGCTGGCGGAAAAGCGACGGAAAGCCCAAGCCGCAGCGTCCACCAACAAAGTCCCTCACTGATTCTCTGATTCTGATCACGGACCGCCCCTTCATGGGGGAGCATGAGCGCGCCGCGCCTGCCAGCGCGTGGTGGCGATCTTCACGCCGATGAAACTGGCGATCGCCGAGGGCACCGCGAGCACGGCGGCTCCCACGACCAGGGCGCGATAATTCGGGCCCTGGCTCCGAAGCAGCATCCACCAGTTCCAATCCTCGGGCATCGGGGCGCCCTGCGGCAGTTGAAGCAACAGCCGGCCAATCAAATATTCGGTCCCAAAAATGAAGGGGATGACCGGAAAAATCAGAAGGACAAAATTATTCCCAATCAGGCATGACGCCCGGTTTGCCCGGGTCATGTACGCAATGGCCAGCGCGGCCAGGGTGTCGATGACCGGCGCCGGGAAAAAAGCGGTGAACAGGCCGATCGCAAACCCGGCCGCAATCCGGTTCGGCGTGGATTCCTCATGCAGCAGCTTCTGCCAGGCATTTTGAATTTTTTGACGCATGCTCACACCAGCAGAATACATGACAAATCCGCGGGCAACAACCTCCCAAGCGGCTTGTCCTGAGCCTGTCGAAGCGGCTGTCCAGCGCCTCCGCCGCTTATGTTGCGCGACGCAACAGGGCGGCTACGGCGCTGGACAGCCGCTTGATTTCCCCCGGTTACGAATGGCGTAAAAAACGGAGGGACACGCTCCGTCGTGTCCGCCCACGTCACGAATGGATTTCAAGCAACGATGCTTTTCGAAAACGACAAAAGCACATCGTCCCAGTTCAAGTTTATTTTGGCAGTTGCGGACCTATCGACCGACGGGGCTTACGCATTTGGAGTGGTCATGGAGCTGCTGTTGGCAGCCTTGTGCCTTTTGCGCCTCTTCGCGGCCAATCTCTGTATTCGGTGCTTGGGAATATGGCCGCGAAGAGGCGCAAGCAGCACAAGTATGACGGGCGATATGATTGCCAAACCCAAATGCGTAAGCCCTGCATCCACCAACGGACACGACAGAGCGTGTCCCTCCGTTGCCCTGAGACCCACACAAAACCGGAGAGCGGTTGGCGAGTGCCGGCTTGTCCGCCGTAGCTCTCGCCTCGCCGAAGCCTACGGCGTAGCGCGGGTTAGCGAAGGAGGAAGCCGCCCTGTTGCGTTGCGCAACATAAGCGGCGGAGGCGCTCGACAACCGCGCGAGCTTTTTGCAGAGTGTTCGCGCTTGGGAGAAACCTGACATGCTTGCTTCAACTTCATCCATGGAATTGACCCGCGAGACCTTCGGAAATATATCCCCCGCGAGTCAGAATGTTTTCTACATCCTGGCGGCACTCACGATGGTTGTTTTTTGTTATGGTGTCTGGAAGCGGTTTGTTTTGTGGAAGAAGGGGCTTCCCATTGACGCCGTCCGTCTGATCCGGGGCCGCCTGTCGGAAATCTGGGGCAAGGTTCAGCCCGGCTTGAATCGCCTTCTCGTGGATGGTCTCGGCCAGAAGCGCGTGCGCGGCCGCGGGCTGGCGAGCTGGGCGCACCTGCTCCTCTTTGCCGGGTTCATGATTTTATTTGCGGGCACCACGATGCTCGAGGTGGACCACCTGGCCTCAGCCATTTCCAAATCGCTGCATTTTCATCAGGGAACGTATTATGTGATCTATGAGTTCACCCTTGATGTGTTCGGGGTTTTGTTTTTGCTGGGCTGCATTTTTTTTGCGTTCAGGCGGTTGCGATTGCCGCCAAGCGCCGGCCATCGGGCAACGGATTGGGTGGTGCTCGGAATCTTCATCGCGCTGGGGGTCACCGGATTTGTGCTGGAAGGGTTGAGAATCCGCTGGCAGCAGCCCCCGTTCGATGGCGCCATCTGCTCGCCCGTGGGATTTTTGATATCGAAATTCTTCGATGGCCTGACGGTTTCATCCGCGCGCTCCGCGCACTGGTGGCTCTGGTGGACCCATTCCTTCCTCGTATTTTTCTTCATCGGAATGATCCCTTACACGCGCCTCATGCACTTCATCGCAGGGCCGCTGAATCTTTTTTTTGCCCAGCCCGTGCTCGGCCGGATGAATCCGGTGAGTGCGGAGGATGTGGAATCCAGCGGGCGATTCGGCGCGAGCGACATCGCCCATTTCAACCGCCAGCAACTTCTCAGCCTCGACGCCTGCATGGAATGTGGACGGTGCGAGGATGCGTGTCCCGCCACCGCCACGGGCAAACCTTTGTCTCCCAAAGACCTGGTCCAGGACTTGAAGGCGCTCATGTCTTCCAGTTCCGCAAAGAAACTGCACGAGGATGTCATCCGCGCCGAGACCCTGTGGTCGTGCACGAGCTGCAGCGCGTGCGTGCAGGTGTGTCCTGTCAGAATCGACCCGCTCACGCTGATCTTTGACATGCGGCGCAACCTTGTGGGCGAGGGCGGACTGGGAGGGACTGCCGCCGCAACCTTGCGGAAGATGCAGTCGAGCGCCAATCCATGGGGATTTCCGCAGGCGGAGCGTTCCAACTGGGCTGAGGGACTTCAGATTCCCAGCTGCAAGGAGAATCCGGGATTCGATGTCCTCTATTGGATCGGCTGCGCCGGCTCTTACGATCGTCGCGCCCAGAAAGTCACGCGATCGGTCGTCAAACTGCTTCAGCACGCGGGGGTGAATTTCGCCATCCTGAAAAACGAGGAGAAGTGCAATGGAGAATCGGCACGGCGGGTCGGTGACGAGTTTCTTTTCCAGGAACTGGCGCAGGCAAACATTGAAACGCTCGCGCGTTACAAGGTTCGTAAAATCCTCACGCATTGTCCCCATTGCCTGAACACGTTCATGAACGACTATCCGCAGTTCGGCGGCCAGTATGAGGTGGTCCATCACACGACCTATATCGAACAGCTCCAAGCGGAAGGAAGACTCCGTTCCAACGCAGGAGCGGAAGCGCGCCCCGCCGACTCCGTCACGTACCATGACCCTTGTTACCTGGCCCGGGTAAACGACATCCACCAGGCGCCCAGAGACGTGCTCATGAAGGCGCTGGAGACGTCCTCTTCAAAACCGGACATCCGCGAGATGGCGAGAAACCGCACGAAGACATCCTGTTGCGGTGCGGGCGGCGGCAGGATGTGGATGGAGGAGGATCCCAAACAACGCGTGTCCACCCTTCGCGCCAGGGAAGCTCTGGGGACGGGAGCAAAAACAGTGGCCGTGGGATGCCCATTCTGCCTGACCATGATGAGCGATGGGGTCGCCTCGCAAAACGCCGAAGCCCGTGTCCTGGATGTGGCTGAACTTTTGGTTGAACAACTCGGCCTTTAGGTCGTTAATTCGCAGATGAATGAGCCGCGTCAACTTCCACCCCACTTGATCGGTGGAAATTTTCTGCTGACGGATGCGAATCCCAGCGATGTTTTTACTCCCGAGGATTTGACGGTCGAGCAAAGGATGATGGCCGAGGCGGCGGAAAAATTCATGGAGAAGGAGGTCCTGCCACACATCGAAAGACTCGAGCACCAGGAGGAGGGATTCGCGCTTCGGCTGATGCGCGAGGCAGCCGGGCTTGGTTTCCTGGGAATTGAAATCCCGGAAAAATACGGCGGTTTTGGACTTGGAAAAACCAGCACCTGCGCCGTCGAAGGGCAGCTCTCGCGCTATGCCGGCTTTGGCCTGAGTTGCAGCGTTCACACCGGAATCGGCTCGCAGCCCATCACCTATTTTGGAAGCGATGACCAGAAGGCCAGGTATCTGCCCAAAATCGCATCCGGCGAATGGATCGCAGCTTACGCACTCACCGAGGCGGATTCCGGATCGGATGCCCTCGCCATGAAGTGCAAGGCCGCCCGGAGTGATGACGGGAAGCATTACATCCTGAACGGCACCAAGATGTGGATCACCAACGCGGGCTGGGCCGATCTCTTCATCGTATTTGCAAAAGTGGATGGCAAAGATGTGACTGCATTCATCGTGGAAAAAGCCTTTGCGGGTGTGTCCACCGGAAAAGAGGAACACAAGTTGGGAATCAAGGGCTCCTCGACGCGCAGGGTCGTCCTCGAGGATGTCCATGTCCCCGTTGAAAATGTCCTGGGAGAAGCGGGCAAGGGCCATTACATCGCCCTGAACATTCTCAACATGGGACGGTTCAAGATTGGAATGGGCTGCATCGCCGCCGCCAGGCAATCCTTGAAGGATGCGACCCGGTACGCCCTGGAGCGGCACCAGTTTGGAAAGCCCATCGCTTCGTTTGGGTTGATCCAGCACAAGCTCGCTGAAATGACGGTCCAGATCTTCGCCGGCGAGAGCATGGTTTTTCGCACCGCCAAAATGATCGAGGATGTGCTGGAGGCGGGTGACATGCTCGGCACCATGAATCCCCCCTATCCTCGCGGCATCGAGGAGTTCGCGCTGGAATGTTCCGCGGTTAAAATCGCCTGCAGCGAGATCCTGGATTTTGTCGTGGACGAGGCTGTCCAGATCCATGGTGGCTTTGGTTACTCCGAGGAATTTCCGGCGGCGCGGGCTTACCGCGATTCACGCATCAACCGGATCTTTGAAGGCACAAATGAAATCAACCGCCTCTTCATCCCCTCAAGTCTCATGCGACGGGCACAACGCGCGCAATTCCCCCTGTTCGAAGCAATCGACCGGCTGAGTCATGATCCCGCAGAGGGGGAAATCACCCCGCTTGCGCTCGTGGGCAACTCCAAGAAACTGGTTCTTCTTTTGATCAGCTTGCTCTGCCAGAAATTTGGTGATTCTTGGACCAGGGAACAGGAGGTGTCGGCCTGCCTGAGTGATGTGGTGATGGATGTTTACGCGATGGAAAGCGCGCTCCTGCGAACGCTCAAGCACCCCGCTTCCACCATCATGCCCGAGCTCACAAATATCTTTGTGAATGACGCTGCGGCGCGCATCGGATCAAATGCGCGCACCATCATCGCCGCCGTGGCCGAGGTGAAAGCCATGCGGGAGCATCTGGAGACCGCCCGCCGGCTGCTCCGCTGGAATCCAGTCAACACCGTGTCCATGAGACAAAAGATCGCCGGGCTTCTATGCGAAACCGGAAGTTACTCAACCCTCCTGTCATCGAAATGATCGTCTATGATTTCCTCCTTAAACGATATTCCGTACTCGCAAACACCACAACGCGCGCTCCGATTGGACCTGCGGATTCCGCGTGCGGAAAAGCGTCCGCCGCTCATCCTGTTCATTCCCATGGGCGGGATGAGGGTGTGCGAGAAGGAGGGCGCCCCGTGGTGGCCGACGGAACACGGCTTCGCGATGGCATCCATCGAGTGCCGCGTGAGAAGCGAGGTGACGGCGCCGGCCTCCATCCACGATTGCAAGGCGGCCGTGCGGTGGTTGCGCGCGAATGCGGACGAGTATGGTTTCAACGGCAACGCGATCGGAGCGTGGGGACGGTCTGCCGGCGGGCTCCTTGCGTCCCTGCTCGCCACCTCGGGTGAGGTGGCCGCGCTGGAGGGCGAAGGCGGACACGCCGGTGTCTCGAGCAAAATCCAGGCAGCATGCGACGAGTGCGGCGCACCGCATGATTTCTCATACTTCGCACGTCCCGAGATCAAATTGCGGTTTGCGCCCGTCGCGGAAAATTTGCGGCTTTATCTCGGCGGTGCAGTCGAGGAAAAACCGGATCTCGCCCGTCTGGTCAGCCCAAGCACTTATGTGTCGCGGGATTGTCCACCCGTCCTCCTGATTCACGGCGATGCCGACGACATCGTACCCGTGGAGGAAACAATTGAGTTTCATCGTGCTCTCCAAAAAGCCGGCGTGGACGCGTCCCTGCGCATCCTGCCTGGCGCAGGCCATTCGTGGGACGAGGCGCTGACCCGCGATGAGGTGATTTCATTTTTCAATCGCACCCTCCGCCGCAACACGTGAAGGCGTGAAACCATCCAGTGCCACGCGGTTCTGCTGCTGGGTGTTCGCAATCGCATGCTTCATCCATTCCGCCCACGGAAAATCCGCCCTGAAGGTCGAGTCTTCGGGCGATGCCAAAAGCGTCAGATTCCAGGTCTTCCCATCGAAGCCTGCAGAAGCCGGGATTCTCGAACTGCTGGACGATCAAACGGGAGACTGTCTCCAGACGGTGCATGCCGGTTTTTTTTCGAGCGGGCAGGTTTTTTCACTGGCAAAAAATCATCGCGTCAAACCCGGCCGCCTCCGGGTGCGCTACCGTCAGGGCATCCAGCTCGCCGTGGACCAGGAACTGTCGCCGCCCCGGGGCGTTGATTGGGTGAATCCCTGCGACCTTGTCTGGACCGGGAAAGCGCTTTACGTGCTCGATTCCGGGCGCACCAAGGTCAGGCGCGGCAAGGATGACTCGGAGCCAGCCCGGATTGTGGCTGCGGGTAAGACTTGTGTCTGGAAATTTCTTCCCGACGGCAAACCCGATCCCGGCTTTGCGGACGGCGGACGGCTGGTCATCCGCGACAAGCCCTCCGCCATCCGCTCCCTCACGGTGGATGAACAAGGCGTGCTCTACGTCCCGCTCGGGGGCCATTACATCAAGGTGCAGGAACACCAGGAAGGGTGGAGTGATCAAACGGTCGTGGGGGGATTCAATGCCGTGGACGGCTGGGTCACGGTCCCTTCAGGCGGAGGCTATGTGGAAACGTGGGACAGCTCGGGCAACCGTCTTCCCCGAACCGTCGGCGGTTATGATCGCAGCGGTGACGCGGATTTTTGGAGTGCCAAAGGACGCAACACCCAGCACATCAACAGCGTGGCGTTGGGTCCCGACCATCGCATCTATCTGCATGTGGGTGAATATGCAGTGATCCGCGTTTACGACCGCACCATCAGCGGACTGGACGGTTGTCTGTACACCAGCACCGAAAATGCCTCACTGGGCGGCTCCCTTCCCAGGTGCATCGCCTCCAACCGGATGGGCGCCGTCTATCTTGCGACCGCCAACCGCCAAATCATAAAACTGGGGGATGACGGGAAGGAGATCAAAATCGCCTACGCTTCTGAAGCCGAGCCGCGGATGATTCTTCCAACGGGCCTGTCCGTTTCTGGCGACCTCCTCTGGGTCGCGGCCAATGGGGCGGATGTGCCTTATTGGGACAGCGGAGGGGGTGAGGCGGTTTTTCTTTATTGGGACAACGGCGGGGAACTTCTACCCGTGGAATCTTATGGAAAGGCCGGAACAAAACGCGAAGGCATCGAATTCATGAATCCTTCGGCGACAGCCCAGTCCAGTGATCACCTCACACTCTGGGTTGCCGAGGATGGGATGTCCAATGCCGATGGGCCGCCCGGCAATGCGCGTGTCCGCCGATTTAAAATCACCTCCACGGAAAGCGAGGAGGTCGCATTCACCCTCAAATAAAGCGCCCCACTCCCTTTTCACTCTTTTTTGGAATCGTCCTTCGCCCCGCCTGAAATCATTTCGTGATATCTTTGGCGCCAGTAGCCGCGCCACTTGGAACGGAAAAATTTCACGTTGTAACGCATGTTCAGCGGGATGCTCACCGTGGCCTTGATCCAGTTGATGCGGCGATGGACCGGCCTTTGATGAACGATCGGACGCGTCAACTTCTGGCGGACGCAATGGAGAAACCAGTCGGGCTTTGAAAAATCCACGGCTGCCGGCACAGCCGTCGCGCCAAAACCGATGGTGTATGGATAATGGCTGTCACTCGCACCGAGCGCGGCAATCCCATGGCGTTTTCCGTATCCGAATGCGTTGTGAAAAAGTTTGCTGTCTTGAAACATCCATGAGTTGTACTCCTCCACGCCATCCACCTTGTCGAAGTATTTGCCACCCAGCGGATAAAATGCGCCGAATGGATGCGGCACGCAGACAACGCCTCCCAGGTCGCGCACGCGGTCAATCACCCTTTCCACATCCATATAATGAATCATGCCCTCATCCAGGCGAAGCGTGCGCGCGACGCGACGCGGCTGCGTGTCGCACGCGAAATAGGCGAGAAGATGCCCCTGCGCCGTCGAAATCTCCACGCCCAGCACCGTGCTCATCTTCAGCCGCCGCGCGGCTTCCAATGACTCCCCCCAATGCTTCACCGTGTCATGGTCCGTGAGGATGATGCCGTGCAACCCGCGATGACGGGCATGGACGAACATGCGCAGCGGTGACGAAAGACCATCCGAAAATTTCGAGTGCGCGTGCGGGTCAACCAGCACTTCCTTGGGATCGGGGTGGGTCGGAAAGCGCACGATCGGTCTCTCAGTTCATGTTCACAATTCCGGCACCGCCGCGAGCAGCCGCTTCGTGTAGTCATCCTTCGGATTGCGATAAATCTCCTCGCAGCTTCCCGATTCCACAATCTTCCCTCCGTTCATCACCAGCACGCGGCTGCTGATGTGTTCCACCACGCCAAGATCGTGCCCGATGAAAAGATACGCCAGCCCCAGCTTTTCCTGAAGGTCCTGCAACAGGTTGATGATCTGGGCCTGCACGGAAACATCCAGCGCGCTCACGGGCTCGTCGCAGATGATGAGGCGCGGATTCACCGCCAGCGCCCGCGCGATTCCGATCCTCTGCCGCTGCCCGCCGCTGAATTCATGCGGATAACGCCTCGCATGATCCGGCTTCAAGTCCACCTGGTGAAGAAGCTCCGCCACGCGTGCGCGACGTTCGGAAGCAGAAAGTTCGGGAAAATGAATCTCCAGCGCCTCGCCCACAATCGCCTCGACCGTAAGGCGCGGGTTCAGCGACCCGTAAGGGTCCTGAAAAATCATCTGGATGTGCTTTCGATACGGGCGAAATTCTGAATCGGTGAGCGCGGAAACAACATCACGTCCCTCCCACAGCACGACGCCGGATGTGACCGGCGCCAGCTTGATGATCGCGCGCCCCACCGTGGTCTTGCCGCTTCCGCTCTCGCCTACAAGCCCCACCGTCTCGCCCGCCGCAACCGAAAAGCTGATGCCGTCCACCGCTTTCACCACCGTGCCTCCGCCAAACAATCCGCCGCGCGACCCGTAATGAACCTTGAGGTCCCGCACTTCCAACAAAGTTTTGTTTTCCGGATTCATGGCTGTTGCGAGGCGAGAAGCTCGTGGTCAATCACCGGCAGCCGCCGCTGCTTCGTCCCAAGTTTCGGGATGCATGCCAGCAGCGCCTTCGTGTACGGATGCTTTGGATGACGCAGCACTTCCGCAACCGTCCCCTGCTCCACGATTTTTCCGTGATACATCACCAGCACCCGGTCCGCGATGTTGGCGACGATGGCGAAATTGTGCGTGATCAGCAAAACCGCCATGCCGAGTTTTTTCCGCAACTCGCGCAACAGCTCGAGGATCTGCGCCTGGATTGTGACGTCCAACGCAGTGGTCGGCTCATCGGCAACAAGGAGCGCGGGGCGGCACGCGATCGCCATCGCGATCATCACCCGCTGCTGCATCCCACCCGAAAGCTGGTGCGGATAAGCATCCATCACGCGCGCCGCGTCCCGGATGCCCACGAGGTCGAGCAGGTGTAAGATCTCCGCCCGCACATCCTTCACGTCGTGCCGGTGAAGATGAATGGCCTCAGCGATCTGGTTGCGCACACGAAACACCGGGTTGAGCGACGTGGACGGCTCCTGGAACACATACGAAATCTTCGCCCCGCGCATCGCCTGCAATTCGCGGCGTCCCATCGAAAACAAATCCTTCCCGTCGAAGAGAATCTTTCCTCCATCGTAACGCGCCGGTGGAATCGGGACGAGGCGCGCCAGCGAAAGCGCCGTCACGCTTTTGCCACTGCCGCTTTCGCCAACCACGGCCACCGTCTCTCCGGGCTCCACGGAAAATGAAACGTTATCCACGGCCTTTACCTCACCATCCTCGGTGACAAAAGTGACACGCAAATTTTGAACGTCGAGAAGGGGCATTGGAGGAAGCTTTAAGCCATAAGCTTTAAGCTACAAGTCCGAACGTAGCCGAATTCGCAAGAATTTGGCCGCCCCCCGGCTTGTAGCCCAAAAAACGGAGGGACACGCTCTGGAGGCCGTCTCAGAACTCCGGTTTCAAAAAAAGCGAAGCTTGTATTTACGTTATGACGCATTTTAATTTTTTACGAGGCATTTGGGATGGTCGATTTCGCCCTGTCTCAGAACTTTTTGCGAGTTCTGAGACAGCCTCTCTGTCGTGTCCACCCCCGTCACAAATGAATCGTGCAAGGTCCAAATATTTTTCATTTTCCAGACGCCCTCGGGTCAAACGCCCGGCGCAGCGAATCGCCAAGCAGATTAAGCGAAAGCACGAGGAAGAACAGCGCGCCCGCGGCGGCAGTGAAATTCCACCAAACCGCCGGCTCCCGCGCCAATTCCATTCGCGCCGAATCAATCATCGTCCCCCATGAGGCCGTCCCCACCGGCGCACCAATGCCGATGTAACTCAAGATCGCCTCACTCATCACCAATCCGGAAAATCCAAGCACGAAATTGATCAGCACCAGGTGCATCACGTTGGGTAATATATGGCGCGTAATGATGTTCCAATTGGATTGTCCCAGCGCGCGCGCCGCCTCGACATACGGGCGTTCCACCTGCCGCAATGTGTCGCCACGAATCAGGCGGCACAGCCCCACCCAGCTTGTAATGCCGAGGGCGAGCGACATCTGCACAAGGCGCGGGATCTGGATCGTGTCGCCATTCCAAAGCGGGATGTTCACATTTTCCAAAACCATGATGATGGCGATGAGCAGCAGGATGCCCGGGACACATGCCAGGGTGCTGTAAACATACTGGATCACGTCATCCACCCACCGCTTGTAATAACCCGCGGCAATGCCAAAAATCGTCCCCAGCGGAATGTAAATAAAACTCGTCAATCCCCCGATGATCAACGCGGTGCGGCACGCGCGAAGTGTTTGAACGAGCACATCGCGCCCCAGCACATCGGTTCCGAACCAGTGCCGGCCCTTCAACGGTTCCGGCCGGTTGACCGCGTAGGTCGTGTCCGCGTATGGCGCGCTGTAGCCCCTTTCATTCGGCGTGTTGCGAAACATGTACTCGATCATGCTCATCTCCTTCCCGTGAGCCGATAGTTGCACGGAATCCATGAGTCCCACCAAGCCGTAGAAAACAACGATCAACAGCGAAATAATTCCGACACGGTCCCCCTGAAACCGCGCCCTCGCCCGCTGCCAGCGTTCCGAGCGCCAGAAGAGGCCGCAGGCGATCACCACGAACGCGGCGCCCGCAAAAATCAGGATGTTTTGAAGCGCGCTCATTTGAATCGGATCCTCGGGTCCACCGACGCGTAACAAAGATCCGTGAGCAATAACCCGAACAGGTAGAGAAGCGACCCCAGGTACACCGACGCGCGCATGACGGCAAAATCCGAGGTGCGGGTCGCGTCCAGCGTGAGACTCCCAAGCCCGGGTATCCCGAAGAAGTTTTCGATCACCAGCGAACCCATGATGAGAAACGGGAGCGAGGCGACGACCAGCGTGATGAGCGCAATCATTCCATTTTTGAGTACGTGCACAAAGAGAACGCGCCCATGGGATGCGCCCTTTGCCTGCGCCGTCCGCACATAATCCTGATGAACCTCCTCCAAAAAGATCGCCCGAAACAAGCGCACGTCGCCGCCCAGCCCCGCGCACACATACACCAGCACCGGCAACATCAGGAATTTTGCCGTGGTCAGGCCCGACGGTGTGAAGCCGAACGCCGGCAGCCACGACAACTGCACCGCGATCAACCATTGGCCGACGATGACGTACACCATGATGGGAACGCTCATCAGCACCACGCAGGCGATCACGCCGCCCACATCCAGTTTGGATTTTCTTACGAACGCCAGGAAAAGCGAAGTCACCAGGCTGAGGTACAGCCCCAGGACAAATGCCGGCACGGTGATGAGAAGCGACGGGACGGCCCCCTTCTTGAACTTCGTGCTCACGCGTTCACCCGTGGAATCGGAATCCCCCAGATCGAACATGATGAGCGAACGCATGTGGTTGAAAAAAAGCGAGTCGTACCATGATTTCCCGGGTGACGTGTTGAAAAACAGCGGTTTGTCATAACCGCGATTGTGCAGCCAGTTCTCCACCGCCTGGGGTGTGGCCTTGGGTCCCAGGTTGCGTTTCGCCATCATTCTCGGGCTCTGCACCATGAAAAACAAAACGAACGTCAGCAGCATGACGCCGAACACGACCGGCACCGCGTACAACAAACGGCGCAGGAAATAATTAAACATCGTGCCTCCTGTTCCACCGGATGCCGAAGCCGACCGCCACCACGACCGCTCCCAATGCCAGCCACAATGGCCAGAGAATGGGGCGGTTCCATTCGAGCAGTTTCCGGTTGCGCAGCTCCACATCCACATTCGTGTACTTCGATCCTCCTGCAAGGAGCGGATTGGAGGAGACACGCGGCGCCCACACCTGGTTCAGGCTGAAAAGAACCGGGTGAACCTCCAGCACCCAGGGGCAATCTTCCGTGATGATGTCGTTGAGCTTGTAAATCAAATTCAGTCGTTCCGGCGTGTCGTCCATCGTGCGCATCTGCTCAAACACGCCGTCAAATTCGGGATTGGCGTAGCGCGCATAGTTGTTTCCCTGCGGCGCGGCGTTGCGGCTGTAAAAAAGGAAGAAGAAATTTTCGGGGTCGGGATAATCCGCCTGCCACCCGTAACCAATGATCTGAAAATGGCCCGTGTCAAATTTCTCCTGCTGGCGCGACCAGGTGTTCTCCACGATCTTCAACTTGATTCCCAAAGTCTCGAATTGCGACCTGTAAAATTCCGCATGCTGGCGGCTCTCGGGATCGTCCACCGTCGCGTCCAGCGCCAGCTCCAGTTGCTTTCCGCTCCGGGCGTCGCGCCCCTCGGGATAACCCGCCTCGATCATCAACTTTCGGGCCAACGCCAGGTCATGCTGCTTGAAGGGATTTTGAAATTTGGGCTGATGCCCAAACACGCCGGGCGGCAATAGCTGTTGCGCGTTCAGGTAGGTGTCGTTGTGGAAAATGGAATTCGCCAGCTCTTCGTCGAACGCGCTGGAAATTGCCTGGCGAAGCTTGCGGTTCTTCCCCACGACAGGATCCTCCATGTTGAAAATAAGAAAATACGTGGAAGGCTCCGGATCCTTGTACAACTCAATCCCGCGCGCCCGATACTCGGGCGTCAATTCCTGCGACATGCTGATCACCGTGTTGAAGATGTCCTTCCCCACGCCGGAACGATCCGTGTAGCCCTGGCGAAAAAGAAGCCACGCCGGAATGCTCTCGCGAATGATCGGCAGCTGGATCTCGTCAAGGAACGGGATCGGTTTTCCGGCCATCGGACGAAAGCGGACATCATCCGCCGCAGGCCAGCCTCCCGTCGGAAACGTGGTGGCGTTGTAGCGGTCAAAGCGGGCGAGGCGGATCAGCCCCTTGCGCCTCCACTCTGCGAGCCGGAACGCCCCTGTGCCCACCGGATGAAACTTGAACTGTTCACGCTGCACGCGCTTGTGGATTTTTCCATCGTAATACTCCACCGCCTCGCGCGGCACGGGCGCGGTGAAGGGCATGGCAAACCAGTAGAGGATTTGCGGATAGGGTTTGATCATGCGCAGTCGGAACGAATAACGGTCAATGACCTCGATCCCCGGCATCGGCTTGGAATAATCAAACGTTCCCGTCTTGCGCGCCTCCTCGTACGCCTCCTTCAGCCCGACGACGTAATCCTGCAACGTCGAGAGAATCGGACACTCCACTTTTGGATCGCCAATGCGCTTGAAAACGTAGGCCATGTCCTCAGCCGTAACTTCGCGCCCGACGCCGCCCGATGCGACAAAACAGGGATCGTCATGGAACGTGAGTCCCTTCTTGAGCTTGAACAGGTACGTCTCGCGCCCGCCGTTTTCCTTGATCCGCTGCGGCATTTCATCGAGGAGGCAGGGCATCAGCTCGTAGGGATCAGTCTTGAAAGGATGGTACTGCAGCGGGCTCTCGTAAATGCTCGAGATGATGGCGTGGCCGGTCGTGTCGTAGCTCACCTGTGGATCAAGCGTGCGCGGGTCGTCGGGAAACCCACGATAGCTCACCCGCCACGGTGTGCCGTCGGGACGCGTCTCATGCAGCGGGGGCGGGTGCGGGTTGTTGCCGCATCCCGATAGAAACAGGAGCGCGCACAAAAATAGCGGGAAATACGAAGTCATGAAAATCACATGGCTGGGAATTCTGATTACGGTTTAACCTGCACCATGTCGAGGCAATCCGGGATGGCTCTCTCCCCGTAGCCACGCTCGCCAGAGCGTGGTCCGCTCCGGATCCGCGTTCTGGCGAACGCGGCTACAGGAAAATGGCGTTGACGCTTCCAGCCCCCGGCTTACGATGACGTTCCCCTCATGAAAGTTCCCCTGCTCGATCTCAACCTTCAGCACAAGAAACTCGAACGCGAATTATGCGATGCGTTCAAGCAGGTGCTCGACCATGGGCGTTTCATCCTTGGGCCGGAGATGGAGCTCTTCGAAAAGGAAGCCGCCGCCTTCTGCGCCGCGCGCCACGCCATCGCCTGCGCCAGCGGGTCGGACGCGCTCCTTCTCGCGCTCATGGCATATGACATCGGGCCCGGGGACGAGGTCATCACATCGCCCTACAGTTTTTTTGCGACAGCCAGCTGCATCGCCCGTGTCGGCGCGCGCGCCGTGTTCGCAGACATCGAGCTCGACACGTACAACATGGATCCGTCCGAGACGCTGAAACTCATCACGCCGCGCACGAAGGCCATCATCCCCGTGCATCTCTATGGGCAGAGCGCCAACATGCGTCCGTGGATGGAAACGGCCCGGAAGAAGGGGATCCGCATCATCGAGGACGCAGCCCAGGCGATCGGCGCGGGGCACGAGGGTAAACCCGTGGGCGCGCTGGGCGACGTGGGCTGCCTGAGTTTTTTTCCGACCAAAAATCTCGGGGCGCTCGGCGATGCCGGCATGTTGCTGACGAATGACGACGAGCTGGCGGAAAAGTTGCGCGTGCTGCGCGTCCACGGCATGAAGCCGAAATACCATCATCAGCTTCTCGGTACAAACTCCCGCATGGACACGATCCAGGCAGCGGTGTTGCGCGTGAAGCTCCCGCACCTCAATGAATGGGCGGAGGGACGCCGTCGCAACGCCGCAACCTACACACGCCTGATCACGGAAGCGGGCCTGGCCGACGCGAAAAAAGAAACGGCACCGATCATTCTTCCCGCAGTCCGCCAGACAAACCACGTGTACAACCAGTTTGTGATCCGCGTGCGAAATCCGGCGTCACGCGATCCCTTGCGGAAACATCTCGAGGCGGCGGGCGTGGGAACGGAGATTTATTATCCCGTACCGCTTCATCTGCAGAAATGTTTTGCAGCATGGAGCTATCGCGTGGGCAATTTCCCGAAAAGCGAACTCGCCAGCGCATCCACATTGGCCCTGCCGATTTTTCCGGAGTTGACCGAAGCCCAGTTGCGTCACGTCGTGGATTCGTTGCAATCGTTTGGCGGGTGGAAAGCATGAGAGTCGTAGCTGCGTTCGCAAGAACGCGGCCCCCGCCAGGCCAAATTCTTGCGAATTCGGCTACGCTGCGATGTGCCATGGCCGTAATCCGCCCCGTCTTGCGTCAGGTGACATGCTGGATTATCATAAAACCATGCAACCCAATGGGAACCGGCCTTACAGGGAAAGTCGAAAGTCGTTCACAAAGGTTGAACTGATTGTGGTGATCGCCATTGGTGCGCTTTTGGTTTTCATGGCTTTGACATTACGTCCTCATGGCAGATCAGCTGCGACAAGCAGAGCGACGACATGCCTGTGCAATATTCGTCAAATTGGGTTGGCTTTCCAACAATACGCGGTTGATAACAACGATGCGTTTCCCTCAATGGCGTCCACCAATGATCCGGTGGGCTCATGTTCCGTTTTCAAGGAACTGACCAACGGCAACTATCTGGCCGTTGGCAAAGTTTATCTCTGTCCCGCGGAAGCTGGAAAAACGACCGGCACGGCCAAAAATTTCACGAGTTCAAATAATTCCTATGCATGCGTGGTCGCAACTTCAAAGGGATTCCCGGGACTCTCAAAAAGCAACAGCACGGACAATCCCCTCATTTTAGAGCGTGGCTTGATTGGCGCTCCAAGTTTTGTGGTCCATTTACAGGACTCGACATGGAGTTCCAATTCCCCCCATGCCGATCTCAGCGGAAATGTTTTCTATATTGACGGAAGGGCGGAGCGCAAAATGAAGCTGGAGACCGGCGCCGACGGCGCCAAGGGTTACGTGCTGGAACCTTGATGCTTGCACATGTCCATCTCTCCCGGTCGCCGCTGACAGCGGCTCCTACAAAACAAAGGGCAAAGAGCATGATGAAGGGAGATGCGCAAGCCGTGGTGCGGTCGTTTTACGTCAGGCGGCGGCGACTGGCTTCTCCCCAAGATACGCTTCGATGACGGTCTGGTCGTTCTGAATTTCCGACGGGTTGCCCTCGGCGATTTTTCTTCCGTGGTCGAGCACGATGATTCGCGGGCAGATGCTCATCACCATTTTCATGTCGTGCTCGATGACCATGAGCGTGAGGCGGAATTCCTTCCGCAGGCGCTCGATCAATCCGGCCAGCTCCTGTTTCTCCCGTGTGTTCATGCCAGCAGCGGGTTCGTCGAGCAGCAGTAGCTTGGGTTGGGTCGCGAGGGCGCGCGCGATTTCCAAACGCCTCTGTTGTCCGTACGGCAGATCCATCGAGCAGGCGGCGCTCGCGGCGGAGAGCCCCATCCAGTCGAGCAACTCACGGCTGCGACGGACGATCTCCTCGCGGTCCTGTTCCGACTCCGGCGAGCGGATCATGGTTCCGATCATGTGACGCTGCGAGGCGCTGTTGAATCCGAGCATTACGTTGTCGAGCGCGTTGAGATTTTTGAACAGGCGGATGTTTTGAAACGTGCGCGCGATGCCAAGCCGGTTGATCCGGTAGGATTGCATGCCGTCCAGCGACTGACCCTTGAAATGAATCGCGCCGCCTGTCGGGCGATAAACGCCGGTGATGGCGTTGAACACGGTGGTCTTGCCCGCGCCATTCGGCCCGATGAGCGCCACCATTTCGCCCTCGGCAACGGAAAGATCGAGCGAATCCACGGCCTTCAATCCGCCGAAGTCCACGGAGCAATCGGAAATTTCAAGCATCGCGTCCATCGTCATCCCCCAGCCTTGGCGCGCCACGGCCAGCGCAGCTCTTTCATGCCCATGAGGCCTTGCGGGCGGGTGAGCATCACGATGATCAACAGCAGTGAATAGACCACCATGCGATAGTTTGAGAATCCGCGCAACGCCTCGGGCATGATCGTCAAGACCACGGCTGCGATGATCGCGCCGCTGATGCTTCCCAGCCCGCCCAACACCACCATCACCACGATCTCGATGCTCTTCTGCGTGTCGAATCCGCCGGGCGTGATGAAGCCCGTGGAAGAATGCGCGAAAAGCCCGCCTGCGATCCCCGCAAAAAAACTCCCGGTGAGAAACGCGATCACCTTGTAGCGCGTGGTGTCAATCCCGATGGTGGAGGCAGCAAACTCATCCTCGCGGATCGCAAAAAGAGCCTTTCCCTTCACCGAATGGGCCAGCCTCGCCACGATGGTCACGCAGACAATCATCCACGCAAAAACCCAGAAGAAACTGGATTTCACCGGAGCGCCACCCATGGCCGATGGTGTTGGAAAAACACTCATCCCCCGCGCGCCGCCCACCTGGTCGGTGTTGAGGATCACGATGCGGATGATCTCCCCAAAGCCCAGTGTGGCGATCGCGAGATAATCCCCCCGAAGCCGCAGCGTGGGCAACCCCACCACAAGCCCGGCAAGCGCCGCGCAGATCCCTCCCACCACCACCGCAACTCCCACGAGAATTCCGCCGGCGATTAAATTTGTGTCACCCGACAACCCGGCACCCTGCATCCAGGGCTGGACTAGAAACACCGAAATGGACGCCGCCACGTATGCGCCAACCGCCATGAAACCCGCATGCCCGAGCGAGAACTGTCCCGTGATGCCGTTGATCAGATTCAGGCTCACCGCCAGGATGATCGCGATCCCAACATCCACAAGGATTTTGTAGTAATAGGGATCGAGCCATCGCTGCAGCGCGAAGTTGAGGGCAAGCGTGACGCCGAGAAGCACGAACAGGAAAATGTTGTTCTGGAGTGTTTTCACAAGAAAAACATCACACCTTTTCCACAACCCGCTTGCCGAGCAGTCCGCTTGGTTTCACCAGCAGCACCACGATCAGGATCACGAACGCAATAGCGTCTTTGTACGTGGAACTGATGTAACCGGCTGTCAGCGTCTCCGCTTCGCCAAGCAAAAATCCCCCGAGCAGCGCCCCGGGAATGCTGCCGATGCCGCCCAGCACCGCGGCAACGAATGCCTTGATGCCGGGCATAAAGCCGCACAGCGGATCCACGGAGTGATAGCTCAGCCCGTACAACACGCCGGCGGCGCCCGCGAGCGCCGACCCCAGCACGAAGGTGAATGAAATCACGCGGTTCACATTCACGCCCATCAAGCTCGCCGCCTGGAAGTTGAACGAGACCGCGCGCATCGCCAGCCCGAGTTTTGTGTGATGAACGATGCCGTGCAGCACCAACATCAACAGCACGGCGACCACGAACACGAGCGCCTCCACCGTGGAGATGGTAAGCTTGCCCGCGATCGTCCATTGATGGTTTCCAACGAGGCTGGGAAACACCTGCGGCGTCGCGCCGAAGACCTGAGACAGCTGTCCCGCGTATTCAATGAAAAGAGAAACCCCGATCGCGGTGATGAGGAGTGAAAGGCGGGGCGCATTCCGCAGCGGGCGATACGCGACACGCTCGATCACCCCGCCGATCAACCCGCATGCCACCATCGCCATCGCCATGATGGCGACCAGCGAGATCCACGAAGGATGCGCTCCGAGTTTCGTCCACCTTGCAAAATAAATGCTGAGCATCGCGCCCAGCATGAAGACGTCCCCGTGCGCGAAGTTGATCAGCCGCAGCACGCCATAGACCATGGTGTAACCCAGCGCGATCAACGCGTAGATGCTCCCCAGCTTCAGCCCCTGCAGCGCATATTGGAGAAAAAGTTCCACGATTCGAAAATCCTGCCGCATTGATAACGTTCGAGCGGGACGCAAGCAATCCCGGACTCTGCGCTCATTCCTGTAGCCGCGCTCGCCAGAACGTGGTGCTGGCTCCCGCTCCGAGGGGGACCGCGTTCTGGCGAACGCGGCTACATCCAGCAAACCCCGTAAAATCTTTGCCTTTTTCGATTTGATGCTGGAAATTCCCGTCATGCCCACCAACGTGATCAACCGCCGCGTCGAGCATGACTGGTACAATGGCGAGGTCCCCGCGAACGTGGATTTCGGCGACGGATTCTGGCTCGAAACCGCGCAGGTTTTCCGCTTCTGCAAGTCCACCCAGAATCCCGCCGTGCGCTTCGGAACATTCTGCTCGGTCTATGCGGGCTGTTCCTTCGCGGTGAAGGGCAATGGCCGCTGCACCGTGGGCGATTACACGCTGATGAATGGCGCGATGGTGATGTGCGAGGAGGAAATCACCATCGGCAGCCATTGCCTCATCTCCTGGAACGTGGGCATCGCCGACTCCGACTTTCATCCCCTCGATCCCGTGCAGCGCAAGCAGGATTGCATGCTTCTCAACCCTTACACCTGCACCGGCCCGCGCCCGATCATCCCCACCCGCCCCGTCCGCATCGGCAACAATGTGTGGGTCGGCATGAACGCCATCGTGCTCAAGGGCGTGACCATCGGCGACAATTCCGTGATCGGCGCCGGCGCAGTCGTGACCCACGACGTCCCGCCCAATGTCGTCGTCGCCGGCAACCCCGCCAAAGTCGTCAAACAACTTTGACCGGCCGATGATCTTCGTGCGGAAATGTCTGGAACGTTCAGTGAAAATCACGGAATAGTCGGCCATGGATGAGTTCCTCGACTGGTTTCTGAAATACAAGTTGCTCGGCGCGCCCCTGCCGGACCTCGCCAAGTTCACCGGCTTCATCCTTGCGGGCTTCATCCTCGGCCGCATCCTCCGTTATCCCGTAGCGCGATGGCTCAAGCGCATTACGCCCGAAAGCGAGCACGCCATCGGCGACAAGGTCGGGCGCGGCATCGAGAAATCCGTCTCTCTCCTGATCTTCACCATCGTGATGAAAACCGGCGCCATTGACGTGCTCCACCTCCCCGGCTGGGCGTGGGAAAAATGTGGGTATGCCGTCACCGTGCTCATGGCCATCGCCAGCACCATGCTCTTCCTGCAGACCGTGGAGGTGGGTCTCTTCGGTTTGCGCAAGCGCTGGCAGGCAAACCAGAACCAGGTGGACGACCACCTGATCAATTTCATGCGCAAGGGCATCCGCGTGTTCGTCATCATCGTCGCCGCACTCGTGACCGCCGACAACATCGGGTTCAAGGTCACCGGCGCCATCGCCGGGCTTGGCATCGGGGGCGCGGCCATCGCCCTCGCGTCCCAAGGCCTCATCGCAAACCTTCTCGGCACCATCGAGATCGTCGCCGACCGTCTCTTCCGCGTGGGCGACCGGATCCACTTCGATGCGTTTGACGGGTTTGTCACCGACATCGGCCTGCGCAGCACCCGGATCCGCGCGCTGACGGGTGAAATTGTCACGATCCCCAACCGCAGAATGGCCGAGGCGCAGATCCGTAATTTTTCACGCAACGGGCTCGTGCGTACCACCATGGCCGTCGGCGTGGTCTATTCCACGGGTCACGACGAGGTGCGGAAGGCGATGCAGGTGCTGGAGGAAATCTTCAAGGCGCGCAAGGACGTGGACTCGCACCAGATTTATCTCCGTCAACTCGGCACCTATTCCCTCGAGCTCGAGGTGATCTTCTGGGCCCGCTACAGCACATCGCACGAATACAACGACCTCATCGGCCAGATACACCTCGAGGTGAAGAGACGCTTCGACGAATCCAAAATCGAATTCGCCTTCCCCACCCAGACCCTCCACATCGCCCAACCGCCCAAGGCGTGACTCCATCCCGTTCAACGTTCGATGTTCGACGTTCGATGTTGGAAGTTCCCGCTGCCGTTCCCGACTTCCGCGTTCCGCGTTCCACGTTCCGCGTTCGAGGTGATTCCCTCGATGAAGGTGCGGATCAGCTCCGCGCGGCATTGCCACGAGAAATTCTGCGCCGCCGCGCGCGCCGCATCGGTCCGCGACTGCGCGAGCTTGTCGTCCCGGTACACCGAATGAATCGCCTCAGCCAGGCTGCGCGGTGACGCGGGCGGACAAAGATATGCCTTGCTGTCATCCAAAATTTCGCGGATCGAGGGCAGGTCGCTCGCCACGATCACCTTCCCCGCCGCCATGTACTCAAACAGCTTCAGCGGCGAGGTGAAGCGTTCGCTGATTTCCTCGCGGTGGTTGGGCAGCACGCCGATGTACGCCTTCGCCAGCGGTTCCGTCAGGCCGCTGCGCGAAACGTAACCGCGAAAAAGACACCGGTCCCTCACGCGCCAGTGTTTCGCCAGGTCCTGCTTCATCGAAACCTCGCGGGGGCTGCCTCCGAAAATCCAGAGCTTCTGCTCCGGCAGATAACGCATCGCCTTGATGATCGTATCCACGCCCTTCCACCCAAACAAAGACCCCGTGTAAATGATCAGGTTGCGGTCGGTCGCCGAGCCATTGATCGAGCCGAACAGGTCGAGGTCCACGCCGTCCGACGCCCTCACCGTGGGGCAACGAATTGGGAAATGTGTCTCCAGATATTCCTTCAGATGGTTGGAAATCGTGACAAGCCCCTGCACGTGGGAATACACAAAGTTCTCCTGCTCGAAGAGACGGCGGAATTTTTCCGGCGAGTCCACCTGCCCCAGCGAAAAGACCTCATGCGACTCAAAGATGATCGGAATGCCAAATTGCTGCTTCAGGCAATACTCCGCCACCTTGAGATGACGCGTGTAGATCAAATCAATCTGCCTCTCCTCCTTCGCCTTGCGGACGTAATTCCGCAGGAAGTGCAGGTAGAGCGACTGGAACGAGACGACGAAGTTTCTCGTGAGGTGGATGAAGCGCGGCAGAAAAACCACCTTCAAATTGGGCAGCGGCTTCAACCGAAAATAATCCAGCACCGTGTCGCTCTTGACTCCAGGGCGCCGCGCCGCGCCGAGCACCACCTCGTGCCCCGACTTCGCCAGCGCATGGCAGGTGTGGATCGTCTGGATCTCACGCGCCTTGTTGAATGTAAACTCCTCGGGATAAGGATAAAAAATCTTCATGACGATCAAGCGGGGCGGAAGCCACGGATGGAACACGGATGGAACACGGATGGGCGAACATTTTGTCTCAAACCCTCTTTGCCGTGGCAAAGAGGTCTTATCCGTGAAAATCCGTGTTTCATCTGTGGCTCAATTCTTCTTTCTGTCAGAAATGACTATTTAAACCATTTCAGCAACGTTTTCAATTTCCGCGTGGGATGACGTCCCTTGATCCGGCACAGCGCAAACGGGTCGTCTCCCGTCCTGTTCACACCAAACCGCACCGTGCAAGCCGTGCGATATCCTGCATCGACCACCATCTGCCGGATCTCCTCGTTGAAATCCCCGTAAGGATAACAGAAATGTTCCACCACCACGCCAAATGTGTCCTCGAGCTTTTTCCGGCTCGCCCCGATTTCCTCGCGCGCCTGCTCCCGCGAAATGCGCGTGAGATAAGGATGCGTCAGCGTGTGCGAGCCAATCACATGCCCCGCCGCAACCCACTCGCAAACCTGTGAGGCATTCATCAAGGGCCTCTGCTCCGGTCCGAGGACAAGATCCCATTCGTTGGACTTTCCAAAAAAGTCCGGGACGAGAAACTGGATCGCCCGGCATTGATGCCTCGCCATCGCATCCATCGCATTCTCGAACACGCTGAGAAAACCGTCATCGAAACTGACCACCACCCGCTTCTGAGAATTGTCCCGCATCTCCGCGATGTCATCCAGCGAGCCGAATGAAAAACCCGCCGTCCGTAATTCCGCCAGGTGACGCTCGAACGATTTCGGCGGCGCATAAAGCCCCTTCAGTTTTTTTTCCGCAGGCAGCGGGGCAATCATGTGATAGTTCAAAATCGGAACCCCTTCCGAGAAAAGTTTTTCGAAACCATCCAGAGAACTGAAATACGAAGGCGCTTTTGAAGACATTCAATGGTCCATGTTAAATGATCCATGTTCCATGCCACTATCTCGAGCTCTTCTGCAAACGACTGGAGAGAACCCATCCTTCCATCACCATCATGGGCAGCTTCGCGTTGTTGCTCATCTCCACCATGGAATCGGATTTGACGCGAACTTGAAAGACCTCGATCGTTTCCGGCGCGCCAGCGACGGGATTTTTGAGCGTTTCCTTCGCCAAGAATTCCACCTTCTGCCCCTTGCTCAGGATCATGGGTTTGGCGTTGCCGATGGGCTTGCCCTCCTGATCCTGCCAGAGCCCATCACGCACGGTGCCATCGGCGTCTCCGGTGATCGATTGATACGGAAACATAAGGGCGCGGTCCGCGGAAACCTCGTACCAGCTGATTTTGCTCATGGCATCCTCCTCGGGAAGCTTCCCCGCCTCAAGGACATCGCGATAACGGGAGGTTGCCATGTCTCGCAATTCTGACATTTTATGAATTGCCGCCTTCATCTGCTCCCGCACCTTCTTCCCCTTCGGGGTGGTGCCCCCATCCAGATTGATGCGATCCATGACCCTCAACTGTTCCTCGTAATTCAAACTGGCCTCGCCCCTGGCGTAAGCTCGCGTGGCTCCTCCCAGTTTGGAAACAAGGGTCATCAGTTCGTATTCCGGGCTGGACTCCGGTTTGGACGAAAAACGCTTCTCGTACCGTTCCATTTCCGACTGCAAGTCTGTTTTCTTGGAGGCAACCGACTTCTCCGGGTCCTTGATGAGAGCCGTGCCCTCCTGAATGTCTTCAGCCAGGATCCGGATCACCCCCTCGACTTCCGTGATGTACCAGAGCTGTTGGACCCGGTCCTTGTCCTCCGCCGAGGTCTTCTTCGAGAGGCCCTCCCTCAGTTTCTTGATGAACCAATCGGTATCCATCGAGTAAACCTTGTGGTCAGTAAGAGGTTTACCGTCAATATCCAGAAGTTTCCCGTCGGACAGGCCGCCCCACGTTCCTTCGGGACGAAAGTTCGGCTGATTGATGATCGTGGGCTGGGGAATCGTGAGGGAGCCGCTGCTTTGTGGTGCTCCGACAGGGGCCTTGGAGGATGGGGAAACGGAGGCGGATGCCGGTGGCTTCGCCGGGGCGGTCGCGCGGATCTCCCGAATGTCCGATCGCGAAATCTCGCTCTTCATTCCCGGCGCCGTTTCCACAACAACCACCTCCTCATCCTGACGGACAATCTTCCCTTCCACCTCCGTCCCATCCTTCTGCACCACCGTGTCCGCACAAAGTGTCAAGCCGATGGAAAAACAACAGGCGACGCGAAAGAACAAGGCCATGAAAGATCCCCGATGCACGGAAAGATCATACAGCGTCCTTTCCAAAAAACAACACGCTGTTCCACTCCACCCTTGAGCTCCTACCCCGGACATAGCTTTTCAATCCGCGGCAGCACGGCATCCGCCACGTATTTTATGTCCACGATCACCCGCGCCCGTTTTCCTCGCTGACGATTCTCGTCCCACGATTCCGACAATACTTGAATCAGCTTCCGCTCCAGCACCGATTCATCCTGCGATGGATAAATTTCCGCCGCATTCTCCTTTTCAAATTCCCGCGCAATGTGAACACGATCGGATGCGATCACACTCAAACCGGAGGCAAAGGCTTCAAGCGTGGAGATCGAAAACGTTTCATCGCCCACGCTCGGCTGGACGTACACCCAGCATGTCCGATGCGCCTCGATGAGTTGTGATTCACTGAGAACGCCCGGCATCTTCACGGACGCGTTGAGATTCAACTCCTGCACCATTTTTTCCAGCCGTTCCCTCTCCGGGCCATCGCCGGCCAGCAGCAGGCGGGCGTACGGAATCTTTTCCCTCACGCGGGCGAACGCGCGCAGCAGCACATCCATGCCCTTGATCGGCACCATGCGCCCCACGCACACGATCCATTTCTCCGCAGGCGGCGACGGACGATCCAGCAAGACAAAGCGTTCGCCATCCACAAAATTGGAAATGACTTCGCATGTGCGCCCATAGCGTTCCCCCAACTCTCGCGCCAGCGGTTCACTCACCGCATACATGGCATCCACGCTCCGCGAAAACCATCGGTCGCCCATGAAAAATTCTTCGCCATGCAGGCTTGCCACAATGGGGCCGCGAAAGCCCCGCTTCCGCCATTGACGCGCGGCAATGAAATCGTACGGCTTGAAAATCAGGACTGCGTCAAAATCCTCCTTCAAGAATTCATCGCGGGTTTTCCGCGCAAAATGCAGTCGCTGCACGAGCCGCTGGAAACGCGTCCCAAAATCCGGCACTGAACTGGTTTCAAGAAATGGAAATTGTCTCATCGGAATGTCCGGCAGCGTGATCGGGGATCGGGCCCGCCCTCCATAGAGACACACCTGATGCCCGCGTTTCCTCAACGCCTCGGCAAGACGAAACGTATACACCTCCACGCCCCCCACCTCGGCCGAGCCGACAGGCGCCATCGTGGACGTGACGTTATAAAGTCCGATCTTCATGTGCGGAAATAATTCTCAACTCTTCCATAAGCTTTAAAAAAAAGCGATGGGGACCACACGCGGCTCGCGTGTCCCGTTCGACGGCTCGTCGAACGGCTTCCCTTCAGCCAGAGGGAAATCGGCGGGCCGCCGATTTCAGCACGCGAGCCGCGTGCGGTCCCCATGATCAATTCCAGCAGCCAGGGGCTAGCAGCCAGCAGCCCTCCCATACACCGCCAGCGTGGATTCCATCATCCGATCCAGTGACAATCGCTCCTTCGCCGTCACATGCCCTGCCGCGGCAAGTTTCGCCCTCAAAGACGGATCATCAATCAGCCGTCGCACCGCACCGGCAATCGCGGAACCCTCCCCCGGCGGCACCAGCATTCCATTCTGTCCATCGGTCAACAGCTCGGGAATGCCACCCACGCGGGTGGCGATCACGGCCTTCCCGGACCCAAAGCTTTGCGGCACGATGCGTGATTGCGCCTCCACTTCAATGGACGCGACCACCACCATGTCCAGCGCAGCCATCACCTTCGGAATGTCCCAGCGGTACCCGGTCATGATGATCCGCTTTTGTTCGCCGGCCTTTTCGATCCGTTCGCGCAATTCACGCTCGACACGCTTCCCGCCGATTCCCTCGCCTACCATCACGAAGCGGGCATGCGGATGCGTTTTCAAAACCTCCAGCGCACCATCGAGGAAAAAATGATGCCCCTTGTCGCCGCGCATCATCGCGATGTTGCCGATGAGCGGCGCGTCCGCCGCAATCCCAAATTCCTCGCGAAACGCTTTCCCATCCAGCAAAGGAGTGTACTCCCGCAAATCCACGCCCTCGCCCACGACATCCACGCGTGCTGGATCGAGACGGTTCACGCGGATGAGCGTGTCGCGAATGATGTCCGCCGTGGCAATCACCCGGCGGCATCCGTGATTGTAGATGAACGAGTGGCAAAATCCCGGCTTGATGGCCACCGTGACGTGGCGCGAGCGCACCACGGGATGCCCCGCACAATGCAGCGGAAAACACATCCACGAGTCCTTCGGCCCGTGCGTGTGGATGACCTGGATTTTTTTTTGACGAATGAAACGCCACATCGCCCGCAGCCCCACCAAATCGGCGTTGTTGCGCATGGATACGCGCAATATTTCGACCCCAAGCTTGTGCCCGCGTCGAAAGATTTCCGAGCGCGGGTCGCATGCGACCCACGCCCGATGACCGTTGGCGTTGAGCCATTGGACCTCGATGAGAGTCCGATATTCCTGTCCGCCCCAGTTCAAGCCGCATTCTGTGTGCAAGATGTTCAACAGCCGCAAACCATACGGATGCCGCATGAAACAGAAAAGCCATTTTGGAGTGCTCCTTCAATGTAGCCACGTTCGCCAGAACGTGGATGCGGCGGGCCGCGCTCTGGCGAGCGCAGCTACAAACTGCCAGTTGACTCGATTTCCAAAACGCTCTTTCCTTGCCGCTTATGCCTCTTTGGACACTTGGCCTTGCGATGGAATCGGATGCCTCCGCGGCGCTGGCACGCGATGGTGAGATCGTCGTCGCGATTTCCGAGGAACGTCTCTCCCGCGTGAAAGGCCAGTGGGGATATCCATGGCGCTCCGTGAACGAATGCCTCCGCATCGCGGGCATCCGCCGCCAGGACGTGGATTTCTTCTCCGTCGTGCTGAACAAATTCCCCTCCTCCTATTTCCGTCGTCCAAGCCGCGTGGATGAATGCCTGGAAGCCTGGCACCGTTTTCGCCGCGGCATTCTCGGGCGTCCCGAGGATGTCACGGTGACGCTCACCGATTTTTTTGACGAAGTCCGGCGCGCCGGCGCGACTCCCGACGGTCTCTTCGATTGGAAACGCTTCCACGACGACGGTTTTGAAAAGGCACAGGTCCGCATCCTGGACCATCACCACGCCCACGCACATTCGGCCGCGGCGTTCAGCGGGTTTGACGAGGCGCTGGTGGTGACCGTGGATTGCGTGGGTCCCTGCTGCGCGCAACATGAAACGGAGGCGCACACGCTCGAATCCATCTTTCAACAAAAGCTCCTTCCTCTGAGCCATACCACGAGCGCCTACCGAAATGGTAAACTCCAGCGCCTCCACTTTACGGATTTGGATGGTTCACCCGGTTCATTTTACGGAAGCGTCACGCAGGAGCTTGGTTTCGTCTCGCCGCGTCATGAAGGCAAGGTCACCGGCCTCGCCGCCTGGGGAAAGACCACCGTGCTCGACGAACCATTTCGCCGTGTGCTTTCCCTTTCGAAGGACAAGACGCACTTTGTGTCGGACCAGTCCGGCGAAAAGCACGGCAACATCAGTGAGGCGCGAAAGGCGGCGATCCACAAGGCGGCCCAAGGCCAGTCGCGCGAAGAAATCGCGGGCTCGGCGCAACGCGTGCTCGAACAGACCATCCTCGGTCACGTCCAGTGGGCGCTTCAGCAGACGGGATTGCACAACCTTGCGCTGGCTGGCGGCGTCTTCGGCAACGTAAAGCTTAACCAGCATCTCATGGAACTGCCCGAGGTGGACCGCATTTTTGTCTTCCCCGCCATGAGCGACACCGGCCTTTCCGCTGCGGCAGCACAGATTCCCGCCCCGAATATTCCGCGCATCGCCGTGCGCGATGTGTACTGGGGTCCTGAATTTTCAAACGCCGAAATCGAGACCCTTCTCAAACAAGGAGGATTTCCTTACGAGCGCCTGACACCTTCCGATCGTCCGCGCCGCATCGCGCAGCTCATTGCGGACAGCAAGGTGGTGGGACTTTTCCAGGGGCGCATGGAATTCGGCCCGCGCGCGTTGGGCAACCGGACGATCCTCGCCTCACCCTGCGATGCGCGCATCAATGACGATCTCAACCAGCGCCTCAGCCGCTCGGAATTCATGCCCTTCGCGCCAAGCGTCCTCGCGGAACGATGCGAGGAGATTTTTGAGAATTTCAAAAAGGGCGGTCACGCCGCGGAATTCATGACGGTCACCTACACAGTGAGGGAACCGTGGCGCGCCAAAATCCCCGCCGTCGTCCACGTGGACGGCACGGCGCGTCCACAAGCGGTGCACCGCGAAAAAAATCCCCGGTATTATGACATCCTCAAGGCGTACGAAACCATCACCAGCCTGCCCGTGGTGGTGAACACATCGTTCAACGTCCATGAGGAACCGATCGTGTGCGCCCCGGGCGAAGCGTTGCAGGCGTTGCGGGAGAAGCGAATCGACATTCTGTGCATCGAGGATTTTTTGGTCAGCCCGCAATCGTAGCCGCGTTCGCCAGAACGCGGATCGCGAAGGGATCCACGCTCTGGCGAGCGTGGCTACATCGCAGATCCGCCTTGCATCCATATCCCCACCGCCGCAACATTTACGAATCTTATGTCCAAGTCATCCGCCAAATCTTTGAAAGGTTTGAAATCCTCCTCCGCCCCGTCCCGGGTCGCGACGGGCCTCGGACGCGGGTTGAGCGACATCATCGCCCAGGGTGCCCGTCCCGCATCGCCCACATCCGCAGCCATTCCCATCGGCCAGGTGCGGCAGATTCCGCTGGCGCAGGTCGTCGTCAATCCCCGCCAGCCGCGCCTGCGTTTCGTGGAGGAACCGCTCGACGAACTCGTCGCCTCGATCCGCGAACACGGCATCCTCCAGCCCATCTCCGTCCGCCCGCGCGAAAACAACCAATTCGAAATTATCGCCGGCGAACGCCGCTTCCGCGCCTGTCATAAAGCCGGGCTCGCCGCCATTCCAGCAATCGTCAAGGCGGTATCCGACATCGAGGCGTACGAACTGGCCCTCATCGAAAATTTGCAGCGTGAAGACCTCGACCCCGTGGAAGAAGCACGCGGCTACCGCCGTCTCGCGGACGATTTTTCACTCACGCAGGAACAGATCGCGCAGAAGGTCGGCAAGAACCGCGCCACAGTCGCCAACTCGATGCGTCTCCTCGATTTGCCGGAGGAAGTGCAGGGTTATCTCGCACAAAACCGTCTCTCGACCGGGCACGCCAAAGCCATCCTCGGCGCCGGCGATTCCGAGGCGCAGACCCAGGTCGCGCGCCGCATCATCAAGCAAGGCCTAAACGTCCGCCAGGCCGAGGCGCTCGTGACACAGTTGCGTTCACCGGGCACAGCACGTGGAAAATCAAGAAAGGGTTCCGGCACAAAGGAAACCCCTTCCGACCTGCGCGCCCTGCAGGAGGCGCTCCAGCACAAACTCGCCACGCGCGTCAACATCCACACCATCGGCAACGGCGGCCGCATTGAGATCCAATATTACACCCCGTCCGATCTGGATCGCCTTCTCCAGTTACTGCAGATTCAGCTGTGAGGAGCGATCTGCTTTCTGCTGATAGCTCCGGCCAAGCTATTCAAATTTTAAGTTTCCAATACATCCTCCCTCCGATGCGTCTCTCCCATCTCGATTCTTCCGGGCGCGCCCGCATGGTGGACGTGGGCGGCAAGCCGGCCATGCAACGCGTGGCGGAGGCGCACGGCTTCATCCGCATGGCACCCGCCACGTTGCGCCTCCTGCGCCGCAAGGGATTGCCCAAGGGTGATGCGCTTGCCGTGGCGCGCATCGCAGGCATCCAGGCTGCCAAGGAAACGGCGCACCTCATTCCCCTCTGTCATACGCTCCCGCTCGACACTGTGCGGGTGGAATTTGAGTTCGCCGCGCGCGGCGTGGAAATCCGCGCCGAGGCGCGCACCACGGCGAAGACGGGCGTCGAGATGGAAGCCCTCACCGCCGTCAGTGTCGCGGCGCTCGCGCTCTATGACATGGCGAAGGCTGTGGACAAGAAAATGGTGATCGGACCGATCCGTCTTGTGCGAAAAACAAAAACCTCCCTGCCATGAAAATTGGACGCATCACTCTTTCCGACCGCGCGAGCTCGGGCGTGTACGAGGACAAGAGCGGGCCCGAGATCGAGCGTGTCGTCTCTTCCTTCTTCGATGAAACCATCACCTGGGAACGCGTGCTGATGGCCGATGACGAGAAGCTGTTGACCGCCGAGCTGATTTTGCTCTGCGACACCAAGAACTGCCAGCTGGTCATCACGACGGGAGGAACGGGACCTTCGGCGCGCGACGTGACACCCGAAGCCACGAAAAAGGTCCTTCAAAAGGAACTGCCCGGCTTCGGGGAAGCCATGCGAGCGGCGTCCTTTGTGAAGGTCAAAACCGCGATTCTCACCCGCGCCGTTGCCGGTATTCGTGGCCAAAGCCTCATCATCAATCTCCCCGGTCGTCCCGCTGCGATCGAGGAATGCTTGAAAATTCTTGTCCCTGCGATCGCGGAATGTCTCGACCACATTTGCGGACAGCGGCCGAAATTGAGGAAGGCTGCTGGCTGCTAGCTGCTGGCTACTGGTTGTCAGTGCCCGAGGCAGAGTGTTCCCGTCGAAAGCTTTTTGCCACAGATGGACACGGATGAAACACGGATTTGTTAGGGTATCGGGGCCAAGGGATGATCCGTGTTTCATCCGTGTCCATCTGTGGCCCAAAATTTCCTTCCCGTTCTTTTTCTTTCCAACGCCCTCCTGATGTCGTTACGCTCACTGGCGTGCGAAAGATGCCGCAAATCCTGACCGCCGCGGAGGCGGTTTCCCGCATTCCGAACGGATCCACCGTCGCCGTGGGCGGGGTGGTCGGCTCGGCGCACCCCGAGGCGGTGACGCATGCCATCGAGAAAAGTTTTCTCGCGCATGGCGCGCCGCGTGATCTCTGGCTGGTGTACGGGGCGGGACAGGGCGATGGCAAGTCGCGCGGGCTCAATCATTTTGGACACAAGGGGCTGGTCCGTCGGGCCATGGGCGGGCATTGGAACCTTGCGCCGCGCCTGGGCAGGCTCGCGCTGGCCAATGAAATCGAGGCGTACAATTTTCCCCAGGGCGTCATCTGCGAACTTCTGCGTGAAATCGCCGCCAAGCGTCCCGGCATGTTCACCCACGTGGGACTGGGCACGTTCATTGATCCCGATTTCATGGGGGGACGACTCAACGCGCGAACGACCGAGCCCATGGTGGAGAAGGTGAAGATTCATGGACGCGACTGGCTGCATTACAAAAGCTTCCCGATTCACGTGGGGCTCATCCGCGGAACGCGTGCGGACCGTTACGGCAACCTGGCGATGGACCGCGAGAGCGTGATTGGCGACGTGCTGCCCATCGCACAGGCGGCGCGCAACCACGGGGGAATCGTCATCGCACAGGTCGAGGAAATCGTGGAGCACATCGCGGATCCCAAATCGGTCCGCGTGCCGGGTATCCTGGTGGATTACATCGTCAAGGCTGATCCCTCCGAGCACATGCAGACGTTTGCCGAGGCGTTCAACGAGCATTACATCCGTCACACACAGGAACATCCCTCCATCGCGCTGATGCCGCTCGACGAACGGAAGGTGATCGCGCGGCGAGCGCTGATGGAGATTGAGGGCGGCGATGTGGTCAACCTTGGAATCGGCATGCCCGAGGGCGTTGCCTCGGTGGCGTTCGAGGAAAAACGGTTTTCGGATTTCTGCCTCACGGTGGAGACAGGGCCGATCGGCGGCGTGCCGGCGGGAGGGCTCAGCTTCGGATGCAGCTCCAATCCCGAGGCCATCATGGATCAACCTTCACAATTTGATTTTTACGATGGTGGCGGGTTGGACATCGCGATGCTCGGGGCGGCGCAGATTGATGCGCAGGGCAACGTGAATGTGGCGAGTTTCGCCGGTCGTTATGCGGGCGTGGGCGGGTTTGTGAATATTTCGCAGAACGCGAAGCGCATTGTTTTCTGCACGTCGTTGCGGAGCGGCGGACTTGAGGTCGCATTCCGCAATGGACACATCGCGATTGAGAAGGAGGGCCAGCATGCGAAATTCATTCCCAAGGTGGAATACATCTGTTTCTCGGCGGCGAATGCGCATCGCTCCGGGCAGAAGGTCCTGTACGCCACCGAGCGCGCCGTGTTCCAGCTCACGCCCGAAGGCGTGGAATTGATCGAGGTCGCGCCCGGCATTAATATCCAGACACAGGTGCTGGACCAGATGGAATTCAAGCCCATCGTGAAATCGCCGAAGCCGATGGGCTCGCATCTTTTCCGGTGAATCTCCAGGAGGCTTGCGCTTTTGCTTTCTTCATGTAGGAGCCGTTGCCAACGGCGACCGGGAGTGATGGGCCTGTGCGAAGATCGCCGATGGCATCGGCTCCTACAAAATGAATGGTCAATAAGATCGTGTGGCTTGACGGGGGATCCGTTATAAGACTATATTAGTCATATGAAAGTGACCAATATATCTTATGCCAAGGCGCACCTGAGTGAGCTGGTGCGACAGGTCAAGGAGGGACGCAGCATCACTCTCACCGAGAGGAAACGTCCCGTTGCCACCCTTGGGCCTGTCGAAAACATGGAGGGATCGGATGGGGTGTGGATCGAAGACCTCGTTCGTCGGGGAGTCCTGACGTCGCCGCAGCACGTTCTCGACTCAAAATCCTTTCTCCGGATGCCCAAGGCAACGCCGAAGGCCGGAGCAAGCGCGTTGAAGGCGTTGATCGATGAACGTGCGGAGGGGCGATGAAATTTTGGGACAGCTCGGCTGTCATTCCCCTCATCGTGTCCGATGCCGGCACTCCCCGGCTGGAGAAACTCCTGGCTGCCGATGCCGCCATGTGGGTGTGGTGGGCCTCGCGGGTGGAGTGCGTATCCGCCCTGGCGCGATTGGAGCGGGAGCGATCGCTCCCGTCAGCCCACATGATCCTCGCTTTACGCAAGCTGGATCGACTCTCCGCTTCGTGGCGTGAGATTTTGCCGGAGCCCAGCCTGCGTCGACGCGCTGAACGACTTTTGCGATTGCACGCGTTGCGCGCCGCGGACGCTCTCCAACTGGCCGCAGCCCTGGCTGCATGCCGTGACGATCCGGCACAACTTGCATTCGTATGCGCCGACCGCCGTCTATCGGAGGCCGCATCAAGAGAGGGATTTCAAGTGTTGCCTTGAAGCGAAGATCAAAGATGGTCAAGCTTGTCGGACTCCATGAGCGAACCCACTCCTGTCAAACGTCCCCCCACCCGGGCTTCGCCGGTCCTGACGGAACAAACGCAGCGCGTATTTGTCCGACTTGCCAAAAAGCTCGGGCATCCCTGCATCGCGTACTGGACGTCCACGGGCGGCTCGATCTGCCAGAACGACGTGATGGCGATGGCGCAGCTGATCAAGGGCGACACCGACCGCAAACGCGTGGGGCTTTTCATCAAGTCCGAGGGCGGAAATCCCGAGGCGGCGCTTCGGCTGGTGCACCTGTTGCGACAGCATTTTCAGCGCATCATCCTGTTCGCGCCATTTGAATGCGCCTCCGCCGCGACGATGGTGGCGCTTGGTTCCGACGAGATCCACATGGGCTCCACCTCTTATCTCACCGCAGTGGACACCTCGCTGAAGCATGACCTCTCGCCCGTGGACAGCCGGAACAACCTCGTGTCGGTGAGCCAGAACGAGGTGATGCGCATCCTCCGCATGTGGCGCGAGGAGAAGACGAAGCAGAATCCCTATCCCGAAGTTTACAAATATCTGCATCCCCTGGTGATCGGATCACTCGACCGTTCGAGCTCCCTCTCCATCCGGATCTGCAAGGAGCTGCTTGGCTACCACATGCGCGACCGGCGCAAGGCCGAGAGGATCAGCCTCGACCTCAACTCGTCCTATCCCTCGCATTCCTACCCGATCACCGCGCGCGAGGCGTCGCGCCTTGGCCTGACCGTCAAGCCGATTGATCCAGCGGTCGAGACGATGCTGCGCGAGTTGAACGAGCTGTACGCCACGATGTCCCAGCCGCTGGTCACCGACTTCGACGAGCTCAACAATCACAGCAACGAGATCTGCAACATCCTCGAGCGCGCCGAGCGCCAGCTGTATTACCAAGTGGACAAGGACTGGCATTACCGCAAGGACGAGCGGCGCTGGCTGACGATGAACGACAAGTCCGCATGGCACCGCGTGGAGCGCCAGGGGCGACGATGGGTGAACCAGAAATTCTTCATTCGTTAACGTAGCCGAACTCGCAAGAGTTTGGCCGCGTTCTTGCGAACGCAGCTACAGGGCAGCTGTGAGGCTGGAAAGGTCGGACTCGGTATGCGCCGCGCTCACGCTTACACGAAGGCGGGCTTTGCCACGTCCAACCGTAGGATAGCGGATGGCGGGAACCATCAGGCCTTTTGCGCGGAGGGCGTCGGCCATTTCCATGCAGCGACGCTCGTCGCCGATTTCAATCGGGACAATGGGTGAAAGTAATTTACGCCCGAGCTTCGCTCCAAAAAATTCAAGGTTGTCCCACAACGCTTCACGAAGAGACGTTTCATCACGCGCAACACGCACCGCCTCGGCACTGGCCATGCATACGGCATGGGGAATCCCCGTGGAAAAAAGCAGGCTGCGCGCTCGGTGAATAAGGAGCTCCTTCAATTCCTTCGAACCACAAATAAAACCGCCCACGCAACCCAGCGCCTTCGAGAGCGTGCCCATCGAAATCTCCAGTTCCCCCTCCACGCCGAAATGTTCCGCGCCGCCGCGCCCGTTTTTTCCGAGCACGCCCGTCGCATGCGCCTCGTCCACCATCAGCCACGCACCGTGTTTCTTTTTCAGATTCACAAGATCGGGCAGTGGAGCGAGATCGCCGTCCATCGAGAAAATGGACTCCGTCACGAGCAAAATATTTCCCTCCGTACCGGCACGGTCCCGGCAGCTCGCGAGCAACTCGCCGCAGCGCTTGAGGTTGTTGTGTGGAAAAACACGGAGCGTTGCGCCGGACAAGCGCGCCCCATCCACGAGGCAGGCGTGGCACAGCTTGTCCATTACGATGAAATCCCCCTCGCCCACGACGGCGGGGATCGTTCCAAGCGCCGCCGCGTAGCCGCTGCTGAACACCAGCGCGGATTCCAGTTTCTTGAAGCGCACGATCTCCTTTTCCAGCTCCACGTAGCCCGGGTGATTGCCCGTGATGAGGCGCGAGGCACCGGCGCCGGCGGTTTCATCTGTACCTCGTCGCAATGCCTCGCGCACGCGCGGATGCGTGGAAAGCCCGAGGTAGTCGTTGGACGAAAAATTCAACAGCTCGCGTCCATTGAGACAAACGGATCGCGCACTGCACGATTCCCAATTTCGCAGGACGCGGGACAAGCCCGCCGCCTCCATCTCCTTCAGTCGCCGGCGGCAATGTTCGGTGAGCGATGCATTCATGGATCCCAGACTAGGACGGCGCAATC
>JAHFSY010000019.1:53424-71885 GCA_023269615.1 Verrucomicrobiota bacterium
CAATCCGCCCATCGAGTTGAAACACCTGCCCCGTGACGGCCCGCATCGAGGCGAGGTGGACGATGAAATCCGCCGTCTCCCCAAGGTCGGCGAACTGCCGCATGGCGGCGCCATCCCAGAGACGTTCGAGCGCCTCGGGCGACAAGGCGTCGGTCATCGGGCTTTTAAAAACTCCCGGCACCACGCAGTTCGCCAGCACGTTTCGCGCGGCGTATTCGCGCGCGATGCTCTGCGTCAGTCCGAGCAAGCCGGCTTTCGCCGCCGCATAATTCGCCTGTCCGATGCGCCCGACACGTCCGCCCCACGACCCGACGAAGATCAAATGGCCGCTACGTTGTTTCATCATGCGCGGGAGGAGCACGCGGGAAATCATAAACGCAGATTTTAAATTCACGGCCAGCGTCCGGCTCCAATCCTCCGTGTTCATTTTCGAAATCAGGCCATCCCTTGTCCCGCCCACGCATTGAACCAGCACGTCCACGTGATCTGTTTGGGACCCGAGCCATGGTTCCAACCTCCGAATTTCAGACTCCAGCGTGAGATCAAGCTGGATGGATGGCTGAAATGGAGGAGCGGTCCGACAACCGGTTCCAAGCACCTTGAAACCTTTTTCAGAAAAGCCCCTGGCCACGGCCGAACCCAGCACGCCGGAAGCTCCCGTCACAAGCACGCAAGGCGGTACCGCGGGAGCAATCATCTCGATGGCTTCCAGCTGTCCATCCTACTTCTTCGGTGTCGGCAATTCGATGATCACCGCCCACGTGTCCACCACGAAGTGGAAGCCCGCCTGTTCGCAGGAAAATTCAATCGCGCGCAACAGGCTGACGTCACGCAGGTCGAGCGTCACCTTTCGGGAATAGTTGGGCGGCAGGAGATTGATGAAATTGAGGTAGTCGTTGCCGGTCTTTTCGCTTCGATTTGCATTGGCGAGCTGCTGGAAGTAATCGGTCACCGATTTCCACTCCGCGTTGTCAAATTTCAGGCGGTCCACATGGGTCTCCGAAAGCCTCTTGCGTGTTGCGTCAATCTTCGACGGGTCATAAATGCGGGACTGCTTGATCATCTGCAGAAAACTCTTGCTGGCTTCACTTTTAGGATGGCCTACGAGGTAGATTTTAAATCTCTTCTCCGATTCATCGTACTGGCCGGACCAGAAAAGACGGCGCGCCTCCACGAACTCGGGATCCTCCTCGACCGACTTCGGCGATTGGGCGTGGGCCACGCCCAGCAATGCGACCAACGCGCAAAGTGTGAAAAATGAATGACGGGAACGGATGTTTATTTTGGGCATGGGACAACCTCGCCGTTTACCATGACAAAATGCGGCCTGCCGGTAAAGCTCGTAATCTGATTCCAGGCATCACGTCTTCCCCGGCATGATATCGCGACCCAATCCCGCCAGCTCCGCCATCCGCTTCCCATGCCCAGCGCACGCGCGCCGTTGAGCGTCGCCATGCGGACAATTTCGCGGGGCGCCATCCTGGGATAAACCGAGGCGCAGCGTCTCATTTCTCCGAACATCGAAAGATCCTCGTTCGACGCAAGGCTGTCAGTGCCCAGGCAGATGTTGACGCCTCTCGCGCGCAGTTGCTCCAGGGGAAATCGCCTGTGACGAAAATAGGCGTGGGCGCGTGGGCAATGAACGATGGAGACGGGCGGTTTCAAGAAGCGGAAGTCGCCTGGCCCAATGTGATTGGCGTGAACGAGCAGCAGCGGAGCGGTTCGATGGAGCGGCTGCGACTGCAGGAATTGAAAGGGCGAGCTGTTTCCGCAATCGCGCATGTCCCGCCCCCCTTGCTCGAACAGCCTGAACATCGGGCCGCATTCACGACGGAACATGGCGTCCTCGTCCCGCGATTCAGCCACATGCATGCTCCATGGCCGGCGGCGGCGGGCACTCCATTCCTCCGCCTGGCGAATGATATCGCGGGAGCAGGTGTACGGCGCATGGGGCGCGATCCCGGCCAGCCACAACGGTGAAAATCGTGCGCAATGAGCCGGCCACACTTTCCATGCATCGAACACATCCTCCCCCCGGTACGCGATCTGTTCCCACAACCAGGTGATGCGCATCGGCCGCGGACGCAATCCTTTCATCGTCCCGGGTGAACAAATCCAATTCGCCATGGCTGTCGTGCCGAAACCCAGCGCCTCATCCAACCCGTGCTGGATGGATCGCGTGAACTGGCGGCGCGTCCATGATTTCTTGAGTCGGACAATCCTCAATATCCAATCCACAAAACTTTTTTGCGCCGGGATCCTTCCGCGGAAGTCGGTGTAATCAAGATGGCAGTGGGCGTTGACCAGCCCGGGCATCAGGATGGAATCGCCGAGATCCACCACCGGCTTTCGCCCGGGCGTTCGCTGCCCGACACGGTTGGTGGCAGTATCCACCCACGCATGTTCATGCAGACAGAGGGAACGGTCCACCACCCAGCGAGCACGAAGGATCATGACAATCTTTCGATTTCCGGCGATTTGGAGTGGAAGCTTCGCACGCGGCGATAAATGACTTCCACGTTTTTCTCGCGCCCGGTTTTGCGGTAGAGCTCCGCCAGCCGAAGCGCGTACGTGACATGCATCTGGGCGGCGCATGGACGGGAAACAGCCAGCTCGAGTTCCTGGATGGCCTGAGGAACCTTGTCCTGGTGCTCAATGAGAATGTCGCAGATTCTCATGATCGGCTCCGAGCTGTCGCGGTCATGCTTGAGCCACTCGCGGCACTTCTTGATCGCCTCGTCAAATTTTTCCTTTCCCACAAGTGAATCCACTTTGCGCTCGTACACATTCCTGGGCACCACATTGTCGCCGCTTAACACTCTGGCGGCGCGGTTGATGAACGCCCCGAGGATATGGTGGCCGATGAAGATGTACCACACGATCACGAGGCCGAGACAGAGCAACATGTTGAAAGCCACGGTCGCGGGCGAGGCGGCAAGCGCCATGAACACGGCTCCACCCCACATCAAGATGGAGCCGAAAATTCCAAGAAAAATGCGCGTTGATCGTCCCATACAGTATGTTTTGCCGGCCCTCCCCGCCTCCTCTCCTTAAAGCGCAACGCCTTGTGCAAAACGATCCTTTTTATCGCCCAGGTCACCACCTGGGCACGTGATATTTTTGATTGCTGGCAGGCGCTCTTTTGCTGATACGTAGCCGACCCCGGATCGTTCGGGGCTGGCCCCCGATCCACGCTCTGGCGAGCGTGGCTACAACTTTACAATCAACCATGAAATTTCTCGCATTCGATCTCGGCGCTGAAAGCGGACGGTCCGTGCTCGGCGAGCTCAAGGACGACCGCATCCAGCTCACGGAAACTTCGCGTTTTCTCAACATCACCACGAACACGAACGACCAGTTGCGATGGAACACCGCGGCGCTTTTTGCCTCGATGCTCGATGGATTGAAGGAGAGCGTGAAGCAGCACCCCGACATTCTCAGCATTGGTTGCGACACATGGGGCGTTGATTTTGTGACTCTGGGCGACAACGACCGGTTGATCGAGGAACCCTATTGCTATCGCGATGTGCGCACGGATGGCCTGCTCGAGAATGCGTTCACGCGCGTGCCGAGAAAGAAGATTTACGAAGAGACCGGCATCCAGTTCATGTCGTTCAACACGCTGATCCAGTTTCTGGCGGTGACGCTTGGCAAGGGGCCTGATTGGAAGAAGGTGCGGACCGTCCTGATGATCGCGGAGTATTTTCATTTCTTGTTTTCCGGAAAAAAGGTCGCGGAGATTTCCCTCGCAAGCACCACGCAAGCGTGGAACCCGCGCATGCGCGCATGGTCGGAAATGCTCCTCGAAAAGATGGGCGTCCCATCGGCAGTCCTGCCCCCGCTCGTTCCCCCCGGCAAAATCCTTGGCCCGCTCCTTCCATCCATCGCGAAGCAATGCGGTGCATCAGAGAAAATCCAGGTGATCGTTCCCTGCTCGCACGACACGGGCAGCGCGGTGGCCGCCGTTCCCGCCGAGGGCGAGCGCTGGGCGTATGTCAGCAGCGGCACGTGGTCGCTGCTGGGCACGGAATTGCCCGCTCCCCTGATCACCGACCTCGGCAATGAACTCGGCTTCACCAATGAGGCGGGACTCGACGGCACGATCCGTTTCCTCAAGAACATCATCGGCCTCTGGCTCGTGCAGGAATGCCGTCGCGACTGGGAGCAGAAGGGACAGGTTTTTGATTACCCCACGCTCACGAAGTTGGCGTCGGAGGCAAAACCCTTCGGTTCACTCATCAACCCGGGAGACGAACGTTTCGTGAAGCCCGGAAACATGCCTGGAAAAATCGCCGACTACTGCCGCGAAACAAAACAAACCGCCCCTGCGACCACGGGTGAAATCGTCCGCTGCGCGCTCGAAAGTCTCGCGCTGGAGTACCGCAAGGCGGTGGACCAGCTCGAACAGGTTCTCGGATACCAGATTGAAAAACTCAACATCGTGGGCGGTGGAAGCCAGAACCAGCTCCTGTGTCAATTCACCGCAAACGCCCTCGGCCGTCCCGTGATCGCCGGCCCGCCCGAGGCGACCGCGCTCGGCAACTGCCTCATCCAGGCGAAGTCACTCGGCCACATCAAAAACCTCGGCCACCTGCGAAAAGTGGTGCGAAATTCATTTCCCGTGAAAACCTACGAGCCGAAGGAAGTGACTGCGTGGAAAGCACATCACGAAAAATTCAAACGTCTCACGAGCAGTTGATCACTCATTCTTCGCCGGCGTGCTGATTTTGAGCTGGCGCTGCTCGATGAACTTCCAGAATTTCGCGCTTTCCTCGAATGCCTCGTCATTTTGCATGTCGAGGTTCGAGCGCACGAAGAAATCGCGCAGGGTGTTGCCATGCAGGATGTGGTGGACGACGAGCTGGTCGCCCTGTTTCTCGAAGTAGATCCGGTAGTCCTTGTAGCGGCAGCGGTACATCGTGCGGTTGCCCTTGCGAATTTCCCCGACGCCATGTTTTCCGGCCTCAATCTTGTCCTTGCGCAAACGCGAGAACTCGGAGACCACCTCGAGCTGCTCCAGCTTGCCCAGCTGGGAAAGCTCCGCCGTCGCGCTGTCGCTGAGAACAATTTGATGCATCGGTAGGGTCAGGTTTTGAAGGGTTTCCAGGCCTTTTTCCAATCCTGTTGAATCCTGTAAATCCTGTCAAAAAATCCGATCCTTTTCAGGGCACCGCGATGTCCTTCGCCAGATACACATCCTGGATGGCGTTAAGAAGTTTTACGCCCTCGGGCATCGGTTTCTGGAACGCCTTGCGGCCGGAGATGAGGCCCGTGCCGCCCGCGAGCTTGTTGATGAGCGCGGTCTTCACGGCCTCGTGCATGTCGTTCTCGCCCGATGCACCGCCCGAGTTGATGAGCCCGATGCGGCCCGCGTAACAATTGAGAACCTGGTATCGGCACAGGTCCACGGGATGATCGCTCGTCAGGTCGGAATACACGCGCTTGTCCGTCTTGCCGTAATTTTTTCCCATCGCGATGTAACCGCCATTGTTTTCGGGAAGTTTCTGCTTGATGATGTCGGCTTGGATCGTGACGCCGAGATGGTTTGCCTGTCCCGTGAGGTCGGCGGAAACATGATAATCCTTGTCCTTCTTGAACTCGCTGCTGCGGAGGTAGCACCACAGGACGGTGGCCATGCCGAGTGAATGGGCCTGTTCGAACATCTCGGCGACCTGCGTGATCTGGCGACCGCTCTCGGGGGATCCAAAATAAATCGTCGCGCCCACGGCCGCCGCGCCCAGCTCCCACGCGGAACGGATCGTGCCAAATGGAATCTGGTCAAACTTGTTCGGAGCGGTGAGCAACTCGTTGTGATTGAACTTCACGATGAACGGAATCCGATGCGCATACCGGCGTGATATCGATCCCAGTACCCCGAACGTGGAAGCCACCGCATTGCAGCCGCCCTCGATGGCGAGTTTCACGATTCCCTCGCCGTCAAAGTAAATGGGGTTTGCGGCGAACGATGCCCCGGCGCTGTGCTCGATGCCCTGGTCCACGGGAAGGATGCTCATGTACCCGGTGTTCGCAAGCCGCCCATGCCCGTAAATCTGCTGCAGGCTGCGGAGAACCTGGGGTGAGCGGTTGGATGGACCGAAGTTTCGCTCGACCACGTCGGGTCCTGGAATATGAAGCAGCGACTTTGAAACTTTAGGCTTCACCGAGACAATCTGGTCAAACTCGGCACCGAGAAGGGATTGGATTTCTTTTGTGTTCATAAATTTTTTTGGTGGGTCGAAAGGCGAGGCTAGAGGTTGCAGCCGATGAATTCAAGCATGGGAAGAGAACCAGGAACAAGGGCTCGGATATCCGTGTTTCATCCGTGTTAATCCGTGGCCCAAAATGCAGGCTACTTGCGCGGCTGATGATGGGCGGCAAACCCGGCAGCGCGATTTCCGCCCCGGACATCCGCATCAAATTGCGCCCACAACAGCGCCCCGTACGTCGTCAGATCGTAAGCCAGCGAATCGAGACGGCCCTTGACGCGCTCATGAATCACCTTGCCACTTGCCGTGTCGAAATCGCTGCCCGTGACGCTCACCCCATACGGCGTGCTCCATCCGTAGCACTGGCGCACGGCGGTCCGCATCTGGTCCATGGGCGTGAGTCCTTTTTCGTGCGAAGCGCAAACGTAGCCAAAAAGTTTCCCGGCGAATTCCTTCCAGAAATAATCGAGAAAATTCTTCATCGCGCCCGACATGCTTCCGTGATAATCGGGCGTGCCAAGTAGAAAGGCATTCGCCCACCCAACCTCCTGGCGTGCGTGGTCCACTTCCTTGCCCTCGCGGGAGTCGGGATCGAACATCGGAAGCGGATGATCGCGAAGATCCAGCACCCGCACCTCCGCGCCCGAGGCCTTCGCCTGCTCGAGCACATGACGGACCGCCAGGCGGCTCAACGATTCGGAATTCAAACTTCCCACAACACCCAGCAATTTGGTTTTCACGCCGCCAACTTAAGCTCCGACGCCCGGGCAATCAAGCCGTGACGCACGCACAACCGCTGAAATTCAAGGAGTCCCTTCATTTCCTTCGCGCCAAGGTCGTAGCGGATGTGGCGGGTGAGATAGGTGCGAGCAACATCGGTCGGCAGGATGTTTTCCGACGCAACGATTTGTTCCAACTGTTGAAGCCCCCGCTCCTTCGCACGCGTGAGGAATTCGATATAAGGCAAACCATCAAGCCCCTCGCCCACGGCCCAGAAGGCATACACGAAGGGAAGCCCGGTTTTGTTCTGCCACACTTCGCCAAGATCAAGCAGGTGATATCCCTCGCGCAGCAGGCGTTCGCGGGCGAGCAACGCGGGGTCGCCAATCAAAAGTTGCGCATCGCACGATTCCCGATCTGCGCCAGCCACATAACGCGGGGAAAGCCCGAGAAATTCGGCAAAAACGACCTTCAGGAGGAGATTCGATGTTTTGGAAGCGGGATCCAGCGCAACGGTGCCCGCCTCGGCGGTAGGTTTGCGGGAGGCGAGATAAACACTGAGCACCGGCCCGCGGCTGCCGATCGCGATGCCCGGCACAATCTGGTAGCGGGGATGCTCAAGATATTCCGCAACCGGCACAAGGGCCGCATCAAGTTTTCCCGCACGCAAATCGCGCGCAAGCAAGGTGGGAACATCCAGCCGCACCCGGTCCTCGATTCCACAAATGAGAGGCCTCGCATTGAGATACGAAACCGAGCCTATGCGGCGAACGTCAATGGAGGATGAAGGCAGCGGATTCATTCGGTCGGGAAAACATCGTCTGTCTTTCGCATGGGCGCAAGGGAAAGGCGGACGATATGTGTTGGGGAAAGAAATTCCAAGTCTCGATCTAATGCCTGCAATCGTCCCGATGCCCCTTGTCCAGCGATACAGGTCTTGTTACGCTTCCACCGTGCATCCGTACCTTGAAACAGTGCGATGAGGTCCCGACCATTATTGAAGTCATGGTGTCGCAAGCTGGGCGTTGTCTGGGCCATTTGCGTGTTGATGACCGGCAATCAGGGCAAGGGTGAGGACAAGGATCTGGACCCTCACAGCCAGTTCATGCCGCCGGGCAATTTAGACGAAATGAAACAGGGGACCAGCGGCAAGTTCGGCGGCATCGGCGTGATCATCGGGAAGAAAGATGGCGTCATCACCGTCATCTCTGTCATGGAAGACACACCGGGTTTTAAGGCGGGATTGATTCCCGGCGACAACGTGATCAGCGTCGATGGAAAGTCCATGGAAAAAGCCTCGCTGCCCGATCTCCTGAAGTCCCTGCGTGGACCGCCCGGCACCAAGGTCAACATCACGATCCTCCGCCCACAGACACGCGAGACCAGGGATCTCTCCATCACGCGAGCGGTGATCAAGGTGGACAGCGTGAAGGACGTGAAGCTTATTTCGAACAAAATCGGCTACGTGCGCATCACCCAATTCAACGAGCCCACCCCAGTTGAGTTGGAAAAAGCACTGCTGAAGCTGGAGAAGGACGGGATGAACGGGCTCGTCATCGACCTCCGCAACAACCCGGGAGGTCTTCTTGAATCGGCCGTGGATGTGGCGGGCAAGTTCCTGCCCAAGGGCGAGATCGTAGTCTCCACCGAGGATCGCAACGCCTCAATCCACACCAACTACATGGTGCGGGAGGCGCGGACTCACCCCAAATATCCGATCGCCGTCCTGATCAACAAGGGAAGCGCCAGCGAGTCTGAAGTCGTGGCCGGCGCGTTGCAGGACACCAAACGCGCCGTGATCGTGGGCGAAACAAGTTTCGGCAACGGCTCCGTGCAAAGCGTGCTCCCGCTGCCGGATGGCTCCGCAATCCGCCTCACCACGGCCAGATACTTCACACCCAACAAGACGGCGATCCACGAGCACGGCATCACACCGGACATCACCGTGCCGATGACCGACGAAGAGTGGAGCCAGGCCCTGACCCTGCGAAGCCTGTCCGAGTCTGAGAAAGCGCAGGTCCCCGATCGTCAGCTCGAGCGGGCGGTTGACCTGCTCAAAGAAATCAACGGTCATTCTCAGCTCTGATAAATTTTGCGATCAAGGCCTGCATGGCAAATTGGAGGGCTGATCCGCCGCCGGAGGTCCCTGGGTCCCGATTTCTCCGCAGATTAACGCCGAACGACGCAGATTTCCAGAGGGCCTCTCGCAAAGGCGCAAAGACGCAAAGCCTGCCCTTGATCCCAACCCCGATAGCCCGTTCTTCACTTTGTGATGAACGGGCTATCGGGGTCGAATGCATTTCAAAAAATCTGCGGAAAAGCGGGCCTCAGGGCCTTTGCGGCTTTGCGCCTTTGCGCGAGACCTTCCGGAAATCTGCAGAGAAAATCGGTTGGGAATAAGGGTCTTTTCCAAATTGTCATCCGCTCGTCGCCCGCTATATTCGCAGCCATGAATTCATCACTCAAGGAAGGCAAGGCGGCGCCGGCGTTTTCTGCGGCCACGCAGGACGGCAGCATCGTTTCACTGAAGGACCTCAAGGGGAAATCCGTGGTGCTTTATTTTTATCCGCGGGACGACACGCCGGGGTGCACGAAGGAGGCTTGTGAGTTTCGCGATACCTGGAAAAAAATCCTGAAGACGGGCGCGGTGCTGCTTGGGGTCAGCCCCGATTCAGCCAAGTCGCATGGCAAATTTGCGAAGAAGTTCAAGCTGCCTTTTCCCCTGCTCGCGGACGAGGAGAAGAAGATCGTGAAGGCCTACGGCGTATGGGGCGAAAAGAAATTCATGGGGCGCGCCTACATGGGGGTGTTTCGCACAACTTTCCTGATCGGGCCCGATGGCAAAATCCAGAAGATCTGGACGCAGGTGAAACCCGAAGGTCATGCCGCCGAGGTGCTGTCGGTGCTGGGTGGGAAGTGAGGGTCATTCCGGGAACACGTGGATATTTTTGCCACGGATGAAACACGGATGTTCACGGATTTAGAGCGCCCCGATCCCATCACTGAAATGCCTGTGAACAAGACATCGAAAAATGCGGCTATTGAGATTGTCCGCACGTTGCGACGCCACAGGCATGAGGCGCTTTTTGCGGGCGGGTGCGTGCGCGACATGCTGCTGGGGCGCAGGCCCAGTGATTTCGATGTGGCCACTTCGGCGCGTCCAAGGGAGGTGGAGCGCCTGTTTGATCGCACCGTGGCGGTAGGCAAGGCGTTCGGCGTGATCCGCGTGCGCCTGCACGGACACGAGGTCGAGGTCGCCACATTTCGCGCCGAGGGGGCGTATCTTGACGGGCGACGTCCTTCCTCGGTGAAATTCACCACGTCGCGCGAGGATGCCGAGCGGCGGGATTTCACGATCAATGGATTGTTTTACGACCCGATCCGTCGCGAAGTTCTGGATTTCACGGGCGGGCGTCGCGATTTGCGACGACGTGTGTTGCGTGCAATCGGCGATCCATCCGCGCGTTTTCGCGAGGACCATCTGCGGCTGCTGCGTTGCGTGCGTTTTGCGGCCCAGCTTGATTTCAAGATCGAGACGCGAACATGGCGCGCGGTGGTGAAAATGGCACCGCGCATCCGTGGCGTGAGCGCGGAACGTGTTCGGGATGAACTGAGCAAGCTTCTGACCGCGCCCCATGCGGCAAAGGGATTAAGGCTGCTGCAACGGAGCGGGCTGATGCGCGTTCTGCTTCCAGAAATCGAGGTAATGCGCGGCGTGGCGCAACCGCGCCAGCATCATCCCGAGGGCGATGTGTTCGTGCACACGCTGCGGGTGGTTGGGAATCTGCGCAAACCCGATACCGCGCTGGCGTGGTCGGCGTTGCTGCACGATGTCGCGAAGCCCCCCACTTTCGAGAAGGCGCTCGTGCGCGGCCGGGTGCGGATTCGTTTTCCCGAACATGCGCGCCTGGGCGCGGAGATGGCGGAGAAAATCCTGCGGCGGTTGCGTTTTTCGAATGCGGAACGCGAGGCCGTGGTTGCGATGGTGGCCAACCACATGACATTCAAGGATGTGAAGGCGATGCGCCTTTCGACGCTCAAGCGTTTGCTGGCGCGGCCGACATTCGAGAGCGAATTGAAATTGCATCATGCCGATTGTTCGGCCTGTCACGGCAAACTGGGGAACGTGACGTTCCTGAAGCGGCGACAACGTGAGATGCCCGTTGCGGAAATTCGTCCGCCACGCCTGATCAGCGGCCGTGACTTGATTGAGATAGGGTTGAAACCCGGCCCGGAATTCGGGCGCATCCTTGCCGACGTGGAGGAAGCGCAGCTTGAAGGAAAGGTGACAACCCGCGCACAGGCTTTGGAAATGGCATCCGTTCAGGGACGCCCTAACCAATCCTGACTGACGCGCCTTTGCGACTGGATTCGAGGGCGGCCTCGATCACTTTCACGGCATCGGCACCGCACTGGCCGTCGGCCAGCGGAGGCGTGCGGGTGCGGATGCTGGAAAGAAATGCGCGCAGCTCGATGAGCAACGGTTCCTCGGGATCAAACTCCACGGTGTGGACATCGCCTTCCACCGCAATCCAGTCATCCTTTTCCTTGCGGTGATGGCTGGAGTACACCTTCACCTTGTCCTGTTGCAGCGTGTAATCCACGATGAGGGATTTCTGGCTGCCGATGACGACGACCTCCCGGGTTTTCAACGGGGTGAAATATCCGACCTCGATGCTGGCGAACACGTTCCCGTAATCGAGCCAGAGCCACGAGTTGTCGTCCATGCCGCGGCCCAGCGCGTCGAGAAGTCGGGCATTGACGGCGACGGGGAGGCGTCCGAGAAGATAATTGAAAAGGTCTGCGAAATGAATGGCATCGGCAAAGGTCACGCCGGAATCATTGCGCGGGCGCTTGAATCCGCTGAAGTTGCCGCGGAGCCATCGCACGTCGCCGATCTCCCGGGACTCGATCATTTTTTTGACATGTTGCGTGGGCGGCTCGTAACGGAAGATGTGGCCGACCTGCAGGATGCGTTTTTTTTCCGCGGCACGGCGGACGAGGTCCATGCTCTGCGAGGTGGTGAGCGTCAGGGGTTTTTCAACGAAGAGGTCCTTCCCCTGCTCGATGGCTTCGCAGCAGATGGAGTGGTGCATGTCGGCGGGGGTGACAACGTCCACTGCATCCACGCGGGAAAGAAAATCGCGGTGATTTTTTCCGAGGCGTTCGCGCGGCACACCCATCTCCTGGCATTTGGCGAGGATTTTGTCGCTGGCGTCCACGACGTAGAGTTCCACGCCGAGCGTCTTCCATGTCCGCAGGTGGTTGACGCCCCAGCGGCCGGCACCGATCAACAGAATTTTCTCAGTCATCGTCTTTCCTGGAATCTTCCCTGCCCGGCGGTCGCGCGAGGGGGGCGGTGGGCACGACCCTTTCAGGCTTGTCGTCGTCGGGGACAATTTCCTCTCCTCCGACGATCTCGGTCCCGCCGTCATCCGTGACAATCAATTGAGGCGGGGAACTGATGTTGGAAAAGTAGCGGACATCGAGGCGCTTGCCTTGGGCGGAGAAGGAGGTGTAGGTGAAAATGCGCGTGCCCGACTGGTGGAGAATATGGAAGTTTCCCTTGAGGTCAATGCGCGCGCGCGGCTCGCCGAAATTGACCACGTTGCCGAGGCAGGTGGTGCAGTAAACCCGGCTTTCCACGGGGTTGATGATGCGCGCGTAAAGGTACTGGCCCTTATCGCCGCGATGCAGGACGAGGGAGTAGAGGCGTGGACGCATCGCCTTGGAGGTGCCGTCCGGATCGGGCCGTGCGGTGTATTTCTGATCCCAGATGGAAATGCCCCGGACGACGGAAAAACGGATCTTGCGGCTGGTGACGGTGTTTCCATCCAGGTTCAATTGGGCGAAGATGCGATAATCGCCGGGATCGCGCAGCGCGTACAGGGGAGTGATGTTGGCGGATGTGGATTTCACCTGCCCCGCCATCAGCACCATGCGGGGAGGAATCCATGCGCGATCCGTGCGATCCACCTCGTCATCGTTGAGCGTCGTCACCGTGAAGCTCAACCAGGGCTCTTTGCCGGACATGCGGGCGAGGTCCAGGGGATCGCCCATGAGGTTGGTGACCTTGACGGTGATGTTGATCGGCTCAAAAAGTACGTACTCATTCTGGTCGAGGGAGGTCTCGATACTCACCTGCGCCTGCAACGCGGAAAGAGGTAGGCCGACCAGGAAACAGCAGGCGAGCGCGCGAGGCGTCACTTGCCGATCTCCAGGCGCGTGGCGCATTTCTCAGGCAATCCGACAGCGTAGATTTTCTCCTGAGCCTTCTTGATATCGTAAGGCAGGCGCTTGAGCGTGATGATGTTGGTCAGCATGTCATAGGTGACATAAGCCGAGAGAGGATTGCCATCGCGGGGCTGGCCGACGCTGCCTACATTGATGAAATATTTCTTGCCAGGCTCAACGCGGAGTTTTTCGAACTGGCCGCCCTTGACCACGCCGTCGCGGATGAAAGCGCAGGGCTGGTGGGTGTGGCCGTAGAAGCAGACGGAGGTGTTCTGGTAGCTGAAACTCGATGCGGCGGCGAGCTTGTCCATGACGTATCCCCACTTTTGCGGCATGTCGAGCGTGGCATGGACAATGGTAAAGGACTCGACGAAGCGGACAAACTTGAGTTCCTTGAGCCACTGGCGTTCCTCATCGGTGAGCTGTTTGCGAGTCCACTTGATCGCGTCGGCGGCCATGGGGCGGAAGTTGGTGCATTCGTCATCCATCGAGGCGTACTCGTCGTGGTTGCCCTTGACGACGGGGCAATCCATTTTGCGGATGATGTCCATGCATTCCCTGGGATTGGCGGCATAGCCGACCACGTCGCCCACGCAGGCATAATGCGTGACCTTTTCCTTCTGGGCATCTTCGAGCACGGTCTGAAGAGCTTCAAGATTGGCGTGGATATCACCGAGGATCGCGTACTTCATTTGGAGTTTTTGACTTTAGGTGATTTACCCGGAGAAGGAAAGTCTCTTTGTGGGGCGCTTGGTGTGGGCGTTGTTTCTTTGTTTGCGGGAACAGGAGTTGGCGCAATCGGAGGTTGCGGTGCCGAAGGAGGCAGTGGTGGGTGCGCCTGGGATCCGGGCGGGGGCATGGGCGGACGCGGTGGCGGAGGGGGCGGTGGAGGTGGGAGCGGCGGAAAAACCCTCTCGGACTCGGGAATCTTCAAGTCCTTCTCTGACTGGGCGCCCCAGAGGGCGATCTTGTACCACAATTGCTCGGGATGCTCGGCACGGTTTCCTTCCGTCCAAAGTTTTTTCCACCATTTGTATGCGTCCTCCGGGCGGTTGGCCTTTTCAAACATGCGCCCCACCATGCGCCCCACGTAGAGGGGGGCCTCGGGATATTTGGACGCCCTTTCGAGATAGGGAACGGCGCCGATGGGATCATCCAGTTTCTGGTAAAGAAGCCAACCCATTTTGAAATAGAGATCGTACACGTCCGGATTGTTTTTAATGCCATCCTCGAGGAATTTCTTGCCCTCCAGGATCCACATCTGCTGCATTTTTTTGCGGTAGGCATCGCTCTTGTACTTGGGATTCACGCTCTCCCCGTAGCTGGCGTTCCACGCAAAATGCCAGGAGCCGATGTCCCAGAACGAAATCGAATGGGGTTGCAGGATGACGGCCAGTTCAATCCCCTCCTTCATCTTGTACCAGACCTGGTCCTCCCACGCCGTGTGCGCGCCAATCCATACAAAGTCGGCAACGATCCCGCGGAAACCGCTCAGAAGCGCCACAGCCAGATTTTGCCCAAGCTTGGAGCGCAGCTCGACGGAAAGCCCCACGTTGCCCGCCTTGTGCTCCTGATAATCGCGCTCGAGGGATGTTTCCCAGGAGAACTTGATGATGGCGCCGAGCACAAGGATCAGCGCAATTCTGAGTCGGGTCTTTTTCACGACGCAGCCTAAATTTCCTTTTCCTGGAAAATAATATGGGCGACCAGGAGCACGACTGCCGAATAGAAAAGCCCATAGCCCGCCGTCTTGCCCACATAGGCAAGTGTCACAGCCTGCCCGTTCACCACCATGTCGGCCACGTTGAACGCGTTGAGATCCGGCACGAAAAACGTGATGATCCACAACATCCCCTTTCTCAGCATCGCCTGCCCGCCCCCCATCAGCGTGTCCCCTCCCACCCACGCCTGGCGCGCGGCGGATTCCAGGTGACCGCAGATATAGAGCATCATGGACGCCACCACGGTGAAGATCACCGACGTGGCAAAGGTGGAAATCAGAAGCGTGATGGCACTCACGACCACCACCTTGACGTAAATGAGGCCGATGGCCTTGAGAAGATCCGGGTCGCGCGTTTGCTTGTGAATCTGGGCGATCACCTCCTGCTGCGTGGCCTCCGCCATGGGCGTTCCAACCGACGCTCCCCCGCCCGACTGCACAAGCTGATACTCCGTGTAAAAAAGGAAGCCCGCAAAGATGAGGCTCATCAGGATCACCGTGAGCAACAGCAACACGATCATCCCCAGGAATTTGCCGAACAGGAATTCCGCGCGGAACACCGGCTTGGCCAGGATGGGATAAATGGTCCGGTTCTCCAGTTCCAGCGGAAGGAGCTGGGCCGTGCTCACGATCGCGATGATGGCCCCGAAGAATGTGATCGCTGCAAGGCTGAAGTCCTTCATGAACTTGATCTGCTCGATGCTCGAGAACTGGGCGAGAAAGCGGGAAAGCGTCAGCACCACGATGCCGAACATCACCAGGATGTAGAAAAATTTCTGGCGGATGATCTCCGTCATCGTGTTGCGCGCGATCGTCCAGAGTCGGCCGCAGGAGAAATAAAGTCTGGGGGTTTCTGACATGATGAATCCTCCGTGGCTATTTTTTCTTCTGCTCCGCCTGTTGCACGGTATGGAGAAAAAGCTGCTCCAGCGTGGTCGCAGGGTTGCCCTCCATCACCACTTTGCCGCCCGATTGCGTGATCGTCTCCCGTATTTTTCCGCGGGCCGATTCCGGCAGTCCCTCGCTGATGAACTGGAACTGGTCCTTGCGGGCGAGCAGATCCTTCACTTCGCCCTCCAAAATCATCTTGCCATAATGCAAAATACCGATGCGATCGCACACATCCTGCACCTGGTCCAGCAGGTGCGAGCAGATGAGCACCGTCTTGCCCATCTTGCGCAGCTTGATGATGAGATCGCGGATTTCAATGGAACCAATCGGATCCACCCCCGCCGTCGGTTCGTCCAGCATGAGCAGCCGCGGCTCGTGCACCAGCGCCTGCGCCAGGCCAATGCGCTGCAGCATCCCCTTCGAATAACCGGCCAGGCGGCGATGGCGATGCACCTCCAGCCCGACGAGATTCAGCAGCTCGTCAATCTTGTCCTCAAGCTGTTTGCCCCCCATGCCGCACAGACGTCCAAAAAATCGCACCGTCTCCTCGCCCGTGAGGTACTTGTAAAAATAAGGGTTCTCGGGAAGAAACCCCACGCTTACGCGCGACGCAACCCTCTCCACGCTCATGCCAAAAATGGTGGCCTCGCCGGACGTCGGCTGGAAAAGGCCGAGCACCAGCTTGAGCGTCGTGCTCTTCCCCGAGCCGTTCGGCCCCAGCAACCCATAAACCTCGCCCTCGCGGACCACAAAGTTGAGGCTGTCGAGCCCCACCACCTTGCGTCTCAGGGAGACCTGGAAGTGCTTGCTAAGATCTTTTGTTTCGATCGCATGCATGGTGCATCATTTTCAGGGTGTGATACTTACAGCATGCGGCCTTCAATGCTCAATATGAAAATTTCTCCATTCCCCGGTGGCCATTAGCCACTCTACAGCGCACCCGCGGATGAACGATTTCATCTCTTTTCCAATCTCCCCCAGGTACGCCTCCACTTCGGCGCGCCCGCCTTCCGCCACCATCTCCACCCGTCCATCCGAAAGATTCCTCACCCACCCCGTCACCGAAAACCCCTTCGCAATCTGCCGGCACGTGTAGCGAAACCCCACCCCCTGCACGCCTCCGGAAAAAAAGACATGCGCCCGCTCAGGCTTCTCAGAAGTCAATTCCGTCATGCTCGGGATTCTACCGGATTTCCAACAAAGTGAAACAGAGAACGTAGCCGAACTTGCAAGAGTTTGGCCTCCGCTCGGAAGCAGAATAAACCACGGATTTCACGGATGGGTACGGATACGGAAGACCATCACGCTCCCCAGGATAAAGAGCAAAGCGCAATATCCAAATGCCACGGTCGGGCTGAACGCGCTCCACAACGCGCCCGCGATGATGCTCGAGAGAAAATCGCCGATCCCATTCACCGTCGCCAGGGTTCCAAATGCCATGCCGTGGTGTTCCTCGGTCACCAGCTCCGCCGCGAGCGAATCCTCCAGCGTTTCCTCCATCCCCACATAAATCCCGCCCACCGCAAAAATCAACGCGAAGGCCCACACGTTTGCCGGTAAAAACATCACGCCCAACGCCATCACCGCCGCCAGCAGGTACGCGACGGAGAGCACGCGTCGCCTGTCGAATCGGTCCGCCATCCAGCCCGCCACAGGCGCGGATGCGGCATACACCACGTTGTGCAGCACGTAAAAACCCACGGCCGCACTCGCAGCCCGCGCCTCTCCCATCGCCGGCGTGAGACGCTGCGCCGCCAGCAGGATCAACATCGTGTGCGCAAAATCCCCCGCGCCAAACACGCCCACCGCCACGAGAAACTTTCGGAATGACGGCGGCAATGCGCGCAGGCTTTCTCCAAAGCTGATATGTTTCACCGGCTTGCGCTCCTTCTCCTTCACGAAAAACGCAATGACGCCCACAGCGAGAAGTCCCGGGATCAACGTGAGCGCGAAAAGCGTGGGATAATGATGATGCACCATCGAGAGAAGAAAAAAGGCGCTCGCAGGTCCCACGATCGCGCCCATCGTGTCCATCATGCGCTCGAATCCGAACGCGCGCCCATACGTCTCGGGCGTAACCGATCCCGCCAGCAGTGCCTTGCGAATCGGCGTGCGCACGCCGCGTCCAAGCCAAGCCGCGGAGCGAGACAGGAGAATATGCCACGCCGAGGTCGCCAGCCCGAATGACGCCGTGCCAAGCGCCGTGATGAGATACCCCGCCACCGCGATCGGTTTCCGTCGCTGCAACCGGTCCGTGTAAAATCCCGACCCCATTTTCGCGAAACTCGAGAGCCCATCCGAAACCCCCTCGATCAGCCCGAGCCACGCCGCCGCCACACCCATCGTGGCGAGAAACGCCGGCATCACCGCCGTTGCAATCTCGTGCGACCAGTCGCTGAAAAGCGAAGCCAGCCCGATGCCCAGCACCGTCCGATTCAGCCAGCGCGACGACGCCCGTGCTCTTGCAGAATCCAATTCTTCGCTCATGCCACAATATTGGCGTTACCGACAGAAATACGAAACCATTTTTCTCCACAGATTAACGCAGACAGACGCAGATTTTCGGAGAGTCTCTCGCAAAGGTAGGATGAGAAGGCTGGTCCCCCTTCAGAAGCGAGCTGTGATATAAAATCACGCTCAATGATAGATAAACGGCAGTCGAGAGACTGCACATTGAAAGGAGACCAGCA
>JAHFSY010000078.1 GCA_023269615.1 Verrucomicrobiota bacterium
ATGGGGTGTGTACCCCAATCTGACTCCAATAGCCTTGACGCAACTCATCCCGTTATGGTTGGGGTTGATGATGTCCAAATCCAAATCCCCTGCCCCCGCCTCCACTCCTTCCAGACTCAAGGTCGCCATCATCGGCATCGGGGGGATTTCCGGCACGCACTTCAAATCAATTCAGGCCCTGCCTGAACTCGAAATGGTTGGCTCCTGTGACATCGTTGCAGAGAAGGCGCAGAAGGCCGCGGCGGAGCGCGGGGGGCGGGCCTACACCAGTTCCGAAAAAATGATGGATGTCGAAAAGCCCGATCTCGTCATGCTTTGCACGCCGCAGATGGTCCGCCTCGATCCCATCCGTCTTTGCGCCGAGCGCAGGATTCCAATTTTCATCGAGAAGCCGCCGGCCGACACGCTGGAGCGCGCAAAGAAAATCGAGGGCATTCTTAAAAAGCATCCCACCCTGCACCTCGTTGGCTTCGTTTTTCGTTATCTCGTGATGGTTGACCGCGCGATGCAACTCCTCAAGGGACGCAAGATCCTGATGCTTCGCCAATACTATTTCTGCCCCATGTCCCTTGAGCCGGGCCACGAAAAATTCGCCCGTTTTTATTTCCAGAAGGAAGTCTCCGGCGGGCTCGTCGGCGACCAGGCCATTCATTGCCTCGATCTCGTGCGGTACATCACGCAAAGCGAGGTGGCGGAAGTGCAGGGTTTCGGCAACAACATCCAGCATCCCAAGCGCGGCTATTTCACGTCGGAAGAAACCGTGTCGTTGAATCTCCGGATGACAAACCAGGTGGTCGTCTCCCACGTCCATTCATGGGCCCACCCACAATGGAAATGCGAAATGGAAATTCTCGCCGTGGGCGCCCACTTGAAACTCGACCTGTTCAACAACAAGTTCGAGGGAGATGTGGATGGCATGAAGGTCAGTTTTGCCCAGGAGGACAACGGCTATCTCAACGAACTTAAAGCCCTGCTCCAGGCGATCCGGGCACAGAGCATGAAGCCCGTCCGTTCCAGCTATTCCGATTCCGTGAAGACATTCGCCACGGTGCTCGCCCTCAACAAGTCGCTCGAAACCGGCGAGCGCATCACGCTGTGATATTCGGAAGGCCCCTCGCAAAGACGACAAGACGCCAAGTCCGCCCTTGGCCCCGATTTTCTCCGCAGATTTCGCAGATGGACGCAGATTTCTGAACGGCATTCAATCCCGCCATTCCGCCCGCCAGCAAGGTGGCGGGCGGAATGGCGGGATTGGGATCAAGGGTTCCGACCTTTGCGCCTTTGCGCCTTTGCGCGAAACTCGGGAAGAGGGTTTGCTGGACCATCTACCCTTCGATGAACGCCAGGGCGTTTTCGAATGCCACTTTTTTCCGCAAGCGGCCACGCACCTCATCCAGCAACGCCTTCTCCCGCTCCATCGAGCCCCACAGCTCAAGCCGCGGCCCGGCCGCCGCGCTCACCCACGTGTGCGCCGGGTTGTCCGTGCCCCACATGAACGTGTCGGGAAAACGACGCGACAGTTCCGCAAAAACCTTTGCCGGCTTCCGGTAATCGGACGGCACCTTCTCCTTCCCCGAAATGTACACGTTGGACTTCTGAACCACCAGGTCGCAGCCGATGGACATCGCGCCGGAATCCACCCACACGTTGTCCATGCGGTCCGCCTCCTCAAACAGCTTCTGGTGAAACCCGCAGAAATGAGCCGCGCAAAAACGGACCTTTGGATTTTCACGCGCCAACTGGAGGATGTCCGCCACCTGGGAAAGCGGATCGTACGACGCCGGCGTGGCGTGGATCAGGATCGGAAAATTGTTCGCCTTCGCAAAATCCAGGAACACCCTCCCCTCGCGGCGCAGCGTCAACACATGCGCCTGCGTCGCCCGCGGATGCACTTTCAACCCGTAAAACGGATGCTTTCGAAGCATCCGATCCAGCACCCGCACCTGCTGGCGCGTTTCGCGCAGCGTGTCCAGGATGGGGAACGGAATGAACATGTCCTTGTACGACGGAAAAATTTCATAGAGCTGCTCGAGCATCTGCTCGTTCTCGAAATGAAACGGCGCGTCGCCAATTTTCCGCTCCAGCTTCACCTTCCCCTTCCGCAACGAGGGCAGGTGATAATAGACGCTCGTGACCCACGGGAAAATGACGGAGTGCGAAATCCCCACGCGGATGCATTCCTCCCGGGAATGCCGCAAATCGTTGCAGTACGGAAAACTCTTCGTGAGGTACAGCAACGGATCCACGCCCACATGGCAGTGAACGTCCAGCAATGTCATGTTGCGCTTGAGGGATGCGGGGAGACGCGACATGGGATGAAACGTCCAAAGTCAGACGCCCAAAGTCAAGCTGAGTGTGGGGCAAAGCTGCTGGCTGCTGGCTACGAGCTGCTGGTTGAATCCAATTCCCGTCACCCCTTTCTTCCGTCCTCATTTTCATGCTATGTTCAATCCCATGCCACAGCCGACACTGATCCACTCCTCTTCGCGCAACGAACGTCTCATCGCCTCGCTCCAATCGCGAAGCATTCACCCGAGCCTCCACTACGAGACCGCGGAGCAGGCGCGGAAATGGCTGGAGATCCATCGCAAACATTCGCCCGCCATCCGCCCCGACACGATCCAGATCTACCGCGATGCGACTTCCCACGTCGCATCCCTCTGCGCCACATCATCCGTTCAGGTCATCAGCCTCGGCTGTGGCGGCGGCAACAAGGACATGCTCCTGCTACAGTCTCTCATCGGGCGCGAATGCCGGCCTCATTATTTCCCCTGTGACATCAGCGGGGGACTCGTCCAGGAAGCCTCCGTCGGCGCGCGGGCACTTTCATCCAATCTTCCATGCACACCCGTGGTGTGTGATCTCGAACACAGCGCCCGCCTCGCGTCGTTCCTGCTTCCTCTCAAATCCCCTGAAACCACGCGAATCTTTCTATTCTTCGGCATCCTCCCCAACATGGAGCCCTCGATGGCGGCCGCCTGCCTTCGCGCCCTGCTCCATCCCGGCGACCATCTCCTGGTCAGCGCCAACCTCGCACCGGGAACGGACGCCAACGCCGGCACCCGCAGGGTCCTTCCCCAATACGACAACCCCGAAACGCGTGACTGGCTCCTGACACTCATCCATGACCTCGGCCTTTCACCGGACGCGGGAATACTTCATTTCCGCATCGAGCCTTCGCCCGACCAGGCAAGCCTCCGTCAAATCGTCGCTGTTTATGAATTTAAAAATGATTCGCGCATCCGGATCGACCAACAAACCTTCGCATTTAAGCAGGGCGATACCCTCCGCCTCTTCTTTTCAAACCGTTACACTCCCGCGCTGGCTCAGGAATTCGCAGGGCGGTTGAAAGTCCCAAATGTCCGGAATTGGATCAACGTTGATGGAGATGAAGCCGTTCTGGCAGGCATCGCCCAAGCATGAGGCATCCATCTATTTTTCTCATTATTGATAATTTCATCTTATCTTCCTTTAAAATCGGGGTATTTCGCACTTTAAAAAGCATTATTCGACATTGGCACGTGTTGTGCTCTATTATCAATTTGAACAATAAAAACAACAACCCGGAGTATTAACATGCTTAAAACATTACGCAGTAGGAACAGCGGCTTCACCCTCGTGGAAATCATGATCGTGGTGGCCATCATCGGTCTGCTTGCAGCCATTGCCGTGCCGAGCTTCATTCGTGCACGTCAACGCGCCCAGGCCTCGACCATCCTCAACGAAGCCCGTCAGCTGGATGCAGCCAAGGACCAGTACGCGCTTGAAAACAACAAGACCGGCACGGCGCTCGCATCGTTCGATGACCTGACGCCGTACCTCAAGGCGGGCAGCAAGCTGGCAGGCGCCGGCGGAAGCGATGCGCTCGGCAACGCGTTCGTCATCGGCGACGTGTCCAGCCGCCTCACAGTCAGTGCCACGACCCAGTCCGCCCTCTCAGCGGCGACCAGCGGCGGCACCTTCTGGGGCCCGTACTCCTAAGAACGTCACAAGACATCTCTTTGTCTTGAAACATCAAAACCCCGGCCCCGCAAGGGACCGGGGTTTTTTGCTTTGCCTGCAGGGCTTCAAAAGTGGTCGGGCTGCAGGGATTTGAACCCTGGACCTCTTGGACCCGAACCAAGCGCGCTAGCCAAACTGCGCTACAGCCCGACTGGGAGGACGGACGATAGAAGCTCCCCGCGCAAAGTCCACCTCCAAATTTGGAAGACTTCTGACTCCTGGCTCCCATCTCCTTTCTCCCACTTTCAACTTTCAACTTCCTCCCCGCGTTGTTAGATACGTCTTGTGAAGATCGTTTATTACGGCACCTCGGATTTCGCCTGCCCCGCACTGGGGCGACTGGCGCGTCATCCATCATTCGAAGTCGTCGGCGTGGTCACCCAGCCGGATCGTCCCAAGGGACGCTCCGGAAAGCCAGCGCCTCCGCCGGTAAAACTTGTGGCGCTTGATCTTCACTGCAAGGTTTTCCAGCCTGAATCGCTGAAATCCCCCACGTTCCTCTCGCAGCTCAAGTACATGCGGCCGGATTTCCAGGTGGTGGCCTCCTACGGCAAGATTCTCCATCGCGAAGTGCTCGAACTCCCACGCCATGGCAGCTTCAACATCCACGCCTCGCTCCTCCCAAAATACCGCGGCGCAGCACCCATCCAGCGTGCCATCATGGACGGTTGTGACGAAACGGGCATCACGATCATGAAAATGGACGAGGGTCTCGATACCGGCGACATCGTCCTGCAACAGAGCACGCACATCCGTGACACCGATAACGTCCAGACCCTGCATGACCGCATGGCCGAGCTTGGCGCGGAACTCATCGGCAACGGCCTCATCCTTGCCGCCAACGAACAGGCGCGCTTCACGCCGCAGGACAACAAGGAAGCCAGCTACGCGCAAAAAATCACGCGAGACGACGAACTGATTTTGTGGGACACCAGCAAGCGCCGGGTCTGGAACCAGATTCGCGCACTCTACCCCGGCCCGGGCGCCTACACTTATCTTCCGGTCGACAAGGGCGCGAAACTCGTGAAGATTCTCACCGCCGATTTTGAACGCTTCGTCACCGGCGAACCTGGGGCGATCATCAAAATTGACAAGCAGGGAATCCATGTCGCCTCCCCCAAGGGCGCGGTGATCATCCAGGAGTTGCAGGTGGAGGGGAAAAAGAAAATGACCGCCGCCGAATTCATCCGAGGCCATCCCTTGAAGGTTGGACAGAAGTTCGTGTCAAAGCCGGAGTAAGAGTCTGTCCGCAGATTACACAGATGGACGCAGATTTTTGGAGTGGTTCACGCAAAGACGCGAAGACGCAAAGGCCATTGATCTCAACCGTGCCATTTCATCCGAAAGCACAGCTTTCGGATGAAATGGCACGGTTTGACTGCCGTTCAGAAATCTGCGTCGGTCTGCGCGAATCTGCGGAGAAATCGGGAACCAGGGTCAGGCCGCCCTCGATAAAATATCAAGATACACCCGCATCGAGGGAATCTCCCTCGAGATCAACGATGCCGCCAGGGCTCTCACGCGGTTGCGATCGGCATCGTTCGGGAGATAATTGACCGGCGACTTGCCATCCATGCGGGCCAGCAGAAGGCAGCCGAGATGCGGCAGAAAGCCCCGCTCATGCCAGGCTTCGCTTTCAAACGTAGCCGCGGGTACGTACGCGTTCCAAAAACTCGTGATCAACATCAGGTAATCGTCCCGCCGGCTCCAGAACTTGATCGTCTTGAGCGTGAGATGCGCGACCATGAAGCCGAGATCAAAGGCCGGATGGCCGATATGCCCCACTTCAAAATCGAGCAGGATCAGGCGGCCGCGGCTCGCGAGAAAATTTTTCGGGCTGTAATCGCCATGCACAAAGCAAATGCTGCTGGCAGCCAGCGCGGCGGCATAAGAGCCGATGAGATCGGCCTGACGCGGATGCACTTCCGCAATGCGGCCATAAAACGGATCGAGGCGCAGTTCATGGAAAAACTTCTTGTCCCCAAACCGGCGCACCGCAGCCTCGTCTCCATGGCTGAGACGGTGGATCGTGCCCAGCAACGAGCCCGCCTGCGCCGCAAGGGCGGGCTCCGCCTGTCCATCCAGCAACATCTCCTTCCAGTTGGCGGCGCCATCAGGCGCACAGGTCATGATGCAGAGGTGGTTTTCCGGATCGCGATGGACGAGCAAAGGCACGGCGCCCGTGGCAAGCAACCCCGATACGTACTCCATGCACTCCTCCTCGCGTTCCATGCGCTCGACCGATGAAATCCATTCCTGTTCCACCTTCAGGCGCGGCAACGCCTGCTTCACCACCCAACGCTTGTCCTTCGTGACAACCTTCAGCACCGTGTTGGAAACACCACCCTGCAACTCCGTGACCGTGACCGTTTCATCCGCCGATAACAGCGATTTCTCCCGAAGGTATCGCTGGACAGAATCGGCGTTGACCGTAAACACGTCCGCATCGTAAGAAGCCGTTCTCTGTCAGATCAAGACTTTTCACAGAATCGGATGCGATTCCGACAAAAGAAAATCCGCGTCAGTCTGCGCAATCTGCGGACAATCCCCTGCAGCCGCATTCTTGCGAATGCAGCTACATGCTGAATTGCGCGGCTTTCAGCGTATTGGCCATGAGCATGGCGATTGTCATGGGGCCAACTCCACCCGGCACCGGAGTAATCCACGACGCTTTCTCCGAAACAGAACCAAAATCCACATCACCTTCGAGACGAAACCCGCTCTTTTTGCTGGAGTCAGGCACACGCGTGATGCCCACATCCATCACCACCGCGCCATCGCGCACCATGTCCGCCTTCACAAAGCGATTTCGTCCCAGGGCCGCGATGAGAATGTCCGCCTGGCGTGTCAGCGACGGCAGATCGCGGCTGCGCGAATGGCACACCGTCACGGTCGCATCGGCGTATTTCCCCTTCTCCATCAGGATCAACGCCATGGGTTTTCCGACGATGCGGCTGCGCCCGAGCACCACCACGTGCTTCCCGGCGATCTCGATCCCGCTGCGAATGAGCAATTGATGAACCCCAGCCGGCGTGCAGGCGATGAAGCCGCCCGGGTCCCCGACGGCGAGCTTGCCGACGTTCATCGGATGAAAACCATCCACGTCCTTTGCCGGATCGATCGCCTCGAACACGCGGTCCTGGCTCATGCCATCGGGCAGCGGAGCCTGCACGAGAATGCCATGAATCGATTTTTGCCCGTTGAGACTTCGCACCAGCTCCAGCACCTGGCTCTCGCTCGTGATTGCGGGAAGGACGAAGGTCTGGGATTGAATGCCCAGCCGCTCGCACATCTTCGCCTTCGCGCCCACATAAACCACCGACGCGGGATCCTCGCCCACGCGCACAAATGCGAGTCCGGGCGCACAACCATGTTTCGCGCGGAACTGCGTCACGCCATCCTGCGTCTCCTGCAACACCTGCTCGGAAATCGCCTTGCCGTCAATCAGTCGTGCGCTCATTCCGGCTTGGCCACGGGAGCTGTGTGAATTTCAACGACCTGGCCCGTGACGAAATGGCCGGAAATCCACGCGCTGGCAGTGCGTGGCGGAACGACCCCCACCCAATCGAGCTCGTTCGTGCGCGTGCTGACATGATCGCCCTTGGCAAACGAGCAAAGCACCGGCCACACCAGCCCCGGCCCCGCGCGGCCGTTCAGCTTGGAAGTCACCTTCCCATCCTGGTCCACGAAAGAGGATTGAACCCACACTGTGGCTTTCTCCGGCAACACGATGCGGACCCACTCCTCGGTGTTGGTGCCGAGAGTCTGCACCAGGCGATGTTCCAGGATTTCAACAGAATCCCCCTTGTTCATCTGGCAGCAAATCTCGGCGGTGCCAAGGGGGCGTGCCCGGACATTCACACGCGAACCCTTCACCGTGCCCATCTCCACCTGGTCATCCTGCGCCAGCAACAGCACGCCGCCGCACACGATGCCCCCCAACAAAAGCCAATAAGAATGTTTCATTTCTCTAGCACATAGAAAATCCCGCGCAGTCTCAATCTTTTTCTGAGAAACAAAATCCCGTAAATCCTGTCAAAAAATCACACCAGCCGGAACCGCGTGAGATCCTGCGAATCAATCAGGCCCACGGGCCGCTTCTTTTCATCCAGCACCACCAGGTCGTCAATCAGGTGCTTCTGCAACACCTGCAACGCCTCCGCGGCCAGCGCCTCGCGGCGGATCGTGACCGGCTTGCGTGTCATCACGGCCTTGATCTGGATGCGCCCGATTTCATGATTGGCCGCGTAGTGACGTGCAAAATCGCCATGCGTGAAAATTCCGGCGAGCTTCCCATTACCCCCTCGAACCGCCACGCAACCGGATCGAGCTTTCGACATCGCCCGCAACGCCTCCTGCACGGTGATGTCCGGAGTCACGAGCGCAAAGCGCGCCCCCGTTCGCATGAGATCCTCGGCCCTCATCAAGAGCGCCTGGCCGAGCGAACCGCCTGGATGAAACTTTGCAAAATCCTCGCGCCGAAACCCCCTCGCCTCCAGCACCACCATCGCCAGGGCGTCACCCAAAGCCAGCATGGCCGTGGTGCTCGCTGTCGGCGCCAGGTTGTGCGGGCAGGCTTCCTGGGTCACGTGCGCCCCCAGGATCACGTCGCTGTGACGCCCCAGGGTGGAATGCGCCCGTCCCAGCAGGGAAATGATTTTTGCGTCAAAACGTTTCAGCATGGGCAGGATGCGGAGCAGCTCCTCTGACTCGCCACTGTTGCTCAAAAGGATGATCAAATCGCCATCGTTGATCATCCCCAGGTCGCCGTGCAGGGCATCGGTGGCATTCAACACGATGCTCGTGGCACCCGTGCTCGTGAGCGTGGAGGAAATTTTCTGCCCGATCAACCCCGACTTGCCGATGCCCGAGACGACGATCTTTCCGCGCCGACGCAAACAATCAAGAATCAGCTCCACCGCCTTGAGAAACGGTTTCCCCTGCTGGTCCCGCACCCGCCGCAACGCGGCGATCTCAATGTCGAACACCTTTCGGGCACGCAGCAGCGGTCTGAGTTTTCGATTGATCATGTAAACGGCATCCAAGCAAAAAAACGGGATCCTTGGGAGCACTATTTGTAGCTGCGTTCGCAAGAACGCGGCCGCAGATTTCCGGATGCACACTGCCAGAAAATTTTCAGTTGGTAAACCCCTCCCCCTGCCCGATATTTCCCAGAGATGAGCACCCCATGCTGTGGAAACCCACAAGCCCCGCCTTCGGGCGGCAACGACGAAGAGGAGTCCCAACAAACCCTTGCGCTCCAGTTTGTGCTTACAGGCGTCTGCCTGATCACGTTGCTCGACGCCTGGCTCGCGCCCTGGTACATGCCGAACGTTCATTGGCTGCACCAGGCCATCCTCTACACAGCAGCCTATCTCACCGGCGGATGGTTCCCGATGAAGGGGGTGTTGGAAGATCTCCGCTCGTTCCATTTCAACGTCAATTTTCTCATGGTCTTTGCCGCCATCGGCGCAGCGCTCATCGGGCAGGCTGTCGAAGGCGCCGTGCTCATGTTCCTCTTCTCATTGAGCGGGGCGCTCGAAAGCTTCGCCAGCGGGCGCACGCGCAAGGCGATCCGCTCGCTGATGAAAATCTCACCGTCGGAGGCCAATGTCCTGCGCGATGGCAAAGAGGAACGCATTCCCGTGTCAACCCTCAAGGTGAACGACATCCTCGTCGTGCGCCCGGGCGAACGCTTCGCGGGCGACGGCGTCATCACGGAAGGCAACACCTCCGTGGACGAAAGCTCGCTCACCGGCGAGGCGATCCCCGTGGACCGCGGGCCCGGGAGCCGCGTGATGGCCGGCACGATCAACCGCTTCGGGTCCGTTCAGGTGAAGGTGGACCGCGAAGTTTCCGACACCACGCTCGCCAAGATCTTCAAGATCGTGGACGAAGCGCAGCAGCAAAAGGCCCCCACGCAGCGCCTCATCGAAAAATGGGGCGGCCCTTACACCGCCATCATCCTTGCGGGCACCGCCCTCACGTTTCTCGGTGGATGGATGGGGGCGCATGAAGCATGGAGAGCAAGCCTGTATCGGGCGATGACGCTGATGGTCGTCGCCTCGCCATGCGCCCTCGTCCTCTCGATTCCATCGGCCGTCCTCGCCGCCATCGCCGCCGGCGCGTGGCGCGGCATTTTATTCAAGGGCGGACTCGCCGTCGAATTGCTCGGGCATGTGCAGGTGGTGGCGTTCGACAAGACGGGAACACTCACGATGGGAAAGCCACGGCTCGCCGAGGCGCGATACGGCGAGGGGATGCAGCCGAAGGAAATCCTGTCGCAGGTGGCCGCCGTGGAACAGCATTCCGAACATCCACTGGCCCGCGTGCTCGTGGATGAAACCAGACGCCAGAAAATTGCGTTCGCCGAGGCGACAAGCTGCAAGGCCGTCCCCGGCATGGGAATGCAAGGCCGCATGAACGGCGCCGACATCTGGATCGGCAGCGAAGCCTTCATCTGCCTCAACGGAGGAATGGAACCGTGGGCGCGTGACACTCTGGTGGATTATCGCACGCGCGGCCTCACCTGCCTCGTGGCCGCCACAAACAAAACACTGGCCGTGTTCGGTGTCTCCGACACGCTTCGCCCCGGCGCCCCCCGGGCGATCGAGGGATTGAAACGCCTCAGCGTAAAATCCGTGATGCTGACCGGCGACCACGCAGCTTCCGCGACCCAATTCGCGCGTCAACTCGGGCTCGACAGTTTTCGCGCAAGCCTGCTGCCGCATCAAAAGGTGGAAGTGCTGCGCGACCTCTCCCGAGAATATGAAACCGTGGCGATGGTGGGCGATGGAGTGAACGACGCCCCCGCCCTCGTGAGCGCGCAGGTGGGAATCGCCATGGGCGGAAGCGGAAGCGACGCCGCGATGGAAAACGCCGACGTGGTCCTGATGAGCGACGCCATCGAACGCGTCCCGGAAATCCTGAGCCTCGGCCGCCGGACAAGGGCGATCATCCGTCAAAACCTGATCTTCGCCATCGGCGTGATCGTGGTTCTGATCCTGGGAACCTTCCTCACGAAACTGGATCTCGCCCTCGGCGTCGTCTGCCACGAGGGGAGTACGGTGCTGGTGGTATTCAACAGCTTGAGGTTGCTTGCAGGGAGAGGGAATAAGTGACGGGTTACCTATTCCCTGTTTCCACTTGAATCTTCAGCTCCCGCAATTGCCTCGGCTCAACCTCCGCTGGCGATGAGGTCATCAAATCCTGCGCCCTTGCATTTTTCGGAAACGCGATCACTTCGCGAATGCTTTCGGTCCCACACAAAATCGCCACGAGACGATCCAAGCCCAGTGCAATGCCTCCATGCGGCGGTGCGCCATAGCCCAGGGCCTTGATCAAATACCCAAACCGCGTCTCGGCGATCTCCTTTGGAATTTTCAGAATGTCCTCAAAAATCCGTTTCTGCACTTCGGGCTGGTGGATTCGGATCGAGCCGCCGCCCAATTCCACGCCGTTGAGCACGATGTCGTAATGCTGACCGCGCACTTTCGTCGGATGCGTTGCCAGCAGCGGCACATCCTCCTCCACGGGTGACGTGAACGGATGATGCGTGGCGCTGTGCCTCTGCGCCACGTGGTCGTACGTGATCAGCGGGAAATCCACCACCCAGAAGAAATCGTAGCGATCCTTTGGAACCGAAAGCTTCCCCATCTTCGTCAGCATTTCCGCCACAACAAGACGCAGCTTGCCCAGCACCTCGCACGCCGACGCCCACTGGTCGGCCGCAAACAAAATCAAGTCCCCTTCCTCGAGCTTCAACTTCTCCGTCAACGCGGCTTTCTCGGCTTCGCTGAAAAATTTCACGATGGGCGATTTCCATGTGCCACCCTCCACCTTGATCCACGCAAGCCCCTTTGCGCCCGCCGTCTTCGCCTGCTCGGTGAGCAGATCAATCTGGCTCTGCGTCACGCATGCGAGCCCTTTTGCGTTCATCGCCTTCACCACACCTCCCGCCGCCACCGCGCCCGCGAACACCTTGAATGTGCTCGCCTTGAACGTCTCGGTAAAATCCTGCAGCCGCATCTCGAAACGGCGATCCGGCTTGTCGCTTCCGTAGCTGTCCATCACGTCGTGATACGTCACGCGCTCGAAAGGCGTGACGATTTCCAGGCTCAGCGCCTCCTTCCAGACACGCTTCAACATGCCTTCGATCAGGCGGTAGATGTCCTCGCGGGTGATGAAGGACATTTCCAGGTCGATCTGCGTGAACTCGGGCTGGCGGTCCGCGCGCAGATCCTCGTCGCGAAAACATCGTGCGAGCTGAAAATATTTATCCACGCCCGCGACCATGAGCAGCTGCTTGAACTGCTGCGGCGATTGCGGCAGCGCGAAGAAAAGGCCGGGGTTCGTCCGCGAGGGAACGATGTATTCGCGAGCGCCCTCGGGTGTGCTCTTGAACAGGATCGGCGTCTCGATTTCCAGGAACCCCTGCTCGTCCATGTAATCGCGCACCGTCTTGCAGACGCGGTGACGCGTGCGGAGGTTGCGCGCCATGGCGGGGCGGCGCAGATCGAGGTAACGGTATTGGAGGCGCAAATCCTCGCCCACATTTTCCTCGTCGAGAGGATAAGGCGGCGTCTCGGATTTGTTGAGGATTTCGAGCTGCTCCGCCCTGACCTCGATTTCGCCCGTTGCGAGCTTGGTGTTGACCGTTCCCTCGGGACGGGCCACGACTTCGCCTTCGATGCGGATGACGAATTCCGAGCGGAGGTCATGTGCGGCGGGAAGCTTTTGGGGATCCAGGACAATCTGGGTGAGCCCCTCGCGGTCACGCAAGTCCACAAAGGCAAGCCCGCCATGATCGCGGCGCGAGGCGACCCATCCCGAAAGGACGATTTTTTGACTAATGTCAGTTTTTCGAAGTTGCGCGCAATGATGAGTCCTGTGTGTTTTCATGAGTTTAAAAATTTGCTGTACGGGAAACTCACTGCTTCAACGTTGAGGCGTAGGTTCTCCATCCTGGCAGGAGCATCTTAAATTCGATTCCGATATCCGAAACACTGAGTTCTTTTTCGTCTCTCGTGGCAAGATTCTTGAATTTGATCATTCCTCGTTTCCACTCCTCGGGCCCGAGAATGACAGCAGCCCGCGCTTCCTTCTGCGACGCGACCTTGAACTGCTTTCCCACCGCCATCTCGCCAAACGCATAATCCACGCCCAACCCTTCCCCTCGAAGCTGGTGGGCGAGCGAGAGCATTTGCGGGCGCAGTTTTTCATCCACCAGGACCAGGAACACGTCCAGAGGCTGCGCAAGTTTTTCCGGCCAGAGCTTTCGTTCCGTGAGCAATTCGGCCAGCACCACGTCGCCCATCCCAAATCCAAGAGCGGGCATATCCACGCCGCCAATCGTCTTCACCAGTTGATCGTACCGCCCGCCTCCACAAATCGCCCGGAGCTCCCCCTTGCAATCGAAGGCTTCAAATACAATTCCCGTATAGTATGCCAGCCCGCGCACGATGCTCAGGTCAAATTCCACGTATCCCTGCAACCCTTTCGCATCGAGAATCCCAAAGAACCGCTGCAAAGCCATCACGCGGTCGCAGACGGCTTTCGAGGAATCAAATTCCGCGGTGATATCCGAAAGTTTTTTCCGTTGGAACAGGGACAAAACACGGTCGGCCTGGGCTTCCTGCAACCCGCCCTCCACCAGCTTCGCCTTCACCTTTTCCGGCGGTTCACGCGAGAGCTTGTCCACGGAGGCAAACACCACTTTCAGCAGCGCATCCCCCTCGACGCCCACCGCCGTGATCAGGGCGCTCAAAAGTTGACGATCACTCACGCGCACCCGGAAATCCGCCTCGCCCAGGCCGAACGCCCGCAAACAATCCACCACGAGCGCCACCAGCTCCGCATCCGCAGCAACCCCCTCCTCGCCGAGAATGTCGCAGTTGAACTGGAAATGCTCGCGCAGCCGCCCGCGTTGCTGTCGTTCGTATCGAAAAACCTGCGGGATCGAAAACCACTTGATTGGCTTGGGCAGCGACTGGCCTTTGCTCGCCACCATGCGCGCCAGCGTGGGGGTCATTTCTGGACGCAATGCGATGTCGCGTCCGCCCTTGTCCTCAAAGCAATAGAGCTGCCCCACAATTTCATCGCCACTCTTTCGGCGATACAAATCCGTCAGCTCAAGCGGCGGGCCATCGTATGCGCTGAAGGCGTAGCGGCGCGCTGTTTCGCGCCAGACACGAAAAATGTAGTCGCGTCGGGCCGCCTCCTCGGGGAAAAAATCGCGAAAGCCAGGTAATGAAGCCAAGTCCATGATGGGAAAGTGTTTACACAAGCAGGCGACAAATGGCCATCCCGAACGAAGACATAAGCTGCAACCTTCTGCGGCACAACCTCATCAGCACGGGCGGCATTCGCCGCTCATGTCAATGAGCTGAATTTGCAGCCGGCGCGACCTCTTTGACCGACTCGGTCTTGGCCGCGGGTGCAGGACGGGAGGTGATGCGATCGGAAAGTTTCAGAACTTCACCACGCAACTGCTTGCCGGGCTTGAACTTGACCACGGCACGCGGCGGGATGCGCACATCGTTTTCAGGGGCGTTCGGATTGCGTCCAACGCGGGCCTTGCGCAGCTTCACTTCAAACACTCCAAAATTTCGCAACTCAACCGTCTGTCCCTGCGCCAACGCCTCGGCGAGGATATCAAGGGAGCGCTGCACCACGGCAAGGACGTCCTGCTGGATCATTCCAGTGTCGTTGCTGATGCGGACTACAAGATCACGTTTCGTCATAAGGTAAACTATTTATGATTCGCCACTTATAAAAAAATGAGCCGGGGAGGTCAAGCGATTTCTGGAATTCATATTCTCACCCCCATTTGCGGTCAAATTGGCTTTGATTCCCCTGATTTCCACTCTTTTGAAAGAGGAATCACCGTCTGCACTTACTGGGAAATTGGTTTAACGTCCAGAAATTCCACCGATAGACTTGACGCACAACAAAGAATCATCTAAATGTATTGCATGAAGATGATCCCCTCACGCGAACTCTCCGCCGCCCCCGGCAAGGTTTGGACGCTGTTGCACCATGAGGGAAGCGTCGTCATCACCAAGGATGGAAGGCCGCGCGGCATTCTCATCCCAACGTCCGATGAGACCCTCATCGAAGACATGCAGGACCATGTCCGCCTGCGCGCCCAACGGGCTGTCAGCGAAATCCGACGGGAAGCCACCCGTCGTGGCACAGACAAGCTCACCATGGATGACATTGACTCCGAGATCGCGGCAGCGCGGCGCGAGCGGCGGGCGCGCCGTCGAACATGACCGCGCCAAGCTGGGTTTTGGATACCAACGTGGTGGTTTCCGGGCTGCTGGTGGCGCATGGATTTTCAGGCCGGTTGCTCGACGCCGTAATTGGCGGCGCTCTACGCATCACCTATGACGATCGGATTGAAGCGGAATACCGTGAAGTCCTGTCGCGTCCCCGGTTCACCATCTCCCCTACCCGCCTTGAACCCTTCCTGGACCTGTTGCGAATCCAGAATTCCGTGACAACTTCCCCGTGGAAGGGACATCTGTCACCCGATCCCGACGACCAACCCTTTCTGGAAGTGGCGCTTCATGCCACCGACCAGATTTTGGTGACTGGAAACGCGAAACATTTTCCCGCATCTTGCAGGGGAACGATCAAGGTGCTGACCCCGCGTGAAGCATGGAGCCGCCTCGTTGGACAATCCTGATTCCGACGCTACGACAGACAAATCTCCCCACCGGCAGCGTCCATCATCCAGACCAGGAACCCGCATGCCGCCACCTTTCAACCTCGAACACCTCTACGATGAGCACGCCCCAGCCCTTCACGCCTTTCTCCTGAGCCAGTCCAGTAGTCAGGTTTCAGCTTTCAGCGCTCAGCCATCAGAGGACACGACGGAGCGCGTCCCTCCGTCAAATCCCTGATTAGTCTACTTCTCTCTGCTCCGTGGTTTTCCCTTCCTTTCCGAGTTGGACGTTCAATGTTCGACGTTCGATGTTGGACGTTCCTGCCGCCGGTCGCGGTTGGCAACCGCTCCTACGAGATCCAGGTTCCCATGCACCAAATGTGTTGAATTATGACACGAATGGGCTACATTGAAATCATGCCAACCACAAAGAACTTGGTGATACGGGCCCGGGTGGATTCCCGGTTAAAAAAAGATTCCGAGGCTGTGCTGGCAAAACTCGGGCTCTCGGCGGGAGAGGCCATCCGCATGTTTCTCGCGCAAATCACCCTTAAAAAGGGGCTTCCCTTCGACGTCTCGCTTCCCCGCAAAAACAACGATGACATCCTGATGTCCGCCACAAAACGCCAGGCCATCCTTGATCGATTGCAGGCGGATTAGCATGACGCTGTTAAGTGTTCAGGATGTGGCACGGGCGCCCTCGCCTGTGTTCCGTCTCAAGACACAGCCGGGGGCGGCTGTGCCATATTTTTCAGTCACCACCCAGAATCGGAGAGCTGCAACTCGGAAGGATTTCTCCGCAGATTGGTACGATGGACGCAGATTTTCGGAGAGTCTTGCGCCAAAGCGTAAAGCGGGATTTTTCACGCAGCGCCGCTGCGTGAAAAAGCACTCAGGCTCAGGAAATCTGCGTGCTTCTGCGAAATCTGCGGAGAAAAATCCAGAGACCCGATCGCCCCGAACAATCGGGGCTCCTACTCAATCGCTTTGAACAATCCTGCGCCACTCTCTCACCACCCGCTCCATCGGCAGGCCCACCACGTTGGTGAATGAGCCTTTCACCTTCGCTATGATCCGGTCGGTGTGTTCCTGCGCCGCATACGCGCCCGCCTTGTCGAGCGGGTGGATTCGCTTCAAATAATCCTGAATTTCTCCGCGGTCCAGCTTCTTGAAAGTGACTTGTGACGTCACTGAAAACATTTTGCCCTTCTCCCCTTTGCGGCACAGGCAGACGCCCGTGATCACGCGATGGGTGCGTCCCACGAGCCGACCCAACATGATCCCAGCCTCCTTCATGTTTCTGGGTTTACCAAACACCGTCCGTCCCAGTACCACCAGCGTGTCCGCTCCGAGCACCCAGCGCCCGGGAAATCTCTGCGACACCTCCCGCGCCTTCAATTCCGCATTGTGGCGAGCGAGCTGGCGGGGCGTGAAGCGTGGATGGCTCAAAGGCGTGGCCTCCCTCGCGCGCGAAGGATGAACCACGAATGGAATCCGCGCTTCATTGAGCAAGTCCGCACGACGAGGCGAAGCC
>JAHFSY010000020.1 GCA_023269615.1 Verrucomicrobiota bacterium
AGTTCCGTGGGGCCGCATCGCAGACTGCACAGGCCGAGGCGAAGGCGGGTGTTGCGCAACAGTGTGGAAGCGCGGTCGCCGAGCACAATCGCGTTCGCAGGCAGATGGGTTGCCAGTTGTGCCGCGACATTCCGGGTATCGTAATGACGCTGGAGGAGGCTTTTGTAAGCGAGCGACCAATGGGTATTGAACACCACACATGCCGCGGCGAGGCCGATCCATCCAAGGTACCAGCGCGCGGATCTGGATCGTGATCTGGACGCGAAGACAAGAAGTCCAAACGCGAGGGCGGCCAGTTGGAGGAGGGTTTGGTTGCGAACAAAGGAGTTTCCCCGGAGGATGGACTGCATCTGTTCCGGCCCCGCGTATTCTTCAATCGAAATGGTGAAGTTGGAGAAGAAGATCCAGGTTGCGAGGGCGCTGCCTCCCACGACCAAAGCCAGGCGACGCACGGGCCCTGCGCGTCCCGGTGGAATGAGCTGGTGCAGCAGGATTCCCATGATGCAAAAGCCTGCCGCCATGCGAACTCCCGAATAGGCCCAGGCATGCCTCGCAGGGAGGAGAAACTCACTATAATGCACCGCGTTGAGATCGGTGGCATTCGTGCTCGCGGGGAACCAGTAGAGTGCCAACATGCACAACAGCGTCCCCAGCGCGAGCATCGCGAGACGACCGGGGAGGCGGGCGATCCGGAGCGAGGACAGTTTTGCATCCTGCAGCAGGATAGGAGACAGGAAGAAAAGTGGCAACGCGTAGCGAAGTGGATTCCATGCGTGCGTTGCGAGGAGGCTCGCATAGGCCAGCACTCCGAGGCAGAGGCCCCCCGCCTGGGTAAAAAGAGATTTTCCATGATACAGGCGCGTCATCAAATACCATGCTGGAAGCACAAAAAGCAGAATGACAAAAATCCCCATCTGGCAACTGACCGGCCAGCGTGGGAACACAGACAGCGCCGTGAGCATGTCCATGGGGCTGTAGTCGAGAAGACTCGGCGCGACGGTCATGGGCATGGGCGGAGGCGTCACTCCATTGAGCGGAAGGGCCGCGATGGAAATACACCTCTGACGCATGGTGAACAGAATCAAGGCTGTCACGGCAAACACGGTGGCGAATCCAGCAAGCCGCCGGGGCCACTGTTTGCGATGGAGAACCAGTGCAAGGAGGAGCAGTGGAAAAAATCCCAAGGCGGTGAGTTTTACCGCCAAGGCCAACGCAAGCGGCACGCCACCCAGGCAGGCGAGCGCCAGACGGCGATGGGTCGCCAGGGCATAGCTGAGAACGATGGCCCCGCCTACGACGATGTCCGTGCTCGCGATCCGCTCATAGGTGAGACTGATGGGATTGCAGGAAATGATGAGCACAATCCAAAAGGCGACAAACGGGGAGGTGCGGCGCGATGTCAGCCAGTAAGCGGACATCCAGCCGAGGATCGCCACCAGCATGGTCGGAATCCGCGCCGCGCCGTAGCTTAACCCGAGAAGGCGGTAGCCGAGGTAACTTAGAAAATACATCCCGCTCGACAGCGAGAAGGTGTGGGGATCAGCCAACTCGTGGTCCAGGAATCGGCCGGTCAGGTAGGCAATCCGCCCGCCGGAAGTGTAATCGCCTTCATCTCCGGTGAAAACGCTGCAACACCAGAATCCTTCATTGCCGGGATCGGCTTCAAGCCAGGGCAGGCGGGCCAGGGCGAGTGCGACCAACAGCACGAGGCCCAGCGGCAGGAGCAGGTTGCGTCGAAATATGATGGATGGACGCACGCAGGTTTCAATGGGTGACTCATTCCCGCACCTGGCCGTCACCGTGAATCACATACTTGTAGGTGGTCAGTTCCTCGAGCGCCATCGGGCCGCGCGCGTGAAGGCGGTCGGTGCTGATGCCGATTTCCGCGCCCATGCCGAACTCGCCGCCATCCGTGAAACGCGTCGAGGCGTTGTGATACACCGTGGCTGAATCCACCTCGGCAAGAAAGCGTTTCGCAGCCGCAGCGTTGCGCGTCACGATCGAATCCGAATGGGCCGAGCCGTACCGGTTGATGTGCTCGATCGCCTCGTCGAGCGAATCCACGACGCGCACCCCGAGGATCAGCGCGAGGTGCTCGGTGGTCCAGTCGGCCTCGGACGCAGAGCGGAGGAGGGCTGAGGGCTGAGGGCTGAGGGCTGAGCTTTGAAGAAGCTCGGAAGCTTTCTTGTCGAGGCGCAGTTCCACTTTTTCGGCGATCAGATGCCCGGCGATTTTTGGAAGGAAGGTTTTTGCGATGTCTTGGTGGATCAGCAGTGTTTCCATGGCGTTGCATGTGCCGGGACGCTGGCACTTGGCGTTGATCACGATTTTCTCCGCCATGGCGGTGTCCGCCGCTTTGTCCACGAACACATGGCAGATGCCGTTGAAATGTTTGATGACGGGAACGGTGGCGTTTTCCGTGACGGCCCGGATGAGTCCCTCACCACCGCGCGGAACGATGCACGCGAGGTAGCGGTCAAGCTGCGCCAATGCGCGCACGGCGGCGCGATCGGTCGTGGTCACCAGTTGAATGGCATCCGTCGGCAGTCCGGAGGCCGCTGCCGATTCCGACAGGACGGTTGTGATGGCGGTGTTCGAGTGGATGGATTCGGAGCCTCCTCGAAGAATGCACGCGTTGCCGGCCTTGAGGCAGAGGGACGCGGAATCCGCCGTCACGTTGGGACGTGATTCGTAGATGATCCCGACCACCCCGAGCGGGACGCGAATTTTCTGGATGCGCAAGCCGTTGGGGCGTGTCCAGTCCTTGAGGATTTCACCGGCCGGGTCGGGAAGCGCCGCGACATCGCGGATGCCCTTGGACATGGCGGAGACACGTTTTGCGTCGAGCTGGAGACGGTCGAGCATGGCGCTGGAAATCCCGTCAGCGCGCGCCTGCGTCATGTCCTTTTCATTGGCAGCAAGAATGGTTTTGGATTTCTTTTCGAGAGCATCCGCCATGTTGAGGAGCGCCTTGTTCTTGGATTCCGTGGAAGCAGTGGCGAGCTTCAGCGCAGCGCCACGCGCCCGCTTCCCCATGTCCTCGATCAATGTGGAAATATCGTTCACGAGGGGATGGTACGCTGAAGAGAAGAATGGGAAAAGGCAAAAGGGGCAGTGTGGTTTTGAAATGTAGGAGCCGTTGCCAACGGCGACCGGGGTCTCCGGATTTTTCTCCGCAGATTGACGCAGACTCACGCAGATTTTCGGAAAGTCTCGCGCAAAGACGCAGAGGCGCAAAGTAAGAATTTTCACGCAGCGGTCGCTGCGTGAAAATGCATTCCGGTTCAGAAAGTTTGCGGAGAAATCCTTCCGCCTTCGGCGCTGACAGGCTACGAAATGGAGGGCACGCCTCCGTGCGAGCCTGCGCAGGGGCAGTGTGCGAGGCGGCTTTGAAATTTGTATGGTATCGCAGGGTTGGGGCGCATGACATTGGAGGTTTTTGGATGGATGTGGATGAGGGAGCTCAGCCATTCACCCTTGTTTTGAGGTTAGGCCAGATGGTAGCTTGAAAAAATGAAATTGGCCGCTTTGGGGTTGCTTCTAGTGTCGGCGGTGGATCTCTTGGCGGCAGATCAGTCCCACGCAATCATCGTGATCAAGGAGGCACTGCATGCCAAGGTGGAGGGCCATCGAGACGAGGCAGTCAACGCGTTACAGAATGTTGCTGCCCATGAAATGGAACCGTACAGATCGGCAGCTTATTATCATCTCGGAGTAATGCACCTGGAGGCAAAGGGCATGAAGATTGCCTTGGATGACTTCTCGAAGGTCTCATGGGATGAAGTTAAACGTCTTTCCGAAATTCGGCCCAAAGGGACGATTACTCTCGGGGACCTTTATTGGACGATTGCCACTCGATTTGAAAAAGAGGGCAACCTGAAAGAAGCTTTCGAATATTACTCTCGGGCATTGGAAGATTATCAAGGATGTGTCGATCGGGTGCATGACGATGAAGAACAGCGTGACATTCGACGAACTCAGGGTGAATGGGTGGAGGAAACGGGGGTCCACTATCTTGGGGACGCCGGTAATTTGCATTGCTCAAAGAGACTCGCTGAAGCGAAGTTAAAAACTGATGTGCTTCAGGCCGATTTACGCCGCGCGAACAAATAAGCATTCTGGCATGACATTGGAATATGAATCCAACCAAAGTCCAACCCGTGATGACTGCGGCGCGCGATTGTGCGCTTGTGATGCTGGAGAGCGCTACTTATATCCAGCGCGAGTTGCCCAATGTTCAGATGGACGATTCAATTCGGGCGACGACGGAAGAGCTTTGCTCGGCGCTTGTCGGAACCAAGCACGACATGTTTACCGAGGCGTTCGAGCTCGACGAGCTTCTCGCTGCCGAAGCCTCCGAGTCGGACATCCTTGTGCGGGTGAACCGCATCGTGCAGTGGCTCTGGCAGGATGTTGAGCGGATGCATCAGCTTGTTACCGCACTCGAATCCGCCAGCAAGCGTGATCCAGCTTTTGGGCTCGCGTACCTGCTCATCGCAGAGTCTGCCACCAATATCCTGCAGGCATTCAACCGCACCCGGGCGGCGGCAGACCAGCTCAAGAGTCAGGCAGGATGAGATGGGAATGCAGGGCGGAGACAGGACCCTGTATCCCGGACGACGCGACGAGTCGCGTCGTCGAAAGCTCCGACAAGTCGGAGCACTCCATGTTTGGCATCCTACAAAAAGATTGTGCCCAGCGGGGCGCCGGAAAAGAGGCGGGGGAGGATGTTTGGGGTTTGGCCGTTGGCGATCACGAAGGGGCGGCCGGTGGCCAGCACCCGGCGGGCGGCCAGGAGTTTGCTGCGCATGCCGCCCACGGAACGATGGGAATTGGAATCGCCGGCGTGACGTTCGATCTCAGCTGTGATTTTTTTGATGGTGGGCAGGACGCGGTTTGAACCCACGATGAATCCGTCAATGTTGCTGAGGATCACGCACGCGTGGGCGTGGATGAGTTCGTGGACCATCGCGGCGAGCTGATCGTTGTCGCCGAATTTGATTTCCGCAAAGGAGACGGCGTCATTTTCGTTGACCACGGGAACCACGCCGCGACGGATGAGGTTCAGCAATGTGTGGCGCGCGTTGTTGCGGCGTTCGGCGTGGCGCATGTCGTCGTGCGTGAGGAGGATCTGGGCGACGGTGATGCCGAGGCGCGTGAACGCGCGCTCGTAACTGGCCATGAGAAGGTTTTGTCCGATGGCGGCACAGGCTTGGAGATCGGAAATGCGTGTGGGCCGTTTTTTCAGTTTCAGCCGTCCCATGCCCGCGCCGATGGCGCCGGACGAGACGAGCACGAGATGGCAGCTCTTTTTCCGAAGGGTGGCGACCTGCGAGGCAAGGCGGGCGATGCGGCGCGTGTCCAGCCCGCCGGCGTGCGTGGATAGAATGCCGGTGCCGAGTTTGACGACAATCAAACGCGCCTTCGTAAGAATGTTACGGTCCGTGTGCATGGAGAGGCGGATTTTGTAACCCGTCGCAGCGCATGAGGCGAGCAAATCTCGAGGCAGCGGTCAGCTGTCAGTAATCAGCCATCGGCTTGCGGATTCCTTTTTCTCTCTCCGTGTCCGCTGTGTCTCCGTGGTTTTCTCCGCCCCCTGTTGGACGTTCAACGTTCGACGCTCGATGTTGAACGTTCCCGCTGCCTGCTTCCTCCGATCCGGAAGGAAGAAGAAAGCCACGGAGGCACGGCGAACACGGAGGTGGGAGCAGGCATCATAGCGGCACGCCGAGCCTCTCCGCCTTTGCGAGTTCCTTCTGGTTCTCATCGAAGGTGAGAAACTGCCTGGCTTTCACAACGAGAGCAGCAGCGACATGGAGAATGTCAAAACCACGATGTCCACCAGTGAGGGTGTGCATGGCCGAGAGCCTTTTGGCTTCATCGACAACATCAGCCAGGTTGCAAATGTGGACCTTGAGCCTGCCGCTGGCCAGATCCGCTTCAAACTGGGCCCAAAACGACGCAGCTTCCCCCTTGGCAATCACTTTGCGAAATTCGGCAAAGCGGAGCGCGTTGCTCAATTCATACTCACCCAGCGCAGTGAGGGTAAGCGCGGTTCGCTGGGTCTTCATCCATGCCACCGCCCGGGGAGTATGGGCGTCGTTTCCGTAGAGCGAGAACAAAAAACTGGTATCTGCGCAAATTACCATTTTCCGCCAGCCTCATGGATGATTTTTAGCGACTCCGCAGCCTTCAGCACACGTGAACCGGATCGATCCCGCTTCACCGCCGGGCTTTGAGACCAATCCACCCTATGGGCAGGCCGATCCTGCTCTGGAACGAGCCGGGCGATGGCCTTTCCTCTTTGCGTGATGATAATTTCCTCGCCGGCCCCAATCCAGCTCAGCAGGCTGGTGTAGCGGTTTCTCAAGTCTCGGACGGTTGCTGTTTTCATGATGCTCCAATATTGGCGCACATGGCTCATTTGTCAAACAGACTTCAATCCTCCACATGGCATCGAAGATTTGTGTCGCAGGGAGGCAAGCGGCAACGTCCAACGTCCAACGTCGAACCTTCAACAGGGGAAGAAGAAAACCACGGAGTAACGGAGAACACGGAGCTGGGAGAATGCAGAATTTCACGGGCTCGGGATGTAGAGGCGCTTCCGCGAAGCGCCGCTGGGGGCAGGGGGAGGAGCGTCCAACGTCGAACATCGAACGTCCAACAGGAGGAGGAGCGGGATGCTGGGTGGTTGCCTTGTGCTTTTTGCGTCTCTTTTGCGGCCGGTCGCCGCATTCGGCACGTCGGAAGATGGCCGCGAAAAGGCGCATGAGGCACAAGAATGACAGACCAATTCCAAATGCGGTGGCCCTGCGGGCGAGGGCGCAGTCATCTCGAATTTTGGGCAACGTCGCGTTGACTCGATGGGCATGTTGCTCTACATTGTTTTCATGCACGCGATCGAGTTCACTGCGGAATTGAGTGGCCAGCCTGTCTTGACCATTCCCAAGGAAGTGGCGGCCCAGCTTCCGAAGGAAGGGCGGGCCCGGATCATCGTGCTGACGGCGGATGGTTCGGATGATGCGCAGTGGAATGGGGCGGCATACGAGCAGTTCATGCGCGACGATTCGCCGGAAGATGCCGTTTACGACAATTACCGATAGCGTGTTCGGCCAGGTTTTTATCTGTCAGTTCCCGTTCACTTCGGGTGCATTCAGCAAACCGCGCCCCGTGCTGGCGCTGTTCGACCTTCAGCAGGATGTGGTCATCTGTCGCATCACATCGGTGATTCGCAATGGGCCGCTGGATGTAACGCTGAAGGATTGGACTCTCTCCGGGCTGGCAAAGCCGTCGGTTGCGCGGCTGGACAGATTGGTTACGGCGGAAAAAACCATTCTCGGACGCCGATTGGGATGCCTGAGTGCGGTGGACGAAGCATCCGTCCGAGTTGTATGGAACCAGCACATGCGACTTTGAAAGAGTTTAGTGGGGCGTCGGGTGGTTGCCTTGTGCTTTTTGCGCCTCTTTGCGGCCATCTTCCCGCGGACCGAATTCAGAACTGGGCCACAAAGAGGCACAAGAGGCATAAGGCTGCCAACAGCAGTTCCCTGCCCACCTCCAGAAGTGGGCGCCATGGCGCAGTCATCTTGACTTGTGGAAATGGTTGACGGATGTTGGAGCTGTTGACATCCAGCGGCTCCGGGTCTGCTCGGACGTTCGACAACATCGTGACGCGCACTTTCACTCTTGTCTGTTTGGCCTTGCTGGCGGGCTGCGGCTTCACGCCGCAGAAGCTGGCCTACACTGATCCGCAAGTGCAGGAGTTGCTCCGCGCCACCGAGGCCGCTTCGAGCAACCGATTCGGTTTCACACCAGTTGCCACGAATGCAGATATCCGCTTGGAGGAGTCGTCAGGTGCATACGACCGGATGCTTCATGTTTACGGACGCACGAGTCGCACCATTGCCTTTCGCAAGCAGGCGAAGGGTTTCACGTGGATTGGAGAGCAGGAGACTTACAGAGGTCCGAAGCAATACACAACGGTTGACGGCACTTCCTTTGAAGAGATTTGTCTGACCTACGAGCTTCAGCGTGTTGCACACTACAGGCTGAATCACCTGAACATCACCTACTGGGGCGAGGATAAGCGACTGGTAAACAACGAGGACCTGAGACTTCAGATCATTTTGCCGGTCCTCAAAGAATGGGGTTACAATGTCGAGCAAATCGGTGCAGTGAACGGAAACCAGCCGCCTCGCACGGAGACAAATTAATTACACTGCCATCCCATAGAAAAAGATTGGGGATGGGGAGCACACGCGGCTCGCGTGTCCAAAATCGGCGGCTCGCCGATTTTTCCCTCGGGACCAAGGAATTTGTTCGACGAGCCGTCGAACAAGACACGCGAGCCGCGTGTGCTCCCCAGACGGAAAATTCTTAAACTCACTTTTGGAAATGATTTCGTCTTTCCACTGGCTGATTTTGGAAAAGACGCTTTTTGGCGTTCTGTGGGATGGCAGTGAATTAATTAACAATACAAATTCGAAACGGGGAATGCACCTACCCGTCAGGCTGCGCGTCAGGCTGCGCTTACAGGATGGCGTGAAATTCCCAGGGGAGCTTCCAGTGGCCGTTGATCTGGCAGCGGAAATGGATCGTGAGGTTGGCGACTTGCTGTCCGTACACGGGGGAACACAGGGTGTCGAGGAGTGTTGGCGCCGGGGCGCGGGGAAAGATGAGGGCGGCGCCGGGGAGGGTGACGCGGTCGGGCGTGATGCGGATGTTTTTACGGGTCAGCGAGGGATCGAGATGAAGGTGGAAATCCATGAAGTGCGGGCCGTCGCCCAGGATCTCATCGAGGATGACGAGGCGATGGGATTTTTTGTCGAGTTGGATGGAGCGGCGGTGGATGGCTCCCAGATGGTGATAGCCCTGGTGCTCGCCGCAGAAGGTGGTTTCTGTTTCCGAATCCTTCCACGAGTCGCAATGCGCGTGGGTGCGGTCGCGCAACATGCGCCAGTCCTCGATCGGGTTTTGTTCCTTGCCGTCGAGCATGAGCGTGTTGTGGGCGGCGGTGGAGCGGAAGGCGTTGCGCGTCGGGATGTCGGCCGAATAACAGCATGTTCCCGCGTCTATGATCATGGGACGACCGCGCAAGCGGATGACGACGGAGAGCTTGTCGTTGTGGGCGTGGCCGCCGACGCCTTCCTGCCCGTTGGGCCCGCAGGCGACGTGGCAGCTGAGGGCGTCGGAGCGCAGGATGTAGAGGCCGGCGCTGCGAAGCGCGGCTGATTTGAGATTTGAAATTTGAGATTTGAGATCGGAGGTGCGGCTTGAGGGCTCGGCGGAATTGGAGATTTGATCGCCGCCAGGGCGGGACAGGGATTTGAGATCTGAAACGCGAAGCGCGCTGCTGCGACTTTCGGATGCCGGGGAATCTGAAATTTCAAATTTCAAATTTGAGATTTGCAGAGTCCCGCTGTCGTCGTCGCCGATTTGTGGGTCGAGGTTTTCCGGGCCGCGGAGAGACGCGTCGGTTTCGCGCATCTGTTTCAGCCTCTCGTGGAAGCGGGGAGGGAAGTCAAGATGGTGCTGACGGTCGAGATGTTCGACCAGAGTGTAAAGTTCCACCACGAAATGATGATAGGCGGTGGAGGCTTCGGCGTGGAAGCCGTCGGCGTCGGTTTGTGCGTCCATTTCGTGGATCAATTGCTTGCTGGCGAGGTGACGCCATTCCTTGGATTCGCGGAATTGTGGGACGAAGGTGGCGATGGTGAGGAGGCCGACGAGGTCGGCGATGTAGTGGTTGGTGCGGCCGTAGGGCGTCCATTCGAGATGGTTGCGGATGTAACGGGCGTGGGCGAGAAGAGAAGGATGAAGGATGAGGGATGAGGGATGAAGTTTTTTTGGGGAGTTCAGAATGATGGCGAGGGCGCGGGACCATTGGATGGCTCTCAGGGCGACTTCCATGGCGTTGAGCCAGTGGGGGCCGAATTCGGGGGGATTTTTTTTGATGAAATCCTCGACGTAATTTCGCCAGGCGTCGGAGTATCTGGCGTCTCCCGTGAGCGCGTAGGCGCGCGCGAGGGGGATCGCCCAGCCGAAGCGGCCCAACTCCCAGAGGCGGCGGATGTCGGTGACGCCGTCATGGGCTGGATGGAAGACATCGTAGCGCGTGAAGTGAACGTCGCCGGGCCAGGCCTGGCGTGTGAGCGGGTCCTGATGCCAGCGATTCGGCCGTGTGAGGTCGCATTCCTCTCCGAAGATTTGCACCCTGCCCTGGAGCACGATATCCGCCTCACGCAGGATTTCATCGCGGTTCCATGCGGTGGGGTTCGTGTCGTCGGCAAAGACGATCGGCTTGCCGTCGGACCATTCCTGCATGCAGGCGTCGAGGCTGGCGGGACGTCCCTGCCATGCGGCGAGCACGTCTTCCTCGCTCGGTTGCGTGTTGAACATGCGCGCGCAGAGAAACGCCGAGGCGTGACGGAATTCGCGTCGGAGGCGGTTGATGATTTTATGGACGAGTCGCATGGGTGTTTTGAATCTCATCGTACACGTCGAAAGTGGCTACTGCATTTTTTTGTGCGTCAAATTTCTCCTTCGCCAGCGCCAGCCCCTGTTGTCCCAGGCGGTAGGCGCGCGCGCTATCCTGCGAGAGGTCCATCACGGCACGAGAGAGGGCGACGGGATCGCCGGCGGGGATGAGGAGGGCGGTTTCATTGCGCACAACCAATTCGCGGACGCCATCCAGATCACTGGCGATCGAGGGCCTGGCCATGGCGGCGGCTTCGATGACGGGGCGGGCGAAGTGAGGGACGGTGGAGGGGAAGAGCAGGATGGTGGCATCGGCGAGGAGGGCGGGGACATCACGTCTTGGTCCGACGAGGTGAAGCCGGCTTTGGAATGCGTTGAGGTGCGGGGCGTTGGCGCGGAGTTGAAAATCCGGCGACGTTTCCCCCGCGAGGATGATGTGGGCCGAGCGCAGGCTTCCGAGGATGGTGGGCATGGCTTGGAGCAATATGTCGGCGCCCTTGACCTGTGCGCAACCACCGAGGAAGAGGAGGACGATGGCATCCGACGGAATCCGGAGTTCGCGGCGGATATCGCCGGTGGGCCGGTCCGCGTTGAATTCAGTGAAGTCCACGAAGTTATGGATCACCTTCAGTTGTTCACCGGGCATTCTGAATCCGAGCTGTGTCGCGTCGTTGTGGGAGATGGCGATGATCCGCGTGGCGAGAGTGCGGATGGCGAGACGGAGCCACGCGCGACGGAAACCGATGTAACCGCGAGCCAGCGGTTCGCGAATGTGCCAGATGACGGGAAGCGAGAGCGAATGCGCTGCAAGGGCGGCGACAAGCAGGGTGGAGGAATTGAGATGGACGATGGGATGCCCCGGGTTGCGGGCGAGAGCGCGTCGCAGGCGGAAGAAAAGAGGAATGGATCGGAGCAGGCGCACGAAGAGTCGTGGAAATTGCCACCAGCGGAACCAGACGAGTTCGGTGTGGCTGAGATCGGGTCCCTCGATCACCGCAACTGGAAAATCTTCCTTGCGATACAACTCGGCGGCGGGACCTTCGCGGAGGCAGATCACATGCGGCTCGTATCGCGCGCGATCGAGTTTGCGCAGCAGGAAAAGAAGGCTCAGCGGCGCTCCGCCGAGGGCGCGTTCGTGGTGGATGTAGATGATCGGCGTCACAGCGTTTTCCAGAATTCCACGGTTTGTCGTGCAACCTGCCCGTTCGTAAATCGGGCGAGCACCCGCTCGCGTCCGAGTTTTCCAAGGCGCGTGCATTCCGATGGAGAATCCATGAGAGTCTTCAGTTTGAGCAGCAGATCATCGGAGGAACCTTCTTGAAAAAGAAGCCCGGCATCACCGATCACTTCGGGGATGGCGGCCGAAGTCGATCCGATCACGGGGACCTCGCACGCCATCGCCTCGATGAGCACGTGGCCGAACTGCTCCTTCCATCGGGGGGTGGAAAAAGAGGGAAGCACCAGCATGTCCATCGCCCGGATATAATCCCGCACGGCATCATGAGGCACGGCGGGAACATGGACGAGCTGGATCCGGGTTTCGTTCTGAAAACGCAAGAGTTCGGATTCGAGAGGTCCCGAGCCCAGGATGAGGAGGGAGGCTGGTGAATCGAGTTTCTTTGCCGCGTCCAGCAACAGGCGGATTCCCTTTTCTTCGACAAGGCGGCCGATGAATCCAATGACCGGGGCCTTTAATCCGAGGCGTTCGCGCAAAGCGACGCCGGAGCCGGGTGAATAAAAATCCGTGTCCACGCCGAGCTGGGGGATGACGGCCGTCTTGCCGCGAAAGCCATGGCGGCGGAGAATGTCGGCTGCCTCGCCGTTGCCGCAGATCGCTCCTTCCGAGTGATGGAGCGTGAAGCGTTCCACGGCGGTCCATGGCCAGCGGAGACGGGATTCCCAATTGATCCAGGTAAAGAAGCAGCTTTTGGTTTTGCGGGACGCGCGGTTGCGTTCACGCAGGGCCTGGAGATAGACGAAGGCGGTGGTGCCCTGCTCGACGTGCAGAATGTCAAAGTTGCCCGCGCCCAGTCCGCGTGAGAATTTCGGCGCGAAGAAGTACTGGTCCTCTCGGCCGGTGCGCAGCGCGTGGTGAATGCGGATGCGGAAGCGGGGCTGCTCGACGGGGGTTGGGCGATAGTCGTGTTCCCAGCTTGGCCAGTGATGGGGCAGGTGGAGCTCGACGTCGGCGAGGCCGTCGCGAGCCATGAGTTCCCACTTGGCGCGGTTGTCCCGGGCAACGCAGGCGTGGCTGATGACGAGCGCGCGCATCTCAGTTTCCGCCCGGCTTGACGGCCTCAAAAAAGAGGAACCATCCGAAGAGAGAGTTGATCCATGCGTCGAACCTTGCGGCGGCTTCTGGATTCAGGCGGTGGAGGATGGGAGAGATTTTTGGGAAGGCATCCGAGCCGCTTTCCTGGAGGATGCGGCAGCGGATGTTTTTGAAATTCTTGAGCAGGCGGTGGTGGATTTCGGCGCAGGTGTAGTGCCGTGCGATGGCACCATCCGTGAAAGTCTGGTTCACTTCATCGAGATTCATGCGAAGCAGTTTGCCATGGAGGAGTCCGTGCTGGATACCGCCAATGATCCAGTAACGAACACTGGTTCGGTGATAGACCATCGCCTGAAAAAGTCCGCCGGGCTTGAGCACACGCAGCACCTCGCCCACAATGGTGTCCGTGCGGGAGGAATGGTGGATGACGCCCCACGACCAGATGCGGTCGAATGTGTTGTCGCGGAAGGGGAGGCGTTCGCCATCAGCTTGGGCCACGGATGCGGGGATTTTCCCTTGGTCAAAGCGTTTGCGCGCGAGGCGGGAAGCGCGGCGGGTGAGGTCCATGGTGGTGATGCGCGCACCGGCGTGGCTCCAGAGCGAGGCGTGGAGACCCATGCCGCAGCCGATTTCGAGCACGCGCTGCCCGCGCACCTGCTTCCAGTCAATGAGACGCGCGTAAGGTTCCTCCGAGGGAAGGCTGGGATGTCCGAAGGGCCGGTGCGCTTCGAGGGCGCGCTGGTCGCTTTGCTGGAAAAATTCGGGCGTGCCTTCCTCCGCCTGGATGCGTCCCTCCCAGTCGTAGGTCATGGGGTTGGAAGACCACCAGGAGGCATTGGCTTGCTGCGTTGAATCCTGGGTTTGCACGGGAGTGGGGTTCGGTGTCGTGAGGAATGCTCGTCTGCGATTGACTGCCGGCGACCTCATTCCACGGCGAAGTCAACCGATCAAACTACCTGGCGAGTGAAAAATCGCGGAATTCGTTGAGCTTCTCGAGGGCGGCCTTGCTGTCGAGAATCGTGGCACCCAGCTGGACGCCTTGCTCAATGCTCTTGGCCATGCCGTAGAGGACGAATCCCACGCTGGCGTTGTACAGAAGGAAGTCGCGCTTCGCGCCTTTCTCCTCACCCGAGAGAAGATCGTGGATGATGCGCGCGTTGGTCTTTGCGTCGCCGCCCTTCAATTCCTCGAGCTTGGACGGCTTGATCCCAAAAGAGGCGGCGTCCACTTCGAGTGTTTCGACGTTTCCGTTGGAATGGAGCTGGGAGAGCTTGGAAATTCCCATGGTGGAGAGCTCGTCGAGGCACGGTTTCTTGTCGGCGGTGTAGCCATGCACCACAAGCGCCCGCTTGGCTTTCATGAGAAAAAGGACCTGCGCGTAGAGGTCGGTGAGCACGGGATCGTACACGCCGATGACCTGGATGTTTGGGCGCGCGGGGTTGACGAGCGGGCCGAGGAGGTTGAAGACGGTGCGCTTGCCCTGCTGGGCAAGGAAATCACGCACTGGTTTAATCACCTTGAAGGTCTTGTGATACTGGGGCGCGAAAAGGAATCCGATCTTGTGCGTCTCCACGCACTGGCGGAGGCGGTCGGGGGGCATCTCAATATTGACACCCAGGGCTTCGAGGACATCGGCGCTCCCGCATTGCGAGGTGATCGCGCGGTTGCCGTGCTTGGCAACGGGAACCCCGCCGGCGGCGAGCACGAAGGCCGCGGCTGTGGAGACGTTGAATGTTTGGGATCCATCAGCCCCCGTCCCACAGGTGTCGAGAAGCTTGCCGCCGATGACGCCGAGGTCAATGTGAGGATCCACAGCAAGGTCGCGAAGAAGAATTGCGAAGTCGGCGACTTCGCGCGGCGTTTCACCCTTGCGAGCCAGGCAGAGCAGGAATTCAGCCTTCATTTCGATGGACACCTCCGGCGCCATGAGGTCATGGATGGCCTGTTCGATCTCCGTCGCGGCAAGATCCTGCCCCTCCGCGGCATGCTGGCTTAACAGGGGAAGTTGCGATTGGGCGTTGAGCACGGCATATCTGTAACCCAAACAGCCACAATAAGAAAGAGAAAAATAAGGGGCGTTTAACAGGGAACATCGGGCATTTGACATGGGGCATGGAGAACTGGAAGTTTGCTTTCCCTTCTCCGCTCTGCTGCAGTCCGCGTTGGCTCCATGATTTTATGAAATCCATCCCCATAACCCTTGAAGGAAAAGTGGCCATCGTGACCGGAGGCGCCTCCGGAATCGGGGAGGCCATGGTGAAAACATTCGGCCGTGCCGGTGCCACGGTGGTGATCGCCGACCTGAATGAAAAGAATGGCCCGCGTGTCGAAAAGGAATGCGTCGCAGAAGGGTCCAAGGCCTGGTTTTGGAGGACGGACGTGAGCAAGGAGGATTCGGTCACGGCGCTTATCACGGAAGTGAACAAGCGGGAGCAGCGTCTTGATGTGCTCGTCAACAACGCTGCGTGGATTCATCCCGACATGTACAAGCCTTTTTTGGAACAGCCCCTGGCGGAGTGGGACAAGACACAGGACATCAATTTTCGCGGTGCGATGCTGTGCTGCAAGGCGGCGCTGCCGCTTCTTGAAAAGACCCGGGGCAACATCATCGGCGTGGCCTCGGTCCTTGCCTCGGTGGTGACGCTCAACGGCGCGGCCTATTGCGCATCCAAGGCCGGCCTGCAGCATCTCATCAAGGCGATCGCCCTTGAATACGGCCCCAAGGGAGTTCGCGCCAACCTGCTTGCGCCCGGATGGATTGACACCGCCGGCGTGGCGTTCGCAACCACGGATAAAAAGGTCGTGCAAGCCCAGCTTGACAGGATGGTGCCCCTTGGACGCCTCGGCACACCCCAGGAACTGGCAAACGTCGCTCTGTTCCTTGCAAGCGACCTTGCGTCGTTCGTGACGGGCAGCGTATTCGGCGCCGACGGCGGCTGGCTTTTGCAGTGAGGATGTTTCCAACGGGACATGCGTGCTGGAATGTAGGAGCCGCTGTCAGCGGCGACCGGGAGTGGTTGGGCGGTGCGGAGATCGCCGCTGACAGCGGCTCCTACAAAACTCCCAATCCGAAATCTGTGTTTTTCTGCGTTCATCTGCGGAGAAAACGGGATGACGTGATTCTTCTGGGTTGAAGGGCCAACCCGTCTCTGTTTAAGTAGCCCGCCTATGTCACGAATCTCCCAGCTCTGCGCCCGCTTCCGCCGTCGGATTCAAGGTAAAATTATTCCTGCTGTTCCTGTTCCTTTTGACTCACGAGGGCGGATTGTCTGGAAGGCGCAGGAAAAATATGCGGCATGGATGGCCCGCCAGCCGATCGCAGGCGTTTCCCTCTGGGTTCACACGGGGCGTGGACTTTTTCTCACACCCGCGCAGCGCGCCGATGTGTTTCGTTGCTGGCGCGGCGCGCTGAAGAAAGAGCATCTGATCGTCACGGGCGTGGGCGCGCCCAAGGGCGCGTCGGATGTGACGGGCGCTTCCGTGCGGATGGGCGAGGAGGCGGTTGAGCTTGGTGCGGATGCTTTCCTCGTGTATGCGCCGGTGCCGTTTCGCGGGCAGCGCGACCAGGATGCGAAAATCATCCGTCATCACCAGGCGGTTGCGCGTCTTGGCACTCCGCTCATTCTTTTTTATTTGTACGAGGCGGCGGGCGGAATCTCCTATTCGCTGCCTTTGCTGAAAAAACTCCTTGCGATTGATGGAGTGGCGGGGATCAAGATGGCGACGCTCGACAGCGTGATGACCTACCAGGATGTGTCGGAGATGATCCGCCGTTATTTTCCAGAGCAGATGATGATCACGGGCGAGGATCGAATGCTCGGGTACACGTTCATGAGGGGGGCGAAGTCAGCACTGATCGGCATGGGATCGGCCTGCACGAAATTGCAGGCGGACCTGCTGACGGCCCACCGCAAGGGCGATGCGGCGCGGTTCCTCAAACTTTCCAACAAGGTGGACGCATTGGCGGAGGTGACGTTCATCCGTCCGATGGAGGGCTACATCCAGCGGATGCTCTGGGCGCTGGCGCTTGCAAAAATCATCCCTCTCGGTGTCTGCAACGATCCGTGGGGCCCGAAGATTCCGGGATCGGAATTCGACCAGCTGAAGCGGGTGATGCGCGAGATCGGGGAGATATGAGTGACAAACCACTCCGTTTTCCACAGCGCATTTTCTCGCTTGTAGGAGCGGCTGTCAGCCGCGACCGGGCGTTCCCGGGGATCGCCGCTGACAGCGGCTCCTACAAGAGGCGGCGAGAGGTGTCGGTTAAACTGCCACAAATATGAGCGTGTACTTGTTGCCGACAGACTTGACGATTCCGGCTGATGACCGTTCCCGCCTGGAACGGGATTACGCGCGTTACGCCACCGATGCGCTTCCGTCGGCCTGGGAAGACCTTGTACGACAGGAATACGATCTCGACGTTGCGAGCACGTACGCCGGCATGCCGATCCGCAACCCGTTCGGCAAGGCGAGCGGGCAGCTTTCCCTCAACATCGCGCAGGTGCGCAACGACGGCGAGGCGGGGCTCGGATTTGTGATTTTGAAAACCGTGATCGCGCAGGATGAAACCGGCGCGCAGATGATGCAGGACTGGGCGATCAAGGAAACGAAGATGCTCGTCGAAGAGATCACGGGCAAGAGCGGTGAGAAGGGTTTCACCGTCACGTGGAAGGGACGCGGCTGGTATGACACGTTCGACGCCTACCTGAAATTCATGCGCGAGGCCCTCGACCTTGGCTCGAAGCACGGGATGCTCATCGTGCCATCGGTGAAATATCATTTGCCGGTTACGGAGGAATTCAAGCTGTCGGAATACAAATTCACGACGCGTTCGTTGCAAGGGGTGTGGAGTGAAAAGCATCCCGATCTTCCGATGCCGCTTGAAAAGGATTTTTCGCCGACGCTTGCGGGCTCTGACCGCTCGAAGCAGAAGGAGACGATCCTGCGCTGGCTGGAGAACGTGCCGAAGCTGTTGAAGCATTCAGCGACAAAGCCCGGGGCCATTCGCGTCGGGCTGAAGCTCATGAACACGATGTTCAAGGACACGTTCCAGGGCGAGATGCTTCGCACGGTGCTCGCTGGGCCGGTGAAGCCGGATTTTTTGATTCTTTTCAACCGCATGTTTGATCCGAAAAAGGAATTCGACGGCAAAGTGGGCGTGGCGTTTGGCGGCCCCGACCTCTCCGACCGCAATTTTCGTTCGCTCGATGCGTGGCTGAAGGAGCACGATGGGAAGCCGCCGATCGAATTCAGCGCCACGGGAAACATCTGCTCAGGCCGCATGATGGTGGAATACGCGTTGCGCGGCGCGACGAGCGGGCAGATCCACACGTATTTTCAGCTGCCGAGCACGAATTACAAAAAAGCGGATGGCAGCAAGACACAGAAGGCCATGCACGAGCTGGTGTTCCATCCGCAGAACGGATTGGTCGCGGCGATGCTGCACTTGAAGGAAACGCGGGGCGTGAAGCGGTTTCTGGATATTCTTCCTCGATGAGCGATGGCTTCTGATCCGTGCTCATCCGTGTTATCCGTGGTTCCATGAAAGCCGTTGATTTGAAATTCATGCGGCGCGCCCTCACGCTGGCACGGCGAGGGCTTGGGCGCACGTCGCCGAATCCCTGCGTGGGCGCAGTGATCGTTCAGCGAGGGCGTGTCCTCGGCGAGGGCTGGCATCGTGGCGCAGGGCTGCGGCACGCGGAAGTGGAGGCGTTTGCCGATGCACGTCGGCGAAAAATCCCGGTAAAGGGAGCCACGTTGTACGTGACGCTTGAGCCGTGCTGCACATGGGGACGAACACCGCCCTGCACCGAAGCGATCATTGACGCTGGAATTCATCGCGTGGTTGCCGGCGCCGTGGACCCGAATCCGAAACACGCGGGAAAAGGATTTCGGATTTTGAGAATGGCGGGAATCAAGGTGGTTGAGGGCGTGATGGCCGACGAATGCGTGAAATTGAATGAAGGATGGAATCACTGGATGACGCATCGCATGCCGTGGGTGATCGCCAAGTGCGGGATGACGCTCGATGGAAAAATTGCGACAGCGAATGGAGAAAGCAAATGGATCACGTCAGAGGCGTCACGTCACGAAGCCCATCGCCTTCGCGCACAGACGGACGCGATCCTCGTTGGTGTGAACACGGTGTTGAAGGATGACCCGCATTTAAATGTACGCGGCGTAAAGTTTCACGGAAAGCAGCCACTGTGCGTGGTGCTGGACAGCCGGGCACGGACGATGTCGGATGCAAAAATTCTAAAGGGTGGGCGGGCATGCATTATAACGGGGCGAAAAGTTTCCCCTGCAAAAGTCGCGCGCTTAAAGAAGGCGGGTGCGATGGTGTTGCAAGTCCGGACAGGTCGTCATGGGCTTGATTTGCGCGAGACGCTTCGCTTGCTCGGAAAACAGAATGTGACGAGCGTGTTGGTGGAGGGCGGGGGGGAGATGCTCGGCTCATTCTTTCAGGAGAAGCTGGTGAATGAAGCTGTACTTTTCATCGCCCCAATCATTCTTGGGGGAAAGGAGAGCGTGAAGGCTGTGGCCGGCGAGGGAGTCCGCCTATGGAACGATGCTGTGATGTTGGAAGGAATGACCGTGAGACGGGTGGGGGTGGATTTGATGGTGGAAGGAAAGGTCGGAAGGTTCAAACCAGCAACCAGAAGCCAGTAGCCAGCAGCTTGCTCAGGAAAAGTTTTAACTCCGTCATGGACAAAGGCTTGCGGGCTCCGGTAAAATGGGGGTCTATTGAAAAACAAAGGAACATCCATTTTGATTCTCAACGGCCCCAACTTGAACATGCTCGGCACCCGCGAACCGGAGGTTTACGGGAAGGAGACGCTGGCTGACATCGAGGCTTCGGTTTCCAAGAAGGCTTCCGAGCTGGGGGTTGAGGTTCAGTTTGTTCAATCCAATCACGAGGGAGTCCTGGTGGACCAGGTCCAGCAGGCCCGCGGGAAACGCAATGCCATCATCCTGAACGCGGGCGGCTACACGCACACCAGCGTGGCGCTGCGCGATGCGGTTGCGGCGGCAGGTGTGCCCACGATTGAACTTCACCTGAGCAACATTCATGCGCGTGAGTCGTTTCGAAACCATTCACTGCTCGCGCCGGTGTGCGTGGGACAGATTTGTGGATTTGGCGCCGCGGGATATCTGATGGCGCTGGAGGCGGCGACCCGCCTGCCACCTGCAAAGAAATCCTGAGTTGATTTGTCACAAGAGGAGGATCTGTGGAACTTAAAGAAATTAAATCCATCATTGACCTGATGACCCGGAACGATCTCACGGAGTTCGAACTGGAGAAGGGTGACGTCAAAATCCGTATCAAGCGCGGCTCCGACGGGGTTTCGCATACGCTGACCACGCTACCCCGTGAGGGAAATGGCAATGGCGGTGTTCATGCCGATCCCTCCATGCCTGCTCCCATGGCAGCTGCCCCAGCACCCGCTCCGGCCGCGGCGCCTGCGCCTGCAGCAAACGTGAAGGAGATCAAATCCCCCATGGTGGGAACGTTTTTCCGCTCGCCTTCGCCCGATACCGCTTCCTATGTCGAGATCGGACAGGCCGTCACCGAGGACACCGTGGTCTGCATCATCGAGGCCATGAAGGTGATGAACGAAATCAAAGCCGAGGTAAGGGGAGTCATCACCGAGGTTCTGGTCGAAAACGCCAAACCAGTCGAGTTTGGCAAACCGCTTTTCAAGGTCAAGGCGGCCTCCTAGCCGCGCTTTCCCGCAGCGTCCATGTTCGACAAGATCCTGATCGCCAACCGCGGCGAAATCGCCCTGCGCATCATCCGCGCCTGCAAGGAGCTCGGCGTCCGCACGCTGGCGGTATATTCGGAAGTGGACGTGGACTCGCTCCATGTGCAGCTCGCCGACGAGGCCATTTGCATCGGCTCCGCTGCCTCCACGGAAAGCTATCTCAAGATTGACCGCATCATTTCCGCCGCCGAGGTGGGTGACGTGGACGCGATCCATCCGGGTTACGGTTTTCTCGCGGAGAACGCCCACTTCGCCGAAATTTGTGAGAACTGCAACATCAAGTTCATCGGCCCCAGCTCCACCGCAATCCGCTCGATGGGCGACAAGGCGAAGGCGCGTGAAGCGGCGCGCAAGGCCGGTGTTCCCATCGTGCCCGGCAGCGAGGGGCTCGTGGACAACGAACAGGAAGCCCTTCGCGTCGCGAAGAAGCTCGGCTACCCCGTCATGATCAAGGCCGTCGCGGGCGGGGGCGGACGCGGCATGCGCGCGGCGCACAACGACGTCAGCCTCGTGAAAGGTTTTTACACCGCCAAGACGGAGGCCGAGCGCGCGTTCAACAACCCGGCCATCTACATGGAGAAGTTGATTGAGGACCCGCACCACATCGAGTTCCAGATTCTCGGCGACCAGCATGGCAACATCGTTCATCTTGGCGAGCGCGAATGCAGCGTGCAGCGCCGCCACCAGAAAATCACCGAGGAATGCCCCTCTCCCTTCATCACTCCCAGCCTTCGCAAGCAGATGGGCAAGGCGGCCATCCGCCTCGCCAGCGCGGTGAAGTATTCCAATGCGGGAACCATCGAATTTCTTGTGGACGGCAAGGGCGCTTTCTATTTTCTGGAGATGAACACCCGCATCCAGGTGGAGCATCCCGTCACCGAGGAGGTGTACAACGTGGACCTCGTGAAGCTCCAGATCCAGATTGCCAGCGGGTCGAAGCTCCCGTTCAGCCAGGGCGACCTCGTCCCGAAGGGCGCGGCCATCGAATGCCGGATCAATGCCGAGGATCCCGCCGCCAATTTCATGCCGTCGCCCGGGCGCGTGGACCTCTTTTACATGCCCGGCGGACGCGGTGTGCGCGTGGATTCGCACGTGTACAGCGGCTATACCATTCCGCCGACGTACGACTCGATGATCGGCAAGCTCATCACCTTCGGCCACGACCGCCGGGAGGCGCTTGACCGCATGGCGCGCGCCCTCGACGAATGCGTCGTCAAGGGAATCAAGACCACGATCCCCCTGCTGAAAGCCGTGCTGCGCGACCCGGATTTCCGGCGCGGCCAGTACAATCTCGATTTTCTCGGCAGGCTCCTCGGCATCAAGAAAGAGCAGGCCGAGGAATGATCCTGCACAGATAAGCGGCAAAATTTATGAGCAAGAAACGATTGGGAATGTTAACCGGAGGCGGCGACTGCCCCGGCCTCAATGCGGTCATCCGCGCGATCGCCCGCAAGGGCATGCAGGATGGCTACGAAATTGTCGGCATCCGCAATGGCTGGAAGGGTATGATCGAAAAGGATTTCATGATCCTTGACCGCGGCTCGGTCACGGGCATCCTTCATCGCGGCGGCACGATCCTGGGCACGTCGCGCACCAACCCCCGCAAGATGGATGGCGCCGTGGAGCGCATCTTCCAGAATTTCAAGGATCTCAGCCTCGATGTGCTCATTGCCATCGGCGGCGATGACACGCTGGGCGTCGCGTATGACCTTTACCAAAAAGGGCTCGCCACAATCGGCGTGCCCAAAACGATTGATAACGATTTGCCCGGCACCGATTACACGTTTGGCTACGATACGGCGGTCAACATCGCGATGGAGGCCATCGACCGCTTGCACAGCACCGCCGAATCGCATCACCGTGTGCTCGTCGTGGAACTCATGGGACGCCACGCCGGATGGATCACCATCGGCGCGGGCATGGCCGGCGGGGCCGACTTCATTCTCATCCCCGAATTCCCCATGACCATGGAAGAGGTTGCCGGCCAGATCAAGAGCCGCCATTCAAAGGGCCGCACCTTCAGCATCATCGCCGTCGCCGAGGGCTTCAAAATCTCGGGAATGGACGTCACGCAGACGAAGGAGAAGGACGCATTCGGCAACGTGCGTCTCGGCGGGGTGGGGGAGATCGTGGCGCGTGAACTGGAGAAGCTCACGGGCTTTGAAACCCGCTTCGTGGTGCTCGGGCACGTGCAGCGCGGCGGTGAGCCCACTGCCTTCGATCGCATCCTGGGCACGCGGTACGGGCTCAAGGCGGCGGAGCTTGCGAGCAAGGGGCAATTCGGGAAGATGGTCGCCCTGCGCGGAACCGAGATCATCACCACCGACCTCCAGGCCGTCACCAAGAGCCGGCTCGTGCCGAGGGAATTGTACGAGGACGCCAAGGTCTTCTTCGGCTGATGGCTTCTCTTGAGGGCAAAAGCGTGGTGGTCACCGGAGGCGCCGGCTTCATCGGCAGCCATCTCGTGGACGCCATTGCCGCGAAAAAACCGTCGCGCCTCGTCGCCCTCGACAACTTTTTTCTGGGCAATCGGGACAATCTCAAGGACGCCTCCGCGCGTTTTCCAAAGCTGGAGATCGTGGACCTTGACGCCACCGATCTTCCGAAGCTCCGTCGCTTTTTCGAAACGAAACCCGTGGACGTGGTTTTTGACCTCGCCACGATTCCTCTTCCAGCCTCGCTCGAAAAACCGCACTGGTCGTCGAAAGTCATCTGCGACCTCGCGCTGAACCTCTGCGAATTATGCCGCGAGGGCGCGTTCAAGACGCTGATCCATTGTTCCTCCTCCGAGGCGTACGGGTCCGCGCAATACGTGCCGATGGACGAGGAGCATCCGTTGAAGACCGAGACGCCCTACGCGGCGGCGAAGGCGGCGGCTGCGTTGCTGGTGGATTCCTATCGCCGCACATTCGGCATGGACATGGCGATCGGGCGACCCTTCAACAACTACGGCCCGAGGCAGAACGGCCGCGATTTTTCCGGCATCATCCCGCGCCTCATCCAGCGGATCATGAAAGGCGAAACACCCGTGATCTTTGGCGACGGCAAACAGACCCGCGATTACCTGCACGCAAACGACACCGCGCGCGGACTGGTGCTGCTCTACGAAACGGAATCCGCACGGGGCCAGACCGTGAACCTCGCCAGCGGCCAGGAGCTCAGCGTCCTGCAGATTGTGGAGGATGTGTCCCGCTTGATGGACTGGAAGAAACCGCCGAAGTTTGATCCGCCGCGACCCGCCGACGTGCGCCGCCATTGCGCCGGAGTGGAGAAGGCCCGCAAACTGCTGAATTTTGCGCCGCAAGTCGGGTGGAAAAAAGGAATCGAGGAAACCGTCCGCTGGTACCAGGCGAATCCCGGGCGTCTGTCTCCGTGAGCCTGCTTTTAAAATATCAACGCAGCGCACGCGAGGAAGCTATCCGCTGCTTGATTAAACTGGGGATTGCGGCGGTCATCATATTGCTTTTGCTATGTTATTTGCATTCAAAGTCACCGGGTCCCGGGGTCTATGTTATTTCGCTGGGAATCTGGCTCATTGCGGCCATTTTTTCTCTCGTTACCAATGTGATTCCACATTGGAAGAGCCCCAAAAGCTTTGAATTCGTCATCACAGACACATGGGTCGAATCCTCCAGCCCGCATCCAAACTTTGGCAAAAATTTTCGTGTCAAGATGGACGACATTGTCGAGATCAGGGAGGAGCGCTACGCCAGGGCTCCCACATCCTATTTCATCGTTCTACGTGACGAAACGGCGTTTCAGATCACGGCTGATTACGGAAACCCCGTAGGTCGAATCGTCTCGACAATTCAAACCCTGAAATCCCGGCCGGTGCCCAAGGTTTTCATGGGTTCATTGGTTCGGCGGCTGCTTGCCGGATTTCTGGATGAAGTTTTTAAATGGCCGAAAACGAGGGTGTTGAATCCGCATGAGGACATGACTTCATCAGCGGCCGGGAAAGAAAAACTCGGAGATATTCAATCGCTTTGGATGCCGCTGGAGGATCATGAGCTGGATGTTCTCATCGCGCGCGCAAGACGGTTGAGCAAGGAGGGGCAGGACGCGATATCACGAGATGTTGACCTCTGGATTGCTGCCGACAACTCCCCAAGTTGTGGCGCCGAGATGGCGTCAAACGTGTGGGAGATCAAAAAAATTCTTCGCAAGTATCTTGCGCGGTATGGTGGGTAGGGGGCGGCATTCCATTCTGCGTTTTCAGCTTGCCCCGTCCCCGGGCTGTCGGTACGTTCCACGCCTCGGTTTTCAATTTTTAACGACCTGAATTTATGGCTACTGCAAATGATGTCCGCAAGGGGATGGCGATCAAGTATGGCGGGGAGGTTTGCATTGTCCTCGATACCCAGCACCGCACGCCGGGCAACCTTCGCGCATTCGTCCAGGCCACCATTCGCAGCATCAAGACGGGAAAGTCCTCCAACGTCCGGTTCGCTTCCACTGAGCCGATCGAGACGGTGCCCCTCAACCGCCGCAAGCTCGAGTACAGCTACAAGGATGGCAGCGGCTACTCATTCATGGATGCGGGAACCTTCGAGTCCATCACGTTGCAGGAGGACCTCGTTGGTTCGTGCAAGGATTACCTCGTGGAAGGATCGGTCTGTGAAATCATGTTCAACGACGAAATTCCCGTCCAGGTCGAGCTCCCTCCCAGCGTGAGCCTGAAAGTGGTGGAGTCGCCTGAAGGTGTGCGCGGCGATTCATCGGGCAACGTGCAGAAGCACGCGCTGCTCGAGACGGGAATCACCGTCAACGTCCCGCTTTTCATCAAGGAAGGTGAAATGATCAAGATCGACACGCGAACGGGGCAGTACATGGGAAGGTCTTGAGAGGCGGCGGTTGGTGGTAGGGCGTGCTCGCCGAGCGCGCCGAAACGGTGATACGTGGAAAGTGGACGTGTGATTTCGATGGAGAACGACGGCGCGCTCGGCGAGCACGCCCTACCACGGACCCGATGTCAGATCGGCTTGAGTTGTGATCGTTGCAATGTGTATCCTTCGTCTGATGTTTCAAATCCGCACCTTGCTGTTGATGGGAATGATGGCATTGCTGTTCGCCTGTTCCAGCACCAGCACTTCCAATCGGAAGGATATGCAGCGCGTGGTCTGCAAGCTGGTGGGCGTGGAGAAGGATGTTGCGTTATTCGAAAACCGTCGCACGGAGCCGGATGGAAAACTCATTGCCGTCTGGACCAACCGGGTGGACTACAAGAGTCTTGCGCTGGACGGAAAAAAGGAGAACCCCCTCAAGGCGGCGGTGGATGATTATGTGAAGGAGCTGAAAGTCAAGGCTGAGGACGGAGATCCCGCCAGGCAGTATCAGGTGGGACTCTTGTACGAGGCGGGGCGTTTTGTGGCGAAGGATGACCCGCAGGCGCTGATGTGGTTCCTGCGGGCGGGGATGCAGGGGCACGCTGGCGCGCAGCATGAGCTCGGGCTGATGTACCAGTTCGGACAGAGCGCCCCGCAGGATTACGTGGAGGCGTACAAGTGGTTCGAGCTTTCCGCCAAGGGCGGTGAGAAGTGGTCCGAGGAAAACCGCAAGGCGCTGGCCGGATACATGATCTGGGCCCAGGTGACGGAGGCCAAAAAACGCGCAGCCGACTTCAAGCCCATCAAGGAATCAGGCAAATGATTCTAAAACCATGAATGTTTAGGAGTCAGGAGACAGGAGCCAGAATCCAGAAGGTGAGAAATTCGGGCTAATTCACGAGGGAGATTGCGTCAAGGATCGCACGGTCGGTTAGAGGGATGCCGGTGACGACTTTGCCGATTCGTTTTGCGAGGACGAAGCGGATCTGGCCGTGGGCGGATTTTTTGTCCAGGCGCATCGCGGCGAGGATGCAGGATGGTTTCAGACGTTTCTTGGGACGTACTTGCAGTCCGGCTCTTGCGATGAGTGTGCGAATGCGTTGGGTGTCGGATCGTGGAAGCGATGAAAGTTTTTCGGAAAGTTGTGTGGCGGCGATCATTCCGAGGGCGATGGCTTCGCCGTGCAGGAGCTTGTAGCGTGCCGCCGACTCGATTCCGTGGCCGATCGTGTGGCCGAAATTCAGGATGGCGCGCAGGCCGGTGATTTCACGTTCATCGCGCGACACCACGCGCGCCTTGATCGCGCAGCAACGATGGATGACCCATGCGAGCTCGCGCGGGTTGCGGTGCAGGAGGAGGGTGAGATTTTTTTCCAGACGTCGGAAGAGGGGGGCGTCGGCAATGACGCCGTACTTGATGACCTCGGCGAGGCCGGAGCGGTATTCGCGTGTGGGGAGGGTCTTGAGCGCGGTGGGATCCACGATCACGAGGGAGGGCTGGTGGAAGGCGCCCACGAGATTTTTTCCGCCGGGAAGGTTGACGCCGGTCTTTCCGCCGATGGCGCTGTCCACTTGCGCGACAAGCGTGGTGGGGATGTGGATGATGCGGATGCCGCGCAGGTAGGTTGCGGCGAAAAAGCCGGCAACATCGCCGATCACTCCGCCGCCGATGGCGATGATCGTGGACTGGCGATCGAGGCGCGCGCGTGAGGCGGCTTTGTAAAGACGCGGAAGCGTGGAAATGTCCTTGGTGGGCTCGCCGCCGCGAAGCCATGCTGTTCCGGCGTGCCGTGAGCCAAGAGCTTGGGCGACACGACGGGCAAGCGGCCGCAGGCGCGCGTCGCATACGATGAGCGCGCGGGTGTCTCGCAGCACAGGGGCGCTTCGGATGGAGGAGGCGATGATGCCGTCACCGATCACGATCCTGTGGGAGCGCGGGCCGAGGGGAAGGAAGATTGTGCTGCTACGCGACACAAATTTGAGATTTGAGATTTAAAATCTGAGATTGCGGCTTTTCAGTCTTTGCGCCTTTGCGTCTTTGCGCGAGACTTCTTTCCTCACACCGCTCCATCCGATGCTTCGACGATCCAGGACTTGGGTTCCTTGCCGCTTTTTTCGCGATACTGGCGGGTGAGTTCGGCGGCGAAGGCATCGGCTTCGGCGCGATAGACCATGCTGAGGGTGCAGCCGGCGAAGCCGCCGCCGGTGAGCCTTGCCCCGACGCAGGATGGCTGGTCCTTTGCAATCGCGACGAGCTGGTCGAGAAATGGCGTGCTGTTTTCAAATGCTTCGCGCGAGCTTTCCTGCGACTCGTACATGAGCTTGCCGAGCGCCTCGATGTCGTTGCGCAGGATCGATTCCTTTGCATGGAGGACGCGCTCGTTTTCAGTGGTGATGTGCATGGCGCGCTGGAAGACGCGGGGCAGGAAAAGACCGGCGTTGGTGCGCACGTCTTCGCTTTTGATGTCGCGAAGCGCCTTCACGTCGATTTTGGCCATATTGAGAAGCTTGACGGCCTCGGCGCATTCGGAGCGTCGCGCACTGAACTTGGAGGAGAGCATCATGGACTTCACGCCCGGGTGGCAGACGACGAAGCAGAGGTCGGGGTGCAGCGGCACAAGCTCGGCGCTTTCGTCGCGGAAATCGAGGAAGACCACGTGATCCTTTTTTCCCATCACCGAGACGGCGGGATCGAAGATGCTGGATTTGACGCCGACGAACTCATTTTCGCCCGCCTTGCAAAGTGCGGCGACGCCCATGCGGACCGTGGGGTCGTTGATGTCGCCCCATTCGAGCCCGAACGCCTTCTGGAGGAAGAACACCAAGGCGGTTTCGACGGCGGCGCTGGAGCCGAGGGCGGCATCCTCGGGCATGGGGTTGCTCACCGTCGCCTCGAAGCCGCGCAGCGGGGCGCCGGCCTTCACCATCTGGTCAATGACTCCCTTGCATGTGTCGGCCCACGGCGCGCTGGGATTTTTCTTGATGGCTTCGATGGGAAAACTTTCGTCACCCGAGCCTTCGATGTGAAGGGTCACCGTGCTGTTGTCGCGGGGTTCGCCCTGGACGGTGGCGCCCATGTTGACGGCGAAAGCGAGGGCATAGCCCTCGTTGTAATCGGTGTGATTGCCGAGGAGTTCGATGCGGCCGGGTGCGTAGGCGGAAACCATGCGGGATTTATGGAATAAAAGTCTGGAAATGAAAAATCAAAAAGCGTGATTTTTGGCATGGGGGGAAGCTAGGCTTTGCGCATGAAACCTGGCCATGCGAGACCCTGCATTCGCGTGCTGCACGCCTACACGCCGGGCGAACAGCCGAAGATCGCGGGGCTCATCAAGCTCAACACCAACGAAAATCCGTATCCGCCCTCGCCGCGCGTGATCCGCGCGATCCGGGCCGCAGTGGATTCGCGGCTTCGCCTTTATCCCGACCCCTCGAGCGACCGGCTTCGGCGGAAGATCGCGGAGGTGTATGGATTTCGGATGGACCAGGTGATTGCGGGCAACGGGTCGGACGACATCCTGACGCTGTGCCTGCGGGCGTTTGTGGGGGAGGGGAAGATGGTGCAATTCCCGCGTCCAACCTATTCGCTCTACCCGGTGCTTACGCAGATCCAGGGCGGGAAGATTCGCGAGGTTCCGTTCAGCGCGGATTATTCGCTCGATGTCCGTCGGATAGATCCGGGGGCGGCGTTGACGTTGATCGCGAATCCGAACGCGCCTTCGGGCACGGTGTTGACGCAGGCATTTTTGAGAAAGCTGGCCCGGCGGCTCAGGGGCGTGCTGGTCGTGGACGAGGCCTACGTGGATTTTGCGGGGGAGAACTCGCTGGCACTGGCCAGGCGGTCGGGCAACGTGCTGGTGACGAGAAGTTTTTCAAAGTCATTTTCACTGGCGGGGATGAGGCTGGGGTTTGCGGTGGGGCATCGCGCGCTGATCGAGGCGCTGTTCAAGGTGAAAGATTCGTACAACCTGGATCGGCTGGCGCAGGTGGCGGGCGAGGCGGCGTTGTCGGACATGGCGTATCATCGCCGGTGCGTGGCGCGCGTGGTGCGCACGCGGGGGCGGGTGGGTCGGGAGCTTGCCCGCCGCGGGTGGCGGGCGTTCCCGAGCGAGGCGAATTTTCTATTCGTGTGTCCAGCGGGCGGCTCGGCTCGGGAATGGTTCGTGCGGCTGCGAAAGAACAAGATCCTGGTGCGCTGGTTTTCCGCCCCCTCCACGCGTGATTATCTGCGGATCACCATCGGCACGGACGCGGAGATGAGGCGTTTGATCGAGGTGATTGACCGGTTTTTGGATTGAAGAGCACGTGTTGATTGACACGATCTTGGACTTGATCGTTCATTTCATGGCTGGGAATATGAAGCCCGTATGTGTCCGGCGACAGCAAACGGCCTAAAAAGCCATGCAACCTTTTGGCTCATATGAGCAAAAAGGTTGCAGAGAACAGACGTCCGCATTTTCGCAATGTGACAATAATTGGAGCGACACCTTGCTCGTTTAGTAATACTTTATGAAAAAGTGATTGCAGATTCCTACGATTTCAACGGGATCCGCGTCGTGTTTGAGGCGGTGGAGGGAATGTGCCGCCGGTTGTGGTTGGCCGCGATGGCTCAAGCGGATCTTAACAAATCGCGGCCTGACACTTTTGATTGGTGAAGTCAAAACACCGCTCAACTGCTTTTGAGATGCTTTTCGAAACCTGGCATCCATTCGGGCTTGGATGAAAATGACAGCCCAACAATTGTCCATGAATCCTTCGGACGGTAGCACTGGAAGGTGAAAAATAGTGGAGCTTTTTCGAAGCGAACTAGAATGTGTATCTCTCGATAAAACGGACTCGCGTCGACTTCCTTGATTAAACTGGTGCCGATGAAGGCTCCATATGTTTTCTCCGCAAGGCTCATTTGTTCTAGAAATATTTTTTTCTTCGCTTCCTGCTGGCTTCCATAATTCACATTCCACGTTTTCCAGGCCGCCTCAGCTCCGGTTTTTTGGTACGCGTCAAACCCCTTTGTAATAAAATCCGGAATGTCCTCTGCAAAAGAAGAGGCCATCAATGCGAGGCCAAACAAGATAAATGCCCGAGATTTTTTCATAGGATCAGTGATTGTTTGCGTGGTTTCTTTTACTGTAAAAATGCCGACGGCGCGGGATCTTCCTTCAGCGCGGACTTGAGGACGGCGGTGTGCCAGCATTCGCAGCCGACGATTGAGATCGCGGCGACCACGAGGCCGTGATCGCTTAAATCGCCGGCGCCTTGTGCGTAGGAAAAGGCGGCGAGTTCCTCGATGGATACGGCCAGCTTGAGAATGTCATCCTGGCTGGCGAGTACGCCGAAATCATATTTCTCCATGGCTTCCACCGGTTTTGCGCCGAGGGACTGGATGGTTTTTGTGAGTTTGTCGCGATGCTGCTCGTGGTGGCCTTTGAATTTTAGTGCAACGGGGGAGATGGTGGCGTCGAGGAGGTTGGATGCGATTCCTGCTGCGTATGCGGCGATTCCCTTGTGTTCGAGGGCGAGCGCGTCTTGCAGGATTTTGACGTCGTTTCCGCTCGAGCCCGTGGATTCCTTCATGCGCGCGGTGGGGCGCGGTTCGTTGTTGCTGGATGAAGTGGTGCAGCCGGAGAGCGTCACGAAAGCGCCGACAGCGCCGGCCCATTTGAGGAAGTCGCGGCGGTTTTTAGGGGAGTGCGTGGTGTTCATCGGGGGAGGTGGGGCAGGATGATTTGGTGCGTGGTGTGGACACGACGGAGCGTGTCCCTCCGTTTTATGGCTTCGCCAGTGCCTGGATGATCGGGGACGAGTCCTTGGCGGCGAGTTCGTCGGCTTTTGAATCCTTGAGAAGCTTGAGCATGGCGAGGGCGTGGAATCTCGCGTGTTCCGGTGCGCTGGATTGGGCCACGGCAAGGAGGCGGGGGGCCAGGCTGCTGGAACCGTTTTTTGCGAGCTGGTAGAGGCGATCACGGGCTGCCATTTCCTCGGCGGGATTTTGTGACTGCAGTTTTTTGACGAGGACGCTTTCCGAATTTTTGTAAAGGCTGTCGGCGACGCCGGCGATGACTCCGATGAGGACGGCGATCCCGGCGGCGAGCGCGAGGGGAAAACCCTGGCGGGCGCGGCGGCGTTTGCGCAGTTGCTTGTGCAATTCGTCCACGCTGCGGCCGCCTGTGACGGTGGGCGTTTCGGTGACCCCGAGGATGTCGTTGATGATGGTGATGATTTCGTCCGCGCTCTGGAATCGTTCGGAGGGTTGTTTTGCGAGCGCCATGGCGACGAGGTTTTGCACCTCGGGCGGGAATTTTGCATCGAGCGCCGGCGGCGGTTCCTGCGTGTGCAAATTATAGAATTCGGCCAGCGTCTTTCCCGAAAACGGCAGTTTGCCCGTCAACAATTCGTGCATCATGATGCCGAGCGAATAGAGGTCGGAGGTGGTGCCGGGCTTGAGGGGCTTGCCATCGGGGCCTTCGAGTCCGAACTGTTCGGGTGACATGTAGGGGGGGGTGCCGACCATCGCGCCGGTTTGCGTGAGCTGCTTCATGTCGGGCTTTTCATCCACCATGCGGGCGATGCCGAAGTCGAGCACCTGCACCATTTCTCCGCCCTCGGGAGTTTGTGCAAGGACGACGTTGTCGGGCTTCAGGTCGCGATGGACGATTCCTTCGCGATGCGCCACCTGCAGCGCCTTGGCGACCTGTCGGATATAATCCAGCGCGACGTCCATGGGCAGAGCGCCCTTGTCGCGAAGCGCCTTGCTGAGGGAGCGCCCTTTCACAAAATCCATCACCAGGTAAAAAATGCCATCCTTGGTGCGGCCGAAATCGTAGGTCGTGACGATGTGCGGGCTGCGCAGGCGGCTGGCGAGCTGGGCTTCGCGCTGGAAGCGCTCGATGAAATGTTCGTCCGATGAAAACTGCGGCAGCATCAGCTTGATGGCCACCTCGCGCTGCATGAGCAGGTGCTGCCCGAGGAAAACACACGCCATCCCGCCCTGGCCGATTTTTTCAATCAGGACATACTTGCCCTCAATCGTCTGGCCGATCAGTTGATCGTACATGTCCATGCTGAAAATTACGGATTACGGAATTTGACCGGGCAGCGTGGTTGTCATGTGCCGGGTGGAATGAGTTGTGTCTTTTCATCCTGCGTCACGTACACGGTTTGCGTGACCACGGTGCGCGAGGTGATGAGGCCGACGACGACGAGGATGGCGGCGCCGATCCATCCGACGACGGCGGTCTGGAGGGAGAGGGTGCTGAGGTGCGCGGTGGCTTCAGCAGCGGGGATTACCAGGCCGTAAACCACCCTGGCGTCACGGTTTGCGGTGGGTACCGCTGCGAATTGCACGTAGCACGCCCTGCCGTTCAGTGTGTAGGGAACCCAGGCGGAGGGGGCGTCTGAACTTTCCGCGCCCATCGTGTCGAATCGGAAATAGGTTTTCAAATCACGCTCCAGATCCGTTCGGGGAAGTGTTTCGGACGATGCGGCGAGGATTTTTCCATCGAGCGCGAGGAATGCCTCGCCTCCCGTGATTTCCTTGAGCGAGCCGAGCAGGGAAGGGGAGATGGCCTGGCCAACGACCACATAGATTTCCCCGATGGGGAATGCGCTCACTTGAAAAACCTTGTCGTCCTCGACATGGACACCCGAATAGGGTTTGCCGGAATTGAGCGCGGCGAGGCAAGGATCCTTTGTCCAGTCGGCGGATTTGCCCTTGTTCTCGGGGTATTGTGCGGTGACTTTCTGGCTGCTTTTGGTTCCGATCGCCACCAAATCCACGTCGAGCAATTTTTTCTTCTCCCCTGCCTGGTCCAGAGTTTCGGTATAATCGTTGCCCATGACCAGCGTGATGAAGTTCGGCTCCTTCACGACCATTTGGGCCTGTCCCTTCGCGCGCGCCTGGCGCTCGTCCAGAAGCGCCTTGAAACTGTGATGCAGATAAGAGCCTTCAAACTGGAGCAGCTTGACCGAGTAGCGCTGGATGACGCCATACTGGAGAGTGGCGATGATGGCGACGATCACGCCCGAACCAAACCAAGGTGATGCGAAGAATGCTTTCCAGTTCATTGGGCGTGTGTCATTTGGGATGTCGCTGCAGGATGTAGCTGCGTTCGCAAGAACGCGGCCCCGGAGGCCAAACTCTTGCGAGTTCGGCTACAAGAAAAACGGATGCGGCGCTTCACAGAAGCGCCCCTACATCCCGAGCGTTGCGATGTGTTGTCATTAGTAGCCACCTGCTCCGCCGTCGCTATCATACGAGGTGTTTTTGTAAGGCGTTCCATCCTTGCGGGGATGCTTCTTGTTGGCAAGCTCCGGGTCGTCGGTCAATGTCAGGCTCATCTCGGGCGATTCCGCCTTCACCTCGACTTCCTGCTCAAAAAGTTTCGGGGCCCTTTCGTGCCAGCCTTTCATGATGTATTCCCCGGGCGCCACGTTCGGGATCTCGAACGCCCCCTCCGTGGTCGTGATTGCGTAATACGGGGTGTTCATCACGTAGATGTACGCCACCATGTCCTGGTGGATGTTGCAGAAAACCTCCACGAGCCCGGGCTTGTCAAAGGTGTGAGTGGAGGACTTTGGCTTTTTGTAGAGCCCGAGGTCAAAGGGGTTGGTTTTGCTGACGGAGAAGACGTTGTGGAAAATGGCGTCGCTGTTGGGAAATTCCACGGTGCTGCCCACCGGCACAACCAGGAGCTTTGGAACGAAAGCCTTGTCCTTCTGCTCGAGCTTGAGGCCTTCGACTGGCTTTGGGGCAGCGAGGCCGGTTCGCGTGAGCCACACCAGGATGTTGCTGCGGCTGCGGCGGATGTCGCCCTCGCCGGCATTTTGCTCGATCACCACCTTGCCCTTGAAGGCCACCCCGGCAACGGCGGGAGCGGCATTGGTCACGGAGGCCGGCGGTGCGTTGCTGGAGGCATCGGCGATTTCAGTCATTTTGACTTTGACCGCGGCGATTTTTTCCTGCGCCTCGGCGTACTTTGCGTTGTCCTGCGGAACCTTCTGGTAGGCTTCCAGCGCTTCCCTCCATCGTTGCTGGGAAAATGTCGCTTCGCCAACCTGGAAGAACAGCAGCCCGACATCCGTGGGCGCGTTGGTTTGGGTGCGAACGGGCGCCTGTCCGCAAGATGTATGTACGAAACAAGTTGCGCACAGAAATGGTATAACAAAGATGATGAATCGCTTGACGCCATTCATATGGGCGCGTATGTGATCCCGTTTGCAACGCATGGCGCGAGCCTAGACCCCGCCCATGCCCTTTGCAAACAGATATGCTTTCACGATGTTATTCCGCAGCGGTGTATGGGCTCGACGCCTCGGTTGTCGAGGTCGAGGTGAACACGGGGCAGGGGATTCCCCAGGTTGTCATCGTCGGCCTCCCCGACAAGGCCGTCACGGAATCGCGTGACCGCGTGAAGACCGCCCTCGAGAACAGCGGCTTCCGTCACGTCCGCACCCGGACCACGATCAATCTCGCGCCGGCGGACGTCAAGAAGGAGGGGCCTGTTTACGATTTGCCGATGGCGCTCGGCATTCTTGGCGCCACGGAACAGGCGGTGATGCCGCGGCTTTCCGAATTTCTCGTTGTGGGCGAACTTGCCTTGAACGGCAGCGTGCGTCCCACGCGCGGCGTGCTTTCGATGGCGATGCTCGCGAAGGAGCGGGGCAAGGCGGGCGTTCTCGTGCCGCTGGCCAACGCCGCCGAGGCTGCCATGATCCAGGGGCTCGAAGTGTACGGCATTTCCAATCTTCGCGAGTGCGCCGATTTTTTGTCGGGCCGTCATTCGATTCAGCCCTTTACGTGCAACATCGTGGAAATTTTTGCGAAACATGCCCGATACGACGTGGACTTTGCGGACGTGAAAGGGCAGACCCACGCCAAGCGCGCCCTCGAAGTGGCGGTGGCGGGCGGTCACAATATTCTGCTCGTCGGTCCGCCGGGCAGCGGCAAAAGCATGCTGTCCAAGCGAATTCCCACCATCTCGCCTTCGATGACGCTCGACGAGGCGCTGGAAACGACGCGCATTCATAGTGTTGCGGGAAATCTTCTCCCCAGCCAGGCCATCGTCGCGGCGCGTCCCTTCCGGTCGCCGCATCACACGATTTCCGACGTGGCGCTCACGGGTGGAACGAGCGACCTGCGCCCTGGCGAGGTGAGCCTTTCGCATCATGGAGTGTTGTTTCTCGACGAGCTTCCCGAATTCAAGCGGGCCACGCTGGAGGCGATGAGGCAGCCGATGGAGGATGGCGTGGTGCACGTGGCTCGCGCGACGGGCTCGGTCACATTTCCATGCCGCTGCATGATGGTGGCCTCGATGAACCCGTGTCCGTGCGGGTATTACGGCGATCCGAAACGCGAATGCCGGTGCGGCCCGGCGCAAATTCAGAAATATCGCGCGAAAATATCCGGCCCCCTCCTCGACCGCATTGACCTGCACGTGGAGGTTCCCGCGGTGCAGTACGCGGACATGGCGAGGAGGGAAACCGCCGAGCCTTCCGAAAAAATCCTGCAGCGCGTCCTGCTCGCGCGTGCCGTGCAGTACCGGCGTTTCAAGAAGGAGGGGCGCATCAACGCGCACATGACGCCGAGGGGGATTCGAGCCCATTGCGTGCTGGATACGGAATGCGAGCACTTCCTGAAAACGGCGATGAGCGAAATGAATTTCAGCGCGAGGGCGTATGACCGCATCCTGAAAGTGTCGCGGACGATTGCCGACCTGGATGGGAAGCCCGAGATCGAGTCAAACCATCTCGGTGAAGCGCTGCAATATCGGGCGCTGGACCGAAGGCTGTGGACGTAGATCCAGGCTGTTTGTTTTGTAGGAGCCGCTGTTAGCGGCGACCGGACGTGATGGATCGCGGAGATCGCCGCTGACGGCGGTTCCTACATTTTAAAACAAGAGGTTGCCTCGGAAAGCGGCGCCTCGTATAGAACCGTGCGTGAATATTCCCCTTTCCCGTGTTTACATTGACGATGCCATCAAGCAGCGGATTCTCGCCGCGGTGGATTCCCAGAATTACATCCTCGGCAAGGAGTGCGATGCCTTCGAGAAGGAGCTTGCCGCGCACACGGGCGTGAAGCATTGCGTGCTTTCCAGCTCATGGACCGCCGCCGTCCACCTTCTCCTGCTTGCGCTCAAGATCAAGCCCGGCGACGAGATCCTTGTTCCTTCGCACACGGCATTTCCCAGCATTGAGCCGATCATTCATGTGGGTGCAAAGCCGATCTTCATGGATGTGGATGAGAGCTACACGATGGACGTGAACCAGATCGAGGCGCACCTCACGCCGCGCACGGTGGGCATCATGCCCGTGCACCTGTACGGCCATCCCGCCGACATTGTCCGCGTGAAGGCCATCGCCCAGAAGCGCGGGTTGTTCTGGATCGAGGATTGCGCGCAGGCGCATGGCGCGACGTGGAATGGCGGCAAGGTCGGGAGCCACGGAACTTTCGGCGCATTCTCATTTTTCCCCTCGAAAAACCTCACGGTGTTCGGCGACGGGGGCTGCATCACGACGAACGATCCGGCGATCGCGGACCGCATCCGCATGCTGCGCAACCACGGGCGGAAGGACAAATACATCCACGAACTGGTTGGCTTCAATCTGCGCTTCAACGAAATCCAGGCGGCTGTGGGGCGCGAGCAGTTGAAGCATCTGGACGATTTCAACGCGAAGCGGCGCCAGGCCGTTGCATGGTACCGCGAACGTTTGCGTGATTTTCATCCTGTGAAACTTCCCATCGTGCGGGAGGGGTGCGAGCCGGTGTATCACATGTTCGTGGTGCAGGTGGAAAATCGCGAAGGATTGGCGAAACATCTCAAGGAAAAGGGGATCGGGACCGGCGTTCATTATCCCGTGCCGAACCACAAACAGCCCGCGATCACCGCGTTGTACAGCGACATCCCCAAGCTGCCAGTGACCGAGAGAATCGTGGACCGCATCCTGTCATTGCCCATCTTCCCCGCGTTGAAGGAGGAGGAAGTGGATCGCGTGTGCCAGGAGATCAAATCGTTTTACTCTTGATTTCCGGATGTAGCCGCGTTTGCCAGAACGCGGACTCCGACTTTCACCATCTGAAATCGAATTGGATTATGCGGCCTATGGAATGCGTTTGATCTTCAAATCAAAGATTTTGCTTTCATGCAGCTTGATTTCGATGGGCGTTACGGAGTCTTGAAATTTATTGAAGCGCGTGTGGAGGACATACTTTCCACCCTTTGCCAGCAGGAATTTGACCTGGCCGTTTTCATCGGGTCGTAACCCGCCGCCCACATCCGCAGGTCCGCCATCCAGGTAGCGTCCGGGTTGTTTCGGTTTTCCGTCCTTGGTTGATTCCTCGTCCAGAATGACACAGTTCACCCGAGGCTGATGCATCAAGTGTTCGAGCTTCGGAAATCCAATCGACTTTCCTTCGACGCCCGTGATCTGGACGGTGACCCACGTATCCTTTTCGACAGCTTTGGATTCGAGGGTTTGTTCCTTGTCGATGAGAAGCTGATTTTCCGCCTGAACATCATAGCGCTGGGAGTAAAGGTTCAACTGGTAGCGCCCGGCCTGGGGCAGGACAAAATCGTAGGCATCCTTCCCGTCGAATTCCCCGGTCTGGCAAAAATTGTTTTCATCGGTGAGGCACGCCGAGACATCATATGATTTGCTGATGGTGATCCCGGTGATTTTCAGGTGGAACTTGACGGCGGAGGGCTTGTCTGCGAAGGGCTCCAACTTGAAGTCTTGCTGCTGGAGAGGCTCACTCACCTTGACGGTGGCGGACTGCTCCCGGTATTTTTTCTGGAACGCGTAGCACCCGATCTTCAACTCATAAGCGCCCGGCTTGTCAAAAAAAAGAGCGTACCGGGATTGTCCCATCCCGTTGAAATAAATTTCCAAGCCATTGACGGCAATATTCTCGGTGACGGGTTTGCCATCCGAGGCGTTCAGAAAAGCCCCATAGACACAGTAGGGCTTCGGTTTTGCAACAAGTTTGATCTCCAGATCATTTTCTGCCACGACAAAAGTCAGTGTGGGTAGTGCCAAATCCTGGGAGCCTGTCAGCTCGATGCGGTACGCCCGGTTTTTTTGGACATAGACATGAAATTGTCCTGTTTCGTCAGCCCGCAACTGATTCACAACCAGCCCTTCGCCCGGAGTCGTTCCCGTGGACTCGTATACTCTGATCTGACCGCTCCAGAAGTTTTTGTTTTTATCGAGATAATCCCGAACTTCAGCGGGAAAAAGCTCCTTAAAACTGGTGACCCGCTTTCCACTCTCGTCCGCGAAGCTTCCCATGACGAGCACCGGGCCCAGGTCTACTTCCACCCTTTGCGGGCCTTGTTTCTCCAGTGCATCAACTGACAGCTTCACGCTTTTCTCCTCCACCCAAAGTGATGCAACGACTCGATCCTTGTATTTCTTAAGCTGTGCGTCATGGGAGTGGAAAAAATCTGTGAGATCAATGACGCCCCGAGCGTCGGAATTCAAGTTGACACGCGTGATGGTTGAGCCATCTACCACCAGCGACACGGCGACAACACATTGGCTGATGGGAGTCTGGCGATTTTTCTCGATCAATTGAAGTTGATACGGCCGCTTGTCCGAACCCGGTTGCGGCGCGACCGTGGTTTGTCCAGACAGCATCACAACCATGCAACACAGCAACGCCAGTGCCAAAAGAGTTCGTGAAAAACGGAGCATGGGATGACTATCGTTCTGTCGTGCATGGAAATCAAGCAGTCGGGCGCTTCACATTGTCGAAGCGGGATTGGGCATTAAGAAGCCGATAACGCGCGATTGATCCGGCCCGCTAATAGGACTATCTTGCATCGCATGGATCCAAGCCTGAAACAACGCGAAGAGGAGAAGCGCGAACGCGCCAGCGATCCCGTGAAACGCTGGAAGCAGATTCAAAGCGCCATCACCTGGGCGGAGGCTAACATGAAACCCGAATTTCGTCGGAATGTTCCGTGCGGTTTTGCAGGTGTGAGCCGGCGCTTGGAAAAGTGATGCCACATTCCGTTGGGACGCTCGCCAATCCGCCATTGACAACCCGGGGTGGCTCTACAATTGTACGGCTCCATTTCCTCCTTTTATGAGACCTTCCAAAGTTCTTGCCAAAATCCGTTCCGGACAAGTTGCCCGCATTGCCTGCATGGGGCATTTCCTGCCTTTCTTTGTCAAACTTGCGGCGCAGAATAACTACGATGGGATCTGGGTGGACGCCGAGCACCGGACTTGGGATCCCCGTGAAACCCAGGCGCTCATCACGTTTCATCATCTTTTTAACATTGATTGCATGTGGCGCGCTTCCACTCTTGAGAAAACAAGTCTTTACCGGCTGCTCGAAGATGGCGCGGCGGGGTTGATCATTCCGCATGTCTCAACTCCCGCCAAGGCGCAGCAGCTGGTCGAGGCGATGAAGTTTCCGCCGCTCGGCGATCGTGGGCTTGACGGCGCGGGGCTCGATGCCGATTTCATGGCGGCGCCCAATCCCACATACCGCGAGGACGCCAATCGTGAAACATGTCTTGTGGTGCAGATCGAAACCTTGCAGGCCGTCGAGAATGCGGTGGCCATTGCGGCGGTGCCGGGCGTGGACGTGCTGATGCTTGGACCGGCCGATCTCTCGATCCGCCTTGGCTGCAAGAAATCGCCGATCGAAGACCCGCTCTTTCTGGCCGCGCAAAAGCGTGTGGCGGATGCGGCGAAACGTCATGGCAAGGCGTGGGGACGCCCGTGCTTCAGTCCCGAAGACGCAAAGAATTTGGTGGCGGCTGGCGGGCAGTTTGTGATTTTCGGAAGTGATTTCGGCGGAGTGTACACACACCTGCGCGATTCGTCTGTTCATCTGGATGCAGCCATCGCGGGCAAGTCTGCCGCGTCGGGTGGTGGCGGTGCAGCTCCGATCCCCTGAGCAGATTTTTGACAGGATTTACAGGATTTACGGGATTAAGAAAAACGACATGCCTTCCGCACCAGATGTCGGAACGCCCGCGTTCCGACATCTGGTGCGCAAGACGGGGTTCAGGGTCTGAAATCCTGCAAAATCCTGTCAATCCTGTCAAAAATCCGATGGGTTAAAGGGAATCCGCGTTCTGGCGAACGCGGCTACAGGATTGCCAAGACATTGATCGAAGGGCTACAACAGCCCTTCCATGCCGCATCTTTCACTCGTCATTCCCGTTTACAACGAAGAGGACAACCTGGAGCGGTTGCACTCGGAAATCTCCGAGGCGATGAAGGGCGTTTCGGAGGATTACGAGGTGATGGTGACCGATGATGCGAGCACCGACCGGAGCTGGGAGATTCTTGGGACGATCATCGCGCGTGACCCGCGCTGGAGGGCGCAGCGTTTCGTGGAGAATTGCGGGGAGACGGCGGCTTCGGCGGCTGGGATGAAGGCGGCAAGAGGAAAGATCATCTTTACCCTCGATGCTGATTTGCAGAACGACCCGCGCGACATCCCGAAGTTTCTCGAGGCGTTGAAGGATGCCGATTGCGTTTGCGGCTCGAGGGTGCACGAGCGGGCGGACAACTGGGTGCGGCGCATGTCATCGCGCATCGCCAACGGGGTGCGCAATCAATTGAGCGATGAAAACATCACGGACGCCGGCTGCACCTACCGGGCGTTCAAGAAGGAATGCCTGGCCGAGGTGAAATTTTTTCGGGGTGCGCACCGGTTCCTGCCCACGCTGTTTCGGATGGACGGGTTCAAGGTGGTGGAGGTGCCGATCACGCCGCGCGAGCGTTTCGCGGGGGAGTCGAAATACGGCGTATGGAACCGTCTTTTCAAATCCTTCACCGACCTGCTTGCCGTGCGCTGGATGAAGAGCCGCCAGTTGCGGTATCGTGTGGGCGAGCGAAAAGGTGACGGATGAAAACAACCAACAAAATCAAGAGCGTATCATGAATGATCCAGGATTTCTGCAGCCGTTTCTGGGTGCCCGTCTGCCGTGGCTTTACCATGAGTCAGGCTACTGGACTATTTTCGGTGTCTTCGGCAATGCGCTTTTCAGCTCCCGATTCCTCCTACAGTGGCTCCAGTCCGAGCGTCACAAGCGCCTGATTGTGCCGCCGATCTTCTGGCATTTGAGCTTTTGGGGAAGCGTGGTGTGTCTCGTTTATGCACTTCACATCGACAAACTGCCGGTCATCCTTGGTTATGTCTTCCTGCCTTTTCTCTACGCGCGCAACCTGAGATTGCTCCGGCGCAGCAATGACCACACCGTGACCGGCCACGATGAAAATAAAAAATGATTTTGGACTTTGCAGGGTTGCGGATCCGCGTTCTGGCGAACGCGGCTACAAAGCACCTGTCGCTTGTTTCATCGCTGTGTTCCTGGTTTTCAATGTCAACTTGCTTCGCGCTGGTTCCGCTGATCAGTTTCCCATCGGCATGTATGGATTGACCATGGCTTGCACGAATGATTTTCCAATTTTGAAGGATGCGGGGTTCAATTGCGTGCAATCCTATCGCGGATTTGAGCCGCTGGATGGCTTTATGAAGGAATGCGAGCGCCATGGTTTCAAGCTCCTGATCAGTCCGGGCACGAGTGCGGGGCCGTCATTCAATGAGAACACGATGAAGAATTTCGTGGCCAGGACGGGGACTTCCGCGCCGCTTCTCGGCTGGTACATGATTGACGAGCCGGATTTCCAGAAGATTGCGCCGACTGACGTGGAGCGCTGTCGCAACGCGTTGAAATCCACCGGCACGAAGTTTCCCTCGGTGATTGTGCTAAGCGATGGCAAGTCGGCGGGATTTTACGCCTCGACGGCGGACATCCTGATGGTGGACTGGTATCCGATCCCGCACCTGCCGCTGGCATCGTTTGGGACGGCGGTGCGACAGGGCCGTTTCGCGGCCGGGCCTGACAAGCCCGTGTGGGGCGTGGTGCAGGCGTTTGACTGGGTGAGTCTTTTCCCTCGGGCTGGCAGACTCAACGCGTCGCGCTTCCCCTCCCGGCAGGAAATGCGGGCGCTGGCGTTGCTTGGGGTCGTGGAAGGAGCGTCGGGGCTTTTCTTCTTTGTGCATCAAGATGGAGAGAGGCTGGAGCCGATCACCCAGCGCGGGGAGGATTGGAATCGATTGAAGCCCGTGGTGCAGGAACTGGCGCGACAAGCGCCCGTCCTCGGCTCACCCACGATCTGGAGTCCGGTGAAGCAACACATTGAGAAGGACAAGCTGCGCTGGCGAAACGTGCTGGGTGACGAGGCGCTCCAGGCGGCACGGAAGAGGTTGAAGGAAGATCGGGAAGGCTTTGTCGCCGGCGATTATCTGCTCGTCGTCAACACCACATCCGAGCAACGCGCCAGTCAGATCTGGGTGCCCGGATTGAAGGATGGCGAGGTCAAGGTGGACGGGAAAGATGAGCCGGCCACGATCCACAACGGATGGATCATGGATGATTTTGAGCCGTACGCCACGCGCATCTACGGTCCGTTGCCGCTGAGGGAGTGAGAACGCATGGAACATCGATCATTGATCATGGAACATGGCGTGAAACTTGTGCGTGTGTTTTTGGTGTCAGGGTGTCTTTGGCTTTTTGGATGTGGCAAACCTTCGGCGGTTTCCACTTCGCCTTCCGGCATCGTGCCCGGGCTGGGGGTTGGCATGTCGCGGGTTCACGTGGACAACGGGTCGGGCGATGTTTGGACGGTGTTTGTGGATGGTCAAAAGGTGTCGGATCTGCCGGCGCATGACATCGTACCGGTGGACGTGAAGTTTGGGAGTCATGTGTTTGAAGTGAAGCAGGGAGACACGTCACTGGATCGCGTCGAGCAAAAGGTGGCGATGGGTCATGCGTACATTTTCAATCCGAAGGGGCTCAATCGGTACGAGAAATTCCAGGCGGTTTACATGACGTGGAGGGAAGCCTTACGCGCGGGGGATATCACCAGTTCGCCTCTGGGAAAGATTGAAGGGCGCAACTGGATTTCCGACGACGTGGATTTTGACCTGTTGATGGAGATGCCGTGGAGCGTGCCCCGCGAGTGGAAGACGCCGGTCACCAAGATCAAGATTTTCAAGCTGATGCCGTCGAAGTTGAGCGGCGAGGAAGCTGCATTGATCCTCACAAAAAACATCCATGCCTACAATTCCACGCATGATTCGCAGAATCTTGGCGTGGCGATCAGCGCCTTGCGCGAGGCGGGGTTGAATCCCGAACGGGCGGAGATTCTCTTCGCGTGCCTCAATGGCAAGCCGGTGACGGGGCTGGAGGGACAGGCGGTGGAAGCGCTTTTTGGCTATGTAAACGCGGAACACCTTCCCCGTCTCAAAAAAATGATCCAGGACAAGGCCGTGGCGGCGAAGGCGGAGTCGGAAGTCCTGCCCAACCTCGCCAGTTTGTTTGTGAGAAGCTACGCGCCATCGGATGTCGTCGAGCTTTACAACCAAGTGAATGACCATGGGCGGTATTGCATCGTGGCCGCCTGCCATGGTGTTTCGCCCGAGCATTTGAGAATGTTGCAGGTGGAGCTCGGCCCGATCGCGGTTGCATCCGAGGATGGGTATGTCGGCCCGAAGGCACTGGAATTGTTGCGCAACAAATCACTCGTCCAGGATGCCGGGTTCGTGCGCAAGATCGATGCCAGCATCGCACGGGTGAAGGATGAAAAGGGGAGGCGGTACCGACAGGTTGAATGGAACACATTTCTTTCAGACGCCCTGAAGGGCGCGAAAGACGAGGATGCGCTCAAGCGTCTCGCTGAAAACCTGTCATTTCAGGATCCGGAGGTGCAGGCGCGGGCCGCCTATTCATTGCTCAAATCCGGGAAGGTGGAGGTTGTTGCCGCCGCGTATCCCTCGATGGACCCGAAACTCCGCCGCGAAGTGATGCAGCGCGTGCGCACCGGAATGCACCAGACGGATGACTGCGCGATGATTGTTCTTGGTTTGAAGGACGAATCGCCCGATGCCCGCCTCGAGGCGTTCAAGGCGGGTTGTGAGGATTTCTTCATGGTGATGGAGGAGACGCTGCCGTCCCTGATGGCCGCCTCGCGGGCCGAGAAGGATGCCAAGGTTGGCGTTGAGATGAAGAAAGAGCTCGAGCGATCGGCCACGCGCAACATGTCCAAATTAAAGAACGCCAGTCCGCTGTTGTTCCGGGCCATTGAAGACGGAGATCCTACTCGCGTCATGGACGCGGTCCGGAGTCTCGCTGAAAACAAGGAGAAGAAAGACGCCTATTGGAAGGAGTTCCAGGAATTGTACCCCACGGTCCAGCGGCCCGAAAATCGTGCGGCCATGATGGAATCCGCGGTTTTCTTTTTCCCTGGTGACAACGAGCGCATTGGATTTTACATGAAGGGGTTGCTGGATTCGTCGCCCAAGGTTCGCGAGCGCGCCTTCGGCCAGTTCCGGACCATGTTTTCGTCGCTTTCCGATGAGCAGCGTCAAGTGGTGGAGAAAGCTGTCGTGGGGGAAAAGGAGGCTGCCTTGCGAAAGAGCATGATGCGGGATTACAAATTGTCGGTATTAAGCTGGATGCGCAACAGCACCGTGAGTGAGGTCAGCGAGGAAAGGAAGGAGGCCCAGGCGTGCGAATACGTTCAGGATGATGAAGAGAAAGTTGTCAGGGAGGCCGCCCTGTTGCTCAGCAGCACCCAATCCGCGACCAAGTCAGCCCAGGTGATGTCAGCCTTGATCAAGGCATACCCCAAGGCCTCTAAGGAAGCGAAAGACGCGGTCCTTGCCGCTCTCGCCTGGCATGAGGGCGCGGATGTCATGGAAACACTTCGCGTTGCGCTGAACGACCCCGATGCTTTTGTGCGACGCTCGGCGTTCGACAGCCTGCGCTGGCGGTGGGAACAACGGAAAGATGCTGCGGCATTGGAGATGATCAAATCCGCCGCAGGCTCGGAGAAACATGACTCCTTGCGTCAAAGCATGCAGGATTACATCAAGAACTCCCCAAAATAGCGGTTGCCGAGTTCATCGAGTCACACTGAGGACGATTTTCGGGCTTCCAAGTGCTGCAATCTCAGAAGATCGGCCCGGTCCTGTTCGCGGTACGTTTGCTTGCTGCGGATGAGGTCGGCAAGGCCAAGGTAGGGAATCCGGACCTTGTCCACTTCGGTGGCGAGGGCCTGCGGGATTGCTTCGGCGAACGTGACAACCCACGCACGACGGCTGACATCCACTTCCACCTCATCTGCAATCTTCACGACCACGTTGTTGCGGATGTCGGCGGGGACTAATTCGGCAGCCGCGCCATCTTCCATTTCAGCCAGCGCGGCGATGACTTTTGCGTAATTCTCATCCGATTCCTCAACCAGGATGTCCACATCCTCCGTGGTCCGGACCATCCCGTGCAGAATGCAGGCATGCCCTCCCGCCACGAGGTATTTTGCACCATGCTTGTTCAGGAGTGAGCAGACTCGAACCAGCGGGTTTGGACCGTCCTCTCGGTGCTGGGCGGCCATGCTGTTACCAAAGTCGTGGGTTGGACTGGCTTCTTCGCCAGCTTTCATATTCCTCCCACGACCGGGCCTTGAAGACGAAGCCGCGGGGCCGCGGATGGGGATTGAGGTGGTCGGCCCGCCTCTGGAGAAGGGTGGCGCGACGATAACATTCCGCAGGTGAGGAAACATCCAGCCTGTTCCTCCGTCCAACCACCTTGATTTTTTCCACGTCCTGCATCAACGCACCATAGCCTGATGGCCGTGGGACGTCAATTCAGCGAACAGGCACGCAGTTGAGCCAGATTCATGGGAGCGCCTGATTTGGAGAAACCCGCTCGACACCCCGAAATGTCAAAGCTAGGTTCGGCGCATGGCTGTGTCGGCATCTTCCAGCAGGCGGACAAAAAAACGTGGGGATGGAAATGGGCGCAAAGGAGCGTTTCTCCTCACCATCAATGCCGGATCTTCGAGTCTCAAGTTTGCTCTGTTCCGTGCCGATGTTTCGCTCACCCGCGTTTTGCGCGGAGGCGTGGAACGCATCGGGTTGGAAGATTCAGCTTTCTCGGTAACGGATCTTGTGAGCGGGGAAACGGAACGCCGCCCGGTCCGCGCGCCTTCTCACGGGAGCTGTATTGACATGCTGCTGGATTTGATCGAACGCAAAGCGGGTCCTGATGGCGTGAAGGCAATCGGCCATCGGCTGGTGCATGGCGGACCAAGCTACGCCGAGCCACAGCGCGTCACGACGGAGATGATCGAGGAGCTGCGTCGTCTCATCCCGCTCGCGATGGAGCATCTGCCGTCGGAGATTGAATGGATCGAGGCTTTTTCGAAACGCTATCCCAAGTGCCCGCAGGTGGCATGCTTCGACACGGCCTTTCATTCCGATCTTCCGAGGGTGTCGCGCATGCTTCCCTTGCCGCGACGCCTTGAGGCGCTGGGGCTGCGGCGTTATGGGTTTCACGGGTTGTCGTATGAATTCCTAATGCAGGAGCTCTCGCGGCTGGACCCCGCGACGTCGGGTGGCCGTCGCGTGATCCTTGCGCATCTTGGGAACGGGGCGAGCATGGCGGCGGTGCGCGATGGAAAATGCGTGGACACCAGCATGGGATTCACCCCGGCGGCAGGATTGGTCATGGGAAAACGGACGGGAGACCTTGATCCCGGGATTTTCATTCATCTGGCCCGCACCGAAAAAATGTCGGCCGACGAATTTCATCGGATGGTGAACCAGCAGTCCGGATTGCTTGGTGTTTCCGGGGCAAGTTCCGATATGCGGGAATTGCTGGCGTTGGAGTCGTCCGATGTGAGAGCGGCGGAGGCGATTGCGCTGTTCTGTCATCAGGCGCGGAAATGGATTGGTTCGTATGCGGCCGTGCTGGGAGGATTGGATACGCTTGTGTTTGCGGGTGGCATCGGGGAGAACTGCTCGACGGTTCGCTCGCGCATTTGCGATGGGCTGGGATTTCTTGGCATCGAACTCGATGAGGGTCGCAACCAGGCCAATGCCCCGGTCATTTCCGGCGCCGGCGGTAAAACCGTGGCGCGAGTCATCCGTACGGATGAGGAACTGATGATTGCGAGATCTGTAGAGAAAATTCTCTCGAACAAACTGAGAAAGGCTGGTTGAGCCACGGATGAAACACGGATTGAACACGGATTTCGTCCCGCCACGGCGGGACTGCAACCCATCGGCTCGGGTGTGCCCGAGCCGCACGTCCCTGCCTATCCGTGTTTCATCTGTGGCTCAACCATGCTTGAATTCACAGTCAATCTCATGAAAACCAAACCTTTGACGACCGACATGCTGCGACGGATGGATGCCTATTGGCGGGCGGCGAATTATTTGTCCGTCGGGCAGATCTATCTCCTCGACAATCCGCTCCTGAAAAAGCCGTTGAAGATTGAACACGTGAAGCCGCGCCTGCTCGGGCATTGGGGCACGACTCCCGGTTTGAATTTCATCTACGTTCATTTCAACCGCGTGATCAAGCAGCACGACCTGAGCGTGATCTACGTCACGGGCCCCGGTCATGGAGGGCCGGCCCTGGTCGCAAACACTTATCTCGAAGGGGTTTACAGCGAGGTTTATCCTGATATCTCGCAGGATGAGGAGGGGATCAGGCGGCTCTTCAAGCAATTTTCATTTCCGGGCGGCATTCCGAGCCATGTTGCGCCCGAGACGCCGGGATCCATTCACGAGGGCGGAGAACTGGGTTATGCGCTCACGCACGCGTACGGGGCAGTGTTCGACAATCCCGACCTGCTCGCTCTTTGCGTGGTCGGCGATGGCGAGGCCGAGACGGGGCCGCTCGCGGCGAGCTGGCATTCAAACAAGTTTCTCAATCCCGTTCACGATGGCGCGGTGCTGCCGATCCTGCATTTGAACGGCTATAAAATTGCCGGCCCGACCGTGCTCGCCCGACTGCCGCATGAGGAACTGGAGGCGCTGTTTCGCGGCTACGGCTACGAGCCGTTTTTCGTCGAGGGCGACAAGCCCGCTGAAATGCACCAACGAATGGCCGCCACGCTTGACCGCGTCATTTCCAAAATCAAAGCCATTCAACGCATGGCCCGGGGCGGGGGATTCAAGAAGCGTCCACAGTGGCCGATGATTGTTTTCCGCACGCCGAAAGGATGGACGGGACCGAAGATGGTGGATGGCAAAAAAATCGAGGGCACCTTTCGCGCCCACCAGGTGCCGATCAGCGGGATGGCTGGGCGTGGACATGTCAGAATCCTGGAGCAATGGATGAAGGGATATCGTCCCGCGGAGCTCTTCGATAAAAATGGACGTTTGCGCACGGAGCTTGCCGAGCTTGCGCCCAGCGGCGCGCGGCGCATGGGTGCGAACCCGCACGCCAATGGAGGATCTCTTCTGCGCGATTTGCGCTTGCCCGATTTCCGTGATTATGCGGTGAAGGTGAAAAGACCCGGGGCGACGGCGGCGGAGGCAACGCGCGTGCAGGGGGAGTTCATTCGTGATGTGATCCAGCAAAATGCCGACCATCGCAATTTTCGCGTCTTCAGCCCGGACGAAACGGCATCCAACCGATGGAACGCCGTCTTCGAAGTCACGAAACGGGTTTCAACAGGCGAAATTCTTCGCAGCGATGAGAATATCTCGCCGGATGGCCGCGTGATGGAGGTCTTGAGCGAGCATCTCTGCCAGGGCTGGCTCGAGGGATATCTCCTCACCGGACGCCACGGTTTCTTTTCCTGCTACGAGGCGTTTATTCACATCATTGACTCGATGTTCAACCAGCATGCGAAATGGTTGAAGACGACGCGGGGAATTCCGTGGCGCCGCCCCATCGCCTCACTGAACTACCTTCTGACCTCGCACGTCTGGCGCCAGGACCACAACGGGTTCAGTCACCAGGATCCCGGGTTCATCGACCACGTGGTGAACAAGAAGGCCGAGATCATCCGCGTGTATCTGCCGCCCGACGCGAACACGCTGTTATCGGTCACGGACCACTGCCTGCGGAGTCGCAATTATGTGAATGTGATCGTGGCGGGGAAACAGCCTGCGCCCCAGTGGTTGAACATGGATGCGGCGATCAAGCATTGCGAGCAAGGCATTGGCATCTGGGATTGGGCGGGCAACGACCGCGGAGGCGAGCCCGACGTGGTGATGGCCTGCTGCGGGGACGTGCCCACGCTGGAGACGCTTGCGGCCGTGGAGCTGTTGCAAAAGAAGATTCCCAAGTTACGCATTCGCGTGATCAACGTCGTGGACCTGATGACGTTGCAGCCGCAAAGCGAGCATCCGCACGGGCTGAGCGATCGCGAATACGATTCATTGTTCACCAAAGACAAGCCGATCATCTTCGCGTTCCACGGATATCCGTGGCTGATCCATCGCCTGACGTATCGGCGCAACAGCCACAAAAATCTGCACGTGCGCGGGTACAAGGAAGAGGGGACGACGACCACGCCATTCGACATGGTGGTGCTGAATGATCTCGACCGTTTTCACCTGGCCGAGGATGTGATTGATCGTGTCGAGAAACTCGGGTCACAAGGCGCATACGCAAAACAGTTCATCCGCGACAAATTGATCGAGCACAAACAATACATCGAGCAACACGGCGAGGATATGCCGGAAATCCAGAATTGGAAATGGGGAGGCAACCAATCGCGGTAGCGAACTCAGATCTTCCCGAGCTGCGCCAGGTATTTTGGATCCTCGCCATCAAAAATTTCACGTCCGCCGAGCTCGAAGGCGCGTGTCAGGCTTTTTGCGGCTTCCTCCATGTGTCCCATTTCAAATTCGGCCTGGCCCAGGCGCAGGTGGACGGCGGGGGACTGGTCGGCGCCCGGGCATTTGAGGGTGGTCAGAGCTGATCGACGGCACAGGTCGAATTTTCCCTGGTTGAAGTACACGTCGTTGCGGCAGCTGTAGAGATAAGTTGCCGCCTCATAATCAAAAATGTGTCCGGGCTGTTCACTCAGGATGATCATCGCGCCGGCATACTTGGACATGGCGCCATACAATCTTCCCGCTTGATACATCGCATCGCCTTCCTCGCAGAGACGGCTGATCTGCGCCTGGACCTCGTCGCTCAGGGCGTTCACGAAGCCATACGCCGTTCGCATTCTTTTGGAGATGAGCGGGGTGGGGGATGACATGGCGGGATTTCCGGATAGGGCATGCGATGATTGAAATCAAGGTGTGGGAGTGGCTGAGTCAGGGTAACGCATTTGGTAACGCATTTGGATTTGACATTATATTTGCCAGCCATTTTTGTGCTTTTTGCGCCTCTTTGCGGCCATATTCCGACGTAACAAATGCAGGGATTTGCCACAAAGAGGCGCAAGGAGCACAAAGATGCCAGCGGCAGCTCCATTCCCAGTCCGAATGTGCAGGCAGTGATTCCATGCCTGGACATAGATACCGCAGATGTGGGCTGGATTTTTTGCCGCGGATGAATTTGAATGGGGACCTATGGCGAAAATACTTTTGGTGGAGGACAATGAAATGAACCGTGACATGCTTTCGCGGCGGCTCATCCGCAAGGGCTACGAGGTGGTGATCGCGGTGGATGGCGGGCAGGGCGTGGCGATGGCGAAGTCGGAGAAGCCGGACCTGATCCTCATGGACATGAGCCTGCCGGTGATTGATGGCTGGGAGGCGACGCGGCAGGTGAAGGCTGCTGAGGAAACCAAGGCGATTCCCGTGATCGCGCTCACGGCGCACGCGATGTCCGGCGACCGCGAAAAGGCGCTCGAGGCCGGGTGCAACGATTACGACACCAAGCCGATCGAGCTGCCGAGGTTGCTTTCCAAGATTGAAACGCTATTGGGCGGAAAAGCGGCAAGTGGGACGGGGACCGCAGCGGCTTGATGTAGCCACGCTCGCCAGAGCGTGGTCGGCCGCTCCGGAACCGCGTTCTTGCGAACGCGGCCACAGTTTCAGTGTCCCCACAGTTCCAGCTTGAAGCGGGCGGTGGATGGTTGCACATTGAGGGCGCTCCCCAACCGACATGAGTGATTCATCCCCAGATTCCCAGGAAGCCGAGTTGTCCAACCTTCGTCACGAATTGCGCACGCCGCTCAACCAGATCATCGGGTACAGCGAGATGCTGCAGGAGGAGGCGGAGGAAAAGGGGCAGAAATCCTTCGTTCCCGACCTGCAGAAAATTCACGGCGCGGCCAGGCATCTTCTCACGCTGATCAACGAAAATCTTGGTTCAGTGGCATTTCGTGCTGGAAAAACAAGCCGTGCTGGTGCCGCTGATCCCAAGGCGCTTGTCGCCCCGGCCCACCCTGCCGGGAAAACACGTTTTGCGCAGCCCGATCACGGAAAATTGCTGGTGGTGGATGACATCGCGGAAAATCGCGACATGCTTTCGCGCCGTCTTGAAAAGCAGGGCTACACGGTGTCCGTCGCGGAGAACGGGCTCAAGGCGCTGGAGGCGGTGCGTGCCAGCGAATTTGACCTCGTGCTGCTGGACATCATGATGCCGGAGATGGATGGCTACCAGACGCTTGAAAAGCTGAAGTCCGACCGCGAGCTGAAACACATTCCCGTGATCATGATTTCCGCGCTGGATGAGATCGAGAGCGTGGTGCGATGCATCCAGATTGGCGCGGAGGATTATCTGCCGAAGCCATTTGACCCCGTGCTGTTGCGGGCGAGGATTGGCGCGTGCCTGGAGAAGAAGCGGGCGCGCGACCAGGAGCAGCTTTATTACCAGGCGTTGCTGGAGACGCAGAAGCAGTTGACGGCTGAGCTGGCGGAGGCGGCTACGTATGTGAAGTCAGTCCTTCCCGCGCCGCTCAAGGGGGAGATTGGCGCGGATTGGCGTTTTATTCCGTCCACGTCCCTGGGCGGCGACTCGTTTGGCTATCACTGGCTCGATTCGGAGCATTTTGCGATGTACCTGCTCGACGTATGTGGACACGGCGTGGGCGCGGCGCTGCTTTCGATTTCCGTGATGAACGTGCTTCGCTCGCAAAGCCTGCCCAAGACCGACTTTCGAAATCCGGGTGAGGTCCTTGGCGGGCTCAACGACGCGTTCCCGATGGAGAAGCAGAACAACATGTATTTCACCATCTGGTATGGCGTGTACAACAAGTCGAAGAGGGAGATCGTGTACGCAAGCGGCGGTCATCCGCCGGCGGTCTTGCTGAGTGGGCCGAGCGCGGACAAGGCGAAGGTCGTCCAGCTGCGGATTCCCGGCATGGCGGTGGGAAGCATGCCGAGCGTTTCCTATCGCAGCGGCACATGCAAATTGGAGGCTTTCAGCAAGCTTTATGTGTTCAGCGACGGGGTGTATGAGGTTTCGAAGACGGGCGGGGGGATGGTGAAGTTCGACGAGTTCGTCCAGTGCCTGGCGCTGCCATCGAGCGGGGGAATGCCGGACCTGGACCGCGTGTTGCGCTACATCACGGGGCTGCACGGGGCGAGTTCGTTTGAGGACGATGTCTCGATCATGAGACTGGTTTTTGATTGAGGGAGAAACCTTGGTTTTTTTGACAGGAATTTATGTGGGAATTGCTCCAGACACATTGGAGATCGGGGCTTGAGATATTCATCCTCTCGATCTTCGTCTATTTCATCCTGCGCTTCATCCGCGGGACGCGTGGGGCGCGCGTGTTGATGGGGTTGGTGACCCTGCTCATCCTGCTGACATTCATCAGCCAGGTATTTGACCTGCATACGATCAGCTGGCTGCTGGAGCATTTCTTCTCGTTCATCGTGGTGGCGCTGGTTGTGATTTTCCAGCCCGAGCTGCGGCGCGCACTGGCGGAGGTGGGGACGCAGCCTCTTTTTTTCACGAGCACCCACGAGCGGGAGGTGGTGGATGTGTTGGTGAAATCGGTGATGGCGTTGTCCGCGCGGAAAGTTGGGGCGCTGATCGCCGTGGAACGCGAGATCGGGCTGCGCGGCGTTGGCGAGCCGGGGGCTGTGCTCGATGCCCGTCTCTCGCAGGAACTTCTCGACCAGCTTTTCTTTCCGAATTCGCCGTTGCACGATGGCGGGGTGGTCATCCAGCACAACCGCGTGATCTCGGCCGCCTCGATTTTTCCCCTGACGCAGCGCGTGGATCTGCCCAAGAGCGTGGGCACGCGCCATCGCGCGGCCCTTGGCCTGTCGGAGGAGACGGACGCCGTGGTGGTCGTGGTCTCGGAGGAGACGGGAAATATTTCCGTGGCATGCAAGGGGGAGCTCCACCAACAACTGGATCGGGAGAAGCTTCGCGAGCTTCTCACCAGGCTGCTGGTGGGCACGACCGATGCCACGTGGCTTGGGAAACTGCAAAGCTTGCTCTCGAGCGGCAACTCATAGATAAAGGGCGGGAATGAAGACGTGGTTCCTTAACAACCTTGGCCTCAAGATCATATCCCTCATGATCGCCACCGTGGTGTGGTGGCTGGTTCACGAGCATATTGAGGAACGGTTGTATTCATCCGGAGCGCCCATCACTTTTTCCACGAAGATTCCGCGATGAAAGGCAACTCCCGGCGGGACACAAAGCTTTTTGGGACGGATGGAGTGCGTGGCGTGGCGAACGTCGAGCCGGTGACGGCCGAGACCGCGCTCAAACTGGGCCGCGCGGCGGCGCATTGGTTCAAGACAACGGGCGATTCGCGCGAGAAGGGGAAGCATCGCATCATCATCGGCAAGGACACGCGCCTTTCGGGTTACATGCTGGAAAACGCGATGGTGGCGGGAATCACCTCAATGGGTGTGGACGCGCTGGTGGTCGGGCCGCTTCCCACGCCGGGCGTGGCGTACATGACGCGCTCCCTGCGTTGCGACGCGGGAATCGTCCTCACCGCCTCGCACAATTCATACGAGGACAATGGCATCAAGTTTTTCCGTCACGACGGCTACAAGCTGGACGACAAGGTGGAGAACGAGATCGAGGAACTGGTTTTCACGGGGAGAATTGACAGCATCCGTCCCACGGCGACGGAGATCGGCAAGGCGATGCGAATCGATGATGCGCTGGGTCGGTACATTGAATTTGTAAAATCGAGCATCCCGCGCGGGTTGAGCCTTGAGGGATTGCGCATCGTGGTGGATGTCGGCAACGGGGCGACGTACAAATCCACGCCCTGCATTTTGCGCGAGCTTGGGGCGGAAATCATTGTGCTGCACAACAATCCCAATGGCACGAATATCAACCACGAGTGCGGGAGCACCTATCCCGATGTGGTCGCGGCGGCTGTGAAACAACATGGCGTGAACATTGGTATTTCGCACGACGGCGACGGCGATCGAGTGATCCTTGCTGATGAAAATGGGAAGATCGTGGATGGCGATGCGGTGCTGGCGATCACGGCCCTGGCGGCGTTGCGGCGGGGGCAGCTGCGCCAGAACACCCTGGTGGCGACGGTGATGAGCAATCTTGCCCTGGATCATGTGATGGAGAAGGCGGGTGGAAAAGTCGTGCGCACGGCGGTGGGCGACCGCCATGTGATCGGGAAAATGGTGGAGCTCGACGCCAACATCGGTGGCGAGCAGTCCGGGCACTTGATTTTTCGAGACCACGGTACAACCGGCGATGGCATCGTTTCGGCGCTCCAGGTGCTGGTCATCATGATGGAAAGCGGAAAGAAGCTCAGCGAGCTCACGACTTGCATCACGCCCTATCCGCAGGTGTTGAAGAATTTGAAAGTGAAGGCCAAGCCGCCCCTCGAGGAAATTCCCTCGGTGATGGAACTGGTGCATGCAGCGGAATCGGACATGGGAAATAAAGGACGGGTTCTTCTGCGTTATTCCGGCACCGAGCCCAAGGTGCGCCTTCTGATTGAGGGGGAGGATTTGAATAAAATCCAAGCCCACTCCCAGCGCATCGTGGAAAAATTGCAGAAGGCGATCGGGGTGTGAGGGGAACTGAAGGCTGTAGGCTGAAGACTGTTAGCATGATTTTAATTTGAAATCTTCACCGATCATTTTCATCACGGGGGCGACCGGATTTTTGGGCGGGCATTTTTTGCGGGAGGTGGGGCGCCGTGGCTGGCGACTGAGGTGCCTGGTTCGCGGGCGCCCGGTGTCGAGGCTGCCAAACGTCGAGTGGGTGCGTGGAGATCTGCTGAAGCCGGCGCGTTGGAAGGCTCGCATGCGGGGTTGCGACTCGGTGGTTCACCTGGCCACGGTGCAACTTTCCGACTGCGAGAAACATCCGGTGCGCGCCTCCCGCGTGATCGTCGGAGGAACGGGATTGTTGCTCCGGCTTGCCCTCGAGGCCGGCGTAAAGCGTTTTGTGCTGGCATCCACATCGGAGGTGTACGGCAGCCCCACCCGCCTTCCCGTCACGGAACGGACTCCGATGCGCCCGCAATCGCTCTATGGATTTTTCAAGGCGTGCGCCGATTTGCATGCGCTGACGCTGGCGAAGGAGGGAGGGCTTTCGCTGTGCGTTTTGCGTTTGTTCAACCTGTATGGCTGTGACACGGCCGGGATGCTTCCGCGGACCGTGCTGCGGCTCTTTGCCGGGCGCATCGTCGCTGGCGAGCCGGTCATCCTTCATGCCTCGCTGAAAAATTCCCGCGACTTTCTGCATGTGAAGGACGCGGCGCGGGCGCTCGCGCTGGCGGTATGCCATGAGAAGGCGCGGGGGGTGATCCCGGTTGGATCGGGACGCGAAACGACGTTGCACGGGGCGGCTCGGATGCTCGCGCGATCGGCGGGACATTCTTTGAAAGTGGATTTCCGCCTGAAGGAGGGGCGCATGCGCCGCATCGTGGCGGACACGCGCCTGGCCCGACTGCAGTTGGGATTTGTTCCAAAAGTCTCCCTTGAACAAGGCTTGCGCGAAGTGCTAGAAAACGTGTCATCCTGAAAATTCAGAAGGTATTTTCCATGCCCGACATCTACATCCACCCCAGCGCGGAAGTATCTCCCAAGGCCGAGATCGGTGCGGGCACGAAGATCTGGAACCAGGTGCAGGTGCGCGAAGGCGCCCGGATCGGAAAGAACTGCATCATTAGCAAGGATGTGTACATTGACCAGGGCGTGGTGATCGGGGACGGCGTCAAGATCCAGAACGGTGTTTCCATTTACAAGGGCGTCACACTGGAGGATGACGTGTTTGTCGGGCCGCATTCCACGTTCACGAATGATTTTCGTCCGCGGGCCTTTACGAAGGAGTGGACGGTGATCCCGACGCTCCTGCGCCACGGGTGCTCGGTGGGCGCAAACGCCACGGTGATGTGCGGCATCACGCTGGGCGAGTATTGCATGATTTCCGCGGGCGCGGTCATCACGGTGGACACACTTCCCTATGGCCTTTACATCGGGAACCCCGCCCGCCTCAAGGGCTTTGTCAGCACCAGTGGATTTGAAATGGAGTCGGTGGAGACGGAGGCGGACTATCTTATTTTCAAGTGCAGCAAGACGCGCGAACGGCTGCGGATCAAATTCGAGGCGCTGGACTGATATGGCCACCGTCAGCGTGGTCGTGCCCTGTTACAACGAGGCTGAAGGCATTGCGCAGCTCAAGGAACAATTGACGCCCGTGCTGGACCGGGTTGCGTTGCGCCATGAAGTCGAGTTGATCTTCGTGGATGATGGCAGCACGGACAGGACGCATGCCTTGTTGGAGGAGGCTTTTGGGGCGCGCCCCAAAACCAAAGTGGTGCGTCATGAGAGGAACATGAATCTTGGAGCGGCTGTGCGCACCGGCGTGTCCGAGTCGAAGGGGGAATGGATTGCGAACCTGGACAGCGACTGCACGTACGATCCCTCGCTCCTGGAGCCGATGCTGGAGGAGATGGCGCGCGGCGCCGACCTGGTGACCGTTTCGCCCTATGCTCCGCAAGGGCGGGTGGATGGGGTGCCCGCGTACCGCATGTTTTTGAGCAAAACGTTGACCGCGATGTACCGGTTGATTTTGAGGAAGAAAATTTACACCTTCACGGCCCTGGCGCGGGTGTATCACCGGTCGGTTTTCGATCGGATCAAGTCGCCTGCGTTTGATTTCACCTGCCTTGCCGAGATGATGTTGAAGGCGCTGAAGCAGGACCTGCGTGTGGTGGAAGTCCCGGCCGTGCTTTCGGTGCGGCGCTTTGGCGAATCAAAAATGAAAACCGCGAAGGTGATCCAGGCGCATCTTCGGTTGATCCGGAGGCTGCTTTTTCAATCCTCTTCGTTTTTGCCATGAATGCTCAATCGTCATTTGTAGCCGAACTCGCCAGAGTTTGGCGGGAGAAGTGGGTGGAGCTGGGGGAGGCCAAATTCTTGCGAATTCGGCTACAGAGTCGGGCTGCTGCTGCGGTCGTTTGTAGCCGAACTCGCCAGAGTTTGGCGGGAGAAGTGGGTGGAGCTGGGGGAGGCCAAATTCTTGCGAATTCGGCTACGGCTGATTTTGTGCGGGGTGAACCATGAAAACCATGCTGACCGTGCTTGGGACGCGTCCCGAGATCGTGAAGTTTTCACCGCTGCTGCCGTTGCTGGACCGCGGGTGCCGGCATGTGCTGGTTCATACGGGGCAGCATTATGACGAGAACATGGACCGGATATTTTTTCGTGAATTGAAACTGAAGACGCCGCGACATTTTTTGAACGTGGGCTCGGCGGGGCAGGGGGTTCAGACCGCCCGGATGCTGGAGAGGCTGGAGCCGATCATGTTGCGCGCGCGTCCGTGCGCGGTGCTGGTGCTGGGCGACACGAATTCCACGCTGGCGGGGGCGCTCGTGGCGGCGAAGCTGAATATTCCGGTGGCGCACGTGGAGGCGGGCTGCCGTTCCTTCAACCGCGCGATGCCCGAGGAAAAAAACCGCGTGATGGTGGATCACGTTTCCGATCTGCTTTTCGCCCCCGACAGGGAGGCCGTGCAACACCTCGCGGGCGAGGGGATTGTGGGTGCTAAAATTCATCTCGTGGGCAACACGGGATTGGATGCGACGCTGAGGGCCATGCGGCTTGCGCGGAAGGAACGGTTGAAGCGTTTCGGCGTGAAGCCAGGGACATACGTGCTGGCCACGCTGCATCGTGCGGAGAACACGGATGATCTGCCACGCTTTGCGCGTCTGGTGGAAGCGATCAACCAGATTTCCGAACGGGTTCCGGTGTTGTTTCCGATCCATCCGCGAACGGTGGCGGTGTTGAAGCGGCACCGGATCAAGCTCGGAGCCGGAGTCTCCCGATTGCCGCCGCTGGGTAATTTGGATTTCATCGCCCTGATGCGGAGCGCACTTTTCGTGATGAGCGACTCGGGGGGAATCCAGGAGGAGGCGGCGGTGGTGAACCGCCCGTGCCTGGTCTTGCGCGAGGACACCGAGTGGACGCGGCTGGTGGAGGCGGGGAAGAATTTTCTCGTGGGCACGCGGACGGCTGATATTGTGCGGGTGGCACGCCGCCTGTTGGATTCGGCGGAGTTGCGACGGAAGATTGCGGGGAAGAAGGCGCCGCTGTCATTTGGAGCATCTCAAAAAATCATGCGAATCCTTGGCCAAATCGCGAAAACATGACAATCTCCTGAACATGGACTGGTACGATCCCCCGAAACGACGATGGTTCAACCTGCGTGTGGTCGCATGGGCCATGTTTGACACCGGTGCGACGGTTTTTTCGATGCTGGTGATCAGCCGGTATTTCGGCCCCTGGGTGGTCAAGGAAATGGGGGGAAAGGTGGGCCAGTTCAACGACGCGATCTGGATTTCCCTATTGGTCGCAGCGACGATCCAGATTTTGCTCAGCCCGATTTCGGACGAGCTCGGGCGTCGCCGTGTGTTCGTGGTGGGGTTCACCCTGCTTTGTGTGAGTGCCTGCAGCTTGATGGGAGTGGGGGGAACGCTGACGCGAGGGTTGCTTTTGTTCGGTGTGGCGAATGTGGGTTACCAGACTGCAATGGTGTTTTACAACGCGATGCTGGGGGATGTTGCGGACCAGCGTCACATGGCTCGGATTTCGGGAATTGGTGTTGGAATCGGCTATGTGGGTTCGATTGTGGGGTTGTTGATTTCCGCGCGATATGTGGATACCGAAAGCCACCATTACTCGAGCGCATTTCCCCTTGCAGCGATCATGTTCCTGGGGTTTGCGCTTCCGCTCTTTTTGTTTGTGAAGGAGAAGCCGAGCCTGGTGCGATTGAACCTGGCGCAAAGCCTGACGAATAGCATCGGCTCATTTGTGACCACGCTACGGCGCGTGGCCCGTCACCGGGAAATGCTCTATTTTTTCATCGGGTGCCTGCTTGCCCTGGATGCGGTGAATGCGGTGACTGTGAACATGTCGTTGTACTGTGAGGATGTGGTGGGGCTCGACCCTGTTGAGGGATTTACACCGATGTGGATGGGACATGCCTTGTTTGGGGTGAAGATCAGCCAGATTGATTTATTTTTGATCATTTCCACGGTCTTCGCGATCTTTGGTTCGTTCATCATCGGCCACATTTCAGACAAGACGAGTCATTATAAAACCCTCCTCGTCGTGCTGGTTTTATGGATGGCCGCGCTGGTGCTGGCGATGTTTGGCGTGGGCGTTCACAAGAAACTTTTCTGGTTCACCGGGCCGATGTTTGGATTGGGGTTTGGCGGTATCTGGACGGTGAGCCGCGCGTATTTACAGGAATTATGCCATCCTGAGGAACGCAGCCAGATGTTCGCCATATTCGGCCTGGTTGGGCGATATTCCGCAATCATCGGCACGTTTGCCTGGTCCCAAACATTTCATTTATGCAATTATTTTCAGATTGATGAGCGAAAGGCTTCCAGAATTTCGATTGCCGTTGTCCTGGTGTTGTTGTGCATCGGCTTTTGGGTGCTGCTTAACGCCCGTCCAAAAGCAGAAAACCCGCGGCGCTGATCGGGCGCGCGGGTTTCTGGTTTGAAGTTTGTCGGGAAGCGTTACTTTTCCGTGGTGGTCTTGGTCTGCGTTTCGCCGTCGTGCTTTTCGCTGTAGATGTCCTTGCTCGTGGAGCTGAGGTCCTCGTGGAGATCCTTGCGCTCGTCCTTGGTAAGGGTGCCGTCGGACTTGTACTCCTTCTCTTCTCCGCGGATGCTTTTTTCCTTCTCGGCGAGAGCCTTGGCTTCGTCCTTGGTCAGGGCGCCAGATTTGACGCCTTCCTTGATGCGGTCATGCTGGTTTTCCTGGCGGCCGTTAACACCGGGGTCGCGGGTGCCGGGCTTGCCGGGTTGGGCGGGTGTCACGCCGGGCTGGGTTTCGGCATCATGCTTCTCCTTGTAGATGTCTTTGCTGGCCGTGTTCAGATCCTGATGGAGATCCTTGCGCTCGTCCTTGGTGAGGGTGCCGTCGGACTTGTATGCCTTTTCCTCATCGCGGATGGATTTTCTCTCGTCGCCAAGGCTCTTGGTCTCTTCCTTGGTGAGCTGTCCTGATTTGACACCCTGGGCGACGCGATCGTGCTGATTCTCCTGTCTGGCGTTCACGCCAGGGTCGCGGGTGCCTGCGCCAGTCTTGGCGCATTCATGGGCATGATCACGGACGGGGCGGGCATGTTTTTTTCCGCCTTCGGCGAAAGCACTGGTGGTGAGGCTGAGCGCCGTGGCGCACAGGAGGGAGAGCAAGGCTTTGGTATTCATGGAGATTCCGTTGTGTATGGGTTGGTTCTTAAGGATTCCAAACAACGCGGCCGCGAAAAAGTTGCGCGGAAAATTTGTTGGTGAACCCTTCTTCCCGAGGATCGCCGCTGACAGCGGCTCCTACAACCCCTGACCCCGTGATTCGAGGCTTGTGGAGCGGATGCCATCCGCGACCGGGCGTGCGGGTACGTGGGAGAGCAACAAATTTGCCGCGCACCGGAGAATGGGAGGTGAATCATTTTCATTTTCCGAGGCGATTATTTGTGTATGATGCCGCCATGCCCTCCTTGATTTTGATCTCCCAGGATTCTCCCCGCCAGGTTTTCGAGCTTGGACGGGCAACCCTCATCGTGGGGCGTGATGATACATCCACCATTTTCGTATCCGATGTCAGCGTCTCGCGCAACCATGCCTCGATCGTCTTCGAAAGCGAGGAGTTTGTGGTGCATGACAACGGTTCCACCAACGGGACGTACGTGAATGGCGAGCGCGTGAGCCGACACGTGTTGCAGCATCATGACATCATCAGCTTCGGCTCGTGCCTTTTTCTTCTGGATATGGGCAGCACTCGAAAGGGACCGCGTGGCACCGAGGTGATGACGGTCAAGCATGTGGGTTCGAAGGATGGCAAGGTGGTGGAGATCTCCCCGAAGCCGGTCATGGGCCAGCCTGTGAAGCCGCTGAAGTTGATTCTCTCGTCGTCCAAGGTTCGCAGGACGAGCAGCAAGCCTCCTCCTCCCCCGACCGCGCGCTGATGGCTCTTCAAGACATCCCGTTTGTGGTCTTGCTGGGTCCGACGGCGGTTGGGAAGAGCGAAGTGGCGGTCGAACTGGCGTTGGAGACGGGCGGTGAAATCGTCTCCGCCGATTCCATGCAGATCTATCGCGGGATGGACATCGGGACAGCCAAGCCGTCGGCTGAGGAACGACGGGGGGTGCCTCACCATTTGTTCGACGCCCTGGAGATTTCCGAGTTGTGCGATGCCGCCCGTTTTCGCGCGATGGCGATGGCTGCAATCGACGGCATTCGCAAGCGCGGCGCGTTGCCGATTGTGACGGGTGGGAGCGGACTTTACATCCGGGCGCTGACGCAGGGGGTGTTTGATGGTCCGGGGCGTGACGAAGCGCTTCGCGCCAGGCTTGAAGAAGAGGAGACGCCCGTGCTGCGGGAACAGCTTGTGCGCGTGGATCCGAAAGCGGCGGCGAAGATCGGAGTGGGCGATCGCCGCCGCATGATCCGGGCACTCGAGATCTTTGAAATGACCGGCACCCCGATCTCCTCACGGCAGACCCAGTGGGGCGGCCATGTTGCGGGGAGGGATGTCATGCCGCGCCTGGTTGGCTTGAGCCGTTCCCGGGCGGAACTTTACCGTCGTTGCGACGCGAGAGTGGATCGGATGTTTGGCGGGGGGTTCCTGGATGAGGTGAGGCGCTTGATGCGTGAGGGACTTGCCCGGAGTCCCACGGCGGTGAAGGCCATCGGTTATTCCGACGCGATGCGCCATCTCTCGGGCGAGATGACGCTGGTGGAGGCGGTGAAGCAGGTGAAACAAAAAACGCGCAATTATGTGAAGCGTCAGACGGCGTGGTTTCGCCGCGAGCCGGGGATCGTATGGCTGGAGGTGGCGGATGGGGAAGACGCGGCCACGACGGCAGAGCGGGCACTCGGTGCGTTCTTGTAAATACGTGTAATTTTACGATTTGGATTTTTCCGTGCCTTGTGGCAGTCTTCATTGATTGAGTATGACATTTCGAAACATGCCGAAGATGGCAGTGGTGCAGGGGGACAGGATTGGTTTCTGGCTCCTGGTGTTCGCCATGTTCTGGATGGGGTGGGGGATTTCGCCCCTGTTGAGCCGCACGCCTTTGAAGGCTTCCTATTCAAAGCCGGTTCCGGTGGAAGCACCCGCCGGGATGCGCGAGTGGCGGTATGTGGTGATCCACCATAGCGGCTCGGCGGCCGGCAATGAGGAGATCATCCAAGGGGACCATTTGCGACGGGGGATGGAGAACGGGATGGCGTATCATTTTCTCATCGGCAACGGCACCGATGGTCTTGGCGATGGAGAGGTGGTGGAGGGACATCGCTGGAAATACCAGCTTCAGGGCGGCCATTGTCACCAGGATTTCCTGAACGAATGTGGGATCGGCGTATGTCTCGTGGGCAACATGAACCGCAAGGCCCCGAGCGCGCGACAGGTCAAGTCGCTGACCGGCCTTCTGTTGCGGTTGCAAAGCGAGTTTCATATTCCCGATGACAACATCCACGGCCATGGGCAGTTTTATGGCGAAGACAGCGATTGTCCCGGGAGATATTTTCCATGGACCAATCTTTGGACAAGCCTGAACACGGCTTACCAGGTGCAGGTGGCCGGCGCTTCGGGCAGCCCGTCGGTCGAGAATCATTGAGCCGGGGGCTGGAATGACTGAAGCAAGCGCAAGCCTTATTCGTGAAATTCCCGAGCACGACCGCCCGCAGGAGCGATTGGCACGCCTCGGCGCTCATTCGCTCACCGACGCAGAACTGCTGGCCGTCATCCTGCGCACGGGGCGTCGTGGTGTTTCGTCCGTTCAACTGGGTGACGCCCTGTTGAGGAGGTTTGGCGGCTTGAGGGAATTGACGCGTCGTAGCGTTTCGGAATTGTCGCAGGTTGGCGGAGTCGGCCCCGTGAAGGCTTCGATGCTGAAGGCGGCGTTTGATTTGCATGAAAGGGTCAGTTCGCGCGCGGCGCAGGAGCTCCCCATGGATACGCCGTCCCGTGTATATGACCTGCTGGTCGAGCGCACGCGTTCGCTCACGGTCGAGGTCCTGTTCGGCCTGGCGCTGGATTCCAAGATGAAACTGTTGCGATGCTATGAGATTTCGCGCGGAATCCTGAACCAGACGCTGGTTCACGCCCGCGAGGTGTATCGGGAGGCCGTTGCCTCGTCGGCCGGGCATCTCGTTCTTGCGCACAATCATCCGAGCGGCGACCCGACGCCGAGCGCAGAGGATTTGAAGGCGACGCGCGACATGGTGAATGCCGGTCGTGTGCTGGGCATTCCACTCATGGACCACGTGATCATCGGCCAGCCATCGCCCTCCAATCATCGCGGCTACGTGAGCCTCAAGGAGGCGGGGATGCTCGCGATGTAGGGCTTTTACCCGAGGCGGTATCGGCCAGTTTTTTCTTTTCCGCCTGCCATCGGGCGGATGCGCTTTTAACGATCCAATAACTGGCCAGGGCCAGGGGAAGCCCCAGCACCAGTGAGCCGACGAGCAGGGCCTGGCCGCATTTTCGCAGGACCTCAAGGACCTTGTCGCCCTCGTGGAGGAGAAGTTCAAAATCCTTGATGGTCAGCGACGGAACGTGATCCGCCGGGAGCAGGTGTTTTCCCACGAGATATTCGCCATAAAAAATCAGCGGAATGAGCGGGAAGAACAGGAGATGCAGGTTGAGCCCGATAAGGCAGGAAACTTTGTTGGTGCGAAACAGGAAGGCAAGAAAGATGCCGGTCAGGGTTTGAAGGCCAAAAATGGGAAGGAAGCTGACGAAAAATCCAAGGGAAAATCCAAACGCGATTTGTTCGGGGCTGGCTTCCTGATGAAGCAGCTTGGACCACAACCCCTTGATTTTTTCGATGTTGAGGAGCACAGTATAAAGCGCGCTCAAATTGCGCAGGAAATCAATTCAATTTCGTTGGGCAACTATTCTATGAAACTCCCCACCCTGTGGCTTGCGGCTTGTCTTTCAACAGGTTTTATGTCCGTCGTTTGCGCCGTGACCACGCCGGGTGCGGCTCCTGCGCCGGCGACGGCTGTGCCCGCAGCCTCCCCTGTGGATGTTGCCAAGTCGCTCGGGAATGCATTCGCCGGTGTCGCCGAACGGGTGAGCCCGTCCGTGGTCGTCATCACGGTGACGCGTGGAGGACAAGGTGGGATTTCGGGCATGCCGGAAGGCTTCAGCCCATCGCCCGAAGATCAATCGGAACAGCCCGCGCCAAATGACCTCTTCCGATCGCCCCATCGCATGCCCACCCCGCCGCGTGATAACGCCGAGCCCAGCCAGGGATCCGGATTTATCGTCCGCCCCGACGGCTATATTTTTACCAACAACCACGTCATCCAGGGCGCCGATAAAATCAAGGTGAAGCTGAAGGATGGACGTTCGTTTGATGCGCAGGTCGTGGGGGTGCCCGATGAAAAAACGGATGTCGCCGTCATCAAGATCGACGCAAAGGGACTGCCCGCAGTCGAGATGGGGGATTCGGACGCCATTCGACCCGGCGAATGGACCATCGCGATCGGGGCGCCCTTCAGCCTTGATTACAGCGTGACGGTGGGTGTGTTGAGCGGCAAGTTTCGCGACCACCTGGGCGCGACGATCTACGAGGAGTATTTGCAAACGCAGGCCACGATCAACCCGGGCAACAGCGGAGGCCCGCTTCTCGACATTGATGGCAAGGTGGTTGGGATCAACACGCTGATCCGGACGCGGCCTGGATTCACGTTTTACAATGCCAATGTCGGCTTTGCCATTCCCATCAAGCTTGCGCAGAAGATTGGAAACCTTCTCATTACCAAGGGCAAGGTCGAGCGTCCGTGGATCGGCGTGGATATTCGAACCCTTGAGGAGGCCACGGAGCTGAAGGGGGTGATCAAGGGCGTCAGCAAGGGAGTGGTGATCCAGTCCATCCGTCCCGACACTCCGGCGTACCAGTCGGGGCTGGCGCCATTGGATGTCATCACGACCATTGACGGGGTGGCGGTCAACACCGCGCGTGATTTGCAGAAGCAGGTTCTCGAAAAGAAAATCGGGCAGGTCGTCCGGCTCAACGTGATGCGCAATGGTGCGCAAGTTGCCTTGGAGGTCAAGACGGGTCTCCAGCCCTCCACCCAGCAGATTTCCGCGCCTCTGGCGCCGACCCCCCAGCCGCTGCCACCGGGGCTGATTTATGGGCTGACTGTTCAACCGGTGACGCAGAAAATCATCGACCAGTACAGCCTTGCGGAAAAGCACGGTCTGTACGTGGTGGATGTGGAGGAGGAGTCTCCTGCCGCCCGCTGTGGGATGGAACCCGGAATGGTGATCACGGAAGTGGATGGCAGGAAGGTTGCCACCACCCAGGCTCTGAAGGATGAGTTGAAGAAGGCGGACCCCAAGCGCGGCCTGCCGCTTCAGGTTTCCAAGGGGGGGATCAAGAGCTTCGTCATCCTGAGACTCGTCCCGTCATCGCGCTCGGATGGGGATTGATCAGGCGACAAGCCTGTAGATTTTCGCGAGCTCGAGGACTGCGGAATTCGAGAGGCTGATCAGGTAGCCTGGCGCGATGCCCACCACGAACATCAGCGCGACCAGGACGCCCGAGACCAGCCGTTCCCTCATGCTGAGATCGGGCATGGCATTCCATTTGTCGTCCTGCGGCCCGAAGAATATGCCCTTCATCATCCGAAGCAGGTAAAGGGCTGCCAGCAGGATGCCGATTGCCGCGACGCAGGTGAATCCGATCTGGAGCGGGAATGCGCCCCGGAAAATCATGAATTCGCCCACGAAGCCGGCAAGCCCCGGGAGTCCCAGCGAAGTGAAGAGGGTGACGCCCATCAGGCCGCACATGACCGGGACCGTTTTGCGCAAGCCTCCGAGGTCGGCCAGCGCGCGTGTCTGGGCGCGCTGCTCGATGAGTCCGACGAAATAGAACAAGCCTGCCGCACTCAACCCGTGGGCGAACATCTGGAGAATCACGCCGTTGAGGGCCAGCGCCTTGTCGTTCACGTTGCCGGTGACGGAAGCAACGGCAAAAACGCCGAGCATGCAGTAACCAAGGTGGCTTACGCTGGAATAGGCGACCAGCGTCTTGAGGTCGCGCTGGGCCATGGCGGCGAGCGCCCCGAACACGATGGTGGCTACGGCGAGGAAAAGCAGTGTGGTGGCGTGCGCGGCAATCGAGGGGCTGAAGAGCGGCAGGATGACCCGCAGGAAACCATACACGCCCATCTTGGACATCAATCCCGTCAACAGCATCGATCCCGCCGTGGGGGCCTGGGTGTAGGTGACGGGCAGCCACGTGTGGAACGGCCACAGCGGAACTTTCACGGCAAACCCGGCGAACACGAGCAGGAAGACCAGGGTGACCGCGTGATTCATGAGGAACGGAACGCCGATCGAACCCGCGAGGTTTTCAATTTTAGAGGAGAGGACGCTGTGGACTCCATCCGTGGGGAGAGCCATCTTTGCCAGGTCAATAAAATCCCATGAGTCCGTGGCAAGATAGATGAACTGCATGCCGATCACCATCGCGACGCTCCCGACAAAGGTGTAGATGAAAAACTGGTATGCCGCGTGCGTGCGATCCTCGTTGCCGAACAGCTTGATCAGGAAAAACATCGGCACGAGTGACATTTCCCAGAAGATGAACCAGTGGAAAAAATTCAGCGCCGTGAACGCTCCGTAAAGGCCCGTCTGCTCGAGGAGGATCAGTGTGTAAAACGTCTTGCATCCCGCCTTGCTCGGCTCAGGCGCCCCAATCGACCTGAATGATCCCAGGATCGTGAGGGGTGTGATGATGGACACCAGCAACACCATGGCAATGCTGAGCCCATCCACCCCCACGAAATAATCCACGTGAAAGGAGGGGATCCATGCGGCCTTGAATGAAAATTGGATTGAGGAGATGGATGAATCGTACTTCTGGATCATCCGCATCAGGGGCAGCAACGGGGAAAGACTGGCGAAGAATGCAAGCAGGCGGATACTCCTGACGTCGGACCGGTGGAGAAACAGGAGCAGCAGGGCGCCGATGCACGGCAGGAATGTCATCGGAGTGATGATGTCATTTCGCAGATATTCGAGGATGGGATTCATGGGCGATCAACGATTTCCGAAATAAAGTGCCAGAATAAAAAGGAGGATGATCCCGAGGCTGGTGAGTTTGAGATAATGCTGCGAGAGGCCGTTCTGTATCCAGCGGTTCCACCCGGCGGCCTTGCGCATCGTGGAGCAACCCTTGTCGAAGCCGCCGTTGATCGCCATGTCGTCCATCAACTGGCTGACGAGCGAGAGGACGTAAACCACCATTGAACTGCCAAGGACAAACAAACCGTTCAGCACATAGCGGTCGAAGAGTGAAACCCCGCGTGCAAACGCATTCGTGAATGCGACCACCGTTGCCTCGTAAAATTCATCCACATAATATTTGTTCTGCAGGATGCGGAAGGCGTTGGGGAAGCGCGCTTCGAGCGGGTCGGTCGCACCGGCTTCCAGCACCCTGCCGCTGTAAACTTTCCAGCCGCTGTAAATCGCAACGAGTACCAGGATGGAGCTCCCGAACATGATGCTGAGTGCAGTCCCGTCAAATGCATGCGCCTCGGTGTTTGGGCCAAGAAAATGGTGGAAAAAGTGGTGGCCCGGGAATCCCAGGAAACCAGTGAGCACGGAGAGTGCTGCAAGGACCAGAAGCGGGAAGGTCATGGATGGACCTGACTCGTGCGCGTGCTCAGCCCCTTCGCCGCGGGCTTTGCCGAAGAAAACGTATTTGACCTGTCGCGTCATGTAGAATGCGGTAAACGCCGCGCCGATCAGGCCGAAGACGAATGGGATGTAGAACGCCCAGCTCTCCGTCCGATGGAAATGCCATGCGCCGAGCAGCAGGTCATCCTTGCTGAAGAATCCGGCGAAAAGGGGAAAACCCGTGAGCGCAAGCGTGCCGATGCCGTAAAACACAAAGGTCAGGTGCATCTTCGCCTGCAATCCGCCCATCTTGCGGATGTCCTGCTCATGATGACAGGCGTGGATGATCGAGCCGGAGCCGAGAAATAGCAGCGCCTTGAAAAATGCGTGCGTGAAGAGATGGAAAAGTCCTGCGACATATCCGCCCACGCCGAGGCCCATCATCATGTAGCCGAGTTGCGATACGGTGGAGTAGGCCAGGATGCGTTTAATGTCCCATTGCGCAACCGCGATGGTCGCTGCAAAGAGCGCGGTGAACGCGCCCACGAAGGCAACCACGTGCAGGGCGGATTCGTTGACCATGAAAAGTGGATACATGCGCCCCACGAGGAAAACGCCCGCAGCCACCATCGTCGCGGCGTGGATCAGAGCCGATACCGGCGTGGGGCCTTCCATCGCGTCGGGCAGCCAGACATGCAGCGGAAACTGGCCCGACTTGCCCATCGCTCCGCAGAAAATCAACAGGGAGATCGAGAGAGCAGTCGAGGCACCCAGCATTCCCAGCCTGGCTATCTCCAAGGAGCCTTGATGGTCGTCCGTGTAAAACAAGGTTGTTCCAGTCCCTGCGTAAAACCAAAGGATGCCGATGAAGAACCCGATGTCCCCGATGCGGGTGACGATGAACGCCTTCTTCATCGCCGCCGCCGCGCTCGGCTTGTGATACCAGAACCCGATCAGAAGATAGGAGGAGAGCCCCACCAGTTCCCACGACATGAAGAGAAGCAGCAGGCTGTTGGAGATGACCAGCGCCAGCATCGAGCCCGCAAAAAGCGAGAGGAAACAAAAGAATCGCGTCGCGTTTTCATCGTGATCCATGTAGCCCACTGAAAATATGAAAACCAGCAGGCTCACCAGCGACACCACGATGAGCATCATGGCTGAGAGCGGGTCGAGTAGGAAGCCGAGGCGGACGAACGCATTTTCGCCGTAGTGGAACCAGTTGAAATTGCAGGTCTGGGGTTCGTGCCCGTGCTTGAGCACCTGCGCCAGGGCGCAAAGCGAGAGCAGGAAGGAGATGGACATCGCCCCAATGACAATTGCCGCCGCAGGCGTCCGCAATGGACGTTTCAAAAATGCCGTGATCAATGCCGCCGCAAACGGCAGAAGGGCGATCAACCAGAGGTATTGGACGATCCAAGGCATGGGGTTGGTTCGAAGTTAAAAATTAAAAGTTAAAAATTCCGATCCGGAAATGTTAAATGCTTCAGCCTTTGAGGTTGCTGATGTCCTCCGCATTCACGCTCCGGTAGTGGCGATAGACGGCGATCACAAGGGCGAGGCCGGTGGCGGCTTCCGCCCCGGCGATCGCAATGGCGAAGAGCGCAAACATCTGTCCCGTTGGCGAGGGGGGCAGGAAATGCCAGAATGCCACGAGATTGATGTTCGCCGCGTTCAACATCATCTCGAGGCCAACGAGGATGATGATCGTGTTCCGACGCGTCAACGCGCCCGCAAGCCCGATCGAAAACAGGATCGCAGAAAGCACAAGATAGTCGGAGAGCGTGGGCATCAGGAGATTTGAAATTGAGCGGTTATTTGCCTTTTGGCTCTTCCATGGCGATGACGACGGCGCCCACCAGGGCGGCGGTGAGGAGGATGGAAATGACTTCAAAAGGGATCGCGTAACGCGTCATCAACGCCTGGCCGATGTCCGCAACCGTGAGAATGTTGGACGTCGAAAATCCCGGGTTTGGGGGCAGGTCTGAGAGGGAATAGGCGAGCATGCCGAGCACAGCCAGGCTGGCGATCCAGCCCCACGCTGCGCCGCCACTGAAGGGGCTTGCGCCCTCAAACCCAGTCACGTCGCGCGTGAGCATGATCGCAAAGAGGATCAGCACCGTGACGGCGCCGACGTACACGATGAGCTGCACCGCGCCGAGAAATTCAGCGTGCAGGCTGAAGAAGATGGCCGCGATGCCTGCAAAAAATGCGATCAGCGCAATCGCGCAATGCATTACGTTGCGCATGCTTACCGCCAGAAGCCCGCTCACCATCGTCCAGATGGACAGCGCATAGAAGATGACGGTGGCGAGTTTCATGGCTTCAGGCGTAACGATAAATGCGCTTGTGGATGGAAGGCCCCATGACGAAATGGGAGAGGAAATGGTAGGCGATGCCGAGAAGGAGGGCGCTCAGCACCCAGCCGATCAAACGCGACGGCGAGTGGAACCAGATTCCCGTGGCAATCACGTTCACGAGGGAGAATGGGAGAAGGAACTTCCAGGCGAAGCCCATGAGCTGGTCCACTCTCAGACGGGGGAACGTGCCGCGAATCCAGATCATCACGAACATCAGCGAAAACACCTTGAGAAAGAACCATGCCCAGCTCGGGATCGGTTTTGGCCCCGTCCAGCCGCCGAGGAAGAGGGTGACGCCCAGCCCGCACACCGCGATCATGCTCACATATTCCGCCATCGTGAAGAGCGCGAACTTGAAGCCCGAGTACTCCGTGTGATGCCCCGCAATGATTTCCGATTCCGCC
>JAHFSY010000131.1 GCA_023269615.1 Verrucomicrobiota bacterium
TTGAATCAAATCCCTTTACCTCGGCGCCGATCCGGACCGGAAAGCCGCTAGCGTCAAAGGTCTTGACAGGAGCGATCCCCGTGCGACCACTGAGGAGGGCTTCCCACGTGGTCCTGGTGTCGTTCCCGAGGGGACTCACGAGGCCCAATCCGGTGATCGCTGCCCGCACTCGTGTCCGCGTCACGTCCACAAACCGATCTCCACACGGGCGGTTGACACCCGTTGACCCTTGACCTCCGCGGCGAGCGCAATCTCGGCCGAATTCCGGCTGGCCGTTAATAGCTGCGCATCAATCTCCAGCGACTGACCGGGGCTCAGGAAGGAGCGAATTTTCGCGTTGGAGATGCGCGTAGTCCTGAGCAGCATTCGGATGCTCGGGTCAACTGCCTCTCCGGCCAGTCGAACTGCAAGCTGCAGGTTTGCATCGATGAGAAGCGTTCCCGGAAACACCGGTCTCCGCGGGAAGTGGTCCGCAAAAAACGAGGCCGAACTGGGAATCTGCATCTCGGCACGTAGCCGCTTGCCGGGATTGTGATCAATAACCACAACGCGAGGACTCGGCGCGACGGCGCCGGAAAAATTTTGCGGGGGTGCCCCTGGCCCGCACAGCAACTCGAAGCGCTCGCGTACGACGTCGGGGTCGTCGAAGTCCTCCATGGGAAGCATCGGACCGACGCACCGGCTGAGTTCCACGATCGGGCGGTTTCCGACACGCACTAATCCGCCATACAAGATTGCATCGCTGTCACAACTCTCAAGCTCCACGTCCATGTCGAGAATTGCCCCCGGAGCAGCATCCTGCTTGATTCTGAACTCACCGGTGATGCCCGCAACCGGCCGACTGCGAAACCCGACCTTTGCCATCGCGACCCACGCCGCGAGCTGTCCAAGCGCTTCGCCGACAAGGCAGGGCGACAGACTTCGGAGGTCTCTTGGGACAGCAAAAAAGCCGCGAGCCCGCCGCCCGTTCACGATCTCTGTGATCCGATCAACAAATAAGAACGCCATTACCGGGCACCGCTATTGCACAGGGACCCCATACCGAAGCTCCGAACCGGCATGCGCGATTCCGCGCGCGGCTTGCCCCCACCCGTCGGGTTCTCGCAGCTCGGGGGCTCAGGGCATGAGGCACTGTGAGATCTGGGTGGACTGCCGAGCCTCCTAGCCATCCGGGGATTTCGTGGCTTGCTCTTGGGCCCGCACCACCAGTTTGCAAAAAGTCTCCACGGTAAAGAGGCGTGGAATGTCGCGGGCCTTCATCGGAGATTTGAAGCGCTCTGGGGGAACCTCACTGAGGTGCTCCTGCAACCGCTTGAAGCCCGCCTCCGTGAGGTAGCCCTTCTGCTCAAACTCTTCTTCCGACAGGGGTCCACGCGCGTCCTCCACGATTTTTCCCCGTGGGATCTTGACCTTGAATTGCCGTTCGAGGCGGAAGACGATGTCAAGGAAATCGATCGATTCTGCGTCGAGACCTCCCATCAGCGGGGTCGTCAGTGTCACTTCGTCGAGATCGCGGCCGAGCGCCTCCGCAATGGTTTCCGCCACCTTCGGATAGACTTCCATGATCGCATCCTCCGATATGTCGTATGCGCTCTGCATGCGTTCACTCCATCTTGAATCCGCCATCGACGTGGAGGATCTGCCCAGTAATGTAGTCCGCGTACCTCGAAGCGAGGAACATGATCGCGTATGCCACCTCCCTCGGCATGCCAACCCTTCGGAGGAGGATGCGCGACTTCACTTCATCGGGGGCCTGTTCGAGGAGATCGCGCGACATATCCGTTTCGATGACACCGGGAGCGACAGCGTTCACCGTGATTCCACGGGGGGCCAACTCCACGGCGAGCGCCTTGGTGAAGGCGTTGATTGCCCCTTTGCTTGCCGCGTAGTTTGTCTGACCGCGGCCCCCCTTTTCGCCGGCGACCGAACTCAGGTTGATAATCTTACCTGCGCGGCGGGAGATCATGTGCGTGACCACCGCGCGCGTGACATTGAAGGTCCCGACGACGTTGGTGTCGAGGACGGTCTTCACGTCGTCTTCCTCGAGGAGCCCGAGCAGGTTGTCGCGGATTACCCCGCTATTGTTGACAAGCACATCAATCCGGCCGCAGCGACTGACCATGCGCTCGACGGCCTCTTCACATGCCTTGCCGTCGCGGACATCGACCTGGTCTGCCGTAATGCGCTGCCCTGCGGCACGACCGGCGGCGACGAGCTCTTCAGCCAGCGCCTTGCTTTCGCGAAAGAAGAAGGTGACATCAGCTGCCTCGGCTGCGAAGAGTTCCACGCTTGCCCGCCCGATGCCGCGGGTCCCGCCCGTAATGATGACCGCTTTGTCCGCCAACCCGGAGGCCTGGAACATCCCAACCCCTCAGCTCACAACGGAAAATCCGCCGTCCACGATCAGCGTGTGACCGGTGACCATGTCGGCCTCTGGCAGGCAGAGGAGGTAGACAGCACCCGCGACATCATCGGGCGTCAGGGCACGCCCCGCCGGCGCTCGTTGCGTGAACGAGGAGAGCAACTCTTCACGGTTTGGAAAGAACTTCAGGGCATCGGTGTCTACAGGTCCCGCACTGACCGCGTTGACGCAAACGCCGAGCGGCCCCAGCTCCTGTGCCAAAGTCCGTACCAGCGACTCCAGGGCCGCTTTCGAGGCTCCGATGAAGCCGTAACCGGGGATCGCATGGCTCGCACCGAGGCTGGATATGGCAATGATTCGGCCCCCGCGTGGCATGAGCGGGACTGCGCGCTGAGCGAAGAGGTTCAAGGCCAACGCATTGGTCTCCAAGCACCACCGCCATTGCTTGAGAGTCATCTCGAGGGCGGGTTTCAGCACGCCGGTGGCGGCATTGTTGATCAGGATGTCGAGGCGGTCAAACTCCTTACCAAAGGCTTCCATGACCTCATCGACGCTTTCGGGGCTGGCGGCGTTGCCCTGGAGGGCGCAGGCGCGCCGCCCTATTGCCCGAACCTCCGCACACAGGGACTCCGCCTCGTCGTGGCTGTTGTAATAGGTCGCCGCCAAGTGGCATCCAGCCGAGGCTAGCTTCCGCGCGATCGCGCGGCCGATGCCCCGGGAAGCCCCGGTCACCAGGGCAACCTTCCCAGTAAGAGGGCCCGACATTATTGTTGTCCCCCTCGTTCGGACTCTGATGCTAAGACTGTAGCAAACCAGTTCATTATCACAAGCCGGAGGGGGGGTGTCAAGGTTGTCGTTACGGTCGGCGCATCGCACGGACGGCCCCTGACGGAAGATGACACTTGGAATCTGCGGGGGCTTCAGGTAGAGTACGTGCGAGCAAAGCGCGCAGCCGAGGAGTCCCTTCGGGACACCTTTGAGTGGCACGCGGCGCAGCACTCCATGCAACGTCGAGGCGTCTACCGATTTTGGGTGCGGCCGGAAGGCAAATAGCCTCCTCCTCTTTTGACCCAGTTCTGACACCATAGCGAATGGCACAGCTTTGAGAATTAGGATATCACATGATCGCTAGACTGTTCATGGCCATTTGTCGATTGTCTCCTTATCTGAGAAAATCAATCTGGAGACACTGGTACCAGTTCCTGGCACGATCCTACAGGAGAAAAGAATGGTCATTCATAAACTATGGCTACGCTTCATTAGACCCTCAAACAGAGAAACTCCAATTAGACGACGCTGACGAGCCAAATCGCTATTGCATCCAACTCTATCACCATGTTGCCAGTGTTGTTGACCTGAAAGATTTACAGGTGCTGGAAGTAGGCAGCGGTCGCGGAGGGGGCGCATATTATATCAAATGTTTTTTAGGACCAAAAAAAGTGGTTGGTGTTGATTTTTCAAGAAGAGCAGTGGCATTTTGCAATAAGAGTTATCCTCTTGTAGAAGGACTGTCATTCGTAGCGGGCGATGCTGAACTTCTGCCTTTTAAGGATAATAGCTTTGACGTGGTTGTTAATGTAGAATCCTCCCACTGTTATGGTTCAATGAGTGCTTTTCTTATGCAAGTCAAGAGGGTCCTCCAGGAGGGTGGTTACTTTCTTTACGCAGACTTTCGTGACAAAGACGAAATCGATATTCTTCGTAGAGAGTTACGTCATTCCGGAATGACTCTGATCAAAGAAATGAATATAACAACGAATGTTATCGAAGCCATGAAGTTGGACAACGAACGCAAAACGGCGCTGATACAGGAAGCAGTACACAAGATGTTGTTGGGACCATTTCAAGAATTTGCCGGTGTCATAGGCTCTATGATGTATGAAGGTTTCCGGACTGGAGAGGTGATATACTCAAGCTTCGTGCTGCAAAAACCTAACCATCAATGATCCCCCACAGAGACTTTCTGAGATCGCCAGTTCATCAAGCGTTCCAGGCGATAACGAGCGGACCGAGATCAATCACGCCGGGCGCTTTAGGCCGTGGTTGAAACCACGTCCCACACGGCCAGGCGATGGTAGCGGAGGCCATGCGGTATCGTTTCTATACTGCTGATGTTTTCACGGATCGCGCCTTTGGTGGCAATCCACTCGCGGTGGCGATGGAGAGTCGGAGAGGAGGGAGCTATGTGGGAGGGACGCCGTGTCGTTACGATCTTTGGCAGCTCGCGTCCAAGTCGTGGCGACCCCGCTTACGTTCGGGCTGAGCGCCTCGGCCTGGCCATCGCAGAGCGCGGGTGG
>JAHFSY010000079.1 GCA_023269615.1 Verrucomicrobiota bacterium
ATGCCTCGTAAAAAATTAAAATGCGTCATAACGTAAATACAAGCTTCGCTTTTTTTGAAACCGGAGTTCTGAGACGGCCTCTCCGTCGCGTCCATGGGTCCAAGGGATCTTTGCCGCAAAGAGGTACAAGAAGCGCAAGAATCCCCCACCCAGCAGTCGCGACGGCTCTCACCTTTTGCGATTTGGCACAGCGCTTTGCTTCGCGGGCTCTTTTATAAAGTCAGATCCCATCTCCAGATACCATGACGCTTCTCTTGTCTTTAGTTTTCCAAACGATTTCTTATGGGCATCTGTAAGATTGACGAGAAACAATGTGCCTTTGTCTCCCGCCTTTAATTCTGGATATCTGGGGCACCGTCCCAATGCGGAAAACTCGTAGTAAACGTAAACCTTCGAACCCTTTGATGTGTTTTCACCCTTCTTGACGCTGTCGACTTGAAAAACAGCCATGTGCAACTCTTGCTGGTCATCAAGCTTTCCAAGTTTCGCTTCTGAGATGACTGATCCCACCAAAACCGCGTCTCTTTGCTCCAACCGCTCCTGCTCGGTCCAAAGCGGCTCGTCTGCCCATGCACCGGAAAAAAGTCCGAGGAATAGGAGGGTGATTTTAGTGGCAGGTTTCATTTCCGTTACGGATTCTGTTTCCGCAATTCACGCATCGTCGTTTCGCACCCTACTCGAATTGGCTTGTTGGCGCAATCCCTCCAGGGCGTACGCATTTACCTTCGTAAAAGCAGGAGCCGTTGCCAACGGCGACCGGGATGAGGGCGGGTGCGGGGACCGCCGTTGGCAACGGCTCCTACAAAATGCACGGAAAGCAACCCAATGACGACCAAATGCCAAGCCCTGACAGTCCCTCCTGACGCCAGAGCGTGAGACGCAATGTCACCGCTGCCAGGGACAGGTTTTTTTCAGACACTCATCGGAATGCCCGTCGAATTCATGCACATGAAAAGTCTTGACGAACTCCGCCATGGTCGGGGACTGCTCACATTGCATGAGCGTGATGAAAGAGTGGCAAAAATGGAAGGTTGAGTAGTGCCATTTGCCGTCGGATCCATAACCGATGAACAGGTCCAGTGAAATTCCGTTATCTTGTCGGGCACACACGTTGCGGCAGATGATCCAGTCGCCATTCTTCATGAGGACAACCTCTTCGGAAGCCCACCGCCCATCACCCGCATACCGCTCCTTCGCCTCCTTCTTCTCCCCTTCAAGCCACTCCTTGTTGCCGATCCGGCCATTGATCTCGATGATCGCCTGTTCCTTCCATGCCTTGCGCGCCGGTGAATACGGACCGAGGGAGACTTTTAGGCGCCACGCAACGATCGCAAGGAACGCCGCGAGAAACGACACCCCGACAATCAAGATGATCCATTTTCGTTTCTTCATGGATGACAAAACGTACCGCCCCTCTTAAAAAACGCAAGTTCCGCCATCCGGACTGCGCTACGCAATGCTACAGGTCCCCTCTTGCCAGTTTCTCGCACGCCTTGATGTCCAGCTTCCCGCTTGCCAGCGTGGGAATCTTTTCGATTTTCTTGATCGTTTTCGGAATCCAGAGATTCGGCAGCCCGGCTGCACCGAGTTTTTCGCGCAGCGACTCGACTGTGATCTCCACCGTTGTCAGCATCACCAGAGCCTCGCCTTTCGCCTCATCCGGAATGCCCACCACCGCCAGCGGCTGGGACTCTGACGTTCCAAGCCCCATCGCTTCGATCACCTTCTGCTCCACCGTCCCATGCGGAACCATCTCGCCCCCGATCTTCGAAAAGCGCGACAGCCTCCCCTCGATGATCAGAAATCCATCCGCGTCAAACCGTGCCAGGTCGCCTGTCACAAACCATCCATCCTTTACGACCTGCCGCGTGCGATCATCCTCTCCCAGGTAACCGCTGAAAATATTCGGCCCGCGCAAATGCAGCATTCCCACCTCCATCAAGCTTTTCTCCACCCCGGTCTCGGGATCCACAATCCGAGCCGTCATGCCGGGCAGCAACCGCCCGACTGATCCCAGCCGGCTTGCCGGCTGCGGTTTCGCCGTCGAGGTCGTCACCGGCGGATCCGGAAGATTCACGCTTGTCACGGGAGACGTCTCGGTCAATCCATATCCTTCCAGGATCGGAACGCCGAATTTCTCCTTGAATCCCTTTTCCAGATCGGGAGGCAGTTTCTCCGCACCGGCAATGATCAGCCGCAGCGTCCGCAACGCCTCGGGTTCGGTCTTTCGCATGTAGGGACGCAGGAAGGTCGGCGTCCCCATGAAAATCGTGGCGCGCTCCTGCCGAATGGATTCCGCAATCTTCTTTACCTCCAGCGGCGAGGGAATCGTCACCAGCTTGACTCCCTGCAGGATCGGGTACCAGAGCGTGACCGTGAATCCAAAGCTGTGAAAGAGCGGCAGGCAACCCATCAATACGTCGCCATGGCACATGATGCCCGTGGCCGCGACCTGCGCCACGTTGCCGAGGATGTTGCGATGACTCAGCACCACGCCCTTGGGATCGCCGGAACTTCCGCTCGTGAAAAGCAACCCCGCCTCCTCACGATCCCCCTTGTCCGGAATGCTCAGAATTTTCGCCTGCCACGATGACGGCACAAGCCAGATCATCGCAAGCCATCGAAAAATTTTCAGGCGCCCACACGCTTTGATTTCCGCTGCAACATCCAGCGTCTTTTCCGGCCACGGAAACTCGGCAAGACGCTTCTTCAGCGCCTCGGCGCTGATCACCGTCCCGATCTCCGCGCGCTTCAGGCACGATTCCAACGCCGCGCGTCCCGCCGTGAAATTCAAGTTCACGGGAACCTTGCCCGCCAGCGCCAGCGCCACGTTCGCCACGGTGCCGCCAATCCCGGGTGGCAACACAATCCCCACGCGCTTTTCGTGAATGCTCCGACGCCAACGTCGCGACAGCGCGATCGCAATCGCGAGCGTCATCCCCCGCGACAGCGCACGCCGCGCAGGAAACTGGTCCACGATGAATTCCTTCCAAGGATGACGCGAAAGCGACTGGAGGCACGCATGGCCAAGGTTGCCCTTCAATTCCGTGCGCTCCTCGAAGGCCTGCTCGGCCGCGTCGAGCAACGCCCGCCGGGCGTTCGAGGTGTTCACCGTATCGCACGGAATCGGCTTCCCGAAATTCACAAGCGCGGGATAGGGCAGCTTGCGCGGCCATTTCCAGAAAAACCGGTTCTCCGAAAAGGAGAAGATCGAACCCCACAATGAATCCAGCGCGACCGGCACCACGGGAACCCCACCCTGCTGGGCCATCAGCTCAAATCCTTCCCGCAATCCCAGGAGCGGCCCGGAACGGGTCAGCTGTCCCTCGGGAAACACGCAGACCAGTTCCCCATCCTTCAACCGCTGCGCCGTCTCGCAGATCGCATCCTTCGCATGACGGGCCGAAATCGGGATCACCTGAAAAACCCGCAACACCCAGCCGATCCACCACTTCTTGTGGAATGCCTCATTGGCGATGAAGCGGATCGGGCGGGGACACGCCACGGAAAGGATCAGCGTGTCCACATAGGTGACATGGTTGCAAATGAGAAGCGCCCCGCCCTTCGGAAGATTTTCCACGCCCACGGCGCGGACGCGATACACGCACTTGGCCACAACCAGGATCAACAACCGCAACACGCTTTCCGGCAACAACCACAGCACATACAGCGCAACAACCATGCTCGGAAGCAGCATCACGAGAAACTGGTGGGGCACGCTTAGTTTCAAGATCTGACCGAGCCACGCCTGGATCAATACGGCAAGGATGCCACCAAGATTGATCATCAGGTTCGTGCCGGCCATCACCCGGCCCCTCTCATCATCCCCCGCCCGATCCTGGAGATACGCCGTGAGGGGAACCGTGAACATGCCGCCCGAGAATCCCAGAACAACCAGCCCCACGCGAAACACCATGGATTCTGCCGGCATCAATCCCATCACCAGCATCGATGCCGCCAGGCCAAATCCGCCTATCGGCACCAAACCCAGTTCAATCCGACGACGGCAAAAAACTGCGGTGGTCAGGCTTCCCAGCGCCACGCCCGCCCCAAGCAATCCGAGCATCAACACGCTCTGGTCATGCGTGGCATGCTCTCGATGCAATAACTCGAAACCAAGTTGAACCAGGATCAGGTAAATCACCCCTCCAAAAGACCAGAAGTAGGCCACACCCAGCGCGGCAAGGCGCAACTTCTTCACCCGCCACAATTCCGCCAGCTGCTTGAAATGTTCCCACAGAAGGTCCCGGTGAAACGGCCTCGTGGATTGGGCTGGGGTCCGCTCCACGCCGGCAAACACCGCCACCGCCACCAGCGAGCCGACGCCCAAAACCATCGCCGTCCGCATCGCGCCAAGCCACGGGTCGTGAAGCGAGTGGTTCCAGTCGTCAAACATCGCGCGTCCAAAAACACTCCCGACCAGCACCGCCACGATCGTCAGCATTTCCATCCAGCCCACCGCAACCCCCAGCCGGTCCGATCCCACCAGCTCCTTGAGAATTCCCTGCTTTGCCGGTGAAAAAAAACAGGCCTGCATCGCCAGCAGGAAAAAACCAGCCACCGCACCCTCAAGGCTTCGAAGCTGAAGTGAACCCAGGATCCACGCCATCACCCCCACCTGGAGCAACAGCCCCCAATGCAACACGGTCCGCTTGGAAAACCGGTCTGAGATCCACCCCGCCGTCGGCGAAAAGAGCACGAAGGGCAGAACCAAAATCGCAGCCAGCAGGCTGACCACCCGGGCCGATTCAGACGCCGGGAGTGTCATCTGCGCCAGCCCGATCAGCATGAACTTGGCCGCGTTGTCGTTGAATGCAACCTGGGTCTGGGCGACAAGCAGGCACGGAAGGGACTTGTTCGAGTTTGAGGTCGTCATGGTGCGGAAAATTTTATCATGTTCAATTCACGGTCGTGTTCACGGGAAAATAGAATAAGCGACAGTGTGGCGCCAATCAACGCGCACGTCATGTCCCACTGCGCATCCCAGATGTCCCCCTGGGAACCAAGATAATCACTCGCCTGCGCTCCAAACATCACCGCAGTGCGCCACTCCCAGATCTCAAACAGCGCGCTGAAAGCCAGGCACACGCTCACGCACAAAAATGGCAGCCATCGCCCACGGCCGATGCTCGAAGTGCGCAACAGCAGTTCGCGCACCAGGATCGCCGGCACAAACCCCTGCATCAAATGCCCAAGGCGGTCATAATAATTCCGCGACAGATGAAATGTGTCACGGACCAATCCAAAGATCGGCGTGTTCGCATATGAAAAATACCCGCCAACCATCAGCACGATCGCATGAATAAATAGCAGCGAATAACAGAGCTGCGTCAGCGGAAACCTCCTTCGCGTCCAGCAAAGCAAAACAAGCCCGATCCAGACCGGCGCATTCTCCAACGCCCACGTCAAACGCTCCGTCCGAGGACTGATTCCCAGCAGGATTTCAAATGCAATGATCGCAACAATGAGAACTCTGAAATTCATGGTCCGGTGAAATAAAAGCGAGTCAGGTGAAAAAACACCGGGGCCGCAAAACAGATTGAATCAATCCGGTCCAGCATCCCGCCATGCCCTTCGATCAGCGCCCCGTAATCCTTCACTCCGCGATCGCGCTTGATTGCCGACATCGTCAGCCCGCCGGCAAACCCCATCAGCGTGATCGCCAGCGACATCCCCGCGGCCTGCCACGGATTGAACGGCGTCGCCCACCAGAGTGCGGTACCGACCAGTGTCGCGCTGAGCACGCCACCCACAAAACCTTCCACCGTCTTGTTGGGACTGATGTGCGGGGCGATCGGATGGCGGCCGCACGTTTTTCCCCACACGTACTGCAGCACATCACTGATCTGCGTCACCAGCACCAGAAAGAACAGCAACGCCGCGTTGCGCCCCTCGTAGCCAGGAATCTTCAACGTAAGCAGCGCGGGCGCGTAGCTGACGCAATACACGCACACCATCAGGCCCCATTGGATCTTCGCCGTCCGCTCCAGGAACCGCTCACAATCTCCGGCGATCGCGTTGCGGATGGGAATGAAGAGAAACGCATAGACCGGAATCATGATCGTAAACAACCCATACTGCCGCATTCCCACGAGAACGTATTGAAGCGGCGTGATGATGAAAAACACCCAGAACAACGCGCGGTGATCTCCCAAACGCGTCGGCGTGAGCGTAATGAATTCCCTCAATGCGCGAAATGAAACGAGTCCGAACAAAACGACTGTGACGGTCATCCCCGCATTCAAGGCAATGCCAAAGACCATGCACATCACCCACCAGGCCCGAATGCGTGCATTCATGTTGTCCACCGTGGCGCGCGCCCGCTCGTCAAGACTCTTCCGATCCATCATCCACCCAATGAAAGACGCGATGATCAGCAAGGCCAGCACACCACAACCCATCGCGTACGCAGGATGTTCCAGAAAATAATTCATGCGTGCCTCAAGCGAATGACCTCTTCCCTTGCCCGCACGAGGAAATCAGTCTTCTTTTCGTTTTCCAAAACACGAATCGGCGTCCCGAAGCTGATGCAACTCAAGAGCGGTACCGGCAACACTTCGCCCCGCGGCAGGATGCGGTTCAAGTTGTCAATGTGCACGGGAATCAAATCAATGTCCGGCCTCTTCTTCCCGAGGTGATACAGCCCGCTCTTAAACTCCCCGATCTCGGGTTGAGTGTTGCGTCGTCCCTCGGGGAAAATAATGAGCGAGTGCATGTCGCCAATCGCCTCCAGCATCTGGTCAATCGGGTTGTTGTGGGCCGTGACTTTCTTCCGCTCGATCAACACCGCATTGAACACCTTCGCCGCCACATAATGTCGCACCCGATTGATCGTCCAGTAATCATGCGCCGCTGCGGGACGCGTCAGGACACGGATCGGGGGCGGCAACGCCGCCCACATCGCCACAAAATCCAGGTTGCTCGTGTGATTCGCAAAATAAATCCGCTGCCGCGTGGCGGGCTCACACCCCACCCAACGAATCGTCGCCCCGCTCAACAGGTTGGTCCCACCTACCAGCAGATCTGAAATCACTCTCTCAATCATTGTGGTCCCCTGAAAAATGGAGGGCTGCGCTCCGTCGCGGCCGCACCCCGTCGCAGTTGTCTTGCTGGTGGTAGGGCGTGCTCGCCGAGCGCGCCGTCGTTCTCCATCGAAATCCCATATTCACTTTCCACGAGCCACCGCAACGGCGCGCTCGGCGAACGCGCCCTACCTCGAACCTTGTAATTTCAGGACATGCTCGGAGCGCAATCATACCTTCCCTCCCGATCGTTCAAGTTCCGAACAAACAAAACACGTCCGCCGAATGATCGTCACGATGCATCCCAAGATGATGATTCCCAAAGTCATGACCAGCACATGAAATGACTTGTCCGCAATCACTTCGCCCGCCGCGATCAAACTCGCGAGCGTCATCACAAACATCCGCTGCTGCTTGGCCATCGGACCGTAAAAGCACTGCGACGCACCCGCCGCCGCCCCGAGCGTCCGAATGTAAGCCGTGATCACCGACAGCGTGGCCGCCGCCCACCCGAGTTCGTGCCCGCACTTTCCCGCTGCATATCCGGCACCGACCATGATCAACGCGTCGGAAATCCGATCCGGGAACTCATTGTAAATCTCCCCCGACTTCGTCTTGAACCCTCCCTCCACCGCCACCATGCCGTCGAAAAGATTGCACAGCAGCCGCAACTGGATGAATGCCGCGGCCGCAATATACAACGCCACTTTCAAGCCGACGCCGACGTACAGGGTCCCGATCAAGCACGCGCCGGCAAAACCCGCGCAGACCACGCTCAAACAGGAAATCCCATTGGGCCGAAATCCAGCACGCGCCAGCCAGCGGGCGGCTGCAGCCGCCCATTTTGTGTCACGGGCGCGGATCGGACGGCGAACGATGGGTTGATTGTTTGTCATGTTCTAAAATTTGCAGCCTTTCGGATTTGTAGGAGCCGCTGTCAGCGGCGACCGGCGGCGTTGGAGGGTTTAAGCCGTGTGCGTCTGGTGGAGCAATGTCCCCTCCGGTCGCCGCTGACAGCGGCTCCTACACAAACAGCCTTCCCTCTTCCCCTGTTCCATTCAAATTTCATAAGCTGATCTTTCAATTTTTCCCTAAAGCCTTTTTGCTCTGGGCGGCCCGAACCACCTCGGCAAATTCACGCAACGCCTCCGGATACGCCTTGCCGGCCACCCACATCACGTTGTCGTGGTCGGCCCGCTCCACCCACAAACAACGCTTGGGCTCGTTCGCCAGTTCAAACAATTTCTGACCATGCCAGAACGGAATCACGCGATCCGCCCTCCCATGCATCACCAGCACGGGGCAATGCACCTTGCCGATCTTGCGATTGTTCCGGAATTTGTCATACGGCACGATCGGAACCACCGTTAGCACGCGAAACGCCGTCACAAACGGACTCTCGCAGATCAACCCGGCCACTGGCTTGCGCGCCGCCAGGTCCACCGCAGCTCCATTCCCTACGGAACGCCCCATCGCAATGATCCGCTCAGGCGGCACCTTCAAGGTCTTCGTCAGGTAATCATACGCCGCATCCACGTCGCGATACACATTCGCCTCCGAGGGCTTCCCCCCGCTTGTGCCGTATCCATGATAATCGTAGGCGAAAAAGGCGAACCCCATCTCGCGCATCTCCTCCAGCGCCAGCTTCATATCCCCGATGTCCTCCGCATTCCCGTGACTGTAAAGGATCGTGAAATAGGCATTTGTATTCGCAATGTGCATCGCTGAAATCTTCACGCCGTCGGAAGTCGTTAACTTGATGATTTCCGCCGAGTCGTCGTAACTCGAAGGCTGCGGCTGGAAGATGATGTGGTCCGACCAGAACATGGCGTAGAGAATCAGAAATCCATAAACAAAGAGCAAGGTTCGACCCACCCGTTTCCAGGAGAGTTCCCCGAAGAGAAGCCGTTTGATGGATCGCTTTTTCATATCACTCCATTTGTTCCTGTCGGTATCTGGCAACGGAGGGACACGCTCTCGCCTCGCCGCTCGCCGTCGCGACGAAGCCGCTCTGGCGTAGTCGGAAAGCCTACGGCGTAGCGCGGGCCGTCGTGTCCTCGGGTGATGTAAGATGGAAAATTCATTGATCAAACCCCATCGAATAAACTTTCTCCACCTGCGGCGCCTCGGTGACCGCCCTCGGGGTGATCATCGCGCGATCGAGAGGCAGCTTACCCCCTTCGATCTTTCGAATAAATGCCTCATAGGGTTTCCAGTTCAATTTCTCCAGCCTCTCCACTTTCCCCAAGTCCTCGCCACTCGCCTTCTTGAATGCCTTGTAGAGCAGCTCCGAGCAGTAGATTTTCTCGTCGCCCATTTCGTAGTGGATGTCGTAGGGACGCCCCAGAAATGTTTTCGCCGCTTCAATCATTTGCGGCACCAGTTTGCGATACTTTTCACGAAACCGAAAAACCGCGAACGCGTGATTGCGCCCCCGGTCCACCCAGTCGTCCATCGGGGTGATCATGACGGGCCCCACCGCCTCGATCACGCTCCAGGCGCCATCCTGCTTCATGACCATGCCACAGTGGGAATAAGGCGATTCGGAAACGCCTTCAATGGTGTCCGTGAGAGGATCGTGCGGAAACGACTGGAAAACGACATCCCCTTCCATGGGCTGATACTCCCCATGGCCGTGGGTTCGCGTTAAGATCAGCCACGCAACGCAGACCATCAGAACGCAGAGGCCGAGCAGTCCGGTGATTCTGACGAGAGAATGATTCATGTCATTTCCATTTCGTTGATTGTAACTCGATGGCCTTGAGTGTCTGCATGGAAGATCGGATGTCCGAGGCGGAGAGGCCGCGAACGATTCCTTCCACCGTGCGATGATACGACGGCAGAATGCGCTGCCAGAGCGCTTTGCCCGTCCGTGTGAGGATCACGCGGTACACGCGGCGGTCTCCGGGAACGTCATGGCGGACGATCCACCCCTTCTTTTCCATGCGATCGAGGAGTAGCGTCACGTTCGACCGGTCCACCAGCAGGCGGTCGCTTAGCTCGCGCTGGCTCATTCCCTCGGGTGACTGGCCGAGGAGATTCAGGACATTGAACTGCGCCTCGGAAATTCCGAATGGACGGAAGAAGCGGCGGCTCTCGCGCCAGAGGACGTTGGCCGTGCGCAGCGTCTGGATCACGCACTCGTAACCGGATTCATTTCGGATCATGTTTTATTGTTTATCATACGATTGTTGATTAATCAACTGTTTTTTTGCTGCATCTCTTCTCAATCCGGTAAATTTTGTAAATCCTGTCAAAATATCACCTCCTCTTTCGGACTCGCGCAGGAGATGAACTTGCGCTAGGTTGGACGCATGAAACTTCGCATTTTCATCGCTGCCATGTCATGCTCCGCCCTCCTTGGTTTCGCCGAGCCCCAGGGGCCGGATGACGATGCGGCCGGCAAGTTTGTGAAAGGCAAACTTCCCCCATCCGTCACTTTCAAATTCGTGGAAATCAAATCCCGAAAAGTTACGGAGAAGGAGGCCGTCCTGGCCGGGACGCTGACGGTCAATGTCGGCAAGCATTTGTATCGCGACGTCACAGCGGAAGTTCTCCCCGAGCTGGAGTCGCAGCAGGAATTGCCCGCGGGTGTCACGGCGCCGGTCATCATCAAGAAAAGTCATGGATCGGGCGAAATCATCGAGATTCCCCTGGAGGTTCGCTTCCAGATGGAAAAAGGCCAGTGGGAACCCGGTTCGCTCGACGACCAGGGGCAGATCGAGGACCTCGGAAAGCCGCAGGATCAGTTCAAGCTGGACGCCCTTGTATTCGGTTCTTCGCAATCCGACCGGGTCATCTCGCAATTTCGCAAGGATTTGAGCAAGGCGGCTGCAGGCGGAAAACACGTGGAAACAGCCACCTCTTCCGATCATTCCGTGGCTTCTGAAAAACCTGGGCCCGAGGCAGCCCCCTCCAAGGCGACACCCGGTAAGCGTCAAAGCCTGGATGCGATGCTCGATAGTTGTCGCGCCGGTCAAAGCTTTAAAGGGCTCATGTCAACCGCCAATGGAATGAGTGAAGCGATGCTGCGCATTGGCAGGGTTGATGACGATGGAGCGATTGTCACTGCGGAAATCAACACGGAGTCCTTCAAGCGGACCCCCTTCATCGGTCGCATCCGTGAAAATCCATCCATCAAGCAGCAATTTGAACTTCTGCTGGTCGGGACCGATGTCGCAACCACGCGCACCACCGGCAAAAACGCAACGGCCCCCAGCCTCAAGCGACATTACATCGTGCTCGCCCTGGAGGATGACGGCACGCTGGTGGGCGATATTACCAGCGTCAAATCCGACACTTCCAGCAGCAGCAGTGCCAAGGGAACACCGCTGACGCAGAAAAAGCTCGATTCCAAGGAATACCCGCTGAGCTTCAAGCCATGAAGAATTCTGAGGTAGGGCGCGATCGCCGAGCGCGCCGAAGCGGTGGTTCGTGAAAAGTGGGTGTGTGATCTCGCAAGAGAACGACGGCGCGCTCGGCGATCGCGCCCTACCTCGAACCGTCCGTGCGGACGCTCACGCAGCTTCCCCGCGCACCAGCTCCGCGATCGTCTCCCGCTTCCGTCCCACTTTCACGGTTTTCCCGGCAACCAGAATTTCTGCGGGCCGCGGCCGCGTGTTGTAATTCGACGCCATCGCGAAGCCGTACGCACCCGCGCTCATGATGGAAAGATAATCGCCTTCCCGCACCGGCACGAGCGGACGGTCTTTCGCAAAATAATCCCCCGACTCGCATACCGGGCCAACGACATCCGACTTGATCATGCCTGCCATGGACTTTGGATGCTGCCTCAAGGGAACGATCTGGTGGTACGAATCGTAAAAGGCCGGGCGAATGAGGTCGTTCATTGCCGCGTCCACGATCACGAAATTCTTGCGGCCGGTCCGCTTGAGGTATTCCACGCGTGTGACGAGGATTCCGGCGTTGCCGACGATGAAACGTCCCGGCTCGAGGAGAATCCTCATGCCCAGCGGCTTGAGCAGCGGCACGAGGGTGCGGGCATACAGGTCAATCGTGAGCGGGAGCGAGGCGGCTCCTGCGGGGCGGATGCGTTTCCGCGAAGGATCCCACCACATGCGCCTGCCGCTCTCCAGCGCGGGGCGGTACACGATCCCGATCCCCCCCCCGATGGAAAAAAATTCAAGCTGATGCCGGTCCCGCAGCATCCGGACCAGGGGCAGCATCTTTCGCACGGCGCGCGCGAATGGCGCAACCGTGGTGATCTGCGAGCCGATGTGCATCTGGATCCCACGGACATGAATGCCCGCCATGCGCGAAGCCCGCCCGTACAAGCCCTCGATCGTTTCGTACGCGATGCCAAATTTGTTTTCGTATGTTCCCGTCGTGATCTTCGCATGGGTGTGCGCCTCGATGTTCGGATTCACGCGCAAGGCAACCGGTGCCTGCTTTCGCATGGAGATGCCGATGCGATTGATCCGGTTCAGTTCGGCCTCGCTCTCGACGTTGAAGGAATAAATCCCGGTCTTCAGCGCAAAACGAATCTCATCCTCCGTTTTGCCCACCCCGGCGAATACACAGCGTGACGGGTCGCCGCCGGCGCGCAGCACGCGGTAAAGCTCGCCGGCGCTCACGATGTCAAAGCCCGCCTTCAAGCGCGCGAGCGTGGAAAGCACGGCCAGGTTGGAGTTGGCCTTCATGGCGTAGCAAACCATGTGGTCGAGGGGTTTTAGCGCCAGGTTGAGCCGCGTGAAATGGCTCTCGATCGTGCCGCGCGAATAGACATAAAGCGGCGTGCCGTGGCGGCGTGCCAGTTTCTCAACGCTCACGCCTTCGCAAAAGAGTTCTCCCTGCTGGTAACGGAATTCATGCATGAAGAAGCTTTAGGAAGGGCCGTGGGAAAATGCATCAAAAATCTTTTTGAAATGTAGCCGAATTCGCAAGAATTTGGACCGCGGGCCGCGCTCTTGCAAGCGCAGCTACAAATTTTGATCGAACCTCCGCTCAAAAACCCCTATGCCTTCCGCCTTCATGAAAGTGGCTTTGATCCATGACTGGCTGACGGGAATGCGCGGCGGGGAAAAATGTCTCGAGGTGTTTTGCGAGATGTTTCCCTCGGCGCATCTTTACACGCTGATGCACGTGCCCGGCAGCGTCTCGAAAACCATCGAGCAGATGGACATCCGCACCTCTGCCTTGCAGGCTCTTCCCGGCTCGGCCCGCCATTACCGCTACTACCTTCCCCTGCTCCCCGCGATCGTGGAATCATGGAACACCGGTGGCGAAGCCTACGACCTCGTGCTGAGCTCATGCCACTGTGCCTGCAAGGGCGCGAAGTTTCCGAGCGCAAAACGACGCGTATGCTATTGCTTCACCCCGATGCGCTACCTGTGGTGCCAGTCGGAAAATTATTACGCCGGCAACTGGAAGCAGCTCGCCCTCGGCGCAGTGCGCGGACCCTTGAAGAAATGGGATCTCCGCTCCAACCGCCAGGTGGACGAGTTCATCGGGATTTCCGACAATGTCTCGGATCGCATCCGACGGTTTTACAAGCGTGACGCCGTCACGATCTATCCGCCCGTGGACACGGAGTTTTATCATCCCGACAACCGCAAGCGGGGCGACTTCTATCTGGTGGCCGGTGCGCTCGAACCCTACAAGCGCGCGGATCTGGCCATCGAAGCATTACGGAAATGGAACCGTCCGTTAAAAATTGTCGGCAAGGGAACGATGCTGGAAAGCTTGAGACAGGGTGCGCCGCCCAATGTGGAATTTCTCGGATGGCGTTCGGACGAGGAGATTCGTGACTTGTATCGCGGCGCGCGCGCCCTGATTTTCCCAGGCGAGGAGGATTTCGGCATCGTGCCGCTGGAAGCGCAGGCGTGCGGATGTCCCGTGGTGGCCTACGGAGCCGGAGGAATCCTGGAAACCGTGCGCGACGGCGAAACGGGCATCTTCTTCAAGGAGCCGACCACGGAATCGCTCATTCAGTCATTGGAACAATTTGAAAAAATGGCGTGGGACCCGACGCGACTCCGCGCCCAGGCCGAGCGCTTCAGCCGTCCCCGTTTCCGCCGCGAAATCGAAGCGTATTTGAAAAAATAATCCGAGAGTGTGCTGGAATCCAGCCTCATGTTGCGGTATGTTTCCCGCGTGAACCGCGCCTGACACGATGACGACTGACGCTCCATTCGATCTTCGCCGATCCCTCGCCCCGGTGGTGCGCTTGATGCGCTGCAATGCCGCGTTGCGGACGGGTTCGCTCGCGCTCCTCATTGTCTCGCTCGTCTGGCTTGCGGCGTTCGCTCTTTCAAAATTTTTCTTCTTTACCCCGTGGACCCTTCCCGCGCTTCTCGTGATCGGCATTCTCTTTGTGGCGGGAGCGTGCGTCTCCACCTCTCTTCGTGGCCCCGGTGTTTCGGATGCGGCGCGGCTCACCGACCAGCGTCTTGGACTCAAGGAACGGCTCTCCACCGCCTGCGAGCTTGACCAGTTGCAGGACAACTCGGAGGTCGCGGCGCTGATCCGTCGCGATGCTTCGGAGCATCTCGGCAAACTGACGCCCTCCCAACTCGCGCCGTTGCATCTGCCTCGAATGAGCCGCTGGGTCCTCCTTGCGCTGGCTTGCGCACTCATCGCCGTGTTGCTGCCGGATTTTCACTCCTCCAAACGGATGCAGAAGCAGGCCGAAAAGGAAACGATCAAGGCGCAAGGCGAGCGCATCGAGCTGATGGTGCGGCGCGTCGAGAAAAATCCATCTCTTCTCAGCCACCGCGATGCGCCCGAAGACCTCAAGAAAATGGACGAGGTCGCCCAGCGGCTCTCGAGTGGGGAACTTTCCAAGACCGAGGCGCTGCGGGAGCTGACCAAGCTCACGGATGATTTGAAGCGCCGCGAGCAAACCCTTGCGTCGAAGGACGGCGTAAAGCCGCTCGACCGCGAAAGCTGGCGGGAGCGGGAATCGGCCTCACCCGAGCAGATGCAGGCGCTGCAAACACAGATTGACGCCCTCCAGCAAAAACTCGGCAAGACTCCCCCGACGGACAAGCAGATCCACAAACTCGAGCAGGCACTCAAGAAGGCGCGGGAAGCGGTCAATGGCGCGAAGCTGGGAACGCCCGAGGGGCAAGCCCTCGCCGACTCGCTGGCACAGGCTGCAAACGAGGCCGATGCGTCCCAACTCGCGCATGTGGCCGATGAACTCCGCAAGGCAATCGAGGCGCTTGAAGGCGCAAACGTGAGCCAGGTGTTCAAACATATTGATGACGCGATCACCGACCTCGACCAGGCGAAGCAACAGGTGGATGCGATGAAGCAACTGGCGCAGCAGGCGGCGAAAGCGGGCAAGGACCTCGCCGAGCAACTGGAACGGGGACAGGCAAAGCTCGCGCAGAAGACATTGGAGAATTTCAAAAAGCAGGTGGACGCGGCCCAGGTCACTCCCGAGCAGAAGGCGCAGATGGCCGAAGAATTGATGAAGGCCCTCGGACCTTCGCGCGAATACGGAAAACTTTCCGAGGATTTGCGCCAGGCCATGCAGCAGGCCAGGGATGGCGACCAGAAGGGGCTTTCCCAGTCGCTTCAGAACGCCATGGACCAGCTCGACAAGGTTTCGCAGGCACAGTGCGAACAGATGCAGCTCGCCCAGATGATCAACGAGCTCGAGCGCGCAGGCGTGCTGCTGGGCATGAGCAACGGGCAGGCCAACGGTGATGGAATGTGCAAAAAACCCGGCTTCGGTTTCGGCGGTAAACCAGGCAGCGGAGTGGGCACCTGGCCCGACGAGAATGGCAATCCACAATACACCGATCGATGGGACAATTCCGGAATTAACCGCGCCGACATGGATTCCAAGGGCCACACCGACCGCGGTCCAGCCAATTCCCCGCAGGGCACGCAGAATTTTTCGCTGAAGGGAAACATGGGATCCGGCGGCCCCATGCCGGGCATCAGTCTCCAAGGCATCTCCATCAAGGGCCAGAGCAATGTCAAAATCGAGGAGGCCTTTTCCGCGGCATCCCAGGAAGCCGAGAACGCCCTCAGCAAGGAAACCGTCCCCACCAGTTACCAAGGCGCCGTGAAGGAATACTTCGACCTGAAGTAAGGGCTGCTGGCTTCTAGCTTCTAGCCTCTGGCTTTTTCCTGTGACCAATCTCCCCGCCCAGCTTGATCCTGTCTTTTGTAGGAGCCGATGCCATCGGCGACCGGGCCTTCGCCACGCTGAAGTGGCTTCGGCCACGCAGGCGGGAGTGATGGGAATGTGCGGAGATCGCCGATGTCATCGGCTCCTACTTTCAGGACATTTTCAGTTCAAATCCCAACACCCAGCAGCTAGAAGCCAGTAGCTAGCAGCTTCAACCCCACCCTCCCATGTCCATCGAAGAATCCAGCAAGTCGTTTCTCGCCAATTTTAAACGCGTCCGCGAACAGGTGCAGAAGGTGATCGTCGGGCATGAGGACATCGTGGACGGCACGCTCATCAGCCTGTTCGGCGGCGGTCACGTCCTGCTCGAAGGCGTGCCCGGCCTCGGCAAGACGCTGCTCGTTCGCACGCTCAGCCATGTGCTCGAACTCCCATTCTCCCGCATCCAGTTCACGCCCGACCTGATGCCCGCGGACATTCTCGGAACGAACATTGTCATGGACACGGGCGATGGTCGGAAGGTGTTCGAGTTTCAAAAAGGCCCCATCTTCTCCAACATGGTGCTCGCCGATGAAATCAATCGCGCAACCCCGAAGACCCAATCCGCCCTCCTCGAGGCCATGCAGGAACATTGTGTCACCGCCGGCGGAAAGATGCGCCCGCTCGACGAACCCTTCTTCG
>JAHFSY010000080.1 GCA_023269615.1 Verrucomicrobiota bacterium
CCCGAGGCAACCAGCGTCATGGCCAGCCCGAGGCTGAAACAGAGGACGAGTGCAAAGCCCAACACAAATTTCTTCAATTGCAGGCAGATCAGCAACACCGTCAATGCAGCCGGACATGGCAGCAATCCTCCTGACAAGCCGAAAAGGATCAACTGACCGGTGGTCACTGTTTTGCCTCCAAAACGGGACTGCAGATCGCGGGCATGCGCCTCTTCGTGGGCATCCTGAAATTCGTGTTCCCCTTCATGATGCGCGTGATGATGGCCATGACCGTGGTGATGATCATGATGATGGTGATGTTCCGCGTGCGCATGGGCTTCGGCCATTTTGACATCTCGTCGTGTCCTGATGAACATCCATGCGGCGATGCCAAGGATGATCACCCCGGAAGCCAGTTGAAACCAGGGCTCCGTTTTCTCCGCATTCCAGTGACTGCCATAGCGCAAGCCCGCGGCGGCCAGCACCCAGATCACGAGCGAATGCGAAATCGCGGCGGAAACCCCCAGCAACACGGCTTGGAAAACCGTGCCCCGGATGCCCACAATAAACGCAGCCATCATCGTCTTGGAATGCCCGGGTTCCAAGCCATGGAGCGCGCCGAGAAGCATCGCGCTTGGGATGAAGAGCCAGGCGCTGGACGTGCCGTGCTGGAGAAGTTCTGCGAATGAAGTCATATCACAATGGCATATACCCCCATACCCCATATCCGTCAATTGCGCATTGCCAAGCCTTCCAAAAACCGGGTAATATCCTTCGTGCACAAATCCCGTCATGCGCATCCTCCCGCCGAGAAACGCGCCCTCCAGGTCCGCCTCCGCAAGATCGCGGGACAGGTCCGGGCCATTGAATCCATGATCGAGGCCGATGCGGATTGCCCCGAGTTGCTGATGCAGCTGGTGTCCGTGAGGCGAGCGGTCAAGTCGCTCGCCGAAACGATCATCGAGTCCCATTTGCACGATTGCATCGAAGGCGCTTCACGACCCGCCGAGGCGCGTCACCGCCTGCGCGAGTTGCTCACCGTCCTCGAACGTTACGTGGAGTAGGCGCGGACGTGACGGCTCGGCCCTCGCAGTCAATGCTGCTCTCGCCTCGCCGAAGCCTACGGCGTAGCGCGGGTTGGCGTAGGAGGCAGCGTGTCCCTCCGTTTTGAAAAACAATCTGAAAATTCCTGCTTGACGTTTTCCAGTTTTTGATTAATATACGACTTAATTAATCGTATATGAAACTTTCGAAGAAAACAGATTATGCGCTGCGCGTGCTGTTCACGCTGGTGGAACATCATGGGCGGGGGCCGATTCCGATTCGGGAACTGGCGCGACGGAATGAAGTGCCGAAACGTTTTCTGGAGCACATCATGCTCGACATGAAGGCGAAGGGGTGGGTGGACAGCTTGCCGGGCAAGCAGGGTGGATATGTGCTGGCAAAGGAACCTTCGAAGGTCACCATGGGGGAGGTGATCCGTCACTTTGACGGCATTCTTGCCCCGATCGGATGCGTGTCGGCGACCCACTATCAGCGGTGCTCCCAGGAATCGGTTTGCCGATTCCGGCGCATCCTGCTGGATGCGCGGAATTACGTGGCGCGATTAATGGAGCAGGCCACGCTTGCCAGCGTGTTCCTCGGAGCGCCCGTGAAGGAGCGTGAAGTGTTTGCACCTGGCTTGATGGCTGGGGATGGAATCTGATTTTTTGATTTAATAACGACTATAATGAACGATATTATGAAAAACGCTCGTGTAGGAGCCGTTGCCAACGGCGATCGGGACGCCTCGCGGTCGCCGCTGGCAGCGGCTCCTACAAGAAACCAGACCATGAAACGAAACGCATTACTTTTTGCCACGACTTTGATCGCGCTGAACATCCTGAACGCCGAGGAAGCCACCACGATCCGCATCGGGCATTTTCCAAACGTGACGCATGCGCAGGCGGTGTATGCTCATGCGACGGGCGAGCTGGACAAAAAACTGGGGGTGAAGGTGGAATGGAGCACGTTCAACGCGGGGCCGTCGGCCATCGAGGCGCTTTTTGTGAACTCGATTGACGCGGCGTACATCGGGCCCAACCCGGCGATCAACGGCTACATCAAATCCAACGGGCAGGCTTTGCGCATCGTGGCGGGCGCCACGGTCGGCGGCGCGGCGCTGGTGGTGCGGAAGGATGAGAACATCGCGACGGACCAGGACTTCCACGACAAGCTCGTGGCCACACCCCAGCTCGGGAACACGCAGGACGTCGCGGCGCGCGGGTGGTTTCAGTCCAAGGGCTACAAGCTCAAGGAGAAGGGCGGCGACCTCACGCTGATTCCCCTCGCCAATCCCGATCAGTTGCTGCTCTTTCAGAAAAAGGAAATCTCAGGGGCGTGGACGGTCGAGCCCTGGGTCTCCCGTCTTGAAATCGAGGGCGGTGGCAGGATCTTCCTCGAGGAAAAAACGCTCTGGCCCAAGGGGGAATATGTGACCGCCCAGCTCATCGTCAGCAAAAAATTCCTGGATGCAAATCCCACGCTCGTCGGCAAGCTGATCGCGGCCCATGTGGACATCACCAAACAAATCAACAAGGACAAGGCAGCGGCAGCGGCGATCATCAACAGGGAGCTGGCAAAGGAGACGGGCAAGGAGCTGCCGGCCGCGGTCCTCAGCTCCGCAATGAAACGGCTCACCTTCAACTGGGACCCCATCCGATCCTCGCTCAAAAAATCAGCGGAGGACGCCCAGAAAGCCGGGTTCTACCGCCAGGTCCCGAACCTGGACGGCATCTATGATCTCGTCATCCTGAGCAAAGTTTTGAAAGAGAAAGGGTTGCCGTCCATTCCTTGACATGATACGAACTCGTGCCTGCACGGGAGTCACTCGCCTCGGCGAAGCCTACGGCGTAGCGCGGGGGAACCAGCATCCAGAATTCAGAATCCAGAATAAGAAAAACGGAGAAAACACATGGCTAAAATCTACAACGACATCACGGAAACGATCGGCAACACACCCCTCGTGCGCCTCAACCGCACGGCGCAAAAGCACGGGGCGCTCGCCGAGGTTTTGCTCAAGCTCGAATTTTTCAACCCGCTTTCCAGCGTGAAGGACCGCATCGGGTTCTCGATGATTGACGACGGGCTGAAATCCGGAAAAATCAAGAAGGACACGGTGCTGATCGAGCCCACGAGCGGGAACACCGGCATCGCGCTCGCGTTTGTGGCGGCGGCGAAAGGCATCTCCCTGATCCTCACCATGCCCGAGACGATGAGCATGGAGCGGCGGAAACTCCTGAAGGTGCTGGGCGCGAAGCTTGTGCTCACCGAGGGCGCGAAAGGCATGAAAGGCGCCATCGCGAAGGCCGAGGAGATCCACGCAAAAATTCCGAACAGCCTCATCCTCCAGCAATTCTCCAACCCATCCAATCCCGCGATCCATCGCAAAACCACCGCCGAGGAAATCTGGCGGGACACGGACGGCAAGGTGGACTTCGTGGTCGCCGGCGTAGGCACGGGCGGAACCATCACCGGCGTGGCTGACGTCCTGAAACAGAAAAAATCCTCCATCAAGGCCATCGCCATCGAGCCGGCATCTTCGCCCGTGATGTCCGGAGGCAAGCCCGGCCCGCACAAGCTGCAGGGCATCGGCGCAGGCTTCATCCCGGACAACCTCGACATGAAGGTCGTGGACGAAGTGATCCAGGTGAAGGAGGAGGACTCGGGTCCCGTGTCCAAGGAGATCAACACGCTGGATGGCATCCCCGTGGGAATTTCCAGCGGCGCGATCGCGTGGGCCGCCTTGCAGGTTGCGAAGCGTCCCGAAAACAAGGGCAAAGTCATCGTCGCCATCATGCCCTCCTGCAGCGAACGCTACCTGTCGTCGTGGCTGTTTGCAGACGTGAATGCAGACAGCGACCTGATCAACGGGGAGAATTTCGATTCGCGGCCAAAGAGCTGAAGGCACGTCCGGAAATTCCCGATTCAAGGTGGGGATGGACCGCCGGGCCGTCCGCTACGCAGCGGCGCGCCCGGCGGTCACGCCCTACCTTTAAACCATGGAAATCGATCCCAAAAAACAATCCAGCTCCGAAGTGCTCTCACTTGAGCTGCCGGTCAAGCCGGCGAAGGTGAGCCTGCTGGGCACGACGAAGGCGTTTGCCACCCGCAAGGGGATCATTGACGCGCTCCAGCCCACGACGCTGGAGGTGCGCGAGGGCGAGTTCCTTGTCCTGGTGGGGCCATCAGGCTGTGGGAAATCCACGCTGCTGAATTTGATTGCGGGTTTCGATGCCCCCACAAGCGGACAGGTGCTGGTGGATGGCAAGACGGTGACCGGCCCGGGTTACGACCGCATGGTGATGTTCCAGGAACATGCGCTTTTCCCCTGGCTCAACGTGATTGACAACGTGATCTTCGGCCTCAAGCGCAAGCGCAAGCTGACCCGCGCCGACCGCCGCGAGGTGGCGCGCTATTACCTGGACCTTGTCCACCTGACCAAGTTTGAAAACGCATACATCCACGAACTTTCCGGCGGCATGAAGCAGCGGGTTGCCCTGGCGCGGGCGCTGGCACCCAACCCACGCATCCTGCTGATGGACGAGCCATTCGGGGCGCTTGACGCGCTCACGAGAGAGCGCCTGTATGGGCAGGTGCAGGAAATTTTCGCGCGAACGCAGAAGACGGTGATTTTTGTGACGCACAACGTGCGCGAGGCGGCCTGCCTTGGCGACCGCGTGATGGTGTTCACGCAGCGGCCAGGCCGCATCAAGCGGGAGATCACTCTGAACCTGTCACGCCCGAGAGCTTTCAACGATCCTGCGGTCAGCGAGTACGCGGCGCAGATTCTGATTGAATTAAAATCGGAGCTGGAAGGAGAGGAGGTTCTATATGACGAAGAAAATCAACTTCACCGTAACGCTGTTTTACCTTTGCCTGATCATTTCCTGGCAGACGGTATTTGAGCTGAAAATCCAACCCCCATACGTCATCCCCTCGCCCGTGATGGTGGCCGAGCGGCTATGGGAATTATGGAGCGACGGATATTTTCTGCCGAGCCTCAAGGCCACGCTCACGCGCATGTCCATCGGGTTCGGCATGTCGGTTGTGATCGGGCTCATCTTCGGCCTTGCGATGGGCACAAGCTCCACGATCAACCAGTCATTGAAGTCGCTTTTTCTGGGACTGCAAACCCTGCCGACCGTGGCGTGGGTGCCTATTTCCATCCTGATTTTTGGCGTGAAGGACAACGACAACGGGATCTATTTCGTCATCGTGATGAGCTCGATGGCGTCGGTGGCGATCTCGACTGCGGACGGGATCGCCAACATCCCCCCTCTTTACCTGCGTGCGGCGCAGACGCTGGGGACCTCGCGCTGGGCGATGGGCTGGCGGGTGATATTCCCGGCGGCGCTGCCGAGCATCGTGACGGGGATCAAGCTGGGCTGGACACTGGGATGGCACGGGGCGGTTTCAGCGGAGCTGATCAAGGGGACGGCCGGGATTGGGTTTCTGCTTCACATGGGGCGCGAGCTCAACGACATGTCGCAGGTGGTGGGGATCATGATCATCACGATCATGATGGGCCTGCTGCTGGACCGGTTTCTCTTTGGCACGATCGAGCGCCGCATCCGCCAGCGCTGGGGGCTGGAGCGGAGCCATTGAGGGAACAGGCTGTAGGCTGTAGGAGAAAATCATGTGCGACCATACCAATCCCATAACCTGCCAGCCTACAGCCTACAGGCTAAACAACCTGATTAGCTGTGACTCATGAACCCCGCAAATCCAGGCGAGTCATCATCAGGAAAGGCGGGGAAACTGCTCCTGCTTTGTTTCTTCAGCTCGGGGGCGGCGGCGTTGATGTACGAGGTGCTGTGGTTTCGCCATCTGAGCCTGCTGTTCGGGGTGACTTCTTACGCGCTGGCGACCATCCTGATCGCATTCATGGCCGGGCTTGGATTGGGGAGTTTCGTGGTGGGGCGATGGGGCTCGCGCGTGCGGCAACCGCTGCGGCTGTATGCCATTGCGGAAATCGCCATCGGCATCTACGCGGGATGCAGCCCCCTCGTGATCGGGGCGATCCGCCCCTGGTACATCCACCTGTACCGCACGGCCGACGGCCCGTTCCCCCACCAGCGTCTGTTCCTGTTTGCGCTAACGTTTCTGGTTTTGATCGTGCCGACATTTCTCATGGGAGCCACGCTTCCGTTGCTGGTCCTGGAGGCATCGCGCACTTCAAAGGCCATCGTCCAAACGATCGGCAAACTGTATTTTGCGAATACTCTGGGAGGCGTGGCCGGGGCCGCGCTCGCGGGTTACTGGCTGATTTTGAAACTGGGCATGACGGGAACATTATGGACGGGAGTCCTTCTGAATTTTCTCGCGGCAGCGGGCGCGCTTGCGCTGGAAAAACTTTGGAGGAACAACCGCCCACCGGAGACCGTGGTTGAAACTTCGACTCGTTCCGCTTCGAGCCAGCTCCCCCTGCTGCCCATCGCGGCGATCTTCCTCTCGGGTGTCGCCTCCATGATTTACCAGGTGGGATGGACCCGGCTGATGTCACTCCTGGTGGGCGGCTCCACATACGCCTTCACCACCATTCTCGTGGTGTTTTTGCTGGGCCTCGCCATGGGAAGCGCGTGCTTTGGAACCCTGTCGGAACGCTCGCGTCATCCCGTCCTGCTCCTCGCCGCGATCCAGGGGGCGACCTCCCTTTTCGTGTGGCTGTCATCGCCCCTGCTGGATCGCGCGCATTTCATCGTCTTCAGCGCATCGGCGCTGTGGGGCGATCATTTCCTGGGATTCCAGGCCGCGGAACTTTTCATCGCGTTGATGGTCACATTCATTCCCACATTTTTTCTCGGAGCCACGTTCCCGGCCGCCATCCGGATTTACCTCGACCGCAAACCGCAAACCTCCCGTTCCGTCGGCGATTTGTACGCATCGAACACCCTCGGCACCATCCTCGGGGCGGCTGCCGCCGGTTTTTTCCTGCTCGGGCATCCGTCCATCGGCGTCCAAAAATCGCTGATGATTGGCGGGGCCGCCAACCTCACGGCGGCCGTCCTCTGCCTCAGCGTTTTCCTGCGTCGCCGCCCGGCATTTGTGATCGCGGCGTGGCTGGCCGGCCTCCTCCTGACATTCGCCGCGTTTGCCGTGCTTCCACGCTGGAACACGCTGCTTGTCACCAGCGGGGTGTATGACCGCGCGGATTATCTCCGTGGGGCCGTGCGACGGCGCAATGTTGCCGCACTGCTCGCAAACAAACCTTTGCCTCCGTTCAGGCTCGAATCGCTTCTCCAGGAAGTCGAGGAGGACCGCCTGCTCCTTTATGCCGAGGGGCCGGACGCCACGGTCACCGTCACCGAGCTCCCCGCGCCCGGCGAGGCGCCGCGAAAATTCCTTCGCATCAATGGCAAGTGCGAGGCCACCAGTGCCTACGCGCACGACCTCCCCACGCAGGTGCTGGTTTCGCAGGTGGGCATGTGCCTCCATCCATCGCCCCGCCATGTCGCGATCATCGGCCTCGGAAGCGGCGTTTCGCTCGGCTCCATCCTCTCGCATCCCGAAGTCGAGCGCGCGGACTGCATCGAACTCTCCCCTTCCGTCGTCAAGGCCGCGAAAATCTTCGGTCAGGAAAACTACGACGCGCTGGATGACAGGCGTCTGCGGCTGCTGCTGAACGATGGAAGGAATCACATGATGGCGGGCACCTCGCTGTACGACGTCATCATCAGCGAGCCGACCAATCCGTGGGTGAGCGGTGTTTCCAATCTCTTCACGCGGGAGCATTATCTCAACTGCCGTTCCCGCCTCGCGCCCGGCGGCCTGATGTGCCAGTGGTTTCACAGTTACAGCATGACGCCGGACCTGGTTCGCACCATCATGCGCACCTTCCTGGATGTATTTCCACACGCCACGCTTTGGATTTATCGGCAGGATGTATTCCTGGTGGGCTCGCCCGTTCCATGGGATGTGAACCGTGCCCTCGTTGAAAATCATTTCAGGGAATCGCGCGTGCATTCCGACATGGATCGGGTGCTCATCCATTCGGCGGATGAACTCCTGGCACTCCATGTGCTGGGGCCGGAGGAAATCCGTTTGTTTTGCGGCGAAGCGGCGTTGAACACGGATGATCATCCCCTTGTTGAATTTCAGGCCCCCTGGTCCCTCTATTCAAGGCGACAAGATGAAATTCTCGACAGCCTGCGGGCGCTCCGCAAACCCACCCCTCCCCCGCCGGCCGAAATCAACCCGCAGCGCGGCAAGCCATCTGGAAATCCATCCGTGACCCATAAAAAGGCCGGCACAACAAAAAAATCACGGGCCCATCCATGACCTCCAAGGAAAAAATCATCCGTTTTTCACTCTGGGCAGTGGTCGTGGCGGGGACGTTCCTCCGGATCATTTCCTGTTATCTCACCAACCCCCTGGACGGCATGGTTTCCGATCCGGCGCGCCATTGGTCCAATGCCCTGCAGTTCTGGCATCCCGACCTGATGGGCGGCTATGACCCCATCGGCTACCAGGTCTTCATGTTGGGGCTTCAGACCATCACGGGCGGGAATCGCCTGGGGGTCGCCCTGGTCTGCGGCCTGCTGTCGGCCATCATGCCCTGGACCTACTTCCGTGCGGGACGGGAACTGGGAATGTCAAAAAACTCATCCCTCCTGCTCTTCGGATTGCTGGCTTTGACGCCTTCCCTCTTCCTGATCTATCACCATTTCATGATGGAAACCCTGGTATTGCCGCTGATTGGATTGAGCCTCTGGATGACGGCCCGGTTCATGCGGAAGGGAAACCTGCCGTGCTTCCTGATTGCCGCGGCCTGCTGGACATTGACCTGTCTCACCAAGACCGTCCCCCTCCCCCTGGCGGCAATATGCATGGGGTATGCCTGGTGGCTGCGCTCGCGTCGGGTGTCTTACCTGCTGGCCGCCCTGTGCGTGGGATTGATTCTGATTATTCCGAACGCCATCCGAAGCAGGCAGATCCTCGGATTTTCCGCGCCATTTGGGAACACCTGGCTGCCGATGATTCACCATCGTGCGGGAACAAAATTCATTCGCATCGAGCTGAACGGCGGTGGTTATTGGCAATACAGCTCCCCGAGCGCCTACATTGAACCGTTGGCCCCCTTCAGCCACTGGAAGATTGAAAGGGCGTACAACAATGACACGGTCATCGTCCCGGTGAATCCAAAAAATGGCGCCAGGGACTGGCGGCGTGTCTATGATCAAATTCATGTGAGCTGGCGGGACTGGATGGTTCGCTGGGGCGAAAACATGGTCCTCTTTTTTTTCGCCATCACCTGGCCATCCGCCAATCCAGGAACCTGGGAGAGAGTGGCCTGCGATGGGATGCGCTGGCTCTGGGCGCCACTCGTCGTGGTTCTCCTTGTGGACAATTGCCGCCGTTTTCGGGCCAGGAACTTCGACCTGATTCCCGTGGCAACCACCCTTTTCACCCTGTGGCTGCTTTCCCAGAACATGGCCATCATGGAGGGGCGTTTCCGGTTAAGCGCGGAACCCCTCCTGATCATGAACCTGTGCTGGGCCATCTCCCGCCAAAAAAAATGAGGCTCCCCTCGACTTCCTGTGTTTGAAAAACGGAGGGACACGCTCCGTCACTCTCTACCGAATTGACCGGCGGATGCGGGCGAACAAACCGTGTTCAGCGATCCAGCTTGAATACTGGCGGTATGCCGGGTCGGCGCCGAGGTGGCGTTCTTCGGTCCATGCGCGCATGGCGTAAATTCCATTGAGCGCCAGCAGCATGATGCAGTGCTGCACGCCCTCCTGCCAGTTCGCCGAGGAGATGAATGGAATGTCAATCAGCCACCATGAGAGATTTTTGCTCCAGTACGCCGGGTGTTTCATCCATCGGTACGGGCCATGGGCGATGATGCCGCGATGCGTGAGATTGGAAAATCGAAAGCCAAACACCAGGGTCGCCCACCCGTAGATGGCCATCAGCCCCAGGATCATCCCGCTCCAGATCGACAGCATGGTCGGGGAGTCTTTGAGCCAGATGTCCCACGCGAACCGCCCGTAATAGCTGAAATATTGCGCCTCAAGAAATCCCCAGAAAGGCGGGTAACAAGCGAGCGCCGACACCCACCCCAAAAGCGTCGGCTCGGCCGAGCGGATGTGGGAATCGAACACCCGCACCGTAAAAATGTAGCCCATGCATGCGAAGAGAACGTCCGCGCCGATCAACAGCCGCCACCCAACATCATGATACTGGATGATGGTCACCGGGTGAAAGCCGGCCTGAAACAGGTCGCGCAGGTTGCTGCCCAGAAACACAACCATCAACGGCATGAAAAACGCCTTCACCAGCCAGCCCAGGGCGTAGCCTCGCAGGATCACCCGATCCGTGTGACGCCACCGCCCAAGCAGCAGGCATCCCGCCTGCCAGTAGCCATCCTCGGGCCGGACCATCCGCGAATCCACCCACAGGAAATACGGGAATGCCCCCAGCACAAACCAAGGCAGAAACGCCCCGAGCTGCTTGAAGGTGTCATAAAAACCCTGGTGATACTCCCTTAACAGCCAGTAACCGAACAGGATGAAGCCGATGGTTCCGACGAACCCGAGATATTTGACCAGGGTCCTCTCAAAATTGAATGGCTGCGGTGGACGGCTGAAATCCAGGCCGCTCGATTCGTTGCGATGTGCCCGGATCACCAGCACATACAACAGGCCCATCGGAATCGCGGCGGCGGCCAGGACCACCACGACGGCCAGGGGAATCGGCATGTGCGCGCCAGCCAGCCAGCACATCGCAGCCGCGTAACCAGCCAACCCCGCGACAAAGGCATAACGCTCGGAACGTGAAACCACGCCGGCCGGCGGAACAGGTTGCATTTTTTGTGCCACGACGGACGACCCTACCTCACTCTTGATCGTGATGGCAGGAAATTTTCACTTCAACCGCCCGGCAATGGCTGGGAGGTTTCGGCTGCCGCCGGGGGCGTGGATTCGGTCACAGGCACAGCTGAAGGCGCGGCTTCCGGAGCAGCCGCCTTCGCGCCGTTGTCGGGGGCAGGCTGCCCTGCGGATTCCGCAACCGCCTCGGGGACCGGTTCCGCAACGCGCGGCTCGACCTTGAACGATTTCATCAGGTTGGAATATTCCGTGAACATCCGGGCGATGTCGGTTCGCGAGGGTGTGTCGAGCGAAACGGTGTAAAGACGCTTCTCATAAATGAAGAAGGTGTAAAATCGGGTCAGTGGCGCCTCCTCCGTCGTGGCCAGGTTGTAGGTCTGGGGAAACTGTCCCGTCACCGGAATATAGCGGGAATCCACTCTTCCACGACGGATGACCAGATTCGGTTCCGCCTTCGCAAGTTCCGCGCGATACAACACCTTCGCCGCCTCCTCATCCGGGGGCACCGTTTCCAACGGAGTGCAGAGGACCCGGATCGCAGTGTCCGACGCTTCGCGCGACTTCAGGCGGATCTCGTCGGCATCCACGGACTCAAACGACCACCAGGCATCGGATACCCTCATCGAAAGGATTCGATCCGCAAAACGGTAGTTCTGCACCTGCACCCGCTCTCCATTGCAGCCGTCCACCCATCCTGCGTACCGGTAGATCCGGGGCTCCGATTCAGACGCCAAAGCCACGACCACCATCAACAGGAAAGGCATCACGCCCCAAACGAACCCCGCCCTCATTGCGACTCTCTCCATGACACCAAGGCAAATCCCAGGATCTTTCCAGCCGTATCCATGCTCTCGTCATAATGAAAATTCACGCTTCCGTTGACCTTGATCGAGCTTCCCACCACGGAACCGAAATAGTCCGCGGTGCCGCCCACGTCAACGGCCGCATGGGGCGCGTAGATGGCGGCGGAAGTTGCACTATTTCCCCCGATGTCAACCTTGGTGCATCCGTTCAATCCGTAAATCAGGAGGTCTTGAGGGGTTCCCGGGGGAGGATTGATGCCGCTGTTTCCAGTGAATTTCGCATCGCCATTGGAAAAAATGATTATTTTCAAGCTGCCCGTCGAAGCCGGTGTGATGATCAGATCATCATTGCCGGTCTGGCTTGCCGAGTTGATGTAGAGCACGATCGTGCCGGTCCCGGTGAACGTGACATCCTTGGTAACGTTATCCATCTCGTATTGGACGGTGCCGCCACCGGTCACGTTGATGGTCTGGGCCACGTTGTCGGCCAGCACGGTCACGCCCGAGCTCCCGTAGACCCATGGCGCCGACACATCCGGGATGTAAACCTCAAGCCCATCGGTGATCGTGTTGGTCCCGTTTCGTGTCGAGGAATCGCTGTACTGGTTGAAGCCCGGCGATGTGGTCACAACGCCGCCCGGCCCGGTCATGACGCTGCCGTAAATCTCGGAACCTGCGGCTTCAATCAGAACGCCGTTGCTGCCAATGGTTCCGTTGGAGCGGCGGTTGGTAGATTCATTGTACGCGCCATTTTGCACTGAATTCCAGGAATCCACCGTAGGGTTGGTGCCGCTGAAGGTGATCTGGCCCTTCGCCAGCATCGCCCATTCAAAAGGCGTCACGGGATTCACCGCGACGACGACGGTGCGTGAGACGGGTTTTCCATTCATCATTGCGGAATTGGCGGTCCCCTTCGACGTAATGGTCCAGGTGTTCGTGTTCAGCACAACCTGGTACGTCGTGGCAAACTCGCTGCCCACCGTAGGCGTCATGGTCTGGACCGTGCTGGTAAAAACGCCGACAGGCGACTCCGTCCAGATGCCGCCGCCGACATGGAACACGCCGTTGCTGTTGATGGCCGTCAGCTTGTTCAACTCATTCCACCCAAGCTCGACGCCGGTTTCCGCCGTGGAGAGCGACTGGTTCCATGCAAGCGACCGTTTGCTCAGCTTGTACTCCTGGGAGACGGTCTCCAGGATTGACCCGGAAATGATCAACAACACGACCACCATGGTCAATACGGTGACTAATACGCTCCCCTGTTCCGAACGAAATTGGATGGATGTTTTCATGGGATGTGCCTTCTCGTTAATAGTGCTTGTTGCGCATCAGGACACGGGTCTGCAACCGATCCGTGGAGATGCGAAATCCGCTGGTGTTGGTGACAAAAAGTACGGCGCGAACCTCGAACACGTCCCCGGCAACGGCTGCGCCGTTGCCCGGGTTCTCCCAGTACTCAAAGGTCACATCCGTGGCATGATCCGTCAGCGCGATGTTGGTGGTCACTCCAGCCGCAGTCACCTGTCGGTTCAGAACCCGGATGGCGGGGTCGTACGTGCTCGCTTTCAGGGAATAAGAGATGGTGTTCGTCGTTCCCGTGATGGAGATGACCGTCATGCTCAGGTTCGTGGTATTGACGCTGGTGACGCCGATGGCCGACCTCAGGTCACGGCTGAGGTAGGCCAGTGATTTGCGGGCATTCTCATGGATGCCACGATACGCGTTCGCAGCCGTGAAGTCCTTGTAAAGATCCACGCTGGCTCCCATTGCGAGGCCGATCATGGTAACCCCGATGGCCATGGCCACCATCACTTCCACCAGAGTGAATGCCTGGATCCGGCGGCGCAAAGCGCGAGGTGTTTGAATCGAACGGTTCATATCAGAAATTTTCATGATCATCCGAATTTACCCTTTCCAGTGCTGCCACTGCTGGTGCTGCTGCTCGACGAACTCGCGCTGGTGGAACTCGAACTCGCGCTCGTGCTGCTCGAGCTGGCACTCGTGCTGCTGGAACTGGCACTGGTGCTGCTGGAGCTGGCACTGGTGCTGCTCGAACTCGCGCTGGTGGAACTCGAACTCGCACTCGTGCTGCTGGAGCTGGCACTGGTCGAACTCGAACTCGCGCTCGTACTGCTCGAGCTGGCACTGGTGGAGCTCGAGCTCGCACTTGTGCTGCTCGAACTCGCGCTGGTGCTGCTCGAACTCGCACTCGTGCTGCTGGAACTTGAACTCGCGCTGCTGGCAATGCCGGCAAAAGGGGCGAAGGTGCCGGAGCCGAGCGTGAACGCGCTCAACCCACCCTTGGCGATGATGGTGGACATGGTGTTGGTGAGCGTGCGGCCATTCATCGTCTCCCACACCACGCTCACCGTGGCCTGCATCATGTTCGGATCAGACTGGGGCGTAAGCTGGATGTTCCGCACCGCGTTCTTCAATCCAATCTTCAGCGGATCGTTGGAGAGCAGGACCAGCTTCGAGCACACCGGGCTGTTCGTGTTATTGGCGGAAACGGACTCGATCAAATTCGAGCTGCCCCACGACACGGTGGAGGAACTGGTCGTGGTCACCACGTTTGTAAACTGTTCCCAGCTTCGCGTGCGAAGATATTCGATGTTCGCCATCATCACATCCTCCGCCCTCGACACCTGGCGCAGCGCGTCCAGCATTCGAACCGACTGTCCGTAAGCCAGGAAGATCCCCGCAAACGCGATCACAAAAATCGTCATCGCCACCATCACCTCAACCAGGGTAAATGCACGGCGGGAAATCGATCGTCGCATGAGTCGGAGTCGCGGATCATTGGAAGCAGGGTTCATCATGAAAATAAATACAGCAACATCCATGCCATTATTTTTCAATCCAACCTGCACCATCTTCCATGTATTTGACTCTCTAAAAACGATCAGCACCCATATCCCAAGCAGTCATGATATGTCATAATCATCGCATATGTCCGTTTACAGTATATCGTTCTCAAACAGATTTATAAAAATATTTTTCCGTTATTTATCAACGTTATCATTTCTGATAAACAGCGCCGGCCTAGTGTGGTGCGCAATAATTGAGTGGACCATCCCCTCAGTCCCACCACGGCGCTTTCGGCGAAAGCGCCCTACCCTTTGCCTGGATTGCCGATGGTAGGGCGTGCTCGCCGAGCGCGCCGTCGGGGTTGGGACATGGAACGGGAAATGACCACCCATTTGATGAACAGCACACTAGAATTCAGATCTCATTGAGATGAACGCCCCCTTGGTGTAATGTGAATGCTCATGCAAAAGAGTCAGGCTCACTTTAAGTCCAATGTTCTTCCGCGCCTCGCTTCGTGGGGAACCGGCGTCCTGGTTGCGCTTTTGCTGTGGATGAACGGCCTTGAGGGCATCTTCGATCTCCAGGTCAGCAACCTGCAACTGCAGCACCTCGGCACACGCTTCAAGCCGTCACCGGAAATCGCCCTGCTCGTGATTGATGACGCCTCGCTGCAACTGATGGAACGCAAGGTGGGACGATGGCCGTGGCCCCGTTCCCTCCTGGCGCGCCTGATCCGTGCCTGCGATGGCGCCCGTGCCGTGGGCGTGGACATTCTTTTGCTGGAGCGCGACCGCGTTCACGCCCACGATGACGAGGAACTCGCCGAGGCGCTCCGCCGAAATCAACGAACCGCCCTCGCTGGAGTGTTCGTGGATGACCTGGTGGGGACAGCCCCGTCACCTGCCGCGGGCTCCCTTCAACGCAGCCTGATCCCGACGGCGGGAAACCGGACGTTTCGAATTCAAAAACTTCTCCAGCAGTTTCTGCCGCCGCTGCCCCTGTTCGCCGAATCTGCAAGCCGAATCGGGCACGTCAATTTTTTTCCATCGCAGGATCATCTTCTGCGGTCCTACTCCTACGCCCTGTCCACCGACCAGGGCTTCATGCCATCCCTGATTGCCGCCACCCTCATGGCCGACCGCGATCATCCCCTGACACCGGATCAGATTTTGAATGCTGACCCCATCCTGCACCCTGACACCACGAAACTTCTTTTTTACCACGAGCCGTTTTTGAAGTATTCGGCCATTGAGATTCTATCCGGCGATCGCAGCACCCTTCCTCCCAAGTGGGCGGAGGGACGGATCGTGCTGGTGGGCGTGGAAGCGCAGGGGTTGCATGACCTGCGCGCAACCCCCATGGCCGGCCGCACCTCGGGAATTGAAATTCACGCCACCGCCCTGAGCAACTGGCTCCAGCAAACATGGCTCCAGACACTCTCGCCGTGGGGCGTTCTCCTGGTTGCCTGCGTCTTCGCCGCAACCCCCCTGTTGTTCTGGAACGCAACACTCCCGGTCATGATGTTTCGCTGGGCGCTCGTGCTGCTGGGCTACGTGTGCCTGGGCATCATGGCCTTTTATTTCATGGCCTTTCGCGTTCCCTGGGTGGCTCCTTGTTCCGGTTTTCTTGGCACGGCAGCCGGCATGCTGGTTTTCATCGTCCGCCGCGAGCGCAACCTGCGGCAACGCATCGAGGAGATCCAGAGCATGAAACAGATGCTGGGCAACATGCTCGTGCACGACATGAGGTCGCCCCTCAGCTCACTCCTGATGCTG
>JAHFSY010000021.1 GCA_023269615.1 Verrucomicrobiota bacterium
GTCCAATGCGGAGCGGTGTCGGTCCGCATCATTGCCGTAATCCAGGCTCGCAATGAAGTCCCGCTCTTCGTCTGTCAACGATTTCAGTAACCCGTCGAGGTTCATTTGTTATGCGAACGTCATTCGTCAGCCGCGACGCGTAGCGGCGTTGGCTGCACGAACTTGTTGGGAGTCGATATTCAATCTCCTAGTATGGTGTGAGTAACTTTGCTGTCTTGATTGAAAGAGACTTGGAAGAAATCAATCGAGAACGGCCAGCTATAATTCCAATAGTGAACGTCTGCAGGTTGATCTGGTTCTCCACAAATCTTTTGAACCTCCAACTTGGTCATTCCAGGTTTAATAGCAGCGCGCTGAGATTGTGATAACGGAGGAAAAACACTGTTCCCATATATCAGGAATACAGAAAAAAGAGTGATCCCGAAAAGTAGGATTAACGAACCAAGTTTGATTAATCTGCGCATGTAAGTTTTATAATTATTTCTCCCAACGACAAAAGCTCAGCCACGCCGGGCCAGTGAACGTGGACCGCGAAGCGGAACTACCAGCGCCACCCGGCGTTGGCTGCAGCGCATGGTTAGCTGGCGGTCGTCTGCGAATCAACCGATACAAAAGAACGGTGACCGCCCATGTGGCTGCGGCAAAGCAGAACCAGACAAGCTGCAACTGGAAAAGTGAAACACCCAATAGCTGTCCGCGCATGTCGCCAAATGGAGCATCAATGAGTCCCTGTGTAATCGGCCAGAACGGGCTGAAATCAAAAACGTAGTCCGTGCTGTAGTAGAGCCGTCCCCAAACCAAGCAACTCCACAAACCGTTAAAAAACGAGCCAACGGCCAGCAACAAACCAACAAACAGACCAAAACGCCGAACCCGTCTGAGAAACGTCCCTCGGTGCCGAATCGCAAGTGCCGCCAAAACAACACAACCGACGACGAAGACAGCGAGATGCACCGCGCCCATGACCATGAAATACATCAGGCACTCCGCTGGAAACTCGCTCCAAGAGTATGGGTGAATGCTCATACGTGTAGCCAACTAACGTCACTCGTCAGTCGCGCCGCGTAGCGGCGTTGACTGCACGAGTTTGTTATGCTTCTTCATTTGATTGGGACAAGCGTCGCCTTACATGTTTTAAAATCGCCGCTGGTCATAGGTACGTCGAAGGTCTTGTTTTCTTGGAACTTGAAATATTTCACTCCGCCAATATCTGCATCGCGGTCCCCCTTGTCGATTGTTTTGCCTATCGTAAGTGAAATATACCCGGCCCCCTTCTTCTCATATATGACGCCTGCTATAAATCCTGTAATGGCTCCTTGGATTGGGGCATCGTCCATGAAGAAGTGAAAGTCTTCTCTAAACTCAACAGTGCGATGCCATTTGTACGTTGGTCCTGTAAATTCTAGCTTGAGCTGATATTTCTTTGGCGATGATTCGTCTTGGGAGGCCAAAGCGGAAAGCGCGGTCAGAACCACCAGCAGTGTCAGCAAATGTTTCTTAATCTTGAGCATAACGTTGTTTAGGGTGATATCTGTCGGCCCATCCGGGTATTTAAGAAAGCAGGAAAATCGGGTCCACCCACCACCGGCTGCGGCGTGGAGTTTGCGGGTATCTGCCGGTTGCGTTTTTGGCTCATCGGGATCGGGCTGATTCAGGCGTGTGGCCGGGATAGGTGGAACTTTCTCTGCCTATCCGGGTATTTAAGAACTTCGGGTGAGGCAGCCCATGGTGGATGAGGCGAACATTTGGCGAAAAAGGGCGATGACACCTCTGCGATGGCGGGAAACCATGGACCCTTCATGTGGACAAGGTAAGGCGGGAAGCGGGGGGAGTCAAATTGGAAAGAATGAAGGATGAGGGATGAAACAGGGCGGCAGGAACGTCCAACATCGAACGTTGAACTTCCAACGTTGAAGGCGGAGGGAGGGGGGCAGAGAAGGCAAAAGGCAAATTGCAAAAGGCAAAAGGCAAAGGGCATCCTCCTTCGCCGAGGCTACGGCGGACAAGAAAGTTGATGTGTGTAGAGGCGCTTCTGCGAAGCGCCGCAGGGAATTGAGGGCTGACCGCTGACCGCTGATCGCTGAAAGCTGATTCCTGATTGCTCCGCCCCCTTACTTTTTCACCGGTGCGTCCAGCACTTCCCGCAGTTTGCGGGCGAGATCGTCGGGGGTGAAAGGTTTGCGCAGGAGGACGGTGTCTTTTTCCAATAGATTGTGGGGGAGGATGGCGTCGCTGGCGTAACCGGACATGAAGATGACGCGGGTCTCGGGGCGGAGGCGGGCGACTTGTTGGGCGAGTTCCTTGCCGTTCATGCCGGGCATGGCGAGGTCGGAAAGCATCAGGTGGATGCGGCCCTTGTGCTCGTTGCAAAGACGGAGCGCCTCGTCGCCGTGGGCCGCCTTCATCACGAAGTAGCCGTACATGCAGATCATTTCGTGGACGAGGTTGCGGACGTTCTCCTCGTCCTCAACGAGCAGGATGGTTTCATCGCCGATCATCGGCGTGGTGGGCGAGTCGCCATCCAGGTGTTTCTCGATGGGACCCTCCACGCGCGGCAGATAAATTTTGAACGAGGTGCCTTTTCCCGGATGGCTCGTGACGAAGATGTGGCCGCCGCTTTGATGGACGATTCCATAGATGCTGCAGAGGCCGAGGCCGGAGCCTTTGCCGATTTCCTTCGTGGTGTAGAAGGGCTCGAAGAGATGCGCCATCACCTGCGCGTCCATGCCGCAGCCTGTGTCTGTGATGGTGAGGCGGACGTAGCGGCCGGGCGGCAGGCCGGGTTGTTCGGAGTGTCCACCCTTGTCGAGATCGAGATTGCGCGTGGCGATGGTGAGTCTCCCTTTGTCGGGCATGGCATCATGGGCATTGGTGCCGAGGTTGAGCAACACCTGCTCGATCTGGCGCGGGTCGGCCTTCACGCTGCCGAGGGAGGCATCGAGGAGGAAGGAGAGCGTGATCTGCTCGCCCATGAGGCTGGCGAGGGTGTCACGCATGCTGGTGATCGCCGTGTTGAGGTTCATGACGCGGGGGGACAGGACCTGTTTCCGGCTGAAGGCGAGGAGTTGACGCGTGAGGGTGGCGGCGCGCTGGCTTGCCTTGTTGATCTCGATCACGTGGTCGTGGTTGGTTTCGCCGACCGGAAGGTGCCGGGCGAGAAGCTCGGCGCGGCCCATGATGATCATGAGCAGATTGTTGAAGTCGTGGGCGATGCCGCCCCCGAGGCGGCCGATGGCCTCCATTTTCTGGACATGCTGGATCTGTTGCTCGAGCTGCTTGCGCTCGGTGCTGTCGAGCATCACGCCCCGCAAATGCTGCGGCTTGCCCCGGGCGTCACAGACGACATGGACGCGATCGCGCAACCAGATGGTGTTGCCGTCCCGCGCGATCATGCGGTACTCGTCCTTGTAATCCGTTCGTTCCTGGATGGCGCGAAGTTTCATTCCCGTGGCGCGCGGCTGGTCTTCCGGGTGCAGGTGGTCCGACCAGAAACGTGAATCCTTGAGCCAGTCGCGCACGGGATAGCCGAGCACCATCTCGGCGCGTTTGTTGATGAAGGTGAATTTGCCCGTGGCGGCATCCGCCTCCCAGACGATGGCGTCGAGGCTTTGCACGAGGTCGTGGAAGCGTTGCTCGGCGCTTCGGCGGCGGCTGCGCTCGGAGACCTCGCGCATTTCGCGCTCGATTGCGGGCATGAGGCGCGAGAGATTTTCCTTCAACACGTAGTCGCTGGCACCGGCCCGCATGGCGGCGACGGCGGAATCCTCGCCGCTCTTGCCGGAAATGACGATGAACGGCAGGTCACGCCCGCTCTGTTGAAGAACTTCGAGGGCTTTCAGCGCGTTGAAGCCGGGCATGGAATAGTCGGCGAGGATGACGTCCCAGGTTTTGGCCTCGAGCGCGGTGCGCAAGGCTGCCGCAGAATCCACGCGCTGCACTTCCGGCTTGAAACCGCCTTGCTCGATGGCGCCCAGCAACAAAGATGCCATCTTGTCTGATTCCTCGATCAACAACGCGCGGAGCAGGGTCTTGCGTTCCCTGGTTGTTTCCCTGCCCTTGCCCGTGATTGTTTGCATGACGGCGGATGATTCTAAAAAATTGGCCTCGATGACCAAACAAGCCGCTAAAAATCGTGATTCGTTATATGTTTCAGGCGTCTGATTCGGAGGTTCAGCACCCCCGGAACAGGTGTCAACCCAAAAAAAATGGCAAATAGGCGCATGTCCTTCTTGCCTGAGCGAGGGTTGCGATTTACAAGTTGGCGCAACGCCGCATGTTCTCATTTGACTCCAGCCTTCGCATCGCATGATCACGCATCTCCAGGGCGTGCTGGTCGAATCGCTCCCCACGCAGGTGACGGTGGAGGTGAACGGCGTGGGCTACGAGGTGCAGATCCCGCTCTCAAGCTATGACCGCCTGCCGCCGCCCGGGTCGCCCATCCGGATTCTCACGCAACTGGTCGTGCGCGACGACGCGCACCTGCTGTTCGGTTTCATGACGAAGGAAGAGCGGGATTTATTCCGTCTGCTCGTGCAGCATGTCTCGGGGATCGGCCCCAAGACGGCGCTCGCGGCGTTGAGCGGATGCTCGGTGCCCGCGTTCAAGGGGGCGGTTGTCAATGGCGACGTGAAGATGCTTTCACAGATCAAGGGAGTGGGGCGCAAGACGGCCGAGCGGATCATCGTGGACCTGAAGGATCGGATCGGCGTGGCGGGGGCATGGGAGGCGGCGAGCGCGAAGCACGCGTTGAGCCCCGAGGAGCAAAAGGTGAATGACGCGGTCCTCGCGATGATTTCACTCGGCTACAAGCAGGTGGAGGCGCACAAGGCGATCCGTGAGGCGACGGGGAAGCTCGGCGCATCCGCCGACGTGGAACAACTTGTGCGTGAGGCGTTGAGGCAGGGATGAATGGAACGCGGAGCGCGGAACGGCGAACGCGAAATACCGAGCACGGATAAATTATTTTTTTGCAGACACTCACATGACCTTTCCCCATCCGATCATTGACAGCCACGCGATGCTGGGCACGGAGCTTCACCTGTCGCTCGCGGCTGGGGAACTCCTGCGGCGCATGGATGCGAATGGCGTCGAAACCGCCATCGCGCGCCCCGTGGGCGCGGAGCTGGTGGTGGACAACGCGGCGGGCAACGACCGGGTGCTCAAGGCCTCGCCCCGCATCCGCGGCCTTGTGACCGTGAACCCATGGTACGGCGCGCGGGCGATCGAGGAACTCAAACGGTGTCGCGCCCTCGGTGCGGTTGGTGTTTTTCTTCATCCCTCGCGCCAGGGCTTCATGCCGACCGACCCGATCGTCACTCCCATCCTGGACTGGGCGGGTGAAGCGCGCTGGCCCGTGATGTTTCACACCGGCACGTACGTGCAATCCGACATCCTCGCGCTGGGAGAGGTGGCGCGGAAATATCCGGGGATGACATTCATCGCCGGCTTTGGCGGCTTCACGGACATGTGGTTCGAGTTGCCGGGAGTCGTTGCCGATGTCCCGAACCTCGTCCTCGATGCGTCCATGCTCTGGAGCGAGGCTGTGGAGCAGATCGTCCGTGAGCGCGGCGCGGCGCGGGTGTTGTACGGCAGCGCTGAACCGCGCAACCGCTACGGCACGGGGTTGAAATCCATGAAACGCTGCGAGGTCACGCCCGCGGATTTGCGCGCCATGCTCTTCGACAACGCGAAACGAATTTTTAACCTGCCATGAGAATCATTGATTTTCACTCCCACCTGCAAACCCACTGGTTCCGCCAGCCGCTGCTGGACGAGAAGGCGTTTCTCGCGGGCATGGACAAGTGCGGCGTGGAGGTGTCATGCATCTTCACGATGATGGGCTTCTACGGTGATTGCCCGAAGGAAAACGACCTGCTGGCGGGATACGCGCGGCGTCATCCCAAACGGCTCGTGCCCTTTGTCACGGTGGACCCAAAGATCGGCCCGCCTGCCGTGGAGGAACTGGAGCGCTGCCTCGCCGATCCGATTTTCCGCGGCGTAAAGTTTCACAACTGGCTCCAGGCGTTTGCGCCCTCGATGGCGCGCGAGACGATGACGGCCCTCCTGCAATGCGCCGCGCGTCACCGAGCGCCGGTACTTTTTCATGACGGCACTCCGCCGTACGCGACCACGTTTCAAATTGCGCAGATGGCGCGCTGGGTGCCCGAGGCGACGATTGTCTTGGGGCATGGCGGGCTGGCCGATTATGTTTATCCCGCCGGCCAGTATCTGCGGGAGATGCCGAACCTTCACGTCTGCTATTGCGGCCCGCGCGCCGGCGACCTGATCTACCTGGTTGAGATGGCCGGTTCCGATCGTGTGCTCTTCGGTTCGGATTTCGGCTTCAGCAGCTGGAAGGTGCTCGCCGAGCGCATTGACGACGTGACGGAGGCAAAGCTGGATGCGTCCACGGAAGCCAAGGTATTTGCAAGCAATGCGGCGCGCCTGCTTCATCTCGATGAACGGCCGCTCAGCTGATTCGTGACACGTTTTGACATGCGCAATTTGAAAGCACAATTTCCGAGGTAGGGCGCGTTCGCCGAACGCGCCGAAGCGGTGCTCATGGACAGTGAATGTGTGATTTCAATGGAGAACGACGGCGCGCTCGGCGATCGCGCCCTACCACCAGCAGAACAGGACATTCTACTTTGCCGGCTCAGGAGTTTCCGAGGCGGAACTTTTCAGCGGGACGACGGGGGCGTGCTGGGGGGAATTTTTCAGGGCTGCGAGAATCTCGTCGGCCATCCTGCGAGCAGCATCGGGATCGGGACTGTTGTCCGAGATGACCGTGGCGCCAACCGTGAACCCGGTCTTCCCAGTCGTGAGAGGGCTCAGGTTCATTTCAAAAAGGCGGGTCTTCGTCTTCATCTCAAGCTTCCAGATGGAGCGATTGACGAAGGTGACCGTGTAATGCTTCCGCAGATAATCCTCCGCAGCCTCGAAAACAAGGTCAGTCGCCATCTGAACCTCAGCCACCGCGTAGCGCGCGGTTGGGGCAGCCGCACCTTCATTCTTTGAGCCGTTCGAAGTCTTGGGAGCCGAAGAGCAACTTGTGAGCCAGCCCGCGAGCCCCATCGCGCACACACACAACATAGCCCGCCGAAAACTGCCCCCTGTCGCCTGTTCCCTGTCACCTTTTTTAATCTTCATAATTTCATCATTCACCGGTTTTCAAATTCTTCGCCCTGCACTTCGTCAACCCTGTACCAGAACGCGTGGGTCTGGCCGAGATCAATCAACGACGATTTTTTCTGCAGGCGCACGACGGGGCGGATGCCATGCCAGAAATCGGCGGTGGTCACTTCCGAAAGGGCCAGGTTCAGGCGCAGGCTGATGACTTCCAGAATTCCGAGCTCATGGCTGTGACGTCCGCCCCAGGTGATCTCGTCCTGTGAAGTCTTGAAGGCGGCCTGCCCCTTCTTTCCACGCACGTCAATCCAGTCCACCATCAAGACATAAGGAGAGTTGATTTCGGCCAGCGGACAGGAAGAGAGGAAGATGCGGCTGTAGTTCCAATCCTTGTCTGAATAGCGCTTCAAGGCTCCATTGATGGCCTCCGACCATGCCGCCAGGTCGGCGGGTTTTGGGAGTGGAACGTCAGGGGTGGACATGGTTCGACTCAATCCTGAAATAACACCGCCGAGGTCGCATCCGCGTGATACGAACTGCGGACGAGGGGGCCGGACTCCACTCCCTTGAAACCCATCCCCACCGCCCGCACTTTCCAATCGGCAAATTCATCCGGCGTCACGTAACGTTCCACGGGGAGGTGTGACGGCGTGGGCTGCAGGTATTGGCCGAGCGTGAGGATGTCCACGTCCACGGCGCGCAGGTCGCGCAAAACTGCTTCGAGTTCCCCCTCTGTTTCGCCCATGCCGAGCATGAGGCTCGACTTCGTGAAAAATCCCCGCGCCTTCGCGCGCGCGAGCAGTTCCAGTGTCCGCTCGTATTTCGCCTGCGGGCGCACCACCTTGTGCAGTCGCGGGATGGTTTCGGTGTTGTGATTCAAAATATCGGGCTTCGCCTCCAGCACGGTCGCAAGCGCCGATTCGCTGCCCTTGAAATCGGGAATGAGCGTCTCGATCCGGCAACGGGGAAGCGCCTTACGCACGGCGCGGATCGTGGCAGCCCACACCGATGCGCCGCCGTCGGACAGTTCGTCGCGCGCCACGGAAGTGATCACCACGTAACCCAGCCCCATGAGACGGGCCGCCTCCGCCACACGCGCGGGTTCGTCGAGATCGAGCTCGGTGGGACGTCCCGTCTTCACCGCGCAAAACCCACAGCTCCGCGTGCAGGTATCGCCGAGAATCATGAACGTCGCCGTGCCGCGCGCCCAGCATTCGCCGAGGTTCGGGCATTTCGCGCTTTCGCAGACCGTGTGAAGGTGGTGTTCATCCACGCGCCGTCGCACCGCCGAGTAATCCGCTCCGCCGGGAATCCGCATCTTGAGCCAGCCCGGTTTGCGGACTGGAACGACAGGAGGTTCAAGGGTGGTGGGCATGGCGTGGGGATGAGAGTAATTTATGCCAGATGCGTGAGCACGCCTTTTTTGACGACAGCCACCGGGCGAATGCGTTCGGATGCGGTTCGGATTTCTCCGACGACGTCAGTGAGCGGGAATGAGCCTTTTTCGATTTGCAGGAGGCTGATGTCAGCCTGACGACCTGGGAAAAGGCGGCCGAATACGTTTCCCATGCCCATGGCGATGGCGGGCATTCCCGTGACAGCACGGATGACCTTCTCCAGCGGCATGCCGAGATAAAGAAATTTGCTCATGGTCGTCGGCAGATCCACGACGGGGGTTTCCAGGTTGAACTGGTGAAGATCGGTGCTGATCGTGTCGGGCCAGAATTGATGCTGCTGGCAGGCGGGTTCGGCGATCTTCCAACCGAACGCGCCCATGCCGTGGCCGACGTCGAAGAAAATTCCACGGTCACGCGCCCGTCGCAATGCGTCGCATGGCGCGCCATCCTTCCCCGAAAACGGCGTGTCGGCGTGAGGATGATACATGTGGGTGAAGACGTCGCCGGTTTGAAGCGCCGCGAAAACTTCTTCCGCCGGGATCTGCGACATCGCGTGATGCACCATGCAGAAGGTGGAGGTTTCGCGCGCGACCCGGACCGCCCCCTGCAAACCGGCCCGCTCGTTTTCCACGCGCTGGTTCGCAAGCCCGGCTGTCAGGCGGACTTTCGAGCCGATGAGACGGGTATGCTGGCCTTGGAATTTTTTGATGCAGGCAATGGCGGAAGGCACATCGGCATGGCGGATGTCATTGAGCTCGCCCATATAGGGAGGCATCTTCGGGTTGCCTTGCAGGCAGCCGATCATGGAAATGTTGAGCAACGCATAGATGTCCTCGGCCGCGTGGGGAATGATGTGACGATGAAATGCGGGCCAGGTCAGCGAACCCGCCGTTCCCGCGTCGAGCATCGTGGTGACTCCCGTGCTGAGCCCCGCGCGATCCGGATCAACGGCGAACTGTCCCATGCCGCTGAAGGCATGCACATGGAGATCAATGAGTCCGGGCGTGACCAGCATCCCTTGCGCATCGAAGACTTTTTCATCGCGCAGCGGGAGATGGGGGCCGATTTCGGAAATTGCGCCATCACGGATGCGGATGTCGGCCTGGACCGCAGGCGAACCGTTGCCGTCGTAAACGGTTCCGTTCTGAATGAGGAGACTCTTACTCACACACATTTCCTGATTCCAGGTAGGGCGTGCTCGCCGAGCGCGCCGAACGGGGGATGGTGAATCGGACTTGCGAATTAATGGAAAACAACGGCGCGTTCGGCGAACGAGCCCTACCACCGGCACAAAAGGCAAAATTACTTCCCATCATACGGCAGGAAGCCGACGAAGCCGGTGATTTTCCAGCCGTCCTTGCGTTTGCGCAGGAAGTACATGGTCTGCCATGCGATCTTGTATTCGCCGCCGTTCTTCAGCGGCGTGGAGCCGAAGAACGTCTTGTGCGCGGCGGCGCGGTCGCCCCCGATCAAAATCTGGTCCAGGCGGACGCTGCGGTCGAAAAATTCGATGAGCGTGCCCTCCTTCGGCTGGTTTTTCGGAACGTCGTTCTTCGCGGAGTGGACCCAGATTTTTTCGTAGGGCTCGAGCGTGGGAAAATCGACCTTCCAATCCTTGGGGTTCAGGGACTGGTTTCCATTGTAGCCGCAGAAATCCTCGTCGAAGCGTGTTTTGCATTTTGAAAAATCGCCGGAACAGTAGCCCTCGAAATCCTCCGTCATGAGGATGTTCCAGATTTCACGGCGATCGGCGTCCTTGTGCGGATTGTTGGAGAAGGGCTTGGGCATATGCTTTATGGATTGAGGAAGTTGGAATGAGGGCGGGGAAGAATCAGTGTTCAGAATCAGAATCAGGGGCGGCGGAAACTTTCAACATCGAACGTCGAACATCCAACGTCGAAGGTGGCGGAAGGGAAAAACCACGGAGGCACGGAGGGCACGGAGGGGGAGAAGGCAAAAGGCAAAGGGCAAACGGCAAATGGCAAAAGTTGAAGTGTGTGGGATGTAGAGGCGCTTCTGTGAAGCGCCGCAGAGGGCTGATGGCTGAATGCTGAAAGCTGATTGCTCATTTTTTCATGGATTGGCTTTGCGGGATTCGGCTTCCTGGTAGGCGTTGAGGACCAGCTCGATCACTTTCCGCGCGGTGTGGCCGTCGGTCTGTGGCTTCGACTTCGTGTCCACGCAATCCAGGAAATGTTTCACCTCGGGAAGTAGATCGAGTCCCTCATCGTTATCAAGGAGGACCTCCTCCGTTTTGCCCACTGCAACGATCCTGGTCTTCCACGGACAGGAACATCCTTCCGTCGCCAGGTCGCCCATCGGGGTTGTAGTGAGGGTGATGTGCGCTTTTTCGCAGACGGCCGTCATGGTGAACCAGATGCGGGATTTCGGGGAGGCCCACATGTGGCGGGTGACGCCGATGACGCCGTTTTGAAACTTGATGACCGAGGCGGCGGTGTCCTCGCCTTCCATCTCGGCTCCGGCCTTGGTCCCGACCATGGAGGCGGCGCGGACTTCACCGGCAATCCAGAGCATCACGTCGAGCATGTGCGGCGAGGATGAAAAGAAGACTCCACCGCCGAGAAATGCTTTTTTTGCGATCCAGCCCAGCGCGTAACCCTGGAGCGATTCGTCCATGAGCCCGTCCAGCATGAAGAGCCGCCCGTATTTTCCACCGAGGGCCGCTTCCTTGAAGAGCTGCATGCACGGGCGGTAGCGGTGCGGGTAGGCGACCATGAGCGTGCGGCCGAGGCGTTCCGCCGTGACGGTCATCTCGTCGGCTTCCGCGAGGGTGATGGCGATGGGTTTTTCGACGAGAACATCGCAACCGGCCTTGAGGCATTCGAGCGTGACGGGATGATGGAGGTGGTGTGGAAGGAGGATGAAGACGGCGTCCACCTCGCTGAGACCCTCGCGGTAATCAGCGATGGCCCGGGCGCCGATGGAACGGGCGCTCTTTTCAGCCCGTTCGAGGTTGGAATCGGCGAGCCAGATAATTTTTGCGCGTGGGCCAAGGCTCTGAAGGGCGCTCACATGAAACGGCAAAATCCAACCGCAGCCGATGATGCCGATGCGATGGGTTTTGAGTGACGGAGTTGCCATGAGACGGAAGGTTGCAAAAATTCACGTGCAAGCCAATGCGAAAAGCGGCTGCGGTGCAGGCAGCGCTTACGCATTTGAAGTGGCTATGGAGCTGCTTGGTGGCCGCCTTGTGCCCTTTTGTGCCTCTTTGCGGCCAATATCTGCGTTCGGTGCATGGGAATATGGCCGCGAAGAGGCGCAAGAAACACAAGAATGACAGGCCGATATGATTGCCAAGCCCAAATGCGTAAGCCCTGGCGGTGCAGGATCCTTGATCCATGTCAAATCGGAGTGAGATTTGATTTGCCATCAGTCCGGCAAATTCTATCTTCACTTCCCACACTTTTTTTCAATTTGATTTCATCACTCAGGAGCATTTATGGCAGCCAGCACTCTTTCCCCGCACAAATCCAAATCCCCCTCGAAAAAGTCTCCCAAGGGCCTTGTGTTTCCCCGCTTCTTCACGCGCGAGGGCGTCCATCCCTACGACGAAATCAACTGGCAACGCAGCGATGTCACCATCGTCAATGACCGCGGCGAAACCATCTTTGTCCAGAAGGGCGTGGAGCATCCGGATTTCTGGTCTCCCACCGCCGTCAAGATCGCCGCGAGCAAATATTTTTACGGCGACCATCACATCCCCGGCGCGCGTGAGAATTCCATCCGCGACCTGATTGACCGCGTGGTGAAGACGATGCGTCATTGGGGCGAGGACGTGGACCGCGTGTTCGCGTCGGCGAAGGACGCGCAGATCTTCGAGGAGGAACTCACGTGGCTGCTCATCCGCCAGTACGGCGCGTTCAACAGCCCGGTCTGGTTCAACTGCGGCCTGTGGCATCACCGCAAGGTTTCCGAGGGGGACGCCGCGGGATATTATTTTGACCGCAAGACCGGCAAGGCCGTGAAATCGCCCGGGCCCTACCACCATCCGCAATGCTCCGCTTGCTTCATCATGGACATCGGCGACGACATGGAGAGCATTCTCGACCACGCGGTGAAGGAAGGGCGGCTCTTTAAGTTCGGCTCGGGCACGGGAACGAATTATTCCTCGCTGCGCTCCTCGAGGGAAAAGGTCTCGGGCGGCGGCAAGGCCAGCGGGCCTCTCTCGTTCATGCGCATCTTTGACAGCGTGGCGGGCGCGATCAAGAGTGGTGGCAAGACCCGCCGCGCGGCGAAGATGGATATTTTGAACGTCACGCATCCCGACATCCGCGATTTCGTCTGGGCCAAGAAGAAGCAGGAGGACATCGGCCGCATCCTCACGCGCGAGCACGGTTTCCCAGGCAGCATGGACGGGCTGGTTTATCACGACACGATCCGTTTCCAGAATTCCAACCAGTCGGTGCGCGTCACCCGAGACTTCATGGAGGCGGTGGAGAAGGACGGCGATTTCTGGACGCGCTACGTGAAGACGGGCGAGCCCTGCGAGAAATTCCGCGCGCGTGACCTCATGCGCGAGATGGCCGAGAGCGCCTGGGACAACGCGGAGCCCGGCATCCAGTACGACGACCTTTCCAACGACTGGCACACCTGCCCGAACGCGGGGCGCATCAACGCCTCCAACCCATGCAGCGAATACTTCTTCCTCGACAACACGGCGTGCAACCTCGCCTCGCTGCGCCTCACCAAATTCCTCGACGCGCAGGACCGCTTCGACACTGAATCGTTCCGCGCCGCCGTGCGCACGTTCTTCCTCGCACAGGAGCTCATTGTGGACAACGCCAGCTACCCTACCGCAAAAATCTGCGAGATGAGCCACACCTATCGCACCATCGGCCTCGGTTACGCCGACACGGGCGCGCTCCTCATGGCGCTCGCCATCCCGTACGACTCCGACCTGGGACGCCAGTTCGTCGGCGCGATCACGGGCATCATGACGGGTGAAGCCTACCTGCTCTCGTCAAAGATCGCCGCGGTGACGGGACCGTTTCCGGATTACGCGCGTAACCGTGAGCCAATGCTCGACGTGATCCGCAAGCATGGAGAGCTTGCCTCAAAACTTGCGGAGGAAACGAAACGCAGCCATCCCGCTTTCGCGCAATACGCCCGCGTCTCCGAGGAAGTCTGGACAGAATGCCTTCGCTTGGGCGAAAAGCACGGTTACCGCAACGCCCAGGCGACGGTCATCGCGCCCACGGGAACCATTTCCTTTTTGATGGATTGCGACACCACGGGAATCGAGCCGGATTTTGCGCTCGTGAAGTTCAAGAGCTGTTCCGGTGGCGGCTACCTCAAGATCGTCAACCAGATGGTGCCCCGCGCGCTCGTGAAACTCGGTTACACGCCTGCGCAGGCGAAGGACATGTTCACCTACATGGCGGGGACCATGACGCTCAAGAGCGACTGCCCGATCAATCGCATTTCGCTCAAGGCCAAGGGATTCACCGACGCGGAGCTCGACAAGCTGGAGAAGGGCGTGGCCAACACGTCCTCGCTCAAGCATGTGGCGACGGTCTGGACGTTTGGCGAGGAGGCGTTGCAGCGTCTCGGACTGAAACCCGACGCGTGCAAGGAGAAGGGATTCGACCTGCTGTCCGCGCTGGGTTTCAGCGAGGAGGAGATTGCGCGCTCCACGGATGTCATCTGCGGGCGCTTTGCAATCGAGGGCGCGCCTCATCTGCGCGAGGAACATCTCAATGTCTTCAACTGCGCAAACCCATGCGGGCGCGGCGTGCAGTTCATCCGCCCGATGGCGCACATCGAGATGATGGGCTACGCGCAACGATGGATCAGCGGCGCGATTTCCAAGACGGTCAACCTGCCGAACAGCTCGACCGTGGAGGACATCCAGCAGGTTTACATCGAAGCCTGGAAACACGGCGTGAAATCCGTGGCGATCTACCGGGATGGATCAAAGGGCGTGGCCCCGATGTCCACGGGCGCGGTTTCGAAAACGAAGGCCGCCACCGGCGAACAACTCAAGCAGGCGCAGGCGCGCATCGAGGAGCTGGAAAAACAATTGCGCGAAAGGGAAGCGGCGCCGGTGGACGGGCGCCGCCGCCCGCCCAAGCGGCGCTTTGGCGAGACGCACCAGTTCACGATCCAGGGCGCGCACAAGGGCTATCTTACCGTCAACTGTTACGAGGACGGAACGCCGTGCGAAATTTTTCTCACGATGAACAAGGAAGGCACGTTCGTGTCGGGCATGGCCGGCGTGTTCGCAAAGATGCTGTCGCTGGCGATCCAGCATGGAATGCCGTTCCCCGAAATTTCGCGGAGCTTCAAGCACACGCGGTTTGAGCCGGCGGGTTTCGTGGACAACCCGCAGATTCCAACGGCGGAGTCGGTGGTGGATTACGTGATCAAGTATCTCGAGCGCATCTATGCGGAGCAAAACCAGACGCGGCTCGATTTTGAATCGGCGGCGTCCACGTCCCGCGAAGCCATTCCCCATGCAGCCGGCAATGGTATCGCGCGGGGAAACGGAAACGGTCACTCGCACGGGGGAACGGGTGGAGTCAAAACGGCCGTGGCGGTGGCTGTCACGAAGACGGAGCCGCGCACCAGCATTTCGATGACGAAGTACAGCGAGTGTCCCGCGTGCGGCAGCAGTCAGCTTCGCCAGACGGGTTCCTGCATGGCCTGCAGCGATTGCGGCTGGAGCGCCGGCTGCGGGTGAGGGGGGAAGGAGCGATCAGTGGTCAGCTTTCAGCCGTCAGCCTTCGTTCTCACTCTCTGAAATTCCTGTAGGAGCGGCTGTTAGCCGCGACCGGGCCTTCGGGAGATTCTCCGCAGGCCCGTCCCTTTTCCATCCGGATTTTTTGACAGGATTCACAGGATGAACAGGATTTTTGGAACAAAACGATTTTGACGGATTTACAGGATTGATTTTCACGCAGCTGGCGCCGCGTGAAAATCCGACCATGAGGCCTTGGCAAAAGTGATTCTCAAAAAATCTGCGCCTTTCTTTCCCTGTTGAAAGTTCAATGCCTGTCCGCCGAAGCTCTCGCCTCGCCAAAGCCTCTGGCGTAGCGCGGGTTAGCGAAGGAGGATTCAACGTTCGATGTTGGACGTTCCTGCCTTACGGCGAAGCCGTCCGCATTCAGCTTTCAGCGCCCAGCCATCAGCCTCCGATTCCAATCCCGCCGCCTTCCACGCCCACTCCAACTTTTGCCCTTTGCCTTTTGCCTTCACGCCCCTCTTTCCGCCTTCAACGTTGGAAGTTCAACGTTCGATGTTGGACGTTCCCGCCGCCCTGTTTCATCCCTCCTCCCTCATCCTTCATCCTTTCCAATTTGACTCCCCCTCCTCCCCGCATTACTTTGTCCACCATGAAGGGTCCATGGTTTCCCGCCATCGCAGAGGTGTCATCGCCCTTTTTCGCCAAATGTTCGCTTCCTCCACCATGGGCTGCCTCACCCGAAGTTCTTAAATACTGGCAGCAATCTAAATGACGTCAAAGACTTACTGTGGGGGATCAGTCGTTCACTTTTGGTGCAATCCCGCGTTGTTACGTATCAATGATGACGGTATTCAGATCACGGCAGGCATTTTTCGGCATTTTATTCCATATCAGGCACTCGAAACGGTTGAACAGTGCGAGTGCAGACGCTTTTTCCGGACCTACACTGGTCTTGCTTTGCGCCACCTGCTTCCCAACATACCCACAAAGATTACCTTTTGGCCTGATCTCTGGTTTTGGCAGCATCGATTGGAGGAGATTTTCGATGAGATCGGCAAGCGTCGCGCGTTGTCCGCAACATCACATCAAAAGGCCGAACCCGCTGCCTCAGCAAATGACCGGGGCGGTCACCGCTGAGCGCCACGTTCGGCATAAAGACATGAGCACTATTTTTGATATTATCGGAGGCGTGCTTGTGTCACTTGGTTTAATTATTTCCTTCATCATGGTCTACAAACGGCGTTGGTTTGTCAGAGGAGTGTTGATATTTTGGATTTTGATCGTGCTGGGAGACTACTTTGTGGAAGCAACACGCGGCCTCGCGTATCGCGATGGTATGAGCCCATGGCAATCCGTTGTAGCATTGGGCTGGTTGTTGGGGATATTTTACTGTTTAATCCCGCTCGGTGTGAGAGCCTTTGTGTCGTCCAGACGAAGTCGAAAGCAATCCCCCATTCAGATGGCAATTCAACCTCAAACCGTGCCGAAGCTCGTGCAGCCAACGCCGCTACGCGTCCCGGCTGACGATTGACGTTCGGAGGAAAACATGAGAAAATGCTTACTGTCGGTCATGGTCGTACTGCTCAGCGTCTGTGCTGGCTACGCACACAAATCCGGCATGGTAGAGAAAACCTGTCCCCTTTGCAGAGAAACCTTCAAATGCGAACTGGATTTTTCTGGCACTCAGTTCGGCAGCCGCCTTGACCTGAAGCCTCTTGGCCCGACCGCTGCCCCTTGGCGTGTGCCGGTCTGTCCCAAATGCCACTTCGTTCTTTTCGACAAGGAAATCCCTGCGGAGGAGCTGGCCAAGTGCAGGGAGATCGTTCAAGGCGATGCCTACAAGAACCAAACTGGGCGGGCCTCGTACTACCTTCTGGGGCTCCTTTACGAAGGACTCAAGAAAGACTCCTTAGGTCTCGGCCACATCTTCCTGAAGGCATCTTGGCAGGAGGAATCCGATGGAACGAAACTGGAGGATGATCTGAATCGAAGCCTCCAGCATTTTGAAAGCTTTCTCAAGGAGCCCCAGCAGCCAAAGGCGGCATCGCGGAAAGCCGCTGATGAGGACAACTCATACCAGACGGCGCAACTCCTGAAGGGTGAGATTCTTCGGCGCTTGGGCCGCTTTAACGATGCGAAAAATTATTTTTCCGATCTTCAGAAACTCAAGCCTTTCCAGGAAACGTTCCTAGCCGATATCGTGAGATTCGAAATCCGTCTCTGCGGCAAGAAGGACTCGAAGCCACATGAGGTATCAGAATCAAAACAGACAGAGAGCTCCGAATCAAAGGATTCAGGTGACAAGAAATAGCCGCGCCATTTTTTGCTCCTGCTCCTGAACGTTGTTCGATGAAAGATGATTCATGAGTAAAGCCCTTCAGGTTGCTGCTTACACAATTTCACTGTTGCTGATCTTGTTCATCGGGAACATTTTCGATGTCAGCTTTTGGCAGGCAGGAATTCATTATCAGGCACTTCACCCTCCCACTCGTGTGCCCATGCTTTCGGCGTTTTGGATCCAAAATCATGGGATCACGACCTATGTCCTGGCGCTTCCCTGGATTGGATTTGTTGGATTGCCCCTGTTATTTCCACATCGCATGACATTTTGGGATTCCAACCTGTTTTCTCTCCGCTTTTCCGTATTCATACTGTGCGAGTTTCTGATCATATCGGTCATGCTTTTTGCATTATTTCGTCCGTTGTGGATTTACCATTACTACGGCGTTTTGGACCAATCGGGACCCACATCCGTCGAGCTATTCGTTGGCTGGTTGTTCTGGATATTGGTTTCGCTTCCAATTCTGGGCTTTGTTTTCCGTGGAAGACTCAAGAAATGAAAGCACCGAATCATGCCGTCCATACTTGTGCTTCCTGCGCCTCTTCGCGGCCAAATTCCCATGCACCAAACGCAGAGATTGGCCGCAAAGAGGCTCAAAAGGCACAAGACGGCAAGGGGCCCGCTCCTGCGCACTGATCGACGGGCATGGAGGCCCGGCGAATTCTCCGTGGCGGGGAATGTGGCATTTGCATTTTCCCAGTTGTTTTCCAACCCCGGGCATGAGAGCGTGTTGGGATATGAAGGCTGTGGGGAAAAATTCCGGCGCATCACCTTCGGTGGTGCCTGGCGATTCCTTCGGCTTGCATCTCGTCACCCGGCAGCGAAATGAAACCCTGAAAAGTAAAAAATCTATGCGCATCAAGACGCTCGCCTTGAGCAGTTTGTGTTTGCTTGGTTCACTGTGCATCGCCGGCAACGCGATGGCGGCAGGCGTCTCGATTTCCGAAAAACTGCCGCAGGAGCTCAAGAGTTTCAAGGGCACCCTGTACGGCCGTGTCATTTCCAAAGACGAGAAGAATGGCCATAGCTTCGTTCTGAAGATCAGCAGTCATCCCTCCAATCCGAGGGGCGAAATGGGAATGGAGTTTAGAATCAGGGTTTCACATTCCAAGGACGCGGACGGCAAGAATTCCACGACAAAAGCCCAGAGGGAATCCATCAAGAAGCTTCGGATCGGCGACGACATCAGTGTAACCGTGCAAAGTGATGAGGAGGATACGCTTAATTTGGTCGAGTTTCCGGGAGACAAAAAACCCAAGGCGAGCTCGTAATGCGGAAAATTCCCAACCCGTGTCATCGGAACGAAATGCAAATTCGATGATGACCAAGGACTTCAAATGAGCACAGGAATCGCCATCCTTGGAGCGGGGACGGGTGGACTCGCGATGGCATCCGACTTGTCACTGGCCGGTCTCCGCGCCATTGAGGCCCAGGGCGGAATCGAGCGGCGGGGCGGCCCAGGCATCCGCTACGTGCATGAGGATGTTCCATTCGCGTTCGTGCCCCTCGCAGCCATGGCTGAACAGCTCGGCGTCCCGATGCCCGTCACACGAGGGCTGATTGATATGTGCGGGACAGCCTTCAGCCGTGACTACTGGACGGAAGGCCCCAGCGCGTCCGAGTTGGGCATAGCCGGCATGGATGCGGCAGGCATCGCTCGACTGGTGGAGCAAGGTTGATCATGATTGCGGGTAAGGGAAAGGAGGTTTCGCGCAATGACTGGATCGCCTGCCTGCTCCTGGCGGCGCTCACGCTCATCGTGTTCTGGCGGGTCGGTGGCATGGATTTTGTTCTCATTGACGATGATGTGTATGTGTACGAGAACCCCCACATCCGCCACGGCCTGACGGGCGATGGAATCGCGTGGGCCTTCAGCGCGGGGCTGCTCTTCCAGTCGCCCCATGCCGATTACTGGCAGCCCGTGACATTTCTCTCGAGGATGCTCGACATCCAGTGTTTCGGATTGAACCCCGGCGCGCACCACCTCATGAACCTGGCGCTGCATGTCATCAACACGCTGCTGCTCTTTCGCCTTGTGCGGCGGATGTCCGGGACGACGGCGCAAAGCTTCTGGGTGGCTGCGATATTCGCACTGCACCCGCTGAACGTCGAACCCGTGGCGTGGGTGACGGCGCGCAAGGATATGCTGAGCGGGCTTTTCTGGATGCTGACCATCCTGGCTTATTTCCACCACGCGGAGCGACCTTCGGCCCGGCGGTACGCGCTCGTGCTTTTCCTTTTCGTTCTGGGTCTCATGTCCAAGCCAGTGGGAGTCACCCTTCCTTTCGTGCTGCTTCTGCTCGATTACTGGCCGCTTGGCCGAATTCGTCTCGATGCAGCAAATCTCCGTTCGTGGCTGCGGCCCATCGCAAAGAAAATTCCATTGTTCCTGCTGATCGTCGCAAGTTTTGTGATCACCCTCTACCGTTCAGAAAACACAGACCTGGGGTTTGGGTCGGCTGCAACAACCTTGGGCAAGGTGTGCGCCTCGTACGGAATCTTCCTTGGAAAAATGTTCTGGCCACACCCGCTCGCGGTTTATTATCCCTACCCGGAGAACGGACTTCCCGCGGCACAAATCATCGCCTCCGCCGTGGTCTTGGGTTTGATTTCATGGGGCGTCCTGCGATGGAGCCGTCGGGCGCCCTTTCTTTTCACCGGCTGGTTTTGGTTTGTGATCATGCTTGTGCCGTACGTCGCACTCAACAACATCACAAGCGCTGACCGTTACACCTACCTTCCCATGATCGGTCTCCTGATCGCGGCAGCCTGGGGTGTCCCGTTGTGGATCGGAGGCTGGTCGAGGGCGGCCGGTGCGCTGACCGTGGCTCTGTGTTTCGCGGTCAGTATGTGGCAGCTGGGCTACTGGAACAACAACATCACCCTCTTTGAGCACGCGATTGCCGTCACTTCGCAAAACTATCTGGCCCATGACAACGTGGGCACCGCCTATTTGCGCCAGGGCAGGGTGGACATGGCTCTCGAACAATTCAGGATCGCCTTGCAAATCAAGCCCAAAGACCCGCACGCATTTTCAAAGCTTGGAAACACGCTGGTCCGGACCGGAAAACTGGATGAAGCCGTTGGCGTCTTTCGGGATGCGTTGAGGGTGCTTCCGCACGATCCCGACATCCTCTGCAACATGGGCATTGCCCTCACCCAGCAGGGAAAGTTGGACGAGGCGATGATCTGCTATGCACGCTCACTGGAGGAAAAGCCGAATGACCCCCACGTGTTCAACAACATCGGGATCACGCTGATCCGGCAGGGCAAAATTGAACAGGCCGTGGAGCTTTTCCTCCTCGCGTTGAAGCTCGAGCCGGATTATGCCGAGGCCCACTGCAATCTCGGCCTCCTGCTGGCACAACAAGGTCATACGGCCGAAGCCATCCGACACCTGCAAGCAGCACTGGCCCTTGATCCGAATCTCAAGCCGGCGCGCGATGCGTTGGAGAAACTCCAGCGGGATTTGCAGCTTGTCTGGTAATGGATCCGAGGTAGGGCGCGTTCGCCGAACGCGCCGAAACGGTGGCTCGTGGAAAGTGAACGTGGGATCTCGATGGAGAACGACGGCGCGCTCGGCGAGCACGCCCTACCTTCAGCATTTAACATTCAACTTTCAACTCCCGCACTCCTGCGCCATACTCCGCGTTTATGGCTGACTCGAAACTTGTTGAAAGCATTCTGGCTTCGTATCGCGACGTCGGGGGGATCAATCACCTCGACGGCGTGAACCTGCCCTCGCGCGAGGCGATCACGGAAATCATCCGTGACCTTCTCCGCATCGTTTTTCCGGGATTCTACGACCGCGCCGCCATGCGATCCGACCAGGCGCATTTCTTTGCGTCGCAGATGATCACCTCGGTCTCCGAGCGCTTGCGCAACGAAATCCAGAAGAGCCTTGAGTACAAGCCCGCCTCCAGCGAGGGGGCGCATCCCGCCGCGGAAGCCAAGCGGGTCACGGATGAATTCATGGCGGGCCTCCCGGAAACGCGTCACAAGCTCGCGCTGGACGTGCAGGCCGCGTGCGATGGCGACCCGGCGGCCATCGGCCCGGACGAAATCATCCTCGCCTATCCGTTCCTGCAAGCGATCGCCGTGCAGCGCATGGCGCATCTGCTGTATCGAGCCCGCGTGACCCTGATCCCGCGCATGATGACCGAGTGGGCGCATTCGCGGACCGGCATCGACATCCATCCCGGGGCTCAGATTGGTTCACACTTCTTCATTGATCACGGAACAGGCGTGGTGATTGGGGAGACGGCGGTGATTGGAAACCGCGTGAAGCTCTATCACGGCGTGACGCTGGGCGCGCGTTCGACTTCAGCCGTGCAGGAATTGCGCGGAAAGAAACGGCATCCGACACTGGAGGATCACGTGACGATCTATTCCGGCGCGGCGATCCTTGGGGGCGACACCGTGATTGGCGAAGGCTCGACGATTGCCGCGAACGTGTTCATCACCCAATCCATCCCGCCCAACTCACTGGTGATGTACCAGGCCACCGAGCTGCAGATCATCCCCAAGAAAAAACGCACAGGCGCTCCCGGCGACCAGGATTTTCAGATTTGACGGGTTTCGGCCTGACACGTTTCTAATCCATCCTAAATGAATTGAATTTTTGGGATTTCATTTCTTTCCGATTTTCGAAATGAGTTGTCGAAGGGCCTGGCCTTTCCACATCCAAAGTCCTGAAAGGACAACCGCCGGAAAGTAGATAAACCGAAAATAGGGGAGGTATTGCACCGTTTCCGAAGGCGGCCCATAAATGTAACCGAATATGGGAAGGGCAAAGATAATGTGAATCCAGCGAAGAATCGAACGTTTGGTGGCATCATTCATGATCGGTTTGTAAGTCAATTTTGAACATTTGGAAATACTGGAGATCAGCATCGAAGAAGGGCCAACGCCTATGATTGGGCGGAGCGATCCATCCACTTCCAAGGCGCGGCGAGCAGGAGAAAACTTGCGAACGCCACGGCTTCCATTCCCAGGATGTACCATGGCCAGGGGCCGAGGTGGTTGATCAGCGAGCGCTGGGTCGGGGGGGCGCACATGTAGCCGTAGTTCCAGTGGAAGGCCTCGTCGAGGACGGCGACGGTGAGGGCGTAAACGTTGATCGCGATGAAGGCGCGCATCACGCTGCCCTTGCGTGGGCGCAATCCCAGTCCTGCGACCATGAAGACGATGGCCAGCAGGGAGCCGCCATGACCCCAGAAAAACTGGATGAATTTCCATGACGGAAACCCATCGTGCAGGTCAGGCGTGATGACCGCCTGCAACGTGCCGCTCATGCCCCAGAAGTACGCGATCTCGAAACCGAGGGCGTTGGGACGGAAAAGCGTGATGATGCATGCGCCCATCACCCAGTTGCAGAGATGCAGCGGAAGCGAATCCCGCCAGCTCAAAGTCCCAAGCCATCCGGTGCGGGTGTAGGAAGCGATGACATACAAAAGCAGCAGTGTTCCCAGCACGCGGGCCACGATGCGACGAGAGTCGGGATCGAATCGGCGTCCCATCCACACGAGCATGCAGCCCAGCGTTGTCAAAACCGCAAGCGCCATCAGGTGTTGCAAGTCGAATGCGTGAAATGGCGGCGGGTTCATTTCTCAACTCTGCAGGATGTAGGAGCGGCTGTCAGCCGCGACCGGGACCAAGGGAAGGGCCGGGCTACACCCTGATTCCCGGTCGCCGCTGACAGCGGCTCCTACAAACACGTCCTCTGAATAAAAAACATGGTTCATGCTGAACGCTGCGTGATGTCTGTAACCTCCCGCACCGCTTGGATCACACGTGAGGCATCGAGGGTGTTGAGGCAGTTCATGTGGTCCAACGGGCATACGCGCTCGAAGCAGGGCTGGCACTCGAGATCGAGTGAAATGGCTTTGTTTCCCTCGCCACGCGGACCCGAGCGGCGCCACGACGTGGAGCCGAAGATCATGACGATGCGCGGCGCGTTCGTGGCGTTGGCGAGATGAAGCGGGCCGGAATCCGGGCCGACGGCCACGCGGCACCGGCGGAAAATTTCCGCGAGCACGGGCAGGGTGGTTTTGCCGGCGAGGTTGATCAGATTGGGAACGGCGGAAAAAATCTCCGACGCCGGCAGATCGGAATGCGCCCCGATGAGGAGCATTCGAAAATCTTTCGCGAGATCGAGGGCCACATCCCTCCATCGTTCGAGGGGCCAGTTCTTGCTCGGCCACACGCTCCACGGACAAAGCGCGATGACGGGTTGCTTCGGGGATGTTCCCATGCATGCGTCCGCCTCCACGCGTGTTTTTTCTGACGAGGGAGGCAGCAGGTAACGGCCTTTACGGACATCCGCCCCGAGATGACGCGCGGGCTCGAGGTAACGTTCCACCAGGGGAAACGCGGGATCGAAGGTGGGGCGGTCGCCGGCGTATTCGTTGAGGAACCAGTGCGCGAGTTCGCGCGTTTTGTTGTGCCCGACGCGGCGCGGCGCCCCGCTCAGCCATGTCCAGAGCCCGCTCTTGAAGAGCCCCTGCAAATCGATCGTCACGTCAAACTGTTCGCGTCGGATTTCCCGCAACACCGACCAGTAGTTGGACGCGCCTTCGGCCGCCTCCGTCGCGGTCACCCCGTCTTTTTTTCTCCAGTCGCGGCGCAGGACAAAAAGCCTGGAGAGGCAGGGATGATTTTCGAGCAGGGGCGCGCTGGTTTCCTCAACGAGCCATGAGATCTGCCAGTCGGGAAAACTTTCCTTCAGCGCCACGAGGCAGGGGATGCCCTGGATCACGTCGCCGATTGCAGAAAGACGGACGATGAGGACTTTCATGGCAGCTGTTTGGTCCTGTAGGAGCCGCTGTCAGCGGCGATCTTCGCGCATGCCGATCTCTTCCGGTCGCCGCTGTCAGCGGCTCCTACAAGAGAGAAAACGCGGTGCGTAAAACGGGCCAAACTGGTGCCTTTCATGAGCCACGTTCACTCATACCGCTGCCATGCGACCTTGTTGTTGTACACGAAGTGGTAGTAATCGCGGCGCGCCAGGTTCCTTGCCGATTCCTCGTCCACGATGACGATGGTGTTTTCGTGGAGCTGGAGCACGGAGGCCGGGACCATGGCGGTGATCGGGCCTTCCACCATGCGCGCCACGGCGTCGGCCTTGCCTTCCCCATAGGCAATCAGGATGCAGCAGCGCGCCTCGCGGATCGTGCCCACGCCCATGGTGATGACGTGATGGGGAACCTTCTCCCCCTTTGAGAAAAAGCGCCGGTTGGCGTCGACGGTTTGCTCGGTGAGCGTCTTGATGCGTGTGCGCGACGAGAGCGACGAGCTTGGCTCGTTGAAACCGATGTGTCCGTCCGTGCCGAGCCCGAGCACCTGGAGGTCAATGCCACCGGCCGCATGGATCGCGGCCTCGTATTCCCTGCAGGACGCGGGAATGTCCTTCGCCAGCCCGTCGGGGATGTGGATCCTTTCCTTCGGGATGTTCACGTGGCTGAAAAAGTTCGTCTCCATGTAGTGGTGGTAGGAATGGGGATGGTTCGCGGCGAGCCCGACGTACTCGTCGAGGTTGAAGGTGGTGACGCGGCTGAAATCCAGTTTTTCATCGCGATGCATGTGGGCCAGGCTGGAGTACATGAGTTCGGGTGTGGCCCCGGTTGCAAGGCCCAGCACGGAATCCGGTTTCCTTTTCACCTGGTGCGCGACGATGCGGGCTGCGAGGTGGGAGACTTCGACGGAGCTGCGTTTGATGATGACTTCCATGGGGGGAAATGAAGAATGAAAAATGAAGAATTGGGAAGGGGAAAGGGGATGCGAAATTACCTGGGGAGAAATTTCGCGATCCGGGCGCGCGCGTCCGTTGAAAACCGCTCGATGTATTCGCACACGTACGCGGCGATGTCGAGGTTGGGATTGTGGATGAGAGGAGTGAGGTCCATTGCAAATTCCAACAGCCTGGCACGGTCGGTGGCATGCGATGAAAAGTAGGTTGCGTTCGACCGTTTGCGTCCCAGCGTGCCCGTGTCGTAACGCTTGCCGCCGCTGATCTGGGAGTCAAACAAGCCCATGAGGGATGCGCTTATATTTTCGCGGGCGCTTACATCGAACACCGTCTTGTCCTCATCGCGCATCCAGTCAAGGCTCCGCCAGACTTCGCAGCCGTAGAGCGCCTTTGGCCGCTTCGCCTTCGGCAGTTCCCTCAGCGCCTGGATTACCGGGATCGCGACCGCCAGGTGCGTGTCGTGCTTGTCGGCCAGGTTGTGGGTGTAAATGAAGTCGGGTCCGGCGGCGGAGACGAGGGCCTTGAGGTCTCCGACCAGCGAACGGTTTCCGCGCGCCTTGATCGCGGCGCTGGAATAATCAAGGGAAACCATCGCGCCATATTCACCCACGACGGCCGCCTTGCGCTGCTCCTTGCGCCGCACCGCCATCATCCGCTTGTCCGAATATTTCGCATACTCGTTTGCGCGCGCGCAGCCGCGCCCGTCGGTGACGGTCACTCCGGCAAACCACCGGTCCTCGCGCTGGAAGCAGGAGAGGATCCCGTGAAGCGCCATGAATTCGAGATCATCCTGGTGCGCGCCGATCCCCATGTGCGTCGTGCGCGCCAGGGCGGTGGATGGGCTGACCCGGTCCGGTGCAAAAATTTCGGCGTGCGTGTTGCAAAGTTTCATGGCGTGGCGTCGTGGGATCGAAGCAGTCCGAAAAGGAAAAGTCAGTCTTGAAAAAAGAAATGTTGGACATGAGCCGCGGACGGGCTGAAAAGCCTTGCGAAACAATGCGTCCTGGATTTTGATGGGGAGGCTCATGCAATTGCAGAACCATTGATTGACCATGGACAATTCGCAACATCGAGAGGCGCGGGACATTTTTGTCTCCGTATCCACTGGCAGGGGTGAACACGAGAACGCCTCGCTGGCGGGGACGACGACATCCATGCCGCTGGACGTCAAGGTTGCCGAATGGCTTGCGTTGAGCGATTCCGATGCCGGGTGGCTTGCGAGCATCCTGATGCCGCTGTTGACGCAGGGCAAGGTGCAGGTGCAACTGGGCGATCATCATGAGAACGTGGAAATGCTTTCGCATGAGGCATTCGAATATCCTGAGGCCGAACAGCTTGTTGAAAGCTACCTTGGGGGGTCGGGTCTTGCGCCTGCCGAGCCGCCCGGGGACGGAGTGGTGGAAGCCCCTGCATCCACCAGCCAGATTTTGCCGCCGTCGGAGGTAACGGTGATTTCCCGCACACACGGCGCGCTGCTGCGGGCCGTCACCGATGGGCGCGTGGCCACGCTAGGGATGCTTCTGAAGGAGGAATCCACCCTCGTGAACGAGCCGTACGGGATGGGGTGGACGCCCATCATGATCGCCACATGGAATGGCCATGTTGACGCGGTGAAGGCGCTGGTCACCCACCAGGCCCAGCTGGAAGCGCGCACGGATGATGGGCTGACCGCCCTGATGCTGGCTGCGAGCAGGGGAAACGAGGCGATCGCGCAATTTCTGCTGTCCAAGGGCGCCGACGCGAGTGCGCGGGACAACAGTCTCAAGAGCGTGCTGATGTGGACGGCGCAAGGCGGCAATGTTGCGATTGCGCGCATGCTTCTGGACCGAAAAGCTTCCCTGAACATCCAGAACAGCAAGGGCATGTCCGCCCTCGATTACGCCGTCCGCGAAGGCCATGCGGAGATGATTGAACTACTGCAGAAGCCCGGTGTGTAGGAAAGGCTGAATCCAGGGTTGCGCGCTTGCACCGGGGCAAGGGGCGTGGTTTGAATGAGCTTGTGAAGGCAATGTTCCATCTTGGTCCGCTCGATATCAGCATCCTGGTCGGATATCTCGTGCTCCTTGGGTCCATCGGTTGGTGGGCCGCGCACCGTTCAGCGAAGACGACGGCGGATTATTTTCTTGCGGGACGCTCCATCCCGTGGCTGGTGACCACCGCCAGTTTCATGGCGACCATCATCAGCGCCCTCACATTCATCGGGACACCCGCGGAAGGCTATGGCGGGGACTACCGCTATTTGTTCAGCAGCGTGGGGGACATTCTTGCGACGATTTTTGTGGCCGCTTGTTTCCTGCCCGTGTTTCAGCGCATGGGGGTGACTTCGATCTACGAGTTGATCGCCCACCGATTTGGAGGTGTCGCCAGCACCACCTGCTCGGGATATTTTCTGGTGGCGCGGATGCTCGCGGCCTCCGTGCGCATCGTGGCCGTCGCCAAGGTGCTGGAGGTGGTGAGCAATGATGCATTTTCCTACAAGTGGTGCGTGGTGATTGTGATCGGGATCATCCTGACTTACACCACCGTGGGAGGAGGCCGGGCGATTGCCTGGACGGACCTGGTGCAGTTCATTCTGCTGATTTCCGGGGCGATCATCGCCATCGTGTATATTGTGAATCATGTACCGGGCGGCGTTCCGAAGATCATTGAAATCGGCAAGCACGCGGTCCGCCCGGATGGCACGGAGTACAGCAAGTTCAATTTTCTGGAACTGTTCAAACCGACGAACCTCGGGCTCTTCTTCCTGATCGCGACGTGGGGCTTCTTCCAATCCAGCGCGGCGTACGGCACCGATCAGGACATGGTTCAGCGGTTGCTCTCCTGCAGCGATCCCCGCAAGGCGCGCTGGAGCTTGATGCTCTCCGGGCTCATTTCAATCCCCGTCACCTTCCTTTTTCTTTCCATTGGCGTGGCGCTTTATGCGTATGCGCAGGTGCACCCCGAGCTGGTATTGGGGATGACGGATAACGACCATATATTCCCGCGTTTTATTGTAACGGAAATGCCTGCGGGATTACGCGGGTTGCTGCTGGCGGCGGTGGCTTCGGCGGCGATGGGAAGTTCCGATTCGGCGCTGGCCTCGCTGGCAACGGCGTTCGTTGTGGATTTCTACAAGCCGTTCTGGGGAAAGCATCAAAGCGAATCGCATCACGTCCGCGCATCCAAAATCGCCTTCATTGGATTCGGCCTGTTGATGATGATTTCTGCGATCGCAATAGGCAGTTTTGAAAACCTGCTCTGGTTGGGATTCAAAGTGGTGTCCTTCATGTACGCCCCCTTGCTCGGGGTGTTTTTTGTCGCGATCTTCACCAACTGGAAGATTAAGGGTCAAAAATTGGCGCTTTTAATGATCATGATCAGCTTCCTGTTATGCGCCCTGCTGATCATGGCCAAGAGCGTGGTGTCGGATGGAGCCACGGATGGAATCTGGTTTCACTACAACGCAACGTACTGGCGTCTCAACATGATCGTCGGCTCCCTGCTCGTCCCGCTCGCCTGCTATTTTCTTCGGGATCGTTCGCGCGGAAAAGATGAAAGCGCATCTTGACTCGCCATCATCAGGCACGAGGATTTCATCGGCCCCGCAAATCATAGAGGCGGACGAAGGGGAGGGCGGTGGATTCATTGAAGTCGGCCGGGGTGTCGAGCACGCCATCCTCGGACAACAGGGGGACGCTGAGCGCTGCGCCATTGTAAAAATCGATCACCCGGGCGCGGGGCGTGTTTTGAAGGATGAGCGCGTCGCATCGGCGGAGCGTTCCGATGCTGCAGCTTTGCAGCACCACGAGGTCGCAGACGGTCGCAAGGTCGGGGCGTTGCAGGTACACCGCGTGATCGGCGCGCAACAATTCCGGGGGGATTTTTTTTGAAATCTTGCCGGCCGCGAAACGCTTCCATTCCTCCTCGCCTTCCTCCCTGGTGAAAAGAACCGGCCGCCATGCTTCGCGGAACCAGAAGGTGGCCAGGTGCGGGTTGCCCGCCCACGACGCGATCTTTTCCGTGGGATGCGCGTAAATATAAGCCTCCATCGCCGCGTTCGGACACGCGAGCCGCCGCGCCATCGCCTGGTGCGACCCGTCCATGAGAAGCGCCAGCGCGGCGACCAGCCAGGCGATCCGTCGGGTGGTGGCAGGCGATTTTCCATCCAGCATCCGCGCCGTGAAATGCGAGAGAAATCCCGCGCCCAGCAACCAGGCGAACGGCAGCGCAAAAACATAGAGCCGTGGAAAACCGAGGAAGCCCGCATTCATCCGGGCCACGATCATTGCGCAGCCGAGAACAGGCACGAGAACGGGTGCGATGAGTTTTCGTTCCGCGGAATTATTCCACATTCGCCTCAGCCACCATGCCACCGAGACCAGATAAACTGCGAAAGTGGCTCCCTCCCAGGAAATCAATGCCGCGAGAAAGCCGTCGGAGAGATGCGCCTCCTGGCGGACCTGGTTGAACGCGATCTGGTGCCAGGCGTTCACGAGATAACTGCCCCAGCTTGAATGTCCGTAGCTCACCTTTCCGAGAATCATCACCGTGACGAACGATGTGACGACGCCTGTGACGCCGATGAGCGCAACGCGCTTCCATGGATTTTTTACGAGAAGGAGCCTCAGCATTTCGAGCGCGAGCATGAGCCCGAGCACGACGATGGTGTTGTAGTGCGAGAGGAACACGAGCCCGCTCGCAACCGCGCACATGATCCAGTCGCGCATGCGTCCGCTCTCGAGGTAACGGGCGTACAGCCAGAGGCCCAGCGGGACCGTGCAGAGGAGGCTGGCCAGGTGTTGCTTGCCGTAGCTGACGCCAAGGAAGCTCGCGCAGGAGAGGGCGACCGCCCACAAGGGTGACCACGGCATGGCGGGGAAAAATCGGCGCGCCGCGAGAACCAGGAAGAGTTCGCCCAGCGAGCGCAGAGTGGCGAAGGCGATCCCGACATTGACGACCGTGATCCTGTTGAATTTGTGGAATATTGCAACGAACCACGCGGCAACCGGCCGCAACGCATCAGACCAGTGACCATGCCCCTCCAGCAGCATGTCGCGGCCCGAGGTGGCGTACGCCACGTCATCAAAAGTCAGCCCGGCATACGCTTCCACATTCCAGAACCGCAGCAGCGTGGCCGCGACCCATACGGCCAGCGCGAGGCGAAAAAGGGATCTGTTGTTTGTTTCCTCCGTCACAACCCCACTTTGATTGGCTCGTCGTGCGGAGGCAAGCCGTGAGTGTGTAGCCACGCTCCGCAGCCACGTTCGCCAGAACGTGGATCTCCGCCCTCCCTCCGCGTTCTTGCGAACGCGGCTACACTTACTTCAATTGGCCCCAGGCATTTCTGCGTTCGGCCACCATCTTCTCAAATTTCTCCTTCTGTTCAGGCGTGAGAATCGCGCGGATGTCGGCTTCGGTCCTGGCCAGCACCTCCTGGGCCTGGGGATCCACCTGCTTGCGCAACTGTTTTAATTTGCCGTGCGAGTCCTGTGCGATCACACGCAGCTTTTCCTTTTGCGCGGCGTCGAGACCCAGCACGGAACTCATCCGGTCCACGACCAGCGCCTCCATGGCGTCGGGCCCGCCTTTCATGACGTTGCGGATGCGTGTTTGAATGGCCTTGGCCGTGATCAATCCGCCCGCGATCATTCCGAGAAGGAAGATGGAACAGGCGCCAACAATGGGTTTCCAGTTTTTCATGGTGGTCAGTAGGTTGTGGTGAGATAGCGGGCCAGCATGGCCTCCTCGTTTCCACCCGAGAGGGCGGAGGCGAGATCCATCGGGTCGGTGGTGGAAGTCGCGGCGAACCATGCGCCCAGCATCAGGACGGTGCAGGCGAAAAGGGGTGTGAGTTTCCAGGAGAACGCCAGCCATGGGATTTCGCGCCCGCGCTCGGCGCGGATGCGCGCCGTCAGGCGGGTCTCAAAGGCGAATTCCTCCCGCGCCGTCTCGGGCTTTGCCCGTCGCGCGGCCGCGAACAGCTGGTCCAGTTTGTCTTCCGGTGAATTCATGGTGTGAGATCCTTGTTGATTGTTAAAATTTTGCGAAGCGCGTCCCTCGCGCGGAAGGCGCGCACCTTTACATTCGCCTCGCTCCATCCTGTCAGGTCGGCGATTTCCTTCACGGTTTTCTCCTCCAGCTCCAGCAGCGTGAGAATGAGCCGCTCGTCGGGCGAAAGTTCCGCCATGCCGCGCTGGAGGATTTCGCGGGCGTTGCGGGATTCCTCGTCGTCCTTCGGATCCGGCAGCGTTTCGTAGGTGATGGGATTCTCGTCGAGCGACAGGCTTTCGCGGTCGCGGCGGGTTTTGCGCAATACATCGTAACACATTCGCACGGCGATGCGGGAGAGCCAGTGCTCGAACGGGGCGTCGCCGCGAAATGTTGACAGGCTTTGCCACGCGCGGATGAAGACGGCTTGGGCGATGTCGTCGAGCTCGTGCGCGTGACGGGCAAAGCGCGCGGCGATTCCGAAAACCCGGTGCTTGTGCCGAAGGGCCAGTTCGGCGAACGCCCCGTCACTTCCAGCGAGTGCGTTCTGGATGAGGTGTTCATCGGATGGCCCTTCGGTTGGCACGGTCATTACCCTTGGTTTTACTTCTCCCCGATGCGTTTGGCAACCTGGTCCAGTGCATGGTCCACGCGGGCATCCACATCGGCGGTCATTTCCTTCAGCTTGCTGACCTGCTCCGGTTTGAGCGCGCCCTTCACCTCCTTCACGATCCCGGCGCGCGCGACGGCGAGGTCGGCCTCCAGCGCGGCGACCTTGGCGCATTGGGCGCGGATCGCGGCTTCATTGACGGGGCCATCGCCGCGGATGAGGTCGCGGAGCGCGCGGCGTTCAGCCACCATCTGGCGGACCATGGGCTCCACCTGCGACTGGTGCGAGTGCAGGATGGAGTGGACCTGGTCGCGTTGTCCGTCGGTGATGCCCAGCGAAGCGATCTTCGACAGGATGAGCATGGCGATCGGTTTATCCTCGAATGAGGCGGTCGTGGTTTTCTTTGCGTAAGCCACGCTTCCAAGGGCAAGTGTGGCCACGAGTGCGAATGCAGTGATGATTTTATTTTGTGTTTTCATGTTGGTTTTACCTTTCACAGCATCAGACGCAAGGGACTCTGCAAAGGTTACACGAGCACGAAGAAGGCAACCCGTCACCAAAGCATTTAAACCCACACTTCAACTTTTGCCTTTTGCGATTTGCCCTTTGCCTTTTGCCTTCCCCACCTCCCCGTTCTTGATCCGCGAAAGCGGCGCGTTTTCATTTGCTCCCCGCATCACTTCCTGCTTTCGATACGCGGATGAGTTCCTCCTTTCGCATTGCAGTCCTGGCCGGCGACGGTATCGGCCCCGAGGTGATGGCCGAGGCGTTGAAAGCCCTTCATCGCATCGAGGCCGCCTTTGGACACCGGTTTGATTTCATCGAGGCCGACGTGGGCGGCATCGCCATTGACCGCCATGGCGCAGCCCTTCCGCAAGCCACGCTCGACACGTGCCACGGTTGTGCATCCATCCTCTTCGGCAGCGTGGGCGGTCCCAAGTGGGAAAAGCTTCCACCGAACCAGCAGCCCGAGCGCGCCGCGCTGCTGCCCATCCGCAAACATTTCGGACTTTACGCCAACTTGCGTCCCGCCATCTGCTACCCGTCGCTCGCCCACGCCTCGCCCCTGCGCTCCGACCTCGTCAAGGATGGCTTCGACATCCTCGTCGTGCGCGAACTCACGGGCGGCATTTATTTTGGACAGCCAAAAAAAACCGATTCGCTCTCGGAAGGCGAAGCTGGCTTCGACGCCTTGTCCCGGCTTTCGCAGAAGCGCTCGGTGGACACGATGATTTACACGACGGCCGAGATCGAGCGCATCACGCGCCTGGCGTTCATGGCCGCGCGCAAACGCCAAAGCCGCGTGACGCTCGTGGACAAGGCGAACGTGCTCGAGACCAGCGTTCACTGGCGCACGACTGTGCGCGAGATCGCCACCGACTACGCGGACGTGTCGCTCGAATACATCTACGTGGACAACGCCGCGATGCAGGTGATCCGCAATCCCCGCCACTTCGACGTCATGCTTTGCGAGAACATGTTTGGCGACATCATCAGCGATGAAGTGGCTGCCGCGACCGGCTCCCTTGGGATGCTCCCCTCGGCCAGCCTCGGCGCGTCCGCCGCCTCGGGCGCGACGACGTTCGGGCTTTTTGAGCCGGCCGGCGGCACCGCACCCGACATTGCGGGCAAGGGAATCGCCAACCCCGTGGCGCAAATCCTCTCAGCCGCGCTGTTGCTTCGTCACAGCCTCAAACTGGAAGCCGAAGCCGCATCAATCGAGCGCGCGGTGCGCGAAACAGTGGATGACGGTTTTCGCACAGCCGACATCTGGAGCCCGAACATGCACAAGGTTGGAACCGTCAGCATGGGCGACGAGATCGCGAAGCGCGTGCGAAAGTAGCTGCGTTCGCAAGAACGCGGCTCCGCCGGCCAAACTCTTGCGAGTTCGGCTACAAAACCTGCTTGTGCCCTGCGCCGTTTCATGGGAGATGAATGTCTGATGCCACCCGATCCCCAGAGAAAAAGCGTGATCCGCCAGCAGATGATCCAGGCGCGCTCCGGCCTGGACAAGAGCGATCGCGCGAAGGCGAACCTCGCCATCCAGAATCACATCCACAAGCACTGGGACGATTCATGGCAGACGATCCTGATCTATGCGAACCTGGCCGATGAAGCGGCCACCATTCCACTCATCCTCGAGATGCTCGGAAGCGGAAAGCGGATTTGCGTGCCATCCTTCGATCCCGTGTTGAAAAATTATTTTCCATCCGAGCTGAAGGACTTTGAAAACGAAATGCAGTCCGGCCGCATGGGCATTCTCGAGCCGATGCCCTCCGCGCAACGCCCCGTGCCCACCAGCGACCTCGATGTCATCTTCCTTCCCGGCGTCGCGTTTGACCGCGAGGGCAATCGCGTGGGATATGGCTACGGATATTTCGACCGCATCAGCCACGCCACGCGCGCCGTGAAGATCGGTCTCGCCTACCACTTTCAGCTTGTGGATGCAGTGCCTGCTCACGACAATGATGTACCCGTGAACCTCATCATCACGGACAAGGAAGTCATCTCATGTCCCAAACAGTAACCATTCTCCTGGTCGGCGACGTGGTCGGCGAGCCCGGGCGCCGCGCCGTGCGCAAACTCCTCCCCGACATCCGCAAACAGCACAAGGCCGACCTTTGCATTGTGAACGGCGAAAACTCGGCCGGCGGCTCGGGCATCACGCCGAAAATTTTCACAGAACTCCGCGACGCGGGCGCCGACGTTGTCACCACGGGCGACCATATCTGGGACAACAAGGAGATTCTCCCGATCATGGTGGCCGAAACCAAGCTGCTGCGCCCCGCCAATTTTCCAGCGCGCGCCGTGGGCTTTGGCAGCGTCGCGGTCAAGCTGCTCGGCGGCCCCACCATCGCCGTCCTCAACCTCATGGGGCGCACCTTCATGAAGGACCTCGACTGCCCCTTTCAAGTCGCCGAGCGCATCGTTTCCGAATTGCGACGCCAGACGCCCATCATCATCGTGGACATGCATGCGGAGACGACGTCTGAAAAATTTGCGCTCGGCCGTTTTCTCGACGGGCAGGTTTCCGCCGTCATCGGGACCCACACGCACGTGCAGACGGCCGACGAGCAGATTTTTCCGCGCGGCACCGCGTTCCTGTGCGACGCGGGGATGACAGGCCCCCACGATTCGATTCTGGGACGCGAAATCCAGCCCATCATCGAGCGTTTCCTCACCCAGATGCCGCAACGGTTCGAGGTGGCAAAACATGGCATCCGCCTCAACGGCGCAGCCGTGAATGTGGACGCCGAATCCGGCAAGGCATTGAACATCGAGCGGATCAGTATTCCGCTGGAGCCCGAATAATTTTATGGAGTGCTCCGACTTGTCGGAGCTTTTGACGACGCGTCTTGACGTGTCGCCCCGGGACACAGGGAGCCTCGGATTTTTTTGCCACAGATGAAACACAGATGAAACACGGATTTCGCCGATGGGTACAACCATCGGCTCGGGTGTGCCCGAGCCGATGTCTGCGCTTGGAGCGAAGCGTTCCGCATCCGTGTCCATCCGTGTTTCATCTGTGGCTGAATTCATGCTTTCTCGACCAAATGAATGGTCCCATCGTGAACCGGAAATTAGATTGTAAGAAAGCTGGGTCATGAAACTCGTACGGACAATTCCCGCTCTCCGCCGCGAGATCTCGCGATACCGCCGCACGGGGCGCCCGATCAGCTTCGTCCCGACCATGGGCGTGCTCCATGCCGGGCACATCGAGTTGACGCAACGCGCGCGGCGGATCGTCGGCCGCCGGGGCATCGTTGTCGTGAGCATTTTTGTGAACCCGACGCAGTTCAACCAGAAGTCCGATTTCAAGAAATATCCGCACACGCTGGCAGCCGATTGCGCGAAGTGCCGCGCGGCCGGCGTGGACATCGTGTTCGCCCCCTCCGCCCGTTCCATGTATCCGGAAAATTTTTCGACATGGGTGAACGAAGAATCGCTGTCGCTCACCCTGTGTGGAGCGAGCCGTCCGGGACACTTTCGCGGCGTCTGCACCATCGTCCTCAAACTCTTCAACCAGGTGCAGCCCGATGTGGCGATCTTTGGGCAAAAGGATGCGCAGCAAGCGCTCGTGATCCGGCGCGTGGTCCGCGACCTCGACATCCCCGTAAAGATCATCGTCGCACCCACCGTCCGCGAGCGCGACGGCCTCGCCATGAGTTCGCGCAACGCGCGCCTCTCCCCGCAAGAACGCATCCACGCACTCGCGATTAACGAGGCATTGAGCCAAGTCCGCGCTGCGTTCCGCCGGAACATTCGCAACGCATCGAAGCTCAAAAAAATCGTCCGCAGCCACCTCGCCAAAATTCACGGGATGAAAGTGGATTACGTCGAGCTGATGGACACTGCCATGCTGCGCTCCGTTACAAAAGCATCTCGAGGTAATCTCCTTGCCATGGCAGTATGGGTTGGCGGCACACGGTTGATTGACAACATCAAATTGTAGGGCAAGCGGCCCTGCTTGCCGTCCGATGGGTAGAAGGGTGACTCAGAATCCTGCCCGTATTTTTCTGTTCTGCCTTATCCAAGCGCCTGCGCTTGACTTCCCCATTCCAGCTTTTAGGCTTCGGGGAACTTTATGGCTTCCGCACTCGAGCTGGCCCTTCAACTTCGCGGGCGTTTTCCGGACATCGTTTCCGCGCCTTTGGAATTTCGCGGGGAAGTTTCGGTTTCCATCCGCGATGCCGCGCGCATCGTGGAGGTGATGCAGCATCTCAAGTCGGGGCTGGGGTTTGACATGCTCATGGACATCTGCAGCGTGGACCACATGGGGTCGGAACCGCGTTACGAGGTTGTGTATCATGCCTATTCGTTCGCCTCGCACCAGTATTTGCGCCTGAAAACCTTCGTGGGCGAGGAGACGCCCGAGTTGGCCAGCGTTTGCGGCGTGTGGAGGGCCGCCGACTGGCACGAGCGCGAGGTGTTCGACCTGATGGGCATCCGGTTCGCGGGCCATCCTGACATGCGCCGCATCATCATGTGGGAGGGATATCCGCATCATCCGTTGCGCAAGGATTTTCCGCTTGCCGGTTTGCCGGTGGACCACGTGGTGAAACCCGCCCCGATGGCGGGCGGGCCGTTTGTCACGGCGCCCGGCGACAAGACCACGTACGACCGCGAGCCGCGAGGAAAAGGCGAAACGGATTCGGTGGTTCGATAACAAAAAAACAGGGGGATTCCATGAACTACTACGTTTATGTCAACGACCAGAACATGGGGCCGATCACGCTGAAGCAGATGACGGACATGCTGGTGACGGGGCAGATCAAGCTCGACACGCCGTGTTGCCAGGAGGGCGACCAGACGTGGCAGACGGTGAACGCGTTTGCAAAGGCGGGCGCGCAAAACGTGGCTGCGCAGGCTGCGCAGGCGGCTGCCGAGGTCGTGGGCGCGGAATCGGCGGGCGTGGCGGCGGACCCGCGTTTCGGTCACACGCAGTACACGATCCGCCGCAAGGTATTCTCATTTCTCGGCGGCCAGTTTCATATCTTCGGCCCGGGCGGCGAGGTGATCCTCTACTCGAAAATGAAGGCGTTCAAGCTCAAGGAGGACATCCGCCTTTACACGGGCGAGGACATGAAGACGGAGCTGCTGGTGATCACGGCCCGGAAAATCCTGGATTTTTCCAGTGCCTACGACGTGGTGGACGCCACGACGAAACAGAAGGTGGGCGCCTTGAAACGAAAGGGCCTCAAGTCCATCATACGCGATGAATGGGCGATCCTGGATGTCAACGACCAGGAGGTCGGCATGGTGCAGGAGGACAACCTGATCCTGGCGTTGATCCGCCGCTACGTGACGCCCCTGATTCCCCAAAAGTACCACGGGACCCTGAATGGAAAATCCGTTTGCGTTTTCAAGCAGCATTTCAACCCGTTCATCCTGAGAATCACACTTGATTTTTCGCCCGACCCCGACGGCCTTCTCGATCGCCGGCTCGGACTCGCCGCCGCCATCCTGCTTTGTGCGATCGAGGGACGCCAGGGTTGATGTCGTTTTCAAGCCATCGCGAATGAAGCTTCTCAAAAAGCTCAACCTCTCGGAGCGCATCGAATCAAAGGAGAAATACCGTAAGCGGCTGCAAAAGCTGCAACTCGAGCTGCTCCGTTTCCAACGCCAGATCCTCGACAGCCGGCGCAGCATCATCATGGTGTTCGAAGGTCCCGACGCCGCGGGCAAGGGCGGGATCATCAAGCGCGTCACCGAAAAACTCGATCCCCGCATGCTGCGGGTGGACTCAATCGGGAAGCCGACTCCCGAGGAGCACCAGCGGCATTACATGTGGCGTTTCTGGACGAGGCTGCCGGACCGCGGGCATATCGCGATCTTCGACCGCTCGTGGTACGGGCGCGTGCTGGTCGAGCGCGTGGAGGGGTTTGCCACGAAGGAGGAGTGGAAGCGGGCTTACAGCGAGATCTGTGAGTTTGAGCGCCAGCTGGCGGACGACGGCGCGGTGTTCCTGAAGTTTTACGTGCACATCAGCAAGGAGGAGCAGCTTCGCCGGTTCAACAAGCGCGCGGCTGATCCCTACAAGCACTGGAAGATCACGCCCGAGGACTGGCGCAACCGCCGCAAATGGGACCGTCACAACGAGGCGGCCGAGGACATGTTCGAGGAAACCTCCACCCGCCATGCCCCCTGGCACCTCATCAGCGGCGAATACAAATGGCACGCGCGCGTCGCCACCCTCAAGCAGATTGTCCTCCGCCTGCGCGAGGAATATGGGAATTGATGGAATGAGAGTTGAAAGTTGAACGCTGAACGCTGAATGTTTCCCAATGGCTGGATTACAGTTCAAACAATTCTTCCTCATCGCCGGGCCGTGCGTGGTGGAATCACGACGCTCGGTGCTCGCAATCGCGCGCCGCCTGTCGGCCATCGCCCGCGGGCGCCGCATTCCGCTCATTTTCAAGGCGTCGTACGACAAAGCCAACCGCTCTTCCCATCGCACCTATCGTGGCCCCGGCATGCGCGAAGGGCTTGACGCGTTGCGCGCCGTGAAGGAGGAGTCGGGGTTGCCCATTCTCACCGACGTGCATTCCGAGGCGGAGGTGGACTCGGCTGCCGAGGTTGCGGATGTGCTCCAGATTCCCGCATTCCTCTGCCGCCAGACCGATCTCCTGCGCGCAGCGGCGCAGACGGGACGCTGGGTGAACGTCAAGAAAGGGCAGTTCCTCGCGCCTGAGGACATGGCTCACGTGGTCGCGAAGCTGCGGGCGGCGGGCGCGGGACGGCGCATCCTTCTCACCGAGCGCGGCAGTTCCTTTGGCTATCACAATCTCGTGGTGGATTTCCGCGGCATCCCGATCATGAAAACACTCGGGTGCCCGGTGGTTTTTGATGCCACGCACAGCGTGCAGCGCCCCGGCGGCGCAGGCGACCGATCGGGAGGTGATTCCTGTTTTGTCCCGGTGCTGGCCCGGGCCGCGGTGGCCGCGGGATGCGACGGGCTTTTCATCGAGACACACCCCTTCCCGCAGCGCGCCATGTCGGACGGCCCGAACATGATCGCATTGAAAAAACTTCCACATCTTCTCGATCAGATATTGCGAATTCGCAAGGTGATGGTAGGTTAATATCCCACACAACTGCCGAAAGTGGCGGAGAAAAGAGTTTCGTGATTCGCGTGCAACCATTCATTCATTCCATCCGCCGATTCCCCCTGATGCCGGCCTGCCTGGTCGTGGTGCTGGCGACGAGCTGGGTGGTGGCGCAGCAGGGATTGCCCACCGGCGCGGGCGAGCTCGTCAAGTTTACCATCCCCGAGCGCGATGCCCGGGGCGTGCTCATCTGGCAGTTGATGGGCGACCACGCGAAGCTGAGGACCGATGGCAAGATGGAGGTGGACAAGCTGACCGTAAGCACGTTCAAGAGCTCCGGCGTGGACTGGACCTTCACCACGCCCACCTGCGTGTTCAACCGCGAAACGCGCGAGGGCGTGAGCGAGTCGGAGGTGAAGATGTCCAACAAAAACACCGAGATCACCGGCGATGGCTTTCACTGGCTTGCCAACGAAAGCCGCTTCATCATCCGCAGCAACGTGACGGTGAGCATCGAGGGCGGCATTTCGAAATCCGTGCTGCTGACAACGCCCGCGGGCGCGACCAACAAATCCAGCACCAGGATATGTTCCAACCTTCTGGATTTCGATTACAGCACCAATCGCATCGCTTCGTTTGAAGGCAAGGTGGTGGCTGTGGACCCGCAGCTCACGCTTTGTTGCAAAACCATGAAGGTTTTTTTTGCCGACAAAAACAACGAGGTGCTGCGCGTCGAGGCATTTGCGGACGTGCATATGTTCCACGAGGGCAAGGAGGGCATTGGCGAAAAAGCTGTCTTCACGCGCGAAACCGGCCTCGTGATGCTGATGGGGTCAGGCCCGATGCTTCGGGATGAAAAGGGGAACTGGATGCGTAGCCGCGGGGATGGAATCATCTACGACATCGGAAAAAAAACGATGCGTGTGGACAAGCCCACGCTTGAGATCCAGAGCGGCGGGATGACCAATGCCGTGGTTTCCACGGCTCCCAAGCTTTGGGCCGGACCGCCCACGCCACAGCCAGCGTCGAAGGTCGTCTCCCAGCCGGCGGCGCCCGCGCCTGCCCCGCTTGCGGGAACGACGAGCAAGCCCTTCACGAAGATTGATTCCGAGGTGATGGATTTTGTGGATTACACCACCAACCGCGTCGCCACCTTCGAGGGCAACGTGGTGGCCGAGGACCCCCAGCTTACGCTCCGCTGCAAAACCATGAAGGTCATTTTTTCCAACAATAACAACGAGGTGCTCCGCGTCGAGGCGTACACGGACGTGCACATGCTGCATGCCGGCAGCGAGGCCATCGGGGAAAAGGCCGTCTTCACCCGCGAATCGGGAATCATCGTCCTCTCGGGACCCAAGCCCATGCTTCGGGATGAAAAGGGAAACTGGATCCGCAGCCGCGGGGAGGGGATCACCTACGATACGGTCAAGAAACTGATGCACGTGGACAAGCCGACGTCTGAAATCCTGACCGGCGGGGGCAACGATCCGATGACACCCGCCCGATGAAATTGCAAATGCTCCGATCCGTATGACCATGCTCATGCAAACCCAGAATCTCCACAAGGCCTACAAGGGCCGTGAGGTCGTCCGCGGCATCAACATCCAGGTTCAACGGGGTGAGATCGTCGGGCTGCTCGGAAAAAATGGCGCGGGCAAAACCACCACCTTCTACATGATCGCCGGGCTTGTGCGGCCCGATGAGGGGACCGTGCACTTTGAAGGCAATGACGTGACCGACATGCCGATGTTCCGCCGCGCGAGGATGGGCATGGGTTACCTCGCGCAGGAGCCTTCCGTCTTCCGCAAGCTCACCGTTGAGGAAAATATCATGGCGATCCTGGAGTTCATGCCGTTCAGCCAGCAGGAGCGGAAGGAAAAACTCGCCTCGCTCCTCGCCGAACTCGACCTCACCAGCCTCGCAAAGAACAAGGCTTACACTCTCAGCGGCGGCGAAAAGCGGCGGCTCGAAATCACCCGCGCGCTCGTCACCAACCCCAGCTTCATCATGCTCGATGAACCCTTCAGCGGCATTGACCCTCTCGCCGTCCACCATGTGCAGGACATCGTGCAGGCGCTTCGCCAGCGCGGGATCGGCATCCTCATTACCGACCACAACGTGCGTGAGACGCTGTCCATTGTGGACCACGCCTATCTCATTTATGAAGGCGAGGTTCTCAGCCAGGGAACCAAGGATTTTCTCGTCAATGACCCCGTGAGCCGCGAGCTCTATCTCGGGGCGCGATTCACCATGTGACCCCATCTTATGAAAACAGAAAACATGCAGATCAAGGTGACCGGCCGCCACATCAACGTGACGGAGCCGATCAAGGAATACGCACGCAAGAAACTCGAATCCATCGGGATTGATTTCCCAAAGGTGATTGACGCCCACGTGATCCTCGACGTCGAGAAGTACCGTCACATCTGCGAGATCATCCTCCACTGCACCAACCACATCCACATTGAGGCGACGGAGGAGTCGGAAAACATGTACGCCTCGATTGACGTCTGCGTGGACAAACTCGCGCGCCAGATGCGCAAGTACAAGACGAAGATCCAGCGCCATCACCGTCACCGCAAGCACGAGATCATGCACGTGCCCAAGCATGTCCTTTCCTCCGAGGGAATGGACGGACACGAGGAGGCCGAGCCCAAGCTGGTGCACAAGGAGACGTTCGCCGTGAAGCCGATGTTCACCGACGAAGCCGTGCTGCAGCTCGAGCTCTCCCCGCGCCAGTTCCTGGTGTTCCTTAATCCCAGCACCGAGCAGATCAACGTGCTCTACCGTCGCAAGGCCGGAAATTACGGCCTGATCGAGGCCAATGTGCCCCGGTGATTGAGCATTCCCTTTTGTAGGAGCCGCTGTCAGCGGCGATCTCCGCACAGTCCCGGTCGCCGTTGACAACGGCTCCTACATTCCGGAATCCAATGCACAAGCCTTGGGCCTACTCCCACGCATCCTTCGGCACATTCACTCCCACGGATTCAAACATTCGCGTGATGGAATGGATCAGCAGCGGCGCGTCAAGGCCGAGGCCGATCATCTGGAAATTCTGTTTCTTGCGCAACGCCGCATTTTCCGGGCTCGTGGCCACCACGCCGCACGGAACCTTGCGCGCCATGATCTTCCTCTGGATCTCCAGAAGTTTCTGCGCCACGCCCGGGCCCTCCCACTCGCCAAGATATCCCGCCGACGCGGAATAATCCGCGGGGCCGAAGAAAATTGCGTCCACGCCTGGCACATCCATGATCGCGTTGATGTTGTTCCCCGCGTCCACCGTCTCCATCAGCGGCACAACCATCACCTCGCGGTTGGCCCGGCGGACGCGGTCCTTCATGCCCTTGCCCCAGGCCGTGGAGCGCTCCGCCCCGATCCCGCGAATGCCCTCGGGCGGATACTTCGCGCACTTCACCGCAAACGCCACCTCCTCGGCCGTCTTCACCTGCGGCACAAAAATACCGTCCGCGCCAATGTCGAGCACCCGCTTGATCAAGCCCACCTGGATTTCCGTCACGCGCACAAAGCAGGGCAGCCTCATCAGGTTCGCCACGCGAACATGGTTCATCACGTTCTCAAGGTCGAGATGCCCGTGCTCGCCGTCGATCACCACCCAGTCGAATTTCATCCGTCCCGCGATTTCCGTGAGCGATGGCGATTCAAGCGTGACCCAGAACCCATAGGTCTGCTGCCCCTGTTGAAATTTGCGTTTGAGAATCTGCGAAGCGGGTGTTTCCATATTCGTGGCGGATTATTACGTGTCGTTGCGCTCCTGTGAAGCGCAATCCGGAGGGCCTGCCCTTTGTCCCAAGTTTCTCCGCAGATTTCGCAGATGGACGCAGATTCCCTGTGACCCGCCGGAATTTTGACAGGATTACAGGATTTTTTGGATTATCAGGATTTCTGAACGGCATTCAACCCCGCCATTTTCAATCGCCACTGAGGTGGCGATTGAAAATGGCGGGGTTGGGATCAAGGGCGGGCTTTGCGCTTTCGCGTCTTTGCGAGAGACTTCCGTAAACTCTGTTGACGTTGCCTGCCCCCACCGCATAGTAACAACTTATGCTTTCTTGGATTTTTGGAAAGAGCGAGCAACGCGTCGAACGCGCCCAGCTGGGCGACATGATCTCCTTTGCGTGGAAACGCCTGCGCCAGGACGGTGACATCATCCCCGAGAAGCGCGCCAAGGAATTCGGCTGCGAGATCCAGAAGGCGCAGAATGCCCTCACGGCCAACGAGCCCGAACTCAAAAAAACAGGCGAGCGGCTTGCGGATGCCTACCAGCGCAGCTTCCCCCCGCAGTCGTACCCCTCCTGGCGTGAGAATGGCGACGTGATTCTGGTCGCCCTCGTGGTGGCCATGGCCGTGCGGGCGTTTTTCCTGCAACCCTTCAAAATCCCCACCGGCTCCATGCAGCCCACCTTGAACGGGATCATCGTCCGCGCTGCGACGCCACAGGACAATACATGGTGGAATCGTGCCATCAGCCGTCCCATCTTTGGTGAACGCGTATTTCGATTCGTGGCCGAGAGCGATTGCGCCGCCGACTCGGTCCGGGTGCGCGCCGTGAAATTTCCACCTCTCCACTACGGGGGCAGCCACGGGTTCTTCAACATCTTCCCCTCTGAAGCCACCGAGATCTCTGCGGGTTCAGCCACCTACACGTTGCCGGTGGAACTCGCAAAATTCCAGCAGGACATGCACTTCTTCCCAAGCCAGCCATTTCGCAAGGGGGACGTCATCCTCAACTGCGTGATCCAGACCGGCGACCAGCTCTTCGTGGATCGTTTCACCTACAATTTTCGAAAACCAGCACGAGGCGATGTATTTGTCTTTGAAACCAAGGATATCATCAGTGAACAGATGACGCATCGCGGTGATTTTTTCATCAAGCGACTTGCCGGGGTGCCCGGTGACACCCTCCGGATCGAGGAAGGGGATCTGTACATCAACGGCAGCGTGGTGAAAACCCCTCCCGGTTTCCTTCGTGTCATGTCCATGCAGGATGGCTACCACGGATATGCAAACAGGGGATCGCTTGGTGATGCCAAGCAAGCCGTTACGATGCAGAAGCTCGAATATTTCGCCTTGGGCGACAACAGTTACAACAGCCTCGACAGCCGCTACTGGGGCCCGGTTCCGTATCACGCCATCGTCGGGCGCGGCTTCTTTGTGTATTGGCCTTTCACCCGCCATTACGGTCGCGTCGAGTGAGCGTGGACGCGCAACTCAGTTCGTCTTCAAGACCTCGATGAATGCTTCCTGCGGGATGTTTACGGTGCCGACCGACTTCATCCGCTTCTTGCCCTCCTTTTGCTTTTCCCAAAGCTTGCGTTTGCGCGTGATGTCGCCGCCGTAACATTTCGCCGTCACATTCTTCCCCATTGCCTTTACCGTCTCGCGCGCGATGATCTTCCCCCCGATCGCCGCCTGGATCGCCACTTGAAAGAGCTGCGATGGAATCACTTCCTTGAGCCGCAACGCCAGCGCGCGCCCGCGCGTTTCCGCCTTGGAACGATGCACGATGCAGGAAAACGCGTCCACAGGTTCGCCGTTGACCAGGATGTCCAGCTTCACCAAATCACCCTCCCGATAACCGATCTGCTCGTAATCCATTGAACCGTAACCGCGGCTGATGCTCTTGAGCTTGTCGTTGAAGTCCACGAGGATTTCATTCAAGGGCATCTCGCACGTGAGCATCACGCGACGGTTGTCCAGCGTCTCCGTGTTGTGACAGATTCCCCGGCGATCCAGCACCAACGCCATCATCGCGCCAATCTCCGAGTTGGGAATCATGATGAACGCCTTCACGAACGGCTCCTCGATGGACTCGATCACGCTTGGGTCCGGTAGGTGAACTGGGTTGTCCACCTCCAGTGTTTCTTTGTTCGTCTTCGTGATGCGGTAAATCACGCTCGGATACGTGGCAATGATGTCCTGCTGGTACTCGCGTCGCAGCCGCTCCTGGATGATCTCCATGTGCAGCAGCCCGAGAAACCCGCAGCGAAATCCAAATCCAAGCGCGATGGAGCTTTCCGCCTGGTAAACAAATGCCGAGTCGTTCAGCTGCAATTTGCCCATGCATCCCTTGAGATGCTCGTAGTTGGATGTGTCGATCGGGTAAATCCCGCTGAACACCATTGGATGCACCTCCAGAAAGCCGGGCAGCGGCTGTTTCGCCGGCTTGCGCGTAAGCGTGATCGTGTCCCCGATCTTCACCTCGGCCGTCGTCTTGATGTTCGCAATCACGTAACCCACCTGCCCGGAGCCGAGCGATTCCTGGCGCACGGGCGCCGGGTTGAATGCGCCCACTTCCTTCACCTCGTAATCCACCTTGGAACGCATCAGCCGAACCAGTGTCCCCGGCCGCATCTCGCCGTCAAACACGCGGACATGCGTCACCACGCCCCGATAGGTGTCAAACATGGAATCAAACACCAGCGCGCGCAACGAATCGGGCTCATGGGATCTCGGCGCGGGAATGCGCTTGATCACCGCCTCGAGAATCTCCTCGATGCCTTGCCCCATCTTCGCGCTGGCCATGATCACGTCCTCCGCCGGCATCGCCAGGATGTCCTCGATCTGGCGCAGCACCGAAGGCACATCCGCGTTCGGCAGGTCAATCTTGTTGATCACGGGAATGATCGTGAGCTTCTGTTTCATTGCCAGGTGCACGTTGGCCACCGTCTGCGCTTCCACCCCCTGCGCCGCGTCCACGATCAGCAGCGCGCCCTCGCACGCCGACAGACTGCGCGAAACCTCGTATGCAAAATCCACGTGCCCCGGCGTGTCGATCAGGTTGAGCTCATACTCCTCGCCGTCCTTCCCCTTGTAATGCATGCGGACCGGATGGGCCTTGATCGTGATCCCGCGCTCGCGCTCAAGGTCCATCCCATCGAGGAGCTGTTCCCGCATGTCTCGCAGCAGGATGGTCCCCGTCATCTGGAGAAGACGGTCGGAGAGCGTCGTCTTGCCATGGTCAATATGGGCAATGATGCAAAAGTTTCGTATGTGGGCTGGATCCATGGGGAAAAGGAGGCCGTAAGCTATAAGCTATCAGCCATCAGCTACAAGCACCAAGCGGGGACCCGTCCTTTCCTTCCTCCTTTCTTTCACAGTCTTTTCCGTCTAGAAGGATGTGGTGCGAATCCTCATTGTTGAAGACCAGAAAAAGACCGCCCAGTTCATCCGCAAGGGACTGATTGAACAAGGCTATGCGGCCGACGTGGTGGCGGACGGGCGCGAGGCCGAATCGCAGGCGCAGACCCTTGATTACGACCTGATCATCCTCGACGTGATGTTGCCGGGGCAGGACGGCATGCAAATCTGCCGCAATTTGCGACGGCTCAAAGTCCATGCGCCCATTCTGATGCTCACGGCGCTCACTTCCACCGAGGACAAGGTGAAGGGGCTCGACAGCGGCGCGGATGATTATCTCGGAAAACCATTTGAATTCAACGAGCTGCTTGCCCGCGCGCGCGCCCTTGTGCGGCGTCATCAGGGCGCCAAGCCCAAACTCAGGGTGGGGGACCTCGAGCTCGACATGGCGGCGCACAAGGCTTCGCGGGACGGCCAGGGGATCGAGCTCACCTCGCGCGAGTTCGCCCTTCTCGAATATCTCATGACACACGCCGGCCAGGTCGTCACGCGGACGATGATCAGCGAGCACGTGTGGGACATCCACTTTGACAACGAGAGCAACGTGATTGACGTGTACATCAATTTCCTGCGGAAAAAAATCGACAAGGGCCACAAGACGCAGCTTTTGCACACGGTCGTCGGCTCGGGGTATGTGCTTAAAGAGCAATGAGAAAGGCGATCAGCTTTCAGCCGTCAGCCATTGGTCTTGAATTCCATCCTTCGCCTCACTCGAATGATCAAACTTTACTGGAGGAGATCCAGGTCAACATTCTGGCGCTGATGGCCGAAAGCTGATGGCCGATCGCTTCCCTCTTGCCATGCGCGCCCTCTTTTCCACGCTGCGGTTCCGCATCACGATGCTTCACGTCGCGGTGTTCGGGCTCGCGCTGCTTGCCTTCAGCGCCACCCTCTACATGGTTTACGCACGCAACCAGTCGGAGGAATTCGACCGGGCCCTCTACAATCGTGCGCTGGGGATTGCGCGCAGCATTTCCATTGACACCCGCGGCCAGCTCGAAATCAACAACGCGCTGATCGAGGAATCGGGACGCACGTTTCCCTTCCAGCTCGGAAACGAATTCATCGAGGTTCGCACCCCCGCCGGCGGCCAGCTGGCCCGGTCGCTCAATCTCCAGACTCATTCCATCCCGATGGACCCCGCCATGCTCTCGATGTTGCAGCAAGGACAGTTCGTGTACATCACCCTCCCGTCGGGCGGGGCAGCTCCGACGTTCTGGGGCAAGGGGAATCTGCGGCTCCTCTCCATGCCGCTCATTGCACATGGACAAACGCAGGTGCTGCTGCAATTGGGCGTCAGTACGCACGCCCTCGATGAGTCGCTCGCGCGATTGCGCACAGCGCTTTTCCTTGTCGGCGTCCCCATCATGCTTCTCCTCTCGGGCGCGGGGGGATGGTGGCTTGCGGGACGTTCCTTCCAGCCGATCAACCGCATCATTGCAGCCACGCAGCAACTCGGTGCGGAACGCCTCGGCGAACGCCTCCCCGTGCCAACGGCCGATGACGAGCTGAAACACCTTTCCGTCACGCTCAACGAGATGCTCGACCGCCTCGAGAGCGCGTTCAAGAGCCAGCAGCGTTTCGTGGCCGATGCCTCGCATGAGCTCAAGACCCCGCTCACCATCCTGCAGGGAGAGCTCGATGTGTTGCGCCGGCAAACGAGGACTCCGGCCGAATACCAGGCGTTTCTCACCAGCGCCTCCGAGGAACTCCATCGCATCTCCCAGATCATCCAGAATTTGTTGCTGCTCGCCCGCGCCGATTCCGGCAGGCCGCTCCGCCTCAAGGATGGGGTGCGCCTGGACGAGGTGGTTCTCGAAGTCGTGGAGCGGTTGCAATCATTCGCCACGAGAGGACAGGTGAAACTTTCCATGAAAATTGGCGGGAATGAAAATGAGCTCGACGATAAATCCTGGCTCGCCATCCGCGGTGACGAAGACCTGCTCGGCAGCCTCTTCTTCAACCTCATTCACAACGCCATCAAGCATTCCGCCGCCGGCCAGACCATTGAAATCCGTGTCGAACCTTCCGAAGACGGCGCCCGCGTCAAGGTCCGCGATTACGGGACCGGCATCCGCCCCGAGGATCTGCCTCATATTTTCGAGCGTTTCCACCGCGCCGAAAACCCGACGCATCGGGATGCCAGCGGCACCGGCCTCGGCCTCGCCCTCGCGCACTGGATTGCCGAAGCGCACCACGCCACGATCCAGGTCGAAAGCAAACCCGCCGAAGGCAGCACCTTCACCGTGAATTTCAAGTAGCCGAATTCGCAAGAATTTGGCCCGCGGTCGCCGCATTCTTGCGAATGCAGCTACAAATGGTTTGAAGTTGAAGCCACCATCCCTTGCCGCTTAAAATCCGCATCTCACACACTTCAACTTTTGCCTTTTGATATTTGCCCTTTGCCTTTTGCCTTCCCGCCCCTGCTCCCACTCCTCCTTCCGTCTTCATCCCTCATCCTTCATCCTTCTCTTTCCCCATGCCCTCCGATCCCTTCCACACACTCGCCACCTTCGACACCGGCTCCGGCTCTACAGCCCAATTTTACTCTCTTTCCGCCCTCGAAACATCCGGCGTTGGCCCCATCTCGAAACTCCCTGTCTGCATCCGCATTGTCCTCGAGGCTGTCCTCCGCAATTGTGACGGGAAAAAAATTGCCGAGAAGGATGTCCGCGCGCTCGCCAACTGGGGGGCGAAGGCCGAACGCACCGAGGAAATTCCATTTGTCGTTGCGCGCATCGTGCTGCAGGATTTCACGGGTGTCCCTCTTCTCGTGGACCTCGCCGCCATGCGTTCAACAGTCAAGCGCCTCGGCAAAGATCCCAAGGTGATCGAGCCGCTCGTCCCGGTTGATCTCGTCGTGGATCACTCGGTGCAGGTGGACTTTGCGGGTTCGGCTGACGCGATGCGCCTCAATCTCGACATCGAGTTTCAACGCAACCGCGAACGCTACCAGTTCCTCAAGTGGGGCATGCAGGCGTTCGACACCTTCAAGGTTGTCCCTCCCGGCATTGGCATCGTCCACCAGGTGAACCTCGAATATCTCGCCAGGGGTGTGCTCTCGCACGAGTCTCAAATCTATTTCCCGGATACCTTGGTGGGAACGGATTCGCATACCACGATGATCAACGGAATCGGCATCGTCGGCTGGGGAGTCGGTGGCATCGAGGCGGAAGCGGGCATGCTCGGGCAGCCGGTCTATTTTCTCACGCCCGACGTCGTGGGCGTTCACATGACAGGCAGGCTCAACGAAGGCGCAACTGCCACCGACCTCGCGCTCGCCGTCACGCAGCTCCTCCGTAAAGCCAGGGTTGTCGGCAAGTTCGTGGAATTCTACGGCCCCGGTGCCGAGGCCCTCCCCGTCGTGGACCGCGCCACCATCGCCAATATGGCCCCGGAGTACGGCGCCACGATGGGTTTCTTCCCGATTGACGCTGAATGCGTGAACTACCTCCGCGCCACCGGCCGCACCGAGGCGCACTGCAAACTCTATGAAAATTATTACCGCGCCCAGGGGCTCTTCGGCATCCCAAAGAAAGGGCAGATCCAATACTCCACCGACGTGGAACTTGATCTCACAACAATCGTCCCAAGCGTCGCGGGCCCCAAACGTCCGCAGGACCGGATTGATCTTCCAAAACTGAAAGAGGAATTCACGACGACCTTTGCCAAATCTGTCGCGGACGGCGGCTACGGAAAATCGAAGGATGATCTCACAAAACGATTCGAGGTCAATGGGGCAGGGAAGTCAGGAGGAAATCAGGAATCTCAAATTGCACATGGCAGTGTGCTGATTGCCGCAATCACCAGTTGCACGAACACATCGAACCCTTCCGTGATGCTTGCGGCCGGACTCGTGGCGAAGAAGGCTGTCGAACGCGGGCTCACTGTTAACCCGGCCGTAAAGGCTTCGCTCGCCCCCGGCTCGCGCGTCGTCACCGATTACCTTGAGAAGACCGGCCTCCAGCCTTTTCTCGACAAGCTCGGATTCAACCTTGTGGGCTACGGCTGCACCACCTGCATCGGCAACTCGGGCCCGCTCGCCGCGCCCATCGAGGAGGCGATCACGAAAAATGATCTCATCACGGCCAGCGTCCTCTCAGGCAACCGCAACTTCGAGGCTCGCGTCCATTCCAGCATCAAGGCCAATTTTCTCATGTCGCCCCCGCTCGTCGTCGCATTCGCGCTTGCAGGACACGTGGACATTGACCTGACGAAAGAACCTCTCGGAAAAGGGAAGGATGGCAGGGATGTTTTCCTGCGTGACCTCTGGCCCACGCTCAAGGAAGTGCGCGACCTCATGCAGGACGCGCTCAAGCCCGAAATCTTTCAAAAACTCTACAAGGATTTTGCCGCGCAAAATCCCAAGTGGAACGAAATCCCATCCTCCTCCGGCAATGTGTACGAGTGGGACGACAAGTCCACCTATATCCAGGAGCCACCGTTCTTCCAGGGGCAGCGCGGTTCGAGCTTCTCCATGCAACCGGGCACCATCACCGAAATCAAGGGCGCCCGCCCGCTCGGCATCTTCGGTGATTCGGTGACCACCGACCACATTTCGCCCGCTGGAAGTTTCAAGAAAGACTCGCCTGCCGGAAAATACCTCATCGAACATGGCGTGAAGCCCGAGGACTTCAACAGCTATGGATCACGACGCGGGAACGACCGGGTGATGACGCGCGGCACGTTCGCCAATGTGCGCATCAAAAATCTGATGGTCCCCGGCGTCGAGGGTGGCTTCACAAAGTTCATGCCTGCCGGCGAGCAGATGGCCATCTACGACGCTGCCGAGAGATACAAAAAGCAAAACACGCCGCTGATCATCTTCGCAGGCCAGGAATACGGAACCGGAAGTTCGAGGGACTGGGCCGCCAAGGGTGCCAGCCTCCTCGGTGTGAAAGCGGTGGTAGCCCAAAGCTTTGAGCGCATCCACCGCTCCAATCTCGTCGGCATGGGCGTCCTCCCGCTCCAGTTCAACGAAGGCACCACCGCCCAGACATTGAAACTCGACGGCACCGAAACCTACGACATCCTTGGGTTGAGCAACCACGTCAAACCCATGCAAGACGTCACCCTCTTCATTCATCGCGCGAATGGGAAAGAAGAAAAAATCCAGGTCAAACTTCGTATTGATACCCCGATAGAAATTGATTACTACCAGCACGGCGGCATTTTACCCTACGTACTCAGGCAGTTGCTTGCAACCGCCTGAATGGGGATGGGTCATCCGGCAAGTGCCCGATGCACGTCCGGATGGATGGGCTTGTTCCGATCGGCCAGCAGAATCGTCAGGATGCCGCCTGCCATGATGAATGCCATTCCCACGAGGTCGATGCAGCTAAGCTTGATGGACCAGATGAACCAATCCAATATTCCAGCAAACACAATGCAGCTGAAATAAATGGGAGATACAATCCTCGCATTTGCATAGATGAGGGCCAGCGTTAAAAAGCATTGGTAGCCAGCCCCAGACAGGCCGACGAAGAGCAACAAGATCATCTGATGGGATGTTGGCATTGTAAAATAAAATGGAACAACCATCCCGGTTACAACCGTCCCAAATACAAATAAATAAAACAAGATCTGCTTGGCGCTGGTGCCTTGTGTCAGCAAGCGGATTTGCAGCATGGCCTGCGCCGCCAGCAGGCCGGATAGCAGGGCAATGAGCGCATGCCAGTTGAAGGAAGCTGCTTTTGGATGCAGCACCAGGGCCACCCCGACAAAACCGATCACAATGCCGATCAGCATCTTCATCGGTGTCTTGACGCCCAGAATGATCCAGCTCAGCAGGGGGAGAAATAATGGAAATGTGTTGTTTAACAACAAGACATTGGATACCGGCATGAATTTAAGTGAATAGAAGACGCAAACCATCGCCATGATGGAAGTTATGCAACGCAATAACACCTTGATCCTGTTATCAACTTTAAACAAGGCATGGTCGGTCAAAAGCCAGGGCAATAACACGAGAAGACCAATGGCGAACCGGGAAAAAACAATGGTTGTAACAGCCTGGCCATCACCAATCAGCTTCGCAAAAACACTCATGATCGTGCTGCATAACGAAGCCGCCAGCGCAAGCAACACACCTAACTTGATGTTTTGAGGTCGGCTATTTTTTGCAATCTCCATTTTGTCAGGTCAGGTCAACCCCATCCTTTTTCAATACCGCCGGGTCAATGCCATGAAGCTTCAAAAACTCCGGGATCTGCAATAATGTTTTTCCCTCGTTAAGCTTCTGGACAAAACCCAGTTCGGCATTGGCAATCATCACTGCCTGCTCATAAATAGCCCGCGCCTTTGATTGCGGGAAGGCCAAAACGCCGGAAGCGTCGGCAAAAATCATGTCGCCCGGATTGACCTGGATTCCGCCGCACTGGATGGGGCGGTTCATGATTCCCGTTTGGGCGGCATTTCCATGGGGCACAGCTCCGCGGGCAAACAACGGAAAACCCATTTTGACGATGTCTTCCACATCGCGTACCGCCCCGTCGATGACAACACCGGCAATGCCGCGAACTTGACACCCCAAAGCCATCAGATCGCCAAGATGCCCGGATGTCATGTTGCCCTGGGCGTTGATCACTAAAACCGAACCTGCAGGTGCCATCGTGATCGCTTCGTGAATCGATAAGTTTGCCTTGGGCGGCGTGTCAATGGTAAAGGCGGGGCCCGCGACTCTCATGCTGTGGTGAAGAGGTTTAATGCCGTAGTCCATGATCTTCACGTCCGCGTGACCAGCATCCGCAACGTTGCCTGTCGCCAACGTGGGAAATCCACTCATGATCAATTGTATCACATCCATTGTTTTATTTTCCATAGGTTGGCATCCATTAAATTTTCCCGATATTCAAGGCGCTCGCCGTCGCATTTCTCACTCGGCTGCAAAGGTCGGCATCATCGATCAAGGACTGGCCATACGATGGGATCATCGCTTTCATTTTGGCCTTGATGGCTGGATCCTTGAGTTTTTCAGCAAAGCAAAGTTCAATCACATGGATCATGATTGAGACAGACGTTGCCGCCCCGGGAGAGGCGCCAAGCATGGCAATGATGGAGCGATCGGCAGATTTGACCAGCTCGGTGCCGAACTGCAGGATGCCGCCATGCACGGGATCTTTCTTGATGATCTGTACGCGCTGTCCCGCCACCTGAAGCCTCCAGTCCTCCTGCCTGGCTTCCGGGAAATATTCCCGTAATGCGGCAAGGCGCTCCGCGGGTGACTCCAGAACCTGACCAATAAGATACTTTGTCAGGTCAAAATCATCCTTGCCGACAGCCAGCAGCGGGATGAAATTATGGATGTCGAGCGAGCGAAAGAAATCCAGGTAAGACCCTTGTTTCAGAAACTTGGTGGAAAACCCGGCAAATGGTCCAAATAAAAGTGAAATTGCCCCATCAATGTGTCTTCGATCCAGATGGGGCACTGACATCGGGGGAGACCCGACAGAGGCCTTGCCATATACTTTTGCATTATGTCGGGAGCAAATTTCAGGATCATCGCAACGCAGCCAGATTCCACTTACCGGAAATCCTGCATACCCTTCGGCTTCAGGGATTCCTGATTTTTTCAAAAGAGTAAGCGCCCCACCGCCAGCGCCGATAAATACAAATTTTGCAAATACATGGCGCTCTTCCCCGGTCTTTTCATCCCGAATCTGCACATTCCAGCGATCGCCATCACGCTTTATATCGTGAACCTGGCTCAAAAAATGCGCTGAAAAGCCATCGGATCCGCGCAAAGATTCCAGCAAAAGCTTTGTTAAAGCACCATAGTTGACATCGGTGCCCGTCGTCATGCGTGTAAAGGCCACCTCCTCCTTGGGATCGCGGCCTTTCATTACAAGGGGGGCCCATTCTTCAATCAGGGCTTTATCCTCCGTGTAAAGCATGCCCCTGAAGCAATGATGTGCCGTTAGTGCGGCAAACCGCTTTTTAAGGTATTGGATGTTTTCCCTTCCTGTTACAAAACTGTGGTGTGGCACCGGATGGATGAACATTTGCGGATCTTTGATCACGCCCTTTTTGACCAGATAGGCCCATAACTGCCGCGAAAGATCAAACTCGACATTCACTTCCAATGCTTTTGCGATATCTATGCTTCCATCCGCCTGTTCAGGGGTATAGTTCAACTCACAAAGAGCGGCATGCCCCGTGCCCGCGTTATTCCATGCGTTCGAACTTTCCTGGGCCTCACCGGCTAGAATTTCATGAAGCTCTATTTTCAAACCAGGGTCCAGTTCCTTGAGCATGACAGCCAGGGTGGTGCTCATGATTCCTGCTCCTATCAACAAAACATCTGTTTGAGTTACTGCCGTATGAGGTGTTGTCATGATGGTTAGTTTGATGGATAAGAAGTCGGTGTTCTGACGGCGCGGGCACGTGTCGTCCGCGACAAGCCGCGACTGCGTGCTTCCATTGGGGCAGTGTGCTGAAGCGGTATGGCACGGTCAAGCCCGTTCTTGCCAGGGCTTACGCATTTGGGCTCAGAGGTTCTTCCAAATCTGGATGCGGGGTGGTTGCCTTGTGATTTTTGTGCCTCTTTGCGGCCAATCCGTCTGTTCGGCACGCGGAAAATAGCCACAAAAAGGCGCAAGAGGCACAAGAATAACGAGCCGATTCCAAATGCGTAAGCCCTGCCGTTCTTGCGCGCAAGTGCCTCCAAGTTATCTTTCATGCATTTCAAAATGGAAATTGGATTGAATCCCATCCGGGATCCGGCAAGTCTTGAAACCGATGACCGTTCCCGCCCTTAAACAATCGATCCTGGATGTCATCGGAAACACCCCCATGGTCGAGCTTCATCGTTCTCTTGAATCCCGGGGATTGAAGGGGCGTTTGCTCGCCAAGCTTGAATATTTCAACCCGGGCTTCAGCAAGAAGGACCGGATCGCGCTCGAAATCATCCGGGAAGCCAGGGCGCGGGGTTCCTTGAAGGAAGGTCAGGCGGTGGTTGAGCTCACCAGCGGCAATACGGGAACCGGCCTCGCCATTGTCTGCCGGGCCCTCGGCCATCCTTTTGTGGCGGTGATGTCGCGCGGAAACACCATGGAGCGCGCCCGCATGATGCAGGCCTTGGGAGCAGAGGTGTTCCTCGTGGACCAGGCTCCCGAGTCGCCCCGCGGCCAGGTGTCGGGACGTGATCTCGCTTTGGTTGAGACGCGAACCCAGGAGATGGTCAGGGAACGCAACGCCTTTCGCGCGGATCAATTTTTGACACAGGAAAACGTTCTCGCCCACGAACGACATACCGGCCCCGAAATCTGGGAGCAGTCCCGTCATGGCGTGGATGTGTTTCTTGATTTTGCGGGAACGAGCGGAACCTTTACGGGAGTCACGCGCTTTCTGCGTCAAAAGAAAAAAGACCTGCGCGCTTACCTGGTTGAGCCGGCAAACGCTGCCGTGCTGTCCGGCAAGCCGGTGACCAGGGACAGCCACAAAATTCAAGGAGGCGGTTACAACATGCCGGACCTCCCATTGCTGGACAAAAGCCTGATCACGGCCTGCATCCAGGTTACAGACGAGGAAGCCATGGAAGGCAGCCGTATCCTTGCATCGGAAGAAGGCATCTTCGGGGGGGTCTCCGCCGGCGCCCACATGGCAGCCGCCATGCAACTCCTTCAAACCCGGGAACAAGGTTCGACCATCGCATTTCTGATTCCCGACAGCGGCCTTAAATACCTGAGCACGGATCTCTATCCATGAGCGTGTTCGAAAAATCCGAAGTCCGGGGTAGGGCGCGCTCGCCGAGCGCGCCGAAGCGGTGGCTCGTGGGAAGTTGGACATGTGATTGCGAAAGAGAACGACGGCGCGCTCGGCGAGCACGCCCTACCTTCAACAAGGAAGAATGATCCAATGGAAAAAACATTCGATGTCATTGTCGTCGGCGCGGGCGCCATGGGAAGCGCCACGCTCTATCAATTGAGCAAGCGAAGCAAACGAGTCCTGGGCCTTGATCAGTTTTCTCCCCCGCACAGCAACGGCTCCAGCCACGGCGAAACCCGCCTCACGCGGCAGGCCATCGGGGAGGGGGACGAGTATATTCCACTCGTCCTTCGATCTTATGAAATTTGGAATGAACTCGAAAAGCTGACAGGAAAAAATCTGCTCGCGATCACGGGAGGCCTGTTCGTGGCGAGTCCAAAAATCAAGACCTCCCATCATGGTGTCGCGGGCTTTCTGGATCAAACGATCGCCGTCGCGAAACGGCATGGCATCCCCCACGCGATCCTGGACAGCGCGCAGATCCGCAGGCAATTTCCGCAGTTTAATCCCGGCAAGGATGAAATCGGATATTATGAAAATTCGGCGGGATTTTTGCGGCCCGAGGCGTGCATCGAGACACAGCTGGCCCTGGCTCAAAAAAATGGAGCGCAACTTCACACCAATGAAAAATTACTCGAGTTCATTCCGGCTCCGGGCGGTGACAGCATCACTGTAAGAACCGACCGCGCGACATACACCACCGAAAAACTTGTCCTGTCAGCCGGCCCATGGATGTCAGGGCTTCTTGGAAAGCAATACAGCGATCACTTCAAAGTGTATCGCCAGGTGCTTCATTGGTTTGATTTCAAGGAGAACGACGCTCCGTTTCTCAAGGACAAATTTCCCGTCTTCATCTGGGTGTTTGGAAATGGCAGCGAGGACATGTTTTATGGATTTCCCTCCATTGACGGCCCGCAAGGCGGGCTCAAGGTGGCAACGGAACAATTCCGCGCCACGACCACTCCCGATACGGTCACGAGGGAGGTTGCGGAGGAGGAGTCCCGCCAAATGTATCGGAATTGCATCGAAACACGCTTCCCGGGCTTGAGCGCCCGATGTGTCAAGGCCGCCTCCTGCCTCTACACCGTGACCCAGGACTCAAGGTTCATCCTGGATGCACATCCCCAGTTTCCCAATGTCACCATCGTCTCCCCATGTTCGGGCCACGGCTTCAAGCACTCCGCCGCCATTGGCGAAGCCGTCGCGGAGCGGGTGATGGATGGACGAAGCAAGATCGATCTTGCGAAATTTTCATTTGAACGATTTCGCCAACTCATTTAATTCTGCACTTTCATGGAGCGCAAATACTGGAACGAGGAGATTGAAACGCTGACGGCGGATCAGGTGCGGCGTCTCGAGTCCGAGCGCCTGCGCGGACAACTGGACTACATGTACCGCACAAGCGATTTCTACAAAAAGAAATTCGACCATGCCGGCATCAAGCCTTCCGACATCCGCGACCGCGCGGACCTTCCAAAAATCCCATTCACCGAGAAAACTGAACTTTCCCGCTCCCAGGCCGATGGAACGCTGATCGGCGTGAACCAGTGCGCGCCGTTGCACGACATCGTCCGCATCCAGGCCACCGGCGGGACCACGAGCCAGCCCCTCCGCCTCGCATTCACGCGACGCGACAATGCCGACTACTGCGAGATGGGCGCGCGCGCGCTTTGGGCGATGGGCTGCCGCCCCGGCGACATCGTCTTCGAGTGCTTCAATTACAACCTCTACGCCGGCGGCGTCTCCGACCACATGTGCTTTGAGACGCTCGGCGCTGCGACCATCCCCTTCGGTGTGGGCAACACCAAGAGGCTTCTCGAGATGATGGGCAAGCTCAAGGATGACGTCTGCCTCTACTCAACGCCCTCCTACGCAGTCCGGCTTGCCGAAGTGGCCATGGAGGAGAAAATGGACCTCAAGTCCCTGGGTTTGAGAAAGGGATTTTTTTCCGGAGAGGCGGGGCTGCAGATTCCCGGCTACCGCAGCCGCATCGAGGACTTGTGGGGGCTCGCCTCGGGCGATCTCTACGGCACGGGCGAACTCGGGCTGCATTCCGGCGAATGCGAGCACCGCCAGGGATTTCATTACGGTGCCACGGGCATCGTGCTCACGGAATTCATTGACCCCGACACCACGGAGCCAAAACCGATCACCGACGGGGCCGTGGGAGAATTTGTCTACACCTCCATCCAGAGGGAAGCCTCTCCCCTGATGCGCATGCGCTCGCACGACTCGATGCAGGTGTTCACCGGGCCGTGCCCGTGTGGACGCACCGGCCTGCGCTTCAAAGTGCTGGGACGCACCGATGACATGTTCATCGTCAAGGGCGTGAACGTCTTCCCGCTCGGCGTGCAGGCCGTCCTCGCCAGACTGCAGCCGCGCCTTACCGGGGAATTCCAGATCATCCTCGACAAGGCGCCCCCCATTGACTACTCGATCCCCGTTCGAGCCGAAGTCGCAAACCATGTGCCCAGGGAACATTACGAAGCGCTCGTCGCCGATGCCCGTAAAGCCATCCGCGAAGGCTCCAACTTTGACCCCATCATTGAGCTGGTGCCGCAGGGCGCAATCGCCTCCGAGAAAAAAACCCGCCGCCTGTACCGCACCTACAATGGGGAGCTGGTTCCGAAATGATCCATGTGAAATCTTAAATGCAAATGAACACACCTCCTGTCCTCTACGAATCGCGCGGCTCCATCGGCTGGATCACTCTCAACCGGCCCGAGGTCCTCAACGCCATCAACCCGGCGATGCTTCACGGGCTGCTTAAAATCCTGGACGAGGCCTCGAAGGATTCCTCGACGCGGGTCCTCATTCTCACGGGAAGTGGACGCGCCTTCAGCGCCGGCGGTGACATCAAGGCGATGCAGGCGATGGACGAACCCACCTTCAGCGAAACGATCCATCTCTATATGCGCCTCAGCCAGGCCATGCGCGACCTCGATCAACCGGTCATCGCCGCCGTGAACGGCTACGCCCTCGCGGGCGGATTCGAGCTCATGCTTCTGTGCGACATCCGCATCGCGGCAGCTTCCGCAAAATTCGGGCTCCCCGATACCATCATCGGACTCAGCCCCACCAGTGGCATGACATGGCTTCTGCCACGCATCGTCGGACTCGGCCACGCCATGCACCTCACGCTGGAGGGAAACATGATTGACGCACAGAAAGCCGAGCGAATCGGTCTTGTCACGGGTGTGGTGGAGGATGACGCTCTGCACAAAACTGTGGAAAAACTGGCGGCCACCATCGGCTCCTTTCCTGAGGTGGGCGTGACCAACACCAAGCGCGGCTTTTATTCAGCATTGGAGTCCACCAGCAAGGCCGCGATGAAATCCGAGGAAAAGCGGGAGTTGGAATGTTTTCAGTTCGAAGACACCCGAAAAGCATTCGCTGCATTTCTCGCAAGAAAGAAGAAATAAAGTTCTTTCGCAGTCATCCGCCCATGTAGACTTCGCGGACGCGCGGATCTTTCAGGAGTTCCGGCCCCGAGCCTGAAAGGGCGATTGTTCCTGTCTCCAACACATGGGCCCGCGTGGCAACGTGGAGCGCCATGTTGGCGTTCTGCTCGATGAGCAGCAGCGTGGCACCGGCACGGTGGATCTCGCCCAGCACCTTGAAAATATCCCGCACCAGTTTCGGGGCCAGCCCCATCGAGGGCTCGTCCAGAAGAAGCATGCGGGGACGGATCATCAGCGCCCGCCCCAGCGCCAGCATCTGCTGCTCTCCCCCGGAAAGAGTCCCCCCCAGTTGATCCCGTCGCTCCTTCAACCTCGGAAACAACTCGAACACGCGGCCGTAGTCACGGTCGAGGTCGTGACGGTCCTTTCTCGGCCACGTCGCAAGACGCAGGTTTTCATGGACCGTCAGGTCACCAAAAATTCCACGCCCCTCGGGAACATGCGCGATGCCCAGGGCCACGATCCGGTCCGTCGGGATCTTCCGAAGATCCTGCCCTCCAAAAAGAATCCTGCCTTTGCACGGAACCACTCCCGAGATCGCACGCAGGGTGGAAGTCTTGCCCGCACCATTGGCCCCAACGAGCGCCACAATCTCCCCTTCACCCACATCGAAGGAGATGCCCTTCACGGCCGGAATATCGCCATAGGAAACTCTCAAGTCCTGTACGGAAAGAAGCGGTGAGGCGGGGCTCATGGTGTCACCTCCTCGCCCAGGTAGGCCTCAAGCACGCGCCGATCGACGCGGATCTCCGCGGGCGCGCCCTCGGCAATCGTGGTGCCGAAATCCAGCACCTTCAAACGCTCGCAGATCGCCATCACCAGGCGCATCGAATGCTCGATGAGAATGATCGTGAGGTTGAACTCCTTGCGAATCCACGCGATGAATTCCATCAGCTGCCCGATCTCGCTTGCATTCATCCCCGCCGCCGGTTCGTCCAGCAGAAGCAGCTTGGGCCCCGTGGCCAGGGCCCTCGCAATTTCCAGCCGTCGCTGGGACCCATAAGGGAGACTTCCGGCGGGCTTTCCCGCGTGCGCTTCCAATTTGAACAGCGCAAGCAATTCCTGGGAACGCTTCAGAATCCGCCGTTCCTCCGAGCAAAATCCCGGGGTTCGCAACAACGCCGTCAGGGGATTGTCCTTCACATGGGCGTAATGGGCGGCACGGACATTATCCAGCACGCTCATTTCCTTGAAGAGACGGATGTTCTGGAAGGTGCGGGCGATTCCCAGGTTCACAATCCCGTGGGCCGGCGCCCCCACCAGTTCCTGTCCCTCAAAACTCATCCGCCCCTCGGAAGCCCTGTAAATCCCGGTGATCAGGTTGAAAAGAGTGGTCTTTCCCGCTCCGTTCGGACCGATGATTCCCATCAACTCCCCTTTCTGAAGCGAGAGGTTGAAATCCGAAATGGCGCAAAGCCCGCCAAAACGATGAGTCAGTTTTTCGATCTCAAGCATGGGTCATCCAGGTTGATTTCCAAGGGGCCGTTTTATTTCCGGCGGCGGGACTGCATCTGGACTCACCGCATCAAGGTCGCGTTTCGGCACGAACCAGGCAAGCTCGCGCAGGCCCATGATTCCTCGTGGACGGAAGAGCATCAGAAGAATCAGCATCAGGGGCATGAACATCATCCGGTAGATGCCGAGCGGGCGAAGGGCTTCCAGCAGGACGGTGTAGAGCGAGGCGCTGAGGACGGAGCCGGCGAGCGACCCCACCCCGCCGAGGTAGACCATCACCAGGATGTCCGTGGACTTGATGAGGTTGAACATGCTCGGGTTGATGAACTGGAGCTGATGCGCAAAAAGTCCCCCGGCCACTCCTGCGAAAAAGGAGGAAACCACAAAGGCCAGGACTTTTGCCTGTCGCGTGTTGACTCCCATGAGATTGGCGGCGATTTCATCCTCCCGTATGGTGAGAATCCCGCGCCCATACCGGGAGTAGACCAGGTTGCGGATGATCCAGACAGATGACACGGTCCAAAAATAAACCCAGGGAAGCGTCGTAAGTTTTTCGATTCCGCGCAGGCCGAGCGCCCCGCCCACCGCATCGATGTTTTCCAGGACGGACTTGACGATCATGGTGAACGCCAGCGTGACGATCGCGAGATAATCCCCGCGCGTCTTGAAGGAGAGCGCGGCAATGATGAGCCCCAGCACGGCGGCCCCGATTCCACCCGCAAGCACGGCCGCTGGAAAACCGTAGAATGGGGCCGCACCGTAAGGGAAAAATTTCACCGTAAGAAATGCCGAAATGTACGCCCCGACCGCCATGAAGCCGGCGTGGCCCACTGAAAACTCGCCCATGTAACCGTTCACCAAATTCAAGCTGACCGTCAGGATGATGTTGATCCCCACGGTCGCGAGGATGAGCTGTCCGTAATTGTTCAGGAGTCCCTGCGACGGAATCACGAACGAGAGAATGCCGCCCACGACAAGCAGGAAAGGGAGAATCCAGCGACAGGCAAGAATGGATTCTCCGCATGCCGTCCATCGGGATGTGATTGTCGGGGTGTTCATCTCTTCAAACTTTCTGCGTGGGGGGACGCCCCAGCAATCCATACGGCCGCAGGATCAGGAGGCCCAGAAGAAGCGCGAACGCCACGAAATCGCGATAGGTTGATGGATAGTAGGCCGCGACAAAAATCTCCACCCCGCCCAGCAGGAAACCTCCCAGCATCGCCCCGCGAATGTTGCCGATCCCCCCAAGCACCGCCGCAATGAATGCCTTCCAGCCCACGAGCACGCCCATGAAAGGATCGACCACGGGGTAAGCCAGGCTATACATCACACCCGCCGCGCCCCCCAGCGCACCACCCAGCGCAAAAGTGAATGTGATGATCCGATCCACAGGCACCCCCAACAATGGAACCACCCGCATGTCCCAGGAAATTGCGCGCATCGCCAGCCCCACCATCGTCCGGCGCACCACGAAATCCAGGAGCAGCATCAGCCCCACGGAAAGCCCCACGATGAGAAGTTGCAGGGAGGAAAAGGAAAGCCCGGCCACGTGCCACGTCACGTTGTGAACAAGCTCGGGCACAGACTGCGGATACGGATACCGCGCCAGCACCAGGTGCTCGAGGAAGATGCCGCAGCCCAGCGCCGTGATCACCGCGGAAACACGCGGCGCATTTCTCAGGGGGCGGTACGCCACCCGCTCCAGCAGCACGCCGAGAAGCGCCGCAAGGGCCATGACGAGCAGGAGCGTGGGAACAAAGCTGAGCCCAAGGTAGGTGGCGGCGGCGAAACAAAAAAATCCCCCGACCATGAAAAGATCGCCATGCGCAAAATTAATCATCCGCAGCACGCCATAGACAAGGGTGTATCCCAGCGCGATCAGGGCATAGATGCTGCCCAGCTGAAGGGCGTTCAGGCTCTGCTGAAAAAAATAGCTAGGGTTTGGCATTCATCACCCAGACAAAGCGGCCATCTTTGATCTGCAGGATCACGGCGCTCTTCACGGGATCGCCCGAGCCATTCTCAAATCGCATGCTGCCGGTGACACCGTCGTAACCCGTGATCCGTGCCATGGCGTCGCGTACGCTCTGGCGCTCGATTTTTCCGGAATCCTTCAGCGCCTGGAAAAGCAGCCCGAAGGCATCATAGGTGAGGGCGGCCACGTCGTCGGGCGCCTTGCCATACTTCGCCTTGTAGGCTTCGATGAATTTCACCGCCTTCGGGGAGGCGTCGTCCACCGCGTAATGGTTGCAGAAGTAATTGCCCTCCACTGCGCCGCCCGAAAGTTTGATCAGGTCGGGACTGCTCCACGCGTCGCTGCCCAGGAAGGGAACCTTCAATCCGAGCCGCTGGGCCTGCTGGACCACGAGCGGCACATCGTTGTAATAGGCCGGCAGAAAAATCAGGTCGGGCTTCTGCGCCAGGATCTTGGTGAGCTGCGCCGAAAAATCCTTGTCGCCCGTGGTGTAGGTCTCGAAGGAGACGATCTTCCCACCCTGCTCCTCGAATATTTTCTTGAACAGTTCCGACTGGCTCTTGGGGGCCTCGGACGAAACGTCGTACAGCGCGGCCGCCGTCTTTACCTTCAGGTGCTCGAGTGCGAACCGGGCCAGCACACGCCCTTCAAATGGGTCGGTGAAACAGGCGCGAAAGACATATTTCTTCGCCTGCCCGCTGCGCGCGTCGAGGCTCGTCTTGGGATTGGTGGACCACGGCGTGATCATCAGCACATGCGCCCCCTCGGCAATCTCGGAGGCCGGAATCGCGCCCAGGCTCGCGTTGGGCCCGACAAATGCAACCACATCCTCCTGCGTGATCAGCTTTTGGGCCGCGGCCGCAGACTGGTCGGCTTTCGAGGCATTGTCCTCAATGATCAGCTTGATCGGAATCCGTTTTCCCGACATCTCAACCCCGCCGTCCTTGTTCACATCCTCAACCGCCATCAGCGCGGCATTCTTCGAGGAGGCCCCCACGGCGGGAAGCTCGCCCGAAAGTTCAGCAATCAGCCCGACGCGGATCGAGGAGGAATCCCCCCCCTTGCCGCAGCCACCCAGCAGCAGGATGAAAGAAATGGAAAAAACGGACAGAAGTCGGAAGATCATATTTTAAGAATGTCCCCGCCAAACTGCCAGCTATCATCTGGAGTGACAATGGAAAAGGAGCCGCGCAAATGTGGAGGGTGCGCGACAAATTTGTTGGTCGTCCTTCGATTCGCATCCCGGTCGCCGCTGTCAGCGGCGACCGGGGGAGCTCCACTTTTTTTGTCGCGCACCCAAATGTGCATAAGGATTGAAAGTTTCCCCGGATGTCCCGGCTTGAAGAGATCACATCGGGCCGGGGATCTTCAGCACGCCATTCGTGCCGTCGGTGCCACATTTGAAGAACTTCTCGAACGATGCGCGTCCTCCCAGATAGAAGATGTTTCCGCCCACGGTTTGCCCGTGCGGACTGGCGATCCACTGGGCGGAAGCCTTGGCAAGCGCCTCAACTCGGGTGTCATTTGTCCCCATGCCTGCATCGAAGATCAACGGATTGTCGACGCCCATGCCCTCATTCATCGCCCCGCCGGCAGAATCGCCCACGACGCATGAATAGGAACAGTTAGAAGCATCGAAGCGGGCTTCGGAACCGGCCGACTTTCCGAGATCGTCAGGACACAGATAAACTTTTCCGATCGAGAGGTAGTTACCATTGGTCAGGACCGCAAAGGCACTGTTGGAGGAATTGTTCTTATTCGTTGGAAACCAATCACTGCCGTCCACAGCGGTCTGCTTGAATGCAAGCCCGATCTGTCGGAGATTGCTCAAGCATCTGCCGCGTCGCTGCGATTCCCGGGCGCGAGCCATGGCTGGCACGATGAGCGCAGCGAGCAATCCAATCACAAGGACCACAACCACCAGTTCCACGAGGGTGAATGAGGTTTGACTGTGCGGGCGTTTCCCCGCAGCGCGGACGGAGCCGCGCCCTCCAGTTTTCGAAGCAGCGGCCTCATTCATCGGGTGGCGGTGGAGCGCCCGGCGGTGGTGGCGGACGTCGGCGTCCTCCGGGTGGATGACCTCCGCGACCTCCTCCGTGATCCAAGTTACTCTTCTCTGGCTCGCCATGGTATGCGCCGATCACGTAGGGATATCCTGCCGTGACGTGGTAATGATATCCCCGCTCCTCGTCGGTGTGTCCGTTACACTCATCCAAGTTGGTCGGTGGTTTGCCATCGTCGCCATTTGGGCCGCAGATTGGAAATCCATCGAATGCGTACCCGATGACCGGCGAGTGTTCGCCTTTCGGATCCTTGAAGGGTGATTTCACGCAGACGGGATACTTGTGGTAGTGATACCGGCCCCGCATGTCCGGATGGCCGCAGCAGGAATCGAAGACTTCGGTGCGCACGGCATCCTTTCCCTCGCCCGTGTACTGGTTGTAAAACGGGATGCCGTTGAGCGCCACGCCGATCGGTCCCATCGGCGTGCGGACGGGCTTCTCGGAAACATGCGGCTTGAGCGGGATCACGAAGCGGTAGGACTGCTTGAGGATGCGGTTGGGATTGTCCTTGTTCGGATACTCCGCCGTCTGGTGATTCGGAATTCCATCGCTCTCGACGACGAGACACTCGTTGCTGACGGAAACATGGACGTTGTCACTGAACCCATATTTCCTGGCAACCGCATCGGCCGAAACTCCATCCTCCCCATGTGCAATCAACCCGAGCAGACCCACAATCGCAGCGCATCCGACAACCAGGACGAGCGGACGCCGTGGCGGACGCTGGATTATCCGTGTTTCATCCGTGTTCATCCGTGGTTAAAATTCTCAATGTAAATTACGACGGAATCTCCCGATTCACAAGCAATCCCGCTTGCAGACCCCACATGCCATTTGTATCCTGAATTTTTTATGACACGTTCGTTCTCCAAGCGCGGCCTGCTCATCACCTTTGAAGGGTCGGAGGGGTGTGGGAAATCCACGCAGATCCAGATTCTTGCACGTCGGTTGCGGCGGGCGGGGCACACGGTGCATGTGACGCGCGAGCCCGGCGGTACGCCGGTGGGCGAACGCATCCGTCATCTTTTGAAGTTCAGCAAATCCAACGGAGGCATGGTGCACGAGGCCGAACTCATGCTCTTTTCCGCGAGCCGCGCCCAGCTTGTGCGCGAAATCATTTTGCCGGCGCTGAAGCGCGGAGAGATCATTCTCAGCGACCGCTTTGCCGACTCCACCACGGTGTACCAGGGCGTGGCGCGAAAACTTGACCCGGCGTTTGTCGCGCGCCTCAATGACTTCATCATCGCGGGGCGACGTCCTGATCTCACCCTCGTGCTGGACCTTGATGCCGCGACGGGCCTCGCCCGTGCCCGGAAAAAGACGCGGACGCGTGACCGCATGGAGGCACAGAAGCGTTCCTTTTACGAAGCCGTGCGCCGGGGCTTTGTCGCACTGGCCCGGCGTGAGCCGAAGCGGGTGCGGGTGATTGACGGCACCGAGACCGTGGCCGAGGTTTCAGCCCGGATTTTGGCGCATGTTGGATCCATTTTGAAGCGCTGCTGATCCCGAAAATCGGAGATTCAGAAGTCTCACGCACCCGCGCTACGCCGTAGGCTTCGGCGAGGCGAGAAGTCGCCAAGGCGCAAAGTTTTCCTGCATCGGACGCGCCCTGATCCCAACCGCGCCATCCTGGTCGAAAACCTTGTTTTCGACCAGGATGGCGCGCTTTCATGCCTTCAATCTGCAGAAAACGTGATTCTTTTCGGCCCTTTGCGCCTTGGCGTCTTCCATGAGAAGGCTGGTCAAGTACTATTGTCCGCCGTGGCGGACACTGGGCTGAGATGGGGAGGTGGACGTTTGGCTTCCATTCGCACTTTGGCTGAAGAGTG
>JAHFSY010000081.1 GCA_023269615.1 Verrucomicrobiota bacterium
TTTTTTCAACACCGCCTTCCCAACGCCGTCCACAATCTTCATCGACGAGGGAATCCGCATCGCCAGCTCGACAATTTCCGTGTCGAGAAACGGCGCCCGCCCCTCGACACTTGATGCCATCATCATCTTGTCGAGCCGCATCAGGAGAAGCTCCGCGAGGCGCTGGTGGCATTCCCAGTGGATCATTCTCTTGAGAAAATCCCCGTTCTCGATGCGTGGAAGGGCATTCGTATTCGCACCCGGAAACAAACGCCCCAGCATCGCCATCGAGGGGTTCTCCCCGCGATACGCCGCGGCCGCAACGCAGGCGCTTGACCCCGAACGTTCCCACCCTCTCAAATCCGTTTTCTCGCCGTCATAAAATGCCAGAGCCGCGCTCACAAAGACCGGTTCGCCATCCGCGGCGCGGCGCAGATGCATCGCCTGGCGCGGATTGAGAAACGAACATCCCAAGCCTGCCGCCATTTGTTGCACCGGCCCCGCCATGGATTGAAACAAACGCCACATCTTCTCGCGACGCAGGTAATTGCGATAGATGTCATACCCCGCAAACAACTCGTCGCTCCCCTCGCCCACCTGGATCACGATCGTCCCATTTTCGCGCGCCAGCTTCGACACGTAGTACAAGGGGAAACAAACCGGATCGCTGAGCGGCTCGTCCTGGTAAAACGCCAGGTTCTCCGCGAATTCAAAAAAGTGTTTGTCGGAGATCAAAATCTCGTGGTGGTTTGTTTTGAACAGGGCCGCGACTTGACGCGCATATTGAATCTCATTGTAAGGCGCCTGCGCCTGGTCCTCGAACCCGACCGAGAAGGTGTCCACGGGACGATTCATGCACCTGCTCATCAGCGCCACGTTCGCGCTCGAGTCCACCCCGCCGCTCAGGAACACGCCGAAAGGCACGTCGGACATCAAACGCCGCCGCACGGACTCCTGTAGTTTTTCACGAAGCTCGTCTGCATACTCGTCAAAGGTGCGCGGCGGCGCATCTGTGGGCAGCCATGGACGCCAGTATTCGGTGAAGCTCCATCGCGCATCACCTTCACCAAGCGCCAGTTCCATGTGGGTGCCAGGCGGGAGCTTGAAGATGCCCTTGAACATCGTGAGAGGCGCAGGCGGCACCGCGAAACTCAGATAATGCCAGAGCGCTTCCTCACATATTTCGCGCTTCACCGAGGGGTGTTCCAGGATGGCCTTGATTTCCGACGCGAAGGCAAAGCGTCCGTCAAACTCCGTGAAATAAAGCGGCTTCTTCCCCATGCGATCGCGCGCGAGCCAGAGCGTTCGTTTGTTTGAATCCCAGATTGCAAACGCAAACATGCCGTCAATCTTCTTCACCGCATCCACACCCCATTCCTCGTAGGCGTGAACGATGGTTTCAGTGTCGGAATGGGAACGGTAACGATGGCCTTTCGATTCGAGTTCCTTCCGCAACGCCAAGTGGTTGTAGATCTCCCCGTTGAAGGTGATCCACACCGTGCCATCCTCGTTCGACATCGGCTGGTGACCCGCCGGCGAAAGATCAATGATGCTCAGACGGCGGTGGCCAAGGCCGACGGTCTTGTCCTTCGAAATCCAAACACCCGCCGAATCCGGCCCCCGATGAGTCATCGCATCGCGCATCCGGACAAGAATCTTCTCGTCCACGGCGGAAGCCGCAGGTCGCAGATTCAGGATGCCAACGATGCCACACATGGGGCGTAAGTCTGCCGCCCTCCGAAGAGTGCGTCAATCACCCATCCTTCGCACGAATGGATAATGTAGCTGCGTTCGCAAGAACGCGGCCCGAGGGGCCAAACTCTGGCGAGTTCGGCTACGTCCTGATTATTTGGCCTTCGCGTAGCGCGAGGCAACTTCGTCCCAGTTGATGGTGTTCCACCATGCGTCGAGGTAATTTTTGCGGAGGTTCTGGTACTTCAGATAGTACGCATGCTCCCACACGTCCACGCCCATGACGGCTTTCTGGCCTTCCATGAGCGGGTTGTCCTGGTTCGCGGTGGAGGTGATGGCGAGCTTGCCATCCTTGCCGACCACGAGCCACGCCCAGCCACTGCCGAAGCGGGTCATGCCGGCGGCGGTGAGTTTTTCCTTGAGCGATGCGAAGTTGCCAAACGCGCCATCAATGGCCTTGGCGAGATCGCCCGTCGGATCGCCGCCCCCGCCCTTCTTCATGATCTGCCAGAACATGCTGTGGTTCCAGTGACCGCCACCGTTGTTGCGCACCGCGCCGCGGATGTCCTCGGGCACGGCGTTCAGATTGGAAACCAGTTCATCGAGGCTCTTCTTGTGAAGGTCGGGATGCTTGTCGAGCGCGGCGTTCAGGTTGGTGACGTACGCATTGTGATGCTTGCCGTGATGGATCTCCATCGTGCGGGCATCAATGTGGGGTTCGAGCGCGTCAAGCGCGTAGGGAAGTTTGGGAAGTTCGTGGGGCATGATGTTTTTCTGGTTGGAGTGAAATTCAGATCGGTCGTGAGCCGGCGATGATGTCGCAACGCGGAGACGGGTCAAGAAAATTTCAACCCGCGTTGATGCGGTCCCGGAGCTGGTGCAGGTATTCCCCGTTTCCCAGCAGAACAAAGCGGCTTCCCAGGCGAATCGGGGTGTCCTTCGGAGGGTTGTAACAAAAGGTGCCGCCCTCCAGGGACGCGGCAACCACCTGCACTTCGGGATCATTCGAAAGACTGCTCTGGCCGAGGGACAGGCCGATCAACGCGGACCCCGTCTTTACCTCCACCTCCTCGAAACGGAAGCCCTTGGTGTCGCGCATCATCAGGTCCAGGAATGAAGTCACCGTCGGGCGGATCATCACCGACGCCATGCGCAGCCCGCCGATCCGGTTGGGCGAGACGATGTTGTCGGCGCCGGCGCGCACAAATTTCTGGTCCGACTCCTCATCTTCGCATTTGCTCACAATGTGGATCTTGCTGTTCATGCCGCGCGCGGAAAGCACGACGAACAGATTGTCCTTGTCGTTCGACAGGGCGCAGAAAATCCCCTCCGCCCTCTCGATGCCGGCTTCGATGAGAATGTCGTCCAGGGAGGCATCGCCCTCGATGAAGAGCAGCTTGCTGAGGTCCAGCATTTTTCCGAAATGAGCGAACATGGCCTCCTTGGATTGGAGCTTGCGCAGGTTCAACGGATCCTTGTCAATCACCACCACGCCCTTTCCCACGCGGATCAGCTCGTTGATGATGGGCACACCCGTCTTGCCTGCGCCGCAGACAATGAAGTGATTTTTCAGCTTGGCGATGGCCTTGTCCATTTGTCGTCGTTTGATGGCTCGGATGAATTCACCTTCGGCAATCAGCTCGGTGAGTGTCACCGCGCCATAGCTTACCGCACCCAATCCACCGAGAATCAAGAAGATTGTAAAAATCCGACCCTCATTCGAGAGAGGATGCGTCTCCCCATAGCCAATCGTGGCCAGCGTAATCACCGTCATGTAGGCCGAATCCAGCAGGTCCCACCCCTCGATCACCTCGTAGCCGACGATGCCGATGACAAACGTGAGCAGGACTCCGCCCACAATCCCCATCACTCTGTTTTTGAAATTCACGATCGTGGATTCTGCAAAAAGTCAAACCCCATGCCAATCCAAAACGAGCGGAGACTGCGGCATGTAGCCGAACTCGCCAGAGTTTGGCGGGAGGCGGGGCGCAAGTCGGCGGGAAAGTCCAACGTCCAACGTTGAACATTGAACTTCCAACCGGGGAAGCAGAAAACCACGGAGGCACGGAGGACACGGAGTTCTGAGAGATGACGCGTCCATTCCGCATTCCGAAATCACGAGACCTGGTATTTCCGCGTGCGAAAGGTCACGACCGTGACCGTCGCATCCTCGGGATCGGGCTCGGCCTTGTAGAAATCCTTGTCCAGCGTGGCGCTCTGCGGCATCCGGATCTGCGCGGCGTGATCCAGCTTGATCGTGCTGACCTTGCGGAAACGTTCCGATGCCTTGGATTCCGTCTCGAACTTGGCGTCCACATTCCTCCTTGTGACAAATTCGAGGCACTCATTCTGATGGCCGCGGTTCTCGATGGTTTTCTCAATGAAGTCCGGCACGGACACTTTTTCGTGACGCAGCACGTCGCGTGCGGCTGAAACCGTGTCGTCAAGCTGCTCGGGCGAAAGCTGGTGGTCGTGCCGCGCCTTGTTGGCCCACTTCACAAATTCGCGCACGAACTTTTTCGTGCGGAAATGGCTGTCGCGGCAATATTCCGCCTGCAGGAAATGCTCATGGAAAAATCCCGCCACCGCCGCATCCCTCGCCTGCTTGTCAATCAGCAGGATTTCCGGCTGCGCCTGCGTGTGCTCCACCTTGATCAGCGCGCACTTCTGGAGATGCTTTCCCGGCGAGGGAAGCGCCACGGGATCCACCGACAATTCGATGTACGTCTCTCCATCCGTCCCCTTTTTGCGCTCCTCCTTGAACACCGGCTGGGATTCCATCTTGAGCAGCGCCACGAAGCGCTTGTTGTTCTCGTTGTTGCGCACGTGCGCCACAATCAGGAGCCCTGGCGAAAGTGTGCGGTTCGTTCCCATCACCATGAAAAGCCGTTCCGCAATCGCCGCGCTCATCGCCACAAACTTGCCGTCACCCGAAAGAATCCCGCGGCACGCCTTCGCCACTTCGCCCGGCTCATCGTAAAATTTAGCCGGCACCAGCGACGAAAGACGCGACACCGCCACGATGTGCTCCGACAGGTAAAGATGCAGCTCCTCCGTGAGCTTTAGCTGACGACGGGAAATGATCTTTTCAGGAATCAGGTGGTCAATGTGGTGTGCAATCGCATGTTCCACCGTAATGTCCGAGAGATATCGCATAGGCGACGGAGGCTACAGGCTGAAAGCCGCACGTTGCAAGCCCCTGAATTACGGCGAAAGGGTGGAAGTCCCTTCTTGCCTGTGGGCCCGTCATGTGCTAGCGTATAACCCTTTGTGAAAAAGCATCTTACAACTTTTAGGGTGTTCGTTGCCTGCTTCATGGGCATGGCTGCCGCGTGTCTGGCCCAGCACCCGAAAGTTTCTGGATCGTCCACTCCCTATCGGCAGGAGGAGTATGACAAAATGCTCAAGATGGAATACGATGTGAAGTCGCTGGATGGCTACAGCAAGGAGTTTAAAACCAGTTCGATCGAAATGAAGGCAGCCACGCTTCCCGAGTACGGAGGGAACCTGAAGTCCGTCCCTCTCACGGAATGGCAGTCGTCCAAGGCGGATTTTTACACGAAATCACTGAGCCTGCATGATTTTGAAATCAAGCAGGCGCTGGATAAGTGGTCGCAGCCCGCCATGTTCAGCACCGAGACGGCCGTGTCGATGAAAAATTCGAGCATGGATGGCAGGCCGTCAGAGGATTCATCGAAAACCTTTGATAAGAAGGATCTTCCACCGCCCTACGCCGTCAAAAATGAGGACCTGCAGAACCTGATCAACTACGGCAGCGAAGCGCCCGCGATCAAGGTCGGAAATCGATTCAGCTCCACCGAGATCAAGGGCACGCCAAAGAAGGATGCGGGGAAAAAATAGCCTGCATCCTCCCGCCCACTGTTCACTGCCCGATCTGAAAAGATGTCTCGACGGAAATCGGTTTGGTTGTGGTGACCTGGCCGAGCAGCTTGTAATCGCCCGCTGGCAGGTTCAGCAACTGGTTTGTTGCCGAGAAGAGTTCGTCCTCATACACCAGCTTCTCGTTGCGATTCAACACGATGGTGGAAACCTTCTGGCTGAATTCCTTGTCGGCGGAATAGCGGTACATCTCCTTGCCCGCCTTGGTGCTGATGATGAAGTCGTAGTGTTGGGCCGTGGGAAACTCCAGAATGTATTTCTCATCGCCTTCATTCACCAGCAGCATTCTCGCCTTGAGCACGGCATTGCTGGTAAAGGTGAAATTTTTCGGGTCCGTGGACAGCTCCACCTTGAAATGCGGCGGCGCGTTGATCCGATTCATCGCCTCGCTGCGCGGCTTGAACATCCACTTGAAAGGCGCCCGCCAGATGGATGGGGAGCCGGTCGTCTTGTTGGGTTGCACGTTCGTCGATCCGCCCTGCGCCTTGCTCGCGCTGATATCGATCCCTTGTGTCCTCGTGGCGAAGGCCAGCAGCAGCATCACGCCTGCCGCGCACATCATCAAAGCCGCACGAAACCTGGAAATGCCATTGGTCAATTGAGCCATATTGCATGGTTGAAATGCAAAAGGCTCTGCGTCAAGCATTTCATCGCATGTCAATCTTCCGAAAAACCTTGATCATTCTCCTGACCTTCCTGTCGTTTGTAAGCGAATGTCCAGCGGCAACCTTGAAAGGTCGCGCTAAAAAGAAGACGACGACACGCGAAGATCCGCAGCCGAGGTTCAAAATCAATCCATCGCGCAAGCCCATGACTCCCCCCTCCGTGTCAGCCGAGGCGGCCGAGGATCCCATCCTGAAGGCCATGCCCGCGTTCACCGACATGGATCTGCCCACCGACAACCAGATGCTTTTCAGCAGGATGAACGAGAAGGACTTCTTCCAGCCAACGTTCAGCAACAGGACCATCTCCGCCATGTTCGGCTATGTCCGAAACCCGGGGCCGGGCGGACGCTACACGCGCTTTCACGAGGGCGTGGACATCCGACCTGCGGAACGCGATGAAGGCGGTGAGCCGTCGGATGTCGTGAAGGCCGCGGCGGCGGGCACCGTGGCGTACGTATGCCGCAAGCCTTCGGGATCGAACTATGGAAACTACGTGGTGGTGGCGCACGATTTGTTCGGACCGCCCTTTTACACGCTCTATGCCCACCTGGCGTCCGTGGCCGATGACATCGAGACGGGCACGGTCGTGGAGCGGGGGCGAACGCTTGGAATTCTCGGCCGCACCTCCAACGAGTTTGACATCGACCAGGACCGCGCGCACCTCCACTTCGAGGTGGATCTCATGGTGAACCCCCGTTACATCGAGTGGTCAAAAAAGAAAGGAGACGGCGTGCCAAAGCATGGGCTTTACAATGGCGCAAACCTGATCGGGGTGGATCCCGTCCGTTTTTTCCAGTTCATGCAATACAATCCCGACCTGGGGATCGGCGAATTCGTCCAGCGCGAGCGAGTGGCGTTTCGCCTGCTGGTGCCGGCCAAAAAACCGCTTCCATGGATCAAACGCCACCCCTTCGCTCTCACGGCCCCTGTGACGGATGAGACAGTGGCCTATGAAATTTCGATGACCAATTACGGATTGCCGGTCCGCGTCATCCCGCGCACAAAATCGGAGATTGCGTCCGGCGCACGGAAGGCGATGGCAAACGGATTGTATCCGTTGACCTACGCCAACGGCGCCGAGCTGAGAAACGCATGCGTCTGCCAGCTTCTCTACAACCGTGGCTCGCGCTGGGGGCTGAGCACAAAAGGCAAAGAGTGGATCCAACAGTTGATGTTTTAGCGTTCTTCTCAGAAATTCAAAATCCGAGGTAGGGCGCGATCGCCGAGCGCGCCGATGGGATTTAAGACACCAGTTTGCCCCAAAGCAGGCTGTGGAGGCTGTTTATGGCTGGATCATGTGCCCATTTTAAAGCAGTTTTTAACTCTTATGAAATCCAAATCCTTATTCGCCCTCTTGCTGGTTATTGCGGGGTCAGGCATCGCGTCGGAAAGGCCCCTTGAGAACCTCACCATGGATGTTCGGTATCTGGTGATGAAAACGGATCTTGCCGACGAAATCATGGGGGCCGATCGCAAGAATGCAACCTCCTGGGCTCTGCACCAAAAAACACTTGAACGAATCCGCGCGTTGGAACGTGAGAAGAAAATTTTCGTCGTTGGCAACTCCAAGCTTACCATGGCCGAAGGCGAGTGTTCAAAAATTCTCACATCAAGGGAAATGATTTACCCTTCGAGTTTCACCGACCCGTGTTTTGAGGAAATCAGGGATGGAACAAATGTCACAGCCCGCATTACAAAGCCGACCATCACCATGCCGACCGCATCTGCGTTTTCAACCCGTGAAGTGGGAACAATTTTGGATGTTAAGCCAATCCTGTCCAAAGATCGATCGGTTATCACAGTGACGCTTTCCCCTGAAATTGTTGACTTGGTTGGGAAGACACGCGCCTGCCTGCAGATTTCTGGCCGAGAGCCGTTTTTTCTCGAACAGCCTGTCTTTTCAAAACGAACGCTGACAACTTCAATTGTTCTGGGTAATGGAAATACCGTTATTTTGGGAAGAATGCCTCCCCCTGAAGCCTATAAGCCCGCGGAGAAGGGTGCGTCATACACGATGTTGCTCACACTATCTGCTTCCGGCATGGATGCGGAACACGCCGAGCCACCTCTGGCAAGGCCCCCATCCATCTTTGTGGAGACCCAGCTCATTGCGATGTCACGAGCCAATGCGAGCGACATTTTGAATCAGGAAATCGGATCTCTGAAGGACGTAAATTTAACCCCCGATAAATCCGAAAAAATTCGCGCCGCCATTCGTGCAGGCCATATTCAAGAGATTGATCATCTGGGTATATGCACCTGCTCGGGTGAGAGCGCCAGGCTGCTTGCAACAAGGGAAATGATTTACCCTTCTGCTTACACAGATCCCCAGGTGTGTCGGGGGACGGAGACCGATCCTGAGCGAACTGACAAAACCACCACGATCGGCCCTTCCCCCGCGGCTTTTTCCACACGTGAAGTTGGGATGATTCTTGACGTAAAGCCAACAGTAAACAGCGAGTCCACGATTTCAACAACCCTGAGTGTGGAACATGTGGAGGAGTTGACACAGGAGTCTGCGGACGATTTCATGTCTGTCGATCGCCACCCTGTATTTTCAAAACAACAAATCGTGACATCGCTGGTGTCGCAAAGTGGTGAAACAAAAATCATGGCTGGGGGTGACGCGCCTGAGTTCGTCAGAAAAGCTCATCCGCGCGAGGATTGGCTGATGTTCGTTCTATTCAGAGCCACGGCTTACGCCCCTTGATTTCAAAATGCCGAGTGCTCCGACGGTCTGAAATGCGCCGGCTTGTCCCGAAATAGCCAGTGGGGTCCGGTTGTCTCTTAAGGGGAGTATGAAAGCATATCAGCGGTTTCATATTGGCTGCCATCATTGCTTGGGAATGTTGTGCGGAAATGCCTTCTCATGATACGTGGATTCAAAAACCCTCACCAAGCTAAAATCATCCGACGTCTTTGTCCACTTTTTGTCATAGGCCATCAAGAACTGGCGAAGGCCCGGTTCATCGCAACGTCCCCAATGATTGATGAGTTCAGGGATTACGTGAACGGCATCCATCAGATCATGAATTTGATCTTGAGCTCCATCCTTGTGGGCAATGGAACGGGCATGCAGAATGGCCTCGCGTACGACAGCCAGGTAGGCGCTCAACATCGGCTCTGGGGGAGTCTTCATGCAGCTACGTAAAGGCGTCACCCAATTATTGTCAAATCAGCAGTTGGTTGACGGACAATGTAAAGGCAGTTGGAGGGAAATCGCGAGCTGGGCTTCATGCACGCACCCTCGGCTACCCGCCGGCGGATGCCCGAATTTACAATTATGCCGAACGGGTTAACGATTGGTTTACGAATCGGAGCAGGCATCAATCCAACTCCTGACCACTCGATGGTTTACGATTAGGGGCAATGAATCGGTAGATTCCAAGATTTTATCGGTAGATTAATTTTGGGGTACATCGGTCGATTAAATGATTATTTCGGTCGATTATCGGTCGTTTTTTCTGAAGGCGCACGCGGGGCGTAGCTCACAGCACGTCCTTTGCCCCTGGAGATCAGCAGTCCGAGGTGGGTCAGCTCCTTAAGATCACGTCCGGCTGTGTCGTTTACTATGGAAAATTGACCCACACACCAACGGCGAGTGACAGTCCCTGTTTCAAGGACATGTTTCATGATCCGTTTCTGACGTTGATTCAATTTTGCCTCCATGGCCGGGGTTACCTGTAGTTGGGCTTGCGGGACGTGGATACGATCCAGATTTTCACCCGGTCCGGGAAAGGTGATTTGGAAGTAGCCGGTATCCGTGCCGAGGAGCGGCTGATCGAGACCATGATTGAGCATCTGGTCGTGCATTCTTCGAAAACCGCTGCCGCGCTCCTCGATGCGGTGGAAATAGGACAGGCATTGAGCGAGAACCGGATTGCGCGAGCACGGGCGATACTTCCCCTTGCGAAGATTGGCGAGCGTGATGGGCGCTGGGGGAAGACCCGGGCTGGAAATGACCACGCGGTTTGAGAATACTTCGAGCATGATCTTTCGCCCCGCGTCCTCGTATTGGCGATGAGCGGCCGCGTTGACCAACGCCTCCCTCAATGCCTCAGCGGGATATTCGTCCAGACGGATTCGATTGAGGCCAACGATTCGCATCGGATGGCGGGTGTTTCGGTCGATGAAAGCTATGGCGCGATCAATCGCAATGGGCATCGGGCCGCGGATGTCTTCATGGTCGCCAGGATCGCCATCAGGCTCCTCACTGCGGTATGAATCGGCCAGGATACGGCATTGGGGGAAAACAGCCGAAGGATCTTTTGCCAGCAACACGACGCCGGCGGCGGTGGCGTAGTGTTCCCCGGCTTGAGGGTCGTGCCAGACCAAGCCGCGCACCGATGCGCCCACGAGGAGGTCGTTGGCCGGGAGTTTTTCGGCGACATCCCCCTCCGCCGCAACGATCAATTGGTGGACCACTTCGTGGTCGAGGTCGGACCACCGCAATCGCTTCAGCGGGTGCGACTCAAATGTGGAAGTGGCCTCGATCGTCTGCTGCGCAATCTCGTTATCGTCGCTGGAGGGCGTGATGCCGAATTGCTCTTTGAGGAGTCTGACAAGGGCGGCTCGGACCTCCTTCTGCAGTTCGATGACGTTGCCGAAACGCTTGTATTTCGGGCCGTCGTTGTCGAGCTCCTTGAGCAACACTTCCGTGCCGTTCTCCCGCTTCGTTTTGCGGTCGCCCTTAATGAACGCCAGGACAGGCAGTTTCTTTTCCTTGGCCCGACGGTATTCTGAGTGAGTGATGGAAAGCTTGCCAACCACTGTGCCGTATTGGGCGGCAACAATGAGCAGGTAAACCTGGCAGCCATCAAGTGAGTCCAAACAGCCGTCCAAAGCCTTGTTTGGCGAGGCAGGCTCGAACTCGTAGAGGACAGGAGAATAGTGCGCCGAAAGAAACGGGTCCGTGTTCAGCAAATTTTGGATGATGACCCGCTCGTCTTCAAGTTCCTGCTGCACCGAGCTGACGAATACGCGCAGTTTCTCACTCATGTTGCGGTTTTCATCAGCGCGCCGTATTCGGTGAAAGCGTTGGGCAGATATTTGATGTTTTGCCCCCGCTTCAAGGTCACATTTTGTGACCTTGAAAGCAGAGCGGTTTCCGTCTCTTCCAATGTGAGTCTGGAAGCTGTTGCGGTTTTCATCATGGAACTCGCAACTCTTCCATCATGGCACGTGGAAGACAAAACGCTTTTTGAACAAACACATGCTTTTAAAACGAGACCACAATGCGGGAAGTGAGTGCGAAACATTGCAACACCTGGCCGCCCTTTTGCCCAGTAGACGGCAACTCCGAAAGGGATTCGGAGTTGCCCTACATTTTTCAGCGCCGAGACGGACAATCCACACACGCCACAGCCAGGGCGATGACGCCTTCTTTACGACCAGTGAAACCCATCCACTCGGAGCTTGTGGCCTTGATCGCAATCTGGCCCGTCTTGATTTTTAATACGCGCGCGAGATTTTCCGTCATGGCTTGAATGTGCGGTGACAATTTTGGTTCCTGGGCGATCACCGTGATGTCCACGTTGTGGATGACGGCTTTCTTTTTTTTGAGGATGCCCTGCACCATGCCGAGCATTTTCAGGCTGTCGGCGTTTTTCCATTTCGCGTCGGTGTCGGGGAAGAAATGGCCGATGTCGCGTTCACCGATCGTGCCAAGCAGCGCGTCCATGACGGCGTGGACGAGGGCGTCGGCGTCGGAGTGCCCCTTGAGTCCGCGAGGATGGGGAATGTGGACGCCGCCAAGGATGCATTTGCGCCCTTTCGCGAACTGGTGGATATCAACTCCCATTCCGACTTTGATCATAGAACGTGTCGGTTAAATAGGTTCTGGTGGTAGGGCGCGACCGCCGGGCGCGCCGCTGCGCAACGGACGGCCCGGCGGTCCGTCCCTACCTCAATTTCGAAATTCCCGGACAAGCACATAAACGCAAATCAGCACTTCCCGTTTCGCTTGGAAAGGACAATCTCCGCCAGCAGCAGATCCTCGGGCGTGGTGATCTTCAGATTCAACGGGTCGCATTCGACCAGCGTCACGGGATGGCCGAGCCGTTCCACCGCCGCCGCGTCGTCGGTGACGATCACCCGCTCGCGCACGAGCGGCTCGTAGGCGCGGCGGATCAGATCCGTCCGGAATGTCTGTGGCGTCTGCGCGGCCCAGAGCTGCGAGCGGTCCACGGTGGCCTCGATGCGGAGATCGGGTGCGGCGCGCTTGATGGTGTCCTTCACCCTCGACGCGGGAATGGCCGCGCCGTCCTTGCGGGCCGCGGCCACGCAACGCGAAATGATATCGGGCGTGACGAGCGAGCGGGCGCCATCGTGGATGAGGACGATGTCACTGTTTTTCGCCATGGCCTGCAGCCCGCACCATACGGAATCCTGACGTTCGACTCCACCCGTGGTGACGCATGCGAGCTTGGCGATGCGATGTTCCCGGGCAAGCTCCTGGCAAATGGCCTTGCGGTCTTCGCGCGAGACGAGCACGATTTCATCCACGTCGGGGCAATGCTCAAAGGCAAGCAGGGCGTGGGCGAGCAGGGGAAGTCCGGCGGCACGGATCATGAGTTTGTCCACGCCTTCGCCCATGCGGCGGCTGCTCCCGCCGGCGAGAATGATGGCGGACGTCATCGCGGTTCGACCACGGAGCTGGAACGCGGGCCGTTGCGTGAGAGGTCGGCAAACACCATGCGGCCCGCCGAGGTCTGGATGGCGCCCGATACGGTGACATCGGCTTCCTGGCCGATGAGGCTGCGCGCCTGGTTGACGACGATCATGGTGCCATCGGCGAGGAAGCCCACGGCCTGGTGAGGCTCCTTGCCCTCGCGCACAAGCTTGAGACGCAGGCATTCGCCATTGATCAACGAGTGGCGCAGCGTGCCGGCGAGCAGGTGAATGTTGAGCACGCGGACCTTCTGCAGTTCGGCGATGCGCCCCAAGTTGTAATCGGTGGTGGCAATGCGCGCGCGCAGGACATGGGCGAGGCTGATGAGGCGGGTATCCACCGGATCAGCCGAATGTTCCGTCGGGTGGATTTTAACTTCGATCGCAGGATTGTTCGTGAGCTCATTCAGCAGGTCAAGGCCATGGCGTCCCCGCACCCGCTTGTTGGCGTCCGGGCTGTCCGCAAGCGCCTGGAGCTCATCCAGCACGAAATGAGGAACCACAAGCGTCCCCTCAAGGAATCCGCTCTTGCACAGGTCGCTGATGCGCCCGTCAATGATCGAGCTGGTGTCGAGCAGGGTCGCCTGCTCGTGAGGATCCTGTCGCATGAATCGGACATAGGGGATGATCAGGCTGAATTCGTCGCGGTTGCTTCGCAGGGCGAGCATGGTGCCCAGGTAGCCGAAGGTTGCGTAGATGGACAGGTGCATGATCCATCGCACATTTTCGTCCGCATTATCAAAGAGTCGCGAGGCCCAGACAAGGTTGGCGAGCACGAGCCCAAGCGTGAGCCCGAACGTGGCGCTGGAGAAAGCTCGAAGCGACACGCCTTTCATCAGCCGGTCGGCCAGAATCACGCACAAGCCGAGGGCCAGCCCAAGAAAACTGCCGAACCATGGCTCCGTTTTCCAGTCCTTGTTGATGACGGAAAGAAACCATCCAGCAACACCGCACCCGGTGAGAAACAGGATGCGGAAAAGAAGAATGGTTCGATCCATAAAAGCCTTGAAAGTTGAAGCGTCAGTTTGTCGCGCGACGCGGTCAGTGATTGATTCCCGCTCCCGCCCCCTTGCGCGGGCTGGGATAATGTTCCTCGCCCTTGTCCGAGTAGAATATGCCGTGAACGCGCATGTTGTGAACCAGTTGCTTCAGGTCGGTGAAAAGCTCGTCATCCGTCAGCAACTTGCCAATGGTTCCCTCCCCTTTTTGCGCACGGGTGAGGATCACGTCGAGCTTTTCCGAGTTTGACTGAAGCCTCTTTGTAAGCTCCGAAAAACTCTTGATGCTGTTTTTGAGATTGCCGACAGCATCGCCCTGGACGACTTCGGTGGAAAGTTTTTCGATTGCCGCATTGAGTTTCTTCACCGTGTCGCCCGCCTGCGTTGCCGCGTCATTGAAGTCGAACGGGTCGGTGCCGCGGATGATGTCACCCGCCACGATTTTCGGCGCCTTCGCCGTGCCCGCGGTAATGACAAGCTGCTTGTCACCCAACAACCCGGATTGCTTGATAAGAAATTTCGCGTCGTTGTGAATGTCCGCCCCCTCGAACATGCTGATATCCACCAGCACGCCCTCTCCGCCGGGCTTGAGCTTCACATCCTGGACTTTGCCCACCAGGACGCCCGCGTAAAGGACCTGCGCGCCCTTCACAAGCCCGGCCGCGTTGTTGAATTCCACCGTCACGGGATAGCCTCCGCGAAACCGGTCGCCCACCTTTCCGAAATGCAGGATCAGCCCGCACGTGACGAGGATGCCGGTGAAAATGAAAATACCGACCTTGCGCTCGATGTTGCCGGGTGAGTTCATGGATGGGGGGTGCCTGCGAGTTCGCCGATGCTTCTCCGCTCATCCGCATCCTTTTCCTCCGAGATGCCGCGGATGAAGTGTTGAACAATCGGTTCCTTGCATTTTTGTATCTCATCCGGGGTGCCGGTAACAAGGATTTTGCCTCGGTGCAACATGGCGATGCGTTCCCCAACCTTGTAGGCGCTTACCATGTCATGCGTCACCACGATGGATGTCACGCTGTAGGTGCGCGACATCTTCAATATCAAACGGTTGATCGAGTCGGCGATCTGCGGGTCGAGCCCCGTGGTCGGCTCATCGTACAGCATGATCCTGGGGCGGCCGACCACCGCCCGCGCCAGCCCGACGCGCTTGCGCATGCCGCCGGAAAGCTCGGATGGCTTTTTTGTCTCCTGCCCCGTCATGCCCACGACGTCGAGGATCTCGGCGACGCGTTTCCGAATTTCCGTCATCGGAAGAACACGTTGCTCGATGAGGCCGAATGCCACGTTGTTGAACACATCCAGGGAATCAAATAACGCCGCGCCTTGGAACAGGACGCCAATTTTTCCACGGATCGGGTTGAGCTGGCGCTCGCTGAGGCGGGTGATGTCCTCTCCGTCAATCTTCAAGCTCCCCGCGTCGGGCATGAGCAACCCCGCAATATGCCGCAGCAGCACGCTCTTGCCACAGCCACTGCCGCCGATGATGACGATGCGCTCGGAATCGGTAATCGTGAGGTTCACCCCTTGCAGCACGGGCGTTCCCTTGAACGACTTCTGGAGGTTTGAAATCTCGATCATGGTGGGATCAGTTTACTGAGAAGCATGGTTGCAAAGAAATTGGTGATCAGGATCGAGATCGAGGAATTGACCACCGCCTCCGTGGTGGCCTTGCCCACGCCCTCCGCGCCGCCCTCGCATTGCAACCCCTTCTGGCAGCTGATGAAGACGATGATGAACGCGAAAATGAAGACCTTGATAAGCCCCGTGAAAATGTCCTTCTCGGTGGTGTAGATGTACATGTTGTGAAGGAAGTACGCGCCATCCACCCCCAGCACCTCGATGGCGAGAAAATAGGCGCAGACGATCCCCGTGAGAACGGACATCGCCGTGAGCAACGGCAGGGAAATCACCATTGCGAGCAGCCGCGGCACAACCAGGTAATCCACGGGATGCACCGCCAG
>JAHFSY010000022.1 GCA_023269615.1 Verrucomicrobiota bacterium
ACATCCCGAGTGCTTTCCATCCTTGTCTCATTCTTCCCCATTGCGTATCGTGGCGGGCTTCCATGCTTAACTGGATTCTCAAAAAAATCATTGGCTCCAAAAACCAGCGAGAGATTCGCCGGCTGCAACCGCTCGTCGCGAAAATTAATGAGATCGAGGCCTCTTACCAGAGCCTTTCCGACGACCAGCTCAAGGCCAAGACCCCCGAGTTCAAGGAGCGCTTGAAGCGCGGTGAAACCCTGGATGACATCCTGCCGGAAGCATTCGCCGTGGTAAAGAACGCCTGCCGCCGTCATGTGGGCATGAAGATCACGGTGTGCGAGCATGAGCTGACGTGGGACATGGTGCCGTTCGACGTGCAGCTCATCGGCGGGATGGTGCTGCACCAGGGCCGTATCGCGGAAATGGCCACGGGCGAGGGCAAGACGCTCGTCGCCACGATGCCGCTTTATCTCAACGCGCTCTCGGGCCAGAACGTGTCACTGGTCACCGTCAACGATTATCTCGCACGGCGCGACTCCGAGTGGATGGGGACGATTTACAAATTTCTCGGACTCACCGTGGGCTGCATCCAGCACGACCAGCCGCCGCCGTTGCGCCGCCAGCAGTACGAGTGCGACATCACGTACGGCACGAACAGCGAATACGGGTTCGATTACCTGCGCGACAACGGCATGGCCTCGCGCCTGGAGGAACAGGTGCAGCGCGGTCATTTTTTCGCCATCGTGGACGAGGTGGACTCCATCCTCATTGACGAGGCGCGCACGCCGCTCATCATCTCCGGCCCATCGCCTGTGGCAGGGCGTCACCAGTACGACCGTTGGAAGACGCTGGTCCAGGAGCTTTCGCGCAAACAAAATCTGCTTTGCACGACGCTGGCGCAGGAGGCGCGCAAGTTGTTGGATCTCGATCCCCACAGCTTCCCCGCCGGGCGCATGCTCTACCAGGTGAAGCTCGGCCAGCCCAAGCACAAGCTGTTGTTGCGCATGATGGAGAACCCCGACATCCGCCAGCTCATTGACAAGAGCGAGCTTGAGGTGATGGGCGACACGAAGCGCGAGGAGATGCACCACCTCAAGGAGGAGATGTTCTTCACGATTGACGAGAAAAGCAACGAGGTGGAGCTGTCGGAAAAAGGCCGCGTCTTCCTGCGTCCCGACGATCCGCATGCGTTCGTCGTGCCCGACCTCGTGGTTGGCTTCCATGAGATTGACAACAGCACCACGCTTTCTGACGAGGAGAAGGCGAAGCGGCGCCAGGAATTGCAGGAGTCGTACGAGGAAAAGGGCGAGATCCTGCACAATATTTCCCAGCTATTCCGCGCCTACTGCCTCTACGAAAGGGATAAGCAGTACGTCGTGCAGGAGGGCAAGGTGATGATCGTGGATGAGTTCACCGGTCGCCTCATGCCCGGCCGCCGCTGGAGCGACGGGCTTCACCAGGCCGTGGAGGCCAAGGAAAGCGTGGAGATCGAGAAGGAGACGCAGACACTGGCGACCATCACGATCCAGAATTATTTCCGCCTGTACAAAAAGCTTGCGGGCATGACGGGCACGGCCGAGACCGAGGCGAACGAATTTCACGACATTTACAAGCTCCCGGTCAACGTCATCCCCACCAACCGGTCCGTGGCCCGCTCCGATTACAACGACGTGATTTACAAGACCCGTCGCGAGAAGTTCAACCGGATCGTGCGCGAAATCCAGGAACGCCACGCGAAGGGGCAGCCGATCCTGGTTGGAACAATCACGGTGGAAACTTCCGAATTGCTCAGCCGCATGCTCAAGCGCGCGAATGTGCCCCACTCGGTGCTCAACGCAAAATATCACCAGCAGGAGGCGGAGATCGTATCGCGCGCAGGCCAGAACGGCGGCGTGACGATTGCCACGAACATGGCGGGGCGCGGCACCGACATCAAACTCGGCCCCGGCGTGCCCGACATCGGCGGATTGCACGTGATCGGCACGGAGCGTCACGAGTCGCGGCGCATTGACCGCCAGTTGCGCGGGCGCTGCGCGCGCCAGGGCGACCCGGGTTCCTCGCAGTTTTTCATTTCGCTCGAAGACGACCTGATGCGTCTCTTCGCATCGGGGCGCATCGGCCACTGGATGAGCAAGTTTGGGTTTGAGGAAGGGCAGGAGCTCGAGCACCCGTGGCTGAACAAATCAGTGGAGTCGGCGCAGAAACGCGTCGAACAATTTCATTACGGCCAGCGCAAGCACACGCTCGAGTACGACGACGTGATGAACAAGCAGCGCGAGATCATCTACGGCATCCGCAACAATGCGGTGCATGGGATTGATGTCCGCGAGCGGATTGACAGCGCGCTCGACGAGGTGATCTTTTCCAAGGCCGACGAGTTCCTGCCGAAAAACAAACCCATGTCCGAGTGGAACGTGGAGGGCCTGATGAACTGGGCGAACGTGACGTTCCCGATCGCCCTCAAGCCCGACGAGGCAAAGAGGGAGTTCACCGATGCCGACAGCGCCGGCAAGTTCATCATCAAGCGGGTGATGGACTTTTATGCACACAAGGAGAAATCGGAGGATGCCGAGGGGCTGCGGCGCATCGAGCGGGCGATCGTGCTTGGCGCAATTGACCCCCTCTGGCAGGAGCATCTGTACAACATGGACGGCCTGAGAAAAGGCATCGGGTTGCGCGGTTACGGCCAGAAGGACCCGCTGGTCGAGTACAAGCAGGAGGCGTACACGATGTTCGAGGCGCTCATGGCGAACATCAATCGCGAGATCGCATCCAATCTTTTTCGCAGCGCGTCGAGCCTCGAGGCGTTTGAGAAATTCCTCGCGTCGCTCCCGCAGCAACTCATCCACGAGCAACCGCCCTCGGGATTCAGCGAGACAGCCCGGCAGGCCCAGGCGCCCGGGCAGGAAGGCGCAAGCGAGGCCGTGGACGAGGCCATCAAGAAAATCACCCCCGTCCGCCGCGATGTCCCCAAGGTCGGCCGCAACGAGCCCTGCCCCTGCGGCAGCGGAAAGAAATACAAGGCCTGCCACGGCAAGGCGGGGTGAGGCGGATGTGCTATATCGCCCATTCATTTTGTAGGAGCCGCTGTTAGCGGCGACCGGGCAGGCGGAATGATGGGTCTTGTGCGGAGATCGCCGCTGACAGCGGCTCCTACATTCCGGAAGCCCTGCCTTTCAAGCTTGCCCTCGACGGCTGTTCGTTCTTCAATGTCAAGCCAGTCAGGAGTTATCCCATGAGTGCATTTTTCATTTATCTGGTTTGTTTTGGAGTCGGGCTTCTCTTCACACTCCTCAGCGCCGCCATGTCGCATGTCTTTGGAGGACACGACGTGCATGTGGATGTCAACGCCCACGCCGAGGCGGGCTTTGGAACAGACGACATGCCGGGATTTTCAGCACTGAGCCCGACCACGATCGCCACGTTTGTCACCGCATTCGGCGGATTCGGGATGATCTTCGACAAGATCGAGGCGACCCACAACCCGCTCATCAGCGCCCCGCTTTCGGTGCTGGTTGGATTCGTCATTGCCGCCGCGCTGGTCTCGCTGCTCCGCACGGTGTTCAATCGCACGCAAAGCTCGAGCGAATCGAAGGTTTCCCAGCTCCCCGGCATTTCTGCCACGATCATCACTCCGATCCCGCTCAACGGCGTCGGCGAAATCGCCTACATCCATGGTGGCACCCGTTACACCGCGCCCGCCCGTGAGGAAAAGGGCGCCGCTATCGAGAACGGCAAGACGGTCACGATCACGCGCATCGTCGGCTCGCAATTTTATGTAACCGCTGCCTGACGCCTTTCCTTCCGCTTTCCAAAATATTAACTTCATACCATTGCCATGACCACCCTGCCTTTTCTCGCTGACATGTTTACCACCGTCGGACTCGGAGCGCTCGCCATCGTGGGCATCCTGGTCGGGCTCTTCGTCGTTCTCGCCGTCTGGGCCAGCCGCTACACCAAGGTCGGCCCCAACGAAGTCCTCGTGGTTTCAGGGCGCAAGCATCGTTTCCAGGATCCGGATGGCACGGCGCGCATTCGCGGGTTCCGCATCGTGAAGGGTGGTGGCACGTTCGTCTTCCCAGTCATCGAAAAAGTGGATGTACTCTCGCTGGAGTTGCTCACCATTGATGTCCAGACACCCGAGGTTTACACGAGCAAGGGCGTGCCAGTGAAAGTGGATGGAGTGGCGCAGATCAAGGTAAAGGGCGACGACATCTCGATTGCCACTTCCGCCGAGCAATTTCTCAGCAAGGACACCGAGGACATCAAGAACATCGCCATGCAGACGATGGAGGGTCACCTGCGCGCGATTCTCGGCACGATGACCGTCGAGGAAATCTACCAGAACCGCGACGCTTTCGCATCGAGGGTGCAGGAAGTGGCGGCAGGCGACATGGCAAACATGGGGCTTGGCATCATCAGCTTCACCATTCGCGACATCAAGGACACCCAGGGCTACCTCGAGGCTCTCGGCAAGCCTCGCATCGCGCAAGTCAAACGCGACGCCGTGATCGCCCAGGCCGAGGCCGACCGCGATTCCACCATCCGTTCCGCGCAGGCCCAGCAATCGGGGCAGGAGGCTAAATTCGCCGCAGACAGCAAGATCGCCGAGGCGTCGCGCGATTACCAGGTCAACGTCGCGCAATACGCCGCCTCCGTGAACCAGAGAAAGGCCGAAGCCGATCTCGCGTATGATTTGCAGAAATTCAAGACAGGCCAGCTCGTCAAGGCGGAGGAAGTGCAGGTCAGCATTGTCGAGAAACAAAAGCAGATCGAGCTGCAGCAGCAGGAAATTCTCCGCAAGCAACGCGCCCTCGAGGCGGAGGTCCAGAAACCCGCCGACGCGGAACGTTACAAGGTGGAGACGCTCGCCACGGCGCGGCGCTTCCAGCTCGAAACGGAGGCCGCGGGCGCGGCAAGCGCGACCAAGGCCACCGGCTTCGCCGGCGCCGACGTCACCAAGGCCAACGGCATGGCCGAGGCCGACGCCAACAAGGCGCGCGGCCTTGCCGAGGCGGCCGTCATCGAGGCGCAGGGCAACGCCACCGCCGCCGCGATGAAGAACAAGGCTGAATCCTTCAAGCAATACAACGAGGCCGCCGTGATCGAGATGATCGTGCGCATGCTTCCCGAGATCGCTGGCAAAATCAGCGAACCGCTTGCCAAGACCGAAAAGATTGTCATCATCAACAGCGGCAACGGCCCGGGCGGCGGCGCAAGCAAGCTCACGGGAGACGTCACGCAGATCATCAGCCAGCTCCCGCCTGTTCTTGAAAGCCTCACCGGTGTCAAATTCGAAAAACTCATCGAGCAAGTCCCCGCCCTGAGGAAAGCCATGGGCAAGGACGACGCAAAATCCTGAGCAGAATTGCTTGGTAGGGACGGACCGCCGGGCCGTCCGCTGCGCAACGGCGCGCCCGGCGGTCGCGCCCTACCCTCGGCAAGAAAAAGAACGGAAACGGTTCAATCCCTGAAATTATTGAATGAGAGCGTCAGTCCGAAATCTTTCGCGCGCACAAGGGCGATCACGGCTTGCAGGTCGTCGCGATTTTTTCCTGTCACGCGGATTTTCTGTTCCTGAATTTGTGATTGCACCTTGATCTTGGAGTCGCGGATCGCCTGGGTGATGGGCTTGGCCTTTTCCGTCTCGATGCCCTGGATGAGCTTGATTTCCTGGCGCGCCCCCCCCAGCGGGGCGACCTCCACATCGCCGTATTCGAGATTCTTGAAGCTTACCTGGCGTTTTGCCAGCTTCGTGACGAGAACATCCTTGAGCGCCTCAAGGCGAAACTCCTCCTCGGCGGAAAGCTTGATTGTCTTGCGGTCCCAATCGATCTGGCACTTGCTGTCCTTGAAATCAAATCGCGTGGCGATTTCCTTGCGCGCCTGGTTGACGGCGTTGTCCACCTCCTGCAGGTCCACTTCGGAAACAATGTCAAACGATGGCATAAGCTGGTTCTATCGTACTCGTATCAGGACGCCAAGCCGCAAAGATTTCAAAAAAGCATCCGTCACAGCAGGTCGTGATTCAATATCTCGGCACGGACGGGTCGATCTTTTCGCTCCATGCATTGATGCCGCCGTGCAGGCTTTTTACATCGGTAAAGCCGCTCTTTTCCAAAAGCTGGACGGCTCGCAGGGAACGCACGCCGTGATGGCAATAGACGACGATGGGGTCGCCTTTGGGCACCTCGTCGTATCGCTGATGTAATTCGTGCAGGGGAATGAGCTTGGGATCGCCGATACGGCAGATTGCAAACTCATCGGGATTCCGCACGTCGAGGAGCATGAGGCGCATTTTTTTGTCGAGGCGTTGCTTCAACTCTTCGACGGTGATTTCATTTTTAGTCAACATGCGAACGGGTCCTCCCACCGCAAGCTCGTCGGAATCGGGATCCTCGATTCCACAGAACTGCTGGTAATCAATCAGTTTTGTAATGGTTGGGTTCTTCCCGCAAATCGGGCAGTTGGGATCCTTGCGGACTTTCACCTCGCGAAACTTTGCCTCGAGGGCGTCAAAAAGCAGCATCCGCCCGATCAATGGCTTTCCCTTGCCCAAAAGAATTTTCAGAGCCTCGGTCGCTTGCATCGAACCGATCACGCCGGGCAGGACGCCCAGCACCCCTCCCTCGGCGCAACTCGGAACCATGCCGGGCGGCGGCGGCTCGGGAAAATGACAGCGATAGCAAGGCCCTTTCTGCGCGTCGAACACGGACACTCGCCCCTCGAATCGAAAAATGCTGCCATACACGTTCGGTTTCTTGAGTAGTACGCAGACGTCGTTCACCAGGTAACGCGTCGGGAAATTATCTGTTCCGTCAATCACAAGGTCGTAATCGCGCGAGATCTCCATGGCGTTGTCTGCCCTGAAGTGCGTCTCGTATGGGATGAAAGTGACCTCGGGATTGATCTGCTCCACCTTTTCCTGCGCGGAAACAATCTTGGGGCGGCCGACGTCCTTCGTGAAGTGGAGAATCTGGCGCTGGAGGTTGCTGAAGTCCACCACGTCGAAATCCACCATGCCGATCGTGCCGACGCCGGCGGCGGCAAGATAAAATGCGAGTGGCGAGCCGAGGCCTCCCGAGCCGATGAGCAGCACGCGGCTGGCCTTCAACTTCTCCTGCCCGGCAATTCCGACCTCGGGAAGGATCAGGTGCCGCGAATAGCGGCGGATTTCTTCATTGGTGAGGGACATGGGAGGGATTTAACATGGAACATGGAGCATGGAGCAAGAATGAAGGCGGCGGAGAAATGGCACGCAATGGGGCCAGTCATGGAATCCAGGCGGAACCTTCCTCATCAGAATCGCCCGTTGCGGCCTTCTTCTTTTTCGTGAGCCACTTGCTTTCCGGCCACGCAGCCTTTCCATCCTCGAACCAGCGATAGCATTGGAGCAGCGTCGCGTTGTCAAACGGATCGCACTCGATGTCGGAATAGGTGCGGCGGTCATTTGGCCCGATGGTCGTTCCGATGATGTACCAGCCGGGATCCGTCGCCTGAAATTCAAGGCTTCTCTCCGCCGATTGCCAGGCCATCTGGATGAATCCATCCCGTGTGCCCACCGCCATGGGCTCCACGAAACGGGTCACCGATTTCTTGAGCCGGCCGACGCGCTCCACCGCCACGAGCAACACCTTCCATTTCAGCGTGCGCTCCTCCTTCGCCAGCAACTCCTCCATCCTGCGGCAAAAGGATTGCGCCAGTGCGCCCTCGGCGCAAATCTTCTTCAAACGATCGTTGATTGTTTTTTTGTCCATGGCACGTTTCTCCATGCGTCAGTGTTCGTAATCTTCGACTGGCGGACACGAACATACAAGGTTTCGATCGCCGTACACGTTGTCAATGCGCCCCACCGCCGGCCAGAACTTGTGCTCGCGCGTCCATGGGGCGGGATACGCCGCCTGCCCGCGCGTGTAGGGATGATCCCACTTTTCCTCCAGCAACGATGCCGCGGTGTGCGGGGAGTTCTTCAGCGGATTGTTTGTGCGATCCAACCGCCCATCCTCGATCGCTTTCATCTCGGCGTGGATCGCGATCATTGCGTCACAAAAACGATCCATCTCTGCCTTGGATTCGCTCTCGGTCGGCTCCACCATCATCGTGCCGGGCACGGGCCACGACATCGTCGGCGCGTGAAATCCAAAATCCATCAGCCGCTTGGCGACATCCTCCACCTCGATGCCCGCGCGCGTTTTCCACGGACGCAGATCAATGATGCACTCATGCGCCACGAGCCCGTTCTTGCCCTTGTACAAGACAGGAAAGCAGGCATCGAGACGTCGCGCAATGTAGTTGGCGTTCAGGATCGCGATCTTCGTCGCCTCGGCAAGTCCCTCGCGCCCCATCATCGCGATGTATACCCACGAGATCGGAAGGATGCTGGCGCTACCCCACGGCGCGGCGGATACCGGCCCGATCGCCTGCGCCCCGCCCGTCTTCACCACCGGATGCCCCGGCAGAAAAGCTGTGAGATGTTTCGCCACTCCGATGGGTCCCATGCCGGGGCCGCCTCCGCCATGCGGGATGCAAAAGGTCTTGTGCAAATTGAGATGGCACACGTCTGCACCGATGTCGCCAGGTCGGCACAATCCCACCTGCGCATTCATGTTCGCGCCATCCATGTAAACCTGTCCTCCATGCCCATGAACAATCGAGCACACCTCGCGGATCGTTTCCTCAAAAACCCCGTGCGTCGAGGGATACGTCACCATCAATGCCGCGAGCTGGCCGGCGTGCTCCTTCGCCTTCGCGCGCAGGTCGTTCAAATCCATGTCGCCGTTTGCGCACGCAATCGGGATCACCTTCATGCCGGCCATCACCGCGCTCGCGGGATTCGTGCCGTGTGCCGATTGAGGGATGAGGCAGATGTTTCGATTTCCCTGGCCCCGACTCTGGTGATGTTTGCGAATCGCAAGCAGCCCGGCGTATTCCCCCTGCGAGCCGGCGTTCGGCTGCAGTGACACGGCGGCGAAACCCGTGATCTCCGCCAGCCATGCCTCCAGTTGCTTGAACAACTCCTGGTAGCCCTGCGCCTGGTTCAAGGGCGCGAAGGGATGCATCTTTCCCACGCGCGGCCATGTCACGGGCGCCATCTCCGCGCTCGCGTTAAGTTTCATCGTGCACGAGCCCAGCGGAATCATGGAGGTCGTCAGCGACAAATCCTTCGACTCCAGCCTGCGGATGTAACGCAGCATCTCCGTCTCGGTGTGATGCAAATTGAAAACAGGATGCGTAAGATAACGGCTCTCGCGTGCAAGGGGCGCCGCGACATCCGATGCCAGTTCCCCTGCGGCAAATCCGGGTTTCTCCCCGCCATTGAAGACCCACAGCAAATCATCCACATCCTGAACCGTCGTCGTCTCGTCCAGTGAAACGCCCAGCGTTCGATCGTTCAACACACGGAGATTGATCTGCTTCGACTCGGCAAACTTGACAATCTCCGGCGCGCTTTTTACGCCCACGCGCAGCGTGTCAAAAAACGCCTCCTTGCCCACCGGGCACCCGATCCTCCGCAATCCTGCCGCAAGAATCGATGCGAGCAGGTGAACGCGCTGCGCAATGTCCTTCAATCCCCTTGGCCCATGATAGACGGCATACATGGAAGCCATCACGGCGAGGAGGACCTGTGCCGTGCAAATATTGCTCGTGGCCTTGTCGCGTCGGATGTGCTGTTCGCGCGTCTGGAGCGAAAGCCGGAGCGCGGGTTTTCCATGCACGTCGTGCGACACGCCAATGAGGCGGCCGGGCATGTGACGCTTGTGTTCGTCACGCGTCGCAAAAAACGCAGCATGCGGCCCGCCGTATCCCATCGGCACCCCAAAGCGTTGCGAGCTGCCCACAACCACATCTGCGCCAAATTCGCCGGGCGGACGCAGCAGCACGAGGCTGAGCAAATCCACCGCGACGACGCACAACGCGCCGCTCGCATGCCCCTGCTCGATGAACGATTCATAGTCGTGAACCGCCCCATCCGTCGCGGGATATTGCAGCAGCGCACCAAACACTTCCGCGCTCCATGCGAAGGCGCGATGGTTGCCGACGCACACCTCGATGCCAAGCGGTTCCGCGCGCGCGCGAACCACCTCGACCGTCTGTGGATGGCACCCTTCGGAAATGAAAAAAATCCGGCCTCTGCCGTGAATCGCACGGCACATTGTCATCGCCTCCGCGGCCGCCGTCGCCTCATCGAGCATCGACGCGTTGGCGATCGCCATCCCCGTCAGGTCCGAAATCATCGTCTGAAAATTCAGGAGCGCCTCGAGCCGCCCCTGCGCGATCTCTGCCTGGTAAGGCGTGTAGGCCGTGTACCAGCCGGGATTTTCGAACACGTTGCGTTGAATGACCCCCGGGGTGATGCAATCCGAATATCCCATGCCAATGTATGAGCGAAAAACCAGGTTCCTTGACATCATGGCTCGAAACTCCTGCAACACTTCATGCTCGCCGCGAGCCTCGGGAATTTGCAGGGGACGATTCACCCGGATCTGCGGAGGCAGCACCGCGTCCATCAACGCGTCCAGCGACGCATGCCCCAGCTCCTTCAACATCGCTTCTCTTTCAACGGCGCCCGGCCCGAGGTGACGACGCGCAAACGTGTCGCCGGGCTGGAGCGACGATGGTGTGGACGAAACGCGCTTCGGTTCGGCGGCCTTTCTTTTTGGAATCGTCCGGGTGGCTGGCATGGGGCGCCGTTTATTTCCCGATCAGCGTCCTGTACGCGCCGGCCGTTTTGAGATTCTCGATCTCCGAGGGGTTCGAAAGCTTCATCTTGAAAAACCACCCTTTGCCATAGGGATCCGTGTTTACGAGCGCGGGATTTGCCACCACCTCGTCGTTCACAGCGGTCACCTCCCCGCTGAGGGGCGCGTTCACGTCGGACGCGGCCTTGACGGATTCCACGACGGCGCATCCCTTTCCCGCCTCAATTTTCTGCCCGACCTTGGGCAATTCAACAAACACCACGTCGGTGAGTTCCGCCTGGGCATGGTCCGTGATTCCAACTGTCGCGGTGTCGCCTTCCACGAGGGACCATTCGTGGGAGGCTGCATATCGGAGTTGTTCTGGTATGTTCATGACGTCTTTCGGTAGATGGGTTTTTTTACGATGCTTGCAGGAACGTATTTGCCGCGAATTTCGATGTCAACGGAGTTTCCAACCGCCGCGTGTGAAGTGTCAACAAGAGCCAGCCCGATGCCCGCCTGCAGCGTCGGGCTGAGCACGCCGCTCGTGAGTTTTCCGATCGCCTTTCCATCCCGCAACACGGGATAACCCGCACGCGGCGGGGCGCCGCCCGGTTTCGCGAGCAGCGCCACAGCCTTGCGCGGAACGCCCGCCGCCTTTTGAGCCATGAGAGCGGCTTTGCCGCGAAAATCGCTTTTCGTGAAATCCACCGCAAAACCAATTCCCGCCTCGAGCGGAGTGATGTCGGGCCCAAGCTCGTGGCCGTTCAGCGGATAACAGACTTCCATTCGCAGAGTGTCGCGTGCACCAAGCCCGCAAGGCAATAGCCCGGACGATTCACCAAGCTCAAGCAAGCTGGTCCACATCAATGGCGCAGCCGGGTCAGAGCAAAGAATCTCGAAGCCATCCTCGCCCGTGTACCCCGTACGCGCAATCCACGCCGTTCCGAGGTCCCATGGAAACGACTTGATCTGGTGATGTCCGAGCTGCGAGCTGGCGCCCGGAATCCAGCGATCCAGGATGGCGGGGCTCGCTGGCCCCTGCAAAGCCAGTGCCACCGTTTCACCGCTCTCGTCATCCAATTCCACACGCCCGCGCTTCAGCGATTTCAGCAGCCCGAAATCCTCCTCGATGTGCGAGGCGTTCACCACGAGCAGAAAATCGTCGTCACTCGTGCGATACACAAACAAATCGTCCACCACACCGCCTTTTTCGTCCAGAAGCATGGAATACTGGCTTCCATTCACGGCGATTTTTGACGCGTTGTTCGTGAGCGAAGAATTCAAAAACGAAACCGCATCGGGGCCTTTCACGCGAATCTCGCCCATGTGCGAAATGTCGAAAAGGCCGGCCGCGGTCCGCACCGCCGCATGCTCCTTGAGGATCGAGCTGTACTGGACCGGCATGTCCCATCCGCCAAATTCCACCATGCGCGCCCCCGCCGCCATGTGCGCGGCATGAAGCGGCGTTGTGCGAAGCGAGGACATCATCCATCCATAGGCGAGACGCAAGGTTTGTCAAATCAGGAACCACGGACCACATGCCCTCACTTTTTGGTCAGCTTCTTGATGATATGCCAGGCCAGATGCTCTTTGATTTCATTGTGGCGGGGTACGGGCTGGCAGACCTTTGTCTCCGGATTTTGATACCAATCATGACGCCCGCCATGCCTGATGAAAACCGCCCCGAGTTCTTCAATTTTTCTGACAAGATCACGCCGCTTCATGCCAATTCGAGCTCGGCATGGTGACGAACGCATGGGATCACACCACTCGCGAGATCGGCATGAAGATCAACCAGGTTCTCCTTCAACTCCTCATACGTTTCGCCCTGGGTCATGTAATCTGGAAATTCATCCAGATGTCCAAGCCACATTTCACCATCCTGCCAATACGTGAATCCAAGTTTCGTCATAAAGGAATATATATACCAACCAGCCTCATTTTCAAATGATTTCATCTGTGACAGATCGCGCAGCCTGGCTGGCGAGCACTCGTGCCGCAGGCGTGGGTGCGAAGCTCGCTCGATCAGATGGTTGGCCGCTGGGTATCATTTTGCACGGTCGTTAAGCATCTGAATACAAACCTGGATTTTTTCGGCAAATCCATCATCAACTCCGTACTCGCTCATCTTCTTTACGGCCCAATGGAATACAGGAATCAACGTGTTGGACTGTGGATCGAGCAGGGCGGACTCCCAATACGGCCAGTCTGGGTACCAGAGAAGTCGAGGGCAAATGGATCGCAGGACATAGCCCATCGCAGCCCCAAACTCACAGCAAGTAACGAGGTAGTTGTTGCTGAAATCATCCGGTTGGGAATCTTTAATGACGTCACGGATGCGATCGCGATGATAATGCTGATCGATTGCGGATATCCAATTAAGATCCAAATCCCCGGAGACCTTCAAATAGCGTGCCCAATCGCTCTTGGCAGCCTGAGTCATTGTTTCAATTTGTTTCAGAACGTCTTGGCGCCCCTCTGCCGTCAAGGGGCCAATGTCATCAGGCAAGGTACGGATAATCACATCGCCCTGAATCATATCCGGCCTAGTGGCAGGAACCCCCTTCCTCTGTCGATCATCAGCTTCATACCATCGGTCAAAGTACCGAAGGAAAAGCGGATCACATTCTTCAATTGGTTTCATTGCCAACGCACTGTTAACAGCAGAATTCCAGAAATGTCATTTCGTTTTTAGTCCGCCTCGAACTCAAAACAATACGGAGCCGTCTCTGAAACATCGGCCCATCCAGCGTCAACGTGTGGTACTCGCCATTTTCGCCGCACAGGTCGATTCCATTTTTCTTCCGCAAGTCACGCAGCTCGGCAACAGCCTTCTCATTGATCAATCGCCCCGCCCAACGCGGGGTGAGCCAGGGCTTCTTCACACATGAGAAAATGATCCGGAATTTCAGCGTGAGCAAACGCTTCAACAGCGCGAGACGGTCACGCCCCCACAGCGGCGTCAGAACCTCGACTCCCAGCGGCTCGGCGCATTGACGGATCCAGTTTGGCTGCCCGCCCACCTCGGCAATGTCACCCGTGATCAGCGTCCCGATGTCATTTTTTTCCATGAGAAGACGAATCCCCTTCTCGTAACCTCTTCGGAACGGTGCACGGACACGGATCACGCGATGCGGCAAGCCGATGGCGGCGGCCTGTTTACGAATGAAGGGGAGGGGATGTGCCAGAAATGTTTCGTTGGGCGGTGCAAACGTCACGAGCAGCGTGATGTTGCATCCCGCGCGCTGCGCCTCGTGCATCGCCAAGGCGGAATCTTTTCCGCCCGTCCAGAGAACCGCTGCATTGCACTTCTTGCCATATTTTCTCATTCGGAATCCAGTTTGGGAGTGTCTCGGAAATCGTTCTTCGCACACTCCAGCACATTTCGCCACTGATCCACATTTCGGACACGAGGAAGATACTCGCTGAGGGCGGCAAGCGTTTGATGTACTTTTGGGGCATAATCCTTGTACCTTTTGAATTCCGCATCAGGCGGCAACAGAGAGTCAATCAAGCGGAATGTTTCCAGTACGAGAGGGAGATTCGAGATTCTATGCTCCGCATCAAACGTTGCCTCCACTGCCCGATACCGCCATCGAAAAAAACTGCCTTCTGGAGTGTGTCCGTCGCCTTCTGACGGTCTTTCAAACGGAATGTATCGTGAAATGCCCACCCCAACTCCCTTCCGAAACACATGCTGACATGGATGGCCAAAAATGCGCGCGTAGTCGGCAGTGTGCGAATCTTCCACATGCTCGAGATCCGCGACCTGTCGTGTAGAGATTCCCCCGATGTATTTGTTCTCCTCTACGTGGTTCTTGCTGTAGAGGCATTTCACGCAGACCAGTTTGTAGCCATAGGATGTTCTGTAGGTAATCCTCATCTGCCAAGCGAGGATCACAGACGCCACGACCCCGATCAGCAGTACGCAAAAAAGTCTAGGTATCCACTTCCGAATTTTTGTGAATCGTTGTGACATGAATAGATTTGCTCCCCATCCCTCCAAACCCAAACCTCGCGCTCATCGCAATCTAATTCTCGCTTGGGGGACTGTCAATCGTGCCACGAATTCCCAGCGCATTCAGAGGACGGGTCATCGCCCCGAGGCTTATGCATTTGGAGCGGGTATGGAGTTGCTGTTGGCAGCCTTGCGCCTTTTGCGCCTCTTCGCGGCCAATCTCTGCGCTTGTTGCAGGGAAATTTTGGCCGCGGAGCGCAAGAATGACGAGCCGCCATGCGTTGCCAAATCCAAATGCGTAAGCCCTGGTCATCGCCCCGCCTACAGCTGAAATGCAGAGCACTCGTGGTGTCCTCAAACCACGCTCCGGCAGGCATTGGCGGAACCGTTCCATTCGAAATGTTCGGGATGAATCAAATACGCCAGCAACTCAACACCATCCACCAATCTGGGCCCGGGACGCGCAAAATAACTGTTTCCGTCCACGGCGTACACACGCCCGTTACGAACGGCGGGCAGATCCTTCCAGCCTGAAAGTGTCTTGAGATGCTCCGACTGCTTCAATGCTTTCTCCATGTCGTAGCCGCATGGCGAAACGACCAGCACCTCCGGTGAGCTCTGGAGAATGTCATCCCATGCGACCCGGACGGAATCTGTTCCATTTCTTGAAACGGGATCGCTGCCCCCCGCCCATCGGACCATCTCGGGAATCCAATGGCCTCCGCAATACAGCGGGTCCACCCATTCCAGGAAACAGACGCGCGTGGGGGCAGGCAGTCGTTGCGTGATGCGCGTGATTTGCTCGATCCTGCCCCGCGCTTCCTGAATCCAACGCATGGCTTCAGCCTCTCTTCCCGTGCGTTGACCAAGCTTCAAAAAATCCTGAAGCACATCCTCAAATGTTTTCGGCGATTGCCAGATGATTTCAGGCGGCGGCTTCATGGCTGCAAGGACCTGCGTGACTTCGTTTCCGGAAGGAGCGCACACCTGGCACAAGTCCTGGGTGACAATCAGATCGGGCGCGGCCTTTCGCAGAGCTTCCTCGTCCAGTTCGTACAGGCTTTTTCCCTGGCGCAGATGATTGCTGACCGCGACATCAATTTCCCGCGTGCTCATTCCCGTCATGTCCACGGCACACCGCACCACCACGGGTTTCACGCGAACCCCGGGTGGATGATCGCATTCGTGGGAAATCCCAACCAGTTGATCGCCGAGACCCAGGGCGCAGACCATCTCCGTGCCGGAAGGCAGGAACGAGGCGATGCGAAGATCACTCATGGTCTCCGCTCCACGAAATCGCGTCGCTCCTTCAAGAGCGGCCACACCTTGTCTTTTTCGTCGCCAGTCATCCGACTCCACGCGGCGATTTCATGGATGGTTCGAAAGCATCCCCGGCACAATCCGCTGTCGGGATCCATTTCGCAGACATCCACGCACGGCGATTCCGTCTTCATCTTGGAGCGGTACGTTTGGCGACTTCATCCTTCAGGCATTGGGGGCAAAAACAATCCTTCTCTATGGGCGGAGGCATGAGCGGAACCGTGCTGCACCAGCATTTTTCCCCCGCCACGTTGGCGCCACACAGAAACGTCACGCCACACTTCGGGCAGACTTTTTCCCTTGGCGATGGCTTTCGATCCTCTTCCGCGACCAGGTCGCAAAACCAGAACCCGAGCGACTTTCTTGCGGGTTCGCAATTGTAGGAATTGGAGTCCTTGGTTGCCGCAGGGGCGGGCATTGGGCGGAATACCTTTTCGCCCCGGACGATCCGGAGGCTTTCCTTGAAAATGGGGCCCTCATAGACGAAGGAATGGAACTCCCCATTTTCGCCGCACGGGTCCACGTCCGGCGGCAGGTGATCCACAAATTCCCGGTCGATGTCGCGCCCAACGATTTCCTTTCCAAGATAAGCCTCGTTCACGCAGCAGATGGCGGATTTGAAGCCCAGGCCGATGAATTCATTCGCGAGCTTCCGCGTGTCCATTTTCCACAGCGGATACACGCCAGTCATTCCCACGGCTGCCAGATTCTTATCGCGCCATGCCCGAAGGTCTTCGAGAAAGATGTCTCCGAAGATCACCTTCTCCGCACCGAGCGCCTTGTATTTCAGGAGCATGGCCTCCATGTTGGCCTTGTACTCCTCGTTGCTCGTTCCGAGCACAACGACCTTGTGAAGCGGAAGTCCGATCGCCGTCACCTGTCGATCGAGGAGCTCCTCGCGGACGCCATGCATGGAAATTCTCCGGAAATTTCCGTTCAGCGTGGTGACGAGCGTCAGCACGTCGTACTGGCCCGACTGCAAAACCTTGTGCAGCGCCAGGGCGGAATCCTTCCCGCCGCTCCAGCAGAATATGGCTTTTTCCCGGGTCATGGTTTTATTCCACGGTCATCCTATCATCCGATTTCAAAACTGCACCTCAAACCCGCCGATGAACGTTCGCCCCAGCGACGGGAAACCGGCCGCCTGCTGATACCGATAGCCAATCAGGTTTTCGCCGCGGCCAAACACCTTCAACCATTTCATAGCCTGGTACGAAACGAATAAATCCAGGCGATGATACTCAGCCAGTTTTTGGGTGTTGGTCGCATTGTCGAAAGCCTGCCCGGTGTAATTCCACACGGGCGAGATTTCCCATTGCTCGTCCGGCTCCCATACGAGGGACAGCGAGGCCGTATGTCGCGGAATGCGGACGAGATCGTTGCCGCTGAAACGACGGTCCTTCGACGTGGTCGCGTTGATCGTGAATGACCCGCGCGCCGAGAGCCCGTTGATGACTTTCCATTTCAACGAATTTTCAATCCCCTCCGCCCTCGCCTCGGAAATATTCTGGAATTTGAACGCCGCGTCCGTTGCGATCAGGTTCACGATGTTGTTGTAAAAATACGTCGTGTCCCATTCGAGGTTGCCATCCAGGATCGGCTGCGTGATGCCGATATCGTAGCCTTCCGAGGTTTCGGGAACGAGGCTGGGATTCGCCCCTGAAGTCGGGCCGAAAAGATTCTTCAGTTCTGAGATCGCAGGCGCACGGAACGCCGTGCCGAATGACATGTGAACGCGCGTGTCCGTCACCGGCGCCTTGAACACCTGGCTTGCACGATACGTCCACGCGTCGCGAAATCCCTCGTTGTCATCGAAGCGTCCCGAGAGCGTGATGCCCCACCAGTCCACGACGCGGATGCTGTCCGTGGCATACGCGCCCTGGCTCGCACGATTGAAAACATTGTTGCCGCTCGACGCCTCGGTGGTCGTGTGTTCGTTGCGCGCATCAGTTCCCACGACCAGCGTGTTCCATTCCGCCGTGTGGATCGTGTTCTGCCAGTTGAGCTGCAAGCTTTCGGAATGATTCACGAATTCCGACGGCGGCGATTCGGAACGCTGGCCTACGCCAATGTAGCCAAGCGTCAGCTTGCTCTCCCAAGCCTCAAACGGCGTCACGGTGACAGATGGCGACACGAGGAGCATGCGGCGGATCAGCCGATTGTCCGGATCGTTGGCGCCAAGGCCGCGCGTGTTGCCCACGGTGCCTGTCGTGAAATCCGAATAACGGCTCGTGAGATCCAGTCGCACTGTTTCGGTCACGTCACCACCCAGCCGCATTGCGCCCGCGGTCTGGCGGGTGCCGTTGTTCGGACGCTCGTTAGCCGAGTCGAGCCGTGATGCCTCCACGTTCCAGTCGAATTCCTCGTGCTTTCCCTGCGAAAAAACGCGTTCGCGTCGCGTGTCGAAGGTGCCCGTCTCGAAGCTCGTACCATACGTGGGATCGCCCTCGCCGCGTGGAATGGCAAACGTCACCACGCCGCCCTCGGCTTCCGAGCCATAGAGCGAGCTTTGGGGACCGCGCAGCAGTTCGACGTTTCCCAGGAGCAGCGGCGGGAGATCGGCAAAGTTGGCAATGTTATCCACCGGGCGGTTGAAGCGCAGGCCGTCCACCTGGATGAGAGTGCGGCTGAAAGGCATTCCGCGGATGGAAATTTGGCTCAACCCCGCCGGGATGCTGGTGGGATTGTTGATCGTGACACCCGGCTCGCCGCGCAGAGGGTCGAGAGTCTGGAGCTGGCGGCGGAGCTGGTAAGTCTCTTGGGGAACAACGGAAATGCTGGACCCCGACTTCCACGATTCCTCCTCGAAGCGCGTGGCGGAGACGACGACCTCCTCCATCTTGGTTGCGGGATGCGCGGATGCGCGGGAGACCTGGTTGGTATTTTCGGCGAACGTGGTACTGGCAATGAGACTGCAAGCGCACACGAGGATGAGGCGCGATAACGGCTGTGATTTCATGGCTGGATTCTCTTTCTGGGTGGGATGTGAGAGAACCAGCCGTCAACAACCTTGCGGGATGAAGACGACACGGACTCCCCCAATCTTGTTTTGTTGCGAACAAGTTTTTTCGATCCGTCTTCACTTGAAGACAAACCGCATTGAGAGCGCCGCAGCCGTTATCCTGACTCCAGGCTTCGAACCTCGCCCCCGCCTTCACCTCTCCTTGAGAGGTTGGCCTATGGGGGTTTGTAACCTGATACAGTGGCGCAACCGTTCCCGGTTCTAACGGGATTCCCTGCGCTGCAGCGCCTGCAAAGAACTGCGGGGAATAAAACGTCCGCCGCAGGAAAAGGCAATCAGAAATTTGGAAGAAAGGGAAAGAGTTTCGCGCAAAGACGCCAAGACGCAAAGCCCTTGAAACCGTGTTCTGTAAAAATAAGTCTGAAAGACATCAAGCCGCGTGAGTGCACGCGGCTTGATGTTCATTGCTCCTCCTGCTTTGCGCCTTTGCGTCTTTGCGCGAGACTCTCCGTTGCTTCTTTCAGAAAATGCTCCACCAACTTGCGCGTTGGAATATTCAGATCCAACTCACTCGTCTTCCCGGGCGCGATCCATTTCCATTCCTGGGCTTCATCGTTCAGTTTCACGTCGCCCGATGCGACGTGGGCCACGTAATTGAGCAGCAAAAAATGGGCGCTGCGGTGAAACTCTTTTGACTCGATGCAGTCCTGCACCATCGCGAAATGGATGTCCTTCAATTCCAGATTCGTCTCCTCGCGAATCTCGCGGCGCACCGCGTCCTCGGATGTTTCGCCACGCTTCACCTTGCCTCCCGGGATTCCCCACTTGTTGCTCCACTTTTTCGTGCGCACCATCAGGCATTCGCCTTTCTTGTTCAAAATCAACGCGCCCACCGTCGCCACGGGATGGCCGTCCATCCAGCGGTTCTGTGATTCCAGCACGAGACGCAGCTCGCGTAGATCGCGCAGGATGAAATCAGGCTTCCCTTCAGCGAGTTTTTCCTCGCGGTCATAACCCGTCAACACCGCACAAGCGTGAACCCCTCCGTGTTTCGCTGTCTCCACGTCATGGACCATGTCACCCACAAAAATCGTTTCCGAGGCGTCGAGCTGGTTCTCCACGAGGATTTGATGAATCACTTTTCGCTTGTCCTCGATCCCCACGTACGCCTTGCGGAGAAAAGGCGACACGCCCAGGCGGTTCGATTGTCCCCAGAAACTTTTCGAGTCGACGGTGCTGCAAATAAAAATCGGGAGATGATTGGCCCGTGCGAATTCGAGAAATTCCATCGCATGAGGCAGAATCGGAATGCGCTCCTGCTCGGGAAGCATCACCTCCCAGAATGCCTGGTCAAGGCCTTCGCGCGGAATGTGCGGCAGCCATTGCTTGTAGAAATTGATCCATGGCAGACAGAAGCGTTCGCGAAAAATATCGCGGGAAATCGGTTCCGTGCCGAAGCGCGAAAGCACGTGGTTGGTTGCGCGCACCACCGCGTCCAGGTCGTCCACCACCGTGCCGGACCAGTCGAGGATGAGGTTTTTTAACATGGTCGCGGACTGAAAACTTCAAGCCTTCGCCTGCCGAGCCTGATGTTTCCTTATGGTCTGAAATTCGAACAATTCCAGCAATCCCGCGCGGTCGGCGTGTCCCGCAAAACGGCAGAAACCACGATGAACCATGGCCGATGTCTTGATCTCGCCGTTGCAAATCTGGCTGATGCCGGCATCCAGCGTGTTTTCAAGAATGACCATGCCAGCCTCCAGGTAGTCATGATCCCCCGTCCGCTCGAACCCCATGGCCATCATGTGGGGAACCATTCCATAAAAACTGGGCATCTCGCCGTCATCCATCGAAATCCATGTCTGACGCTTCAATTCTTCGAGCAACTCGAGCAACCATTTCTCCGTGTCCTTGCGTCCCGAAACGCGCTGGTAACGGTCCATCGCCTCGACCATCGAGGTGTAGCCGAAGGCGTTGTCTATCATCTGCCGCTCGAGCGAGCGCCCTGGGCGGCCGTTGGAAAGGTTGACTGCCCCGGTGAATTTAACGCGATCGTATGCCTGAAGGTAGTCGGCCAGGCGGTCGCATTCCTCGCGAAACCGCGCGATGCCGGTCGTCTCCACCAGCGCCACAAGAAGTAAAAGCCCCCAGCCGATTTCGCGGTTGAAGCCGTACTGGACCTTTCGCAATTCCTCATCGTTGAAATTCTCAATGGTCTTGTCACCGAGCGCAATCGCGACTTCCAGCGCATCCCGATCGCCGGTCAGCAGGTAATACTGCAAGAGCCCCTGCGTCCAGAAATGGCTGGGGTAGGCGCCGGTCGTGTTGTGGTGCGCCGAATGCGCGGGGGTCGCGCGATGATGCCAGCGGTGATCGGAGAAAACGCAGAAATCCACATCGATGTTGTGGCGGGCGCACCATCGCAACGCGGCAAGAAAATCATTCTTACCCGTGCGGCAGATTTCCTGCGCCAGGGCGTGCAGCACGTCGTACTCGTTGTTGGTCCAGACAGGCTCGATGAATTGAAGCGACGACTGGGGGCAGAGAGCGCCGGCCGGGGTGAATTGCGGGTGAAAATCCGGGGCGCCGGGCAGTTTTTCCAAACGGTTTGGAATTCCTGCATAATATATGGAATAACTCGCATCCACCGTGTCACCCAGATTCCACTTGTCGCCCACCATCTTCAATTTGCACAGATCATGCAGCAACCCATGAATGCGAAGATTTTTTCCGGGAACATGCTTCAACACCTGGGGCATCTCGAAGCGATTGAGCTCGACGAGCATTTCAGTGGACGGCTGGGCCCTCCCCTCATGGGCCAGCGGCCCCAGCGCCGGGCGGTTGAGAGCAAAGAAACAGGTTTGCTGAATGCTGCGCCCCTGGGGCCATCGCGTCGTGTTTCCATCAGGAACCAGGTGAAAACTCAACTCGCTGCCCGCGCTGTCGAGACGGTTGGGACGGGTCGGGGCAAAATCAAGCACCTGCGCGTAAACGGCCGCCTTGGTTCCCTTGAGGCCAAGCCACGGCTCCGTGTTCACCGTGGGCGGCATCAGGTAAGGGGCATAGGCATGGTCATCCAGCAGCATCGAAGGCTCGGATACATGGACCCCGTTGCAAGTGAAATCAGAAACAAGCGCGACCTGGTTCGGGTTCACCACTTCGCGGGGAACATAAAAATCGCCGTGATTGCACTGCACGAAATGTCGCGCCGCTTTCTCTCCAACTTTCCATACACCGCGCAGCGTAGCCTGCTTCACTTGGATGGCCGGAACTTTGGGAACCTGGTGGCTCAGGCGACAATCCACGCGCAACGCATCGAACCCCGCCCACAATTCAACTGTCAGGCGAAAATGAAGCGAAGGCGAACGCTTGTTTCCCATGAGCTGCCCCATGACCTCCACCTGTCCGCGCAAGGATCCGTTCCGCAGGACGCGAACAGTCCGGGCCGCCGCCCCGATCGAACACGCCGTTCCTTCCTCCGTCACCACTTCGAGCTCGAGATGCCCCAGGGGCTTCCACGGATCATTTTTGGTTTCGCGCCATTCGATGCTCACCGGGGGATTTTCCGGGCGCGTGTCCACCATGACGCGGAGGCGCTCGTTTTGAAGCATCGACCCATGGGTAATGGTTTCCACGAGATGAGCACTTGCTGTTGAGCCTTGCAGGAGCGTGACGGCGGCCCGCCCGCCCGCAGTTGCGTTGAAGGAAAGCTCGATCCACTGCACGCCGCTGGGATCGGGATGATTCAAAATTTCGCATTGCGCCTGGGCCACCGACCCGTCGGCAAACGCCACGCTCGCGGATGACGGAAGGAACGGCTTGCTCCCAATCTGAAAAGGACACCCGACCACCACGGGAAGACCTTTCGGATGACTGTCGTGAAGAATCAGCGAGGAGACAGGTGCGGATTTCATGAGTTCAACACGTCTGCATAAAACAAAAGGTTTTGCAAGCAGGCCGTTTGATCCGCTTTTGCAAGGCAAGAGGTGAATTGGGCCACAGATTGACACGGATGAAACACGGATGACCAGCCCCTTGATCCCCATACGGAAATCAGCTCGGGCACGACCCAAGCCGATGGGTGTGCCCATCGGCTCAATCCGTGTTTCATCTGTGTCAATCTGTGGCCAAATCTTCTGTCTGCCGCAAAGTCGCGGCAATTCTCACCGCTTGATTCGTGCGCTGCCGCCGCCCATCACGTGCTCGACTTCCTCGAGCGTCACCTGCGACGTGTCCCCTCGCGTGGACTGCACGAGAGAGCCGTGCGCGGCTCCCAGCTCGACGGCTTCCTGCGGCGTCATGCCGTTGAGGAATCCATAAACGATGCCCGCCGAAAATCCGTCGCCGCCACCCACGCGGTCCTCGATCTCCATGCCCTTATAGATGCGTGACTGAAAAAAATTTCCGTCGTGCCAGAGAATGGCGCTCCAGTTGTTGAGCAATCCCGAGGTGACTTCCCGCAACGTCGTGGCCACGCCTTTCAAGTGCGGATACGCTTTCACGACTTTCTCGACCATCTTCTTGTACATCGCGGGATCGAGCGACGAATAATCCTCCCCTGTCCCTTCGATCTTGAAGCCAAGCACCTTTTCAAAGTCCTCCTCGTTGCCAATCAGAAAATCAATGTTCTTCACGATTTCCTTCGTGATCTTCTGGGCCTGCGAGGAACTCCAGAGCTTGCTGCGGAAATTGAGGTCGTAGCTCACAATCGTGCCGGCATCACGCGCCGCCTGCAGCGCCGTCCGAATCGTGGCCGCGCAGGAATCGGAGAGCGCCGTGAAAATTCCGCCGGTGTGAAGCCAGCGCACACCTGCGAACACCGACTTCCAGTCCACATCCTCCGGCTTCATGTGCGATGCCGCGGAATGCCCGCGGTCGTAAAGCGTCACGCTCCCGCGCACACCAATGCCCACCTCGGTAAAATTGAGTCCGATCCGGTCCGCCTTGCCCACGCCGTCGTATTTGGTCATCACAACATTCGAGACGTCCACCCCGCCGGCGCGCGCGTGCTGGAGGACGATGGCGCCGAGAGGATTGTCCACGAGCCGCGAAATCAATCCCGTGCGAAGTCCGAGCCGTGAAGCCGCATAAGCGACATTGTATTCCCCACCGCCGACATGCGATTCCCAGACATTGGAAAATTCAATGCGTCCGTGTCCCTGGGGTGAAAAACGAATCATGCATTCACCGAGAGAGATGAGGTCGAGCTTGGAGGATTTTGCGTCTTTGATTTTCATGGGAGGGGAGAAATGGGAAGGAACGGATAGTATGCGTTCCGCAAAGGCCCTCAATCAGAAAATGCCATGGTCGCTGTCCACTGCAGGCGTTAAAGAGTCTTCAATTTTAGATTCCCCGGAGTGACACTCTCGACAATTTTGAATGATACCTGAAATCGTAATCCAAACTCCATTTGTCCTCCCTGGCGACGGGCTATTTCATTGGGAGGGGGAATTCCAATCATTCCTCCTGTTTCGTAACCCTTGAGGACATAGACAACCCCCTCGTTCAGCGAGTCAATATCATCAAGCTTTATGTCTGCAGGGATCTTCAAAGTTTTTCCGTTTAACTTTTCAACTGACAGCGTGTTGCTGGTCGTTGCCAGGTTGTCCGTTTTGGACCTCTTACCTTCGATGATGATATACTGGCCAATGGGGATTCCAAAGTGACCGATGATCTTTACACGGTCACCTAAATTGGAATATTGCACTGCAGATAATTCGTCAGCCGCCTCAACAAAACCGACCATGAAGGCAAATAATAGGAAGCATGAAATATGTGTTTTCATAATGAACCTGATTTTTTCAACGGGAATTAGATGGGTAAAAATATTGGATATCACACACATTCACCTCATGGAGGCTTGGATGCCAATCAATGCATAGTAGGCTATATGACACAACCCGTCATGCTGAGTTGGGTTGTGAGTGCGGTGATGGCAGAGGTTAAGCATTTTGCAATTTTCCACAAGGTAAGCCGGTTCTTATGGATGTCAATCGAACGAACAGGTCGCCGAATCTGGCTGCATTAATTCTTGTTGGGATTCCACCCTTTTTGGGTGTTAAAGTGAACGGGATGAATTCTACTTCTCCACTTCGCAGGCTACTTGGCTCGGCTCGAATCCGCACGGATTCCGCAACGCTGGAAAAGCACTCGATTGACGCATGGCTCATGTCGCATCGGCCGGATGCGGTGGTATTTGCCGACAGCGCGGAATGCGTCAGCAAGGTGATGAAGTTTGCTTGTCGTCATCGTATTCCCGTGACGGTGAGAGGAGCCGGGGTTGGTTATGTGGGCGGCTGCGTGCCGTTGCACGGTGGTATTGTGCTTTCGCTGGCACGCATGAAACGCATTTTGCATCTGAATGCGGAGGAGGGCGTCGCCATCGTGGAACCGGGAGTGATCACCGGCGATTTGCAGGATGCGGCTCGGCGTGTTGGAATGTTTTACCCGCCCGACCCTGCCAGCTTACGCGAGTGTTCCATCGGCGGAAACATCGCGACCAATGCCGGTGGACCGCGCTGTCTCAAGTATGGCGTGACGCGCCCTTACGTGCTCGGACTCGAAGTCGTGCTACCTACGGGCGAAATCATTCACGTGGGTGGGCGGACGCACAAGAACAAGACGGGGTTTGATCTCGTCGGGATGTTTGTCGGCTCGGAAGGGTTGCTCGGTACGGTGACGAAAGCCACGCTGCGATTGATCCCGCATCCGCCCTCGCGCGCTTGCGTGTCGGCTGGTTTTCGCGATGAGCGAGCCGCGGCGGCAGCCGCGGTAAAGATTTTGAGCAGCGGGTTTCTGCCGTCCGCACTCGAGATCGCGGATCGCTTCACGCTCGACGCGGCTCGGAAGTCATTTCAATCGCAGGCAGACAAAAAATCCTTCGCCACATTTTTGCAGGGAAAATCCCATCTGCTGATCGAGCTGGATGGACACACTCGCTCGGTTGCAGGCGAGTCACGTCAGCTCGCGGCGCTGCTGCGCCGCAACGATGCTTTCTCAATCGAGCTGGCGATCGGTGACCGGGCATGCGAGCAGCTGTGGGGATTACGCCGCGAGTTTTCGTATTCGTTGAAGAAGATGGGCTTGCGGAAAATGAACGAGGATATCGCGGTGCCGCGCACCCGCCTGGTGGATTTGTTCGCGTTCACGCGAAAGCTGAGCAAACGCCACAAGCTTCTGGTCGCGAGCTTTGGACACGCGGGCGACGGCAACATCCACGTGAACATCATGCTGGATGCCAACGATCCGGCGCAGGTGAAGCGATCCGCGAAAGCCCTGGATGAATTGTTCCGTCAGGTGGTGAAATGGGGCGGCGCGATCACGGGTGAGCACGGAATCGGAATCGCGAAGAAACGTTGGTGGCCGCTGGCGGTTGGGGTGCGGGAGCGGAGGTTGAACGAGCAGTTGAAGGCGATGCTTGATCCGAAAGGGATTTTGAATCCGGGGAAGTTTGTGGGGAGATGACCGGGAAGCTTGGATGGTCAGGGTTGCGGTGCGGATGTAGTGTGAAAACCCATTTGACGAAAGTGCGCGTCGAACGCAAGCGCGTGCTTCAGTTTCAGCTCCCGCATGACGGCGAAACTGGTGCAGTCGGTGAATGAAAGTTTTTTGTCCTTCAATTGAAAGAACAGGCTTCTGGCTTTTTCCGCCCTTGCGGCATCCACGGGCTCCCATCGGACGCGCGGACTTCCCTCGACCTGGCGCCACCATGCTTCGGAGGCGCGGAGGCCGAGACGGACGCGGAGAAGCGTCAGGGTTTCGTCCATCACGTAATCGGTTGTGACAAGAAAGGCTCCCTGCTTGAGCCACGAATCACGGATCTTGCGGGCCTGGGTGTGAAATGGATCAGCTTCATCGGCGCATGCCATCCAGCCCGAGGTGTCCACGAACAAACCTTTCATGAGCCGTACAGAACCTGGTCATGATCGGCCGAGGATTTTCCGTCCGTGGAACGACCGAGTGCAGCGGAGCGATAAAGCGGATCGTTCTCGAGATCGGAGGGATTTGAGGTTGGATCATCCACTGGGACGATCTTGAAGGCGGGGCGGCTCCGGTAAAGCACCGTGAAGCGCGAGCCATTGCGCACCTCCGCCACGACACCGGGCAGCGAAGCGCGTAATTCCTTGGCATTGATCACACTTTTCATAAGTTCATCTTAAGATAACCCTGAGATCAGGGATGTCAACAATGGAAAAGGCGCCAATGAATTACAGAGAAGCAGACTTGAAATTCCCCGGCTCCCACGGCGTCTCGCCGCATTCCTTCGCGATTTCCTGGAAGGCTTCCATCTCGGCCTTCGTGAAAAGCAGGCCACCATGTTTTTTTGTAGCGGCGGCAGCTTCAGCCTCGATCTGGCCGGGGAGCATGCACTTCTCGTTTCCTTTCCCAAGGATGTCCGCGATCACGGCTTTCACGTTCTCCGCCTGGTTCCGACCTTTTGCAAACGCGCCGGCGCTCATCACTTCGGGATGGATTGTCTGGAAGAAAAATGCGGTGGTGTGCTTGTCACCATCATCGGCGTGACGTCCTCGGATCGTCGGGAGCGAACCGCCGATGAAGGCGGCGAGGAGTTCATCGATCAACCCGAGCCCGTAGCCTTTGTGCGCGCCAAAGGGAAGGAGCGCCACGGCTTTGTGCGGATCAGTCGTGTGATTTCCCTCGGCGTCCACGGCAGAGCCGGGGGGCAGTTGTTTTCCTTCCCGCTTGAATTGCTGGACGCGTCCCATCGCAACGGTGGACGTGGCCCAGTCAATGACGATTGGATATCCAATGGCCTTCGTCGTGGGAAATCCCCATGAGTGCGGATTGGTGCCGAGCGTGGGAGTTTTGCCGCCGAAGGGAACCACTTCCGCGAGCGTCGAGGTGCACGCGGTGTAGGCGATGTAACCTTTTTGCGCGGCGTCCATCACGTAGCCGCCGCCCCAAAGATAATGAAAACAGTTGTCCACGCTGACAATGCCCACGCCGAATTCGTCGGCAAGCTTCATGCAGGCGTCCATGGCGCGGTACGCAACAGCCTGTCCGAGCTTTCGTTGTGCGTCCCAAGTTTTGGCCGCCTTGTAGCGTGTGGGAATTTCGCGGATCTTCGCGCCGGGGACACATCCTCCGGTGACGCTCCCGAAAAGATGATCGAGGTGAAGCGCCTTGATTGCGTTGTGCGTGCGGATGCCGTGCGTGGCAGCCGCAGCGCAGAAGCGGGCTCCATCCGCCGCTTCATCCGACGCATAGCCACGATGGCGGTAGGCCTTTTCGACAAGCGTGTTGTGAACTGATTCGGGAACTATGTGGTAAGTCTCGGACATGGGATGAACGCTTCTTGTTCTGACTCCTGGCTTCTGTCTCCTGTATCCTATCCCCTCTCCCCTCAGATATCATGCTGCTTCTTGTCCCCGACCCAATCGTAGTGGAAGAACTTCCCGGCGGGCTGGTCCACCCGTTCGTACGTGTGCGCGCCGAAATAATCGCGCTGGGCTTGCAGCAGGTTCGCAGGAAGGCGGGCGCTGCGGTAGCTGTCGAAGTACGCCAGTGACGCGCTGAAGGAGGGAATGGGAATTCCCGCGAGCGCGGCTTGCGAGACGACGGAGCGCCAGTTGTGTTGCGTGCGTTCGATGATTTCCTTGAAGTAGGGATCGAGCAGCAGGTTGGGAAGTTTTGGATTTTTGTCGAAAGCGTCCTTGATGCGCTGGAGGAAACGGGCGCGGATGATGCAGCCGCCGCGCCAGATCATTGCGGCGCTTCCAAAATCCAACCCCCATCCCTTTTCCTCGGATGCCGAGCGCATGAGCGCAAAGCCCTGTGCGTACGAGCAAACTTTCGAGGCGTAGAGCGAATCCTGGATCGCCTGGATGACGGCCTTCTTGTCCTTGCCAAGATCGAAGGCGCCGGTGTTGGCCTTAAGCAATTTCGAGGCGGAGACGCGTTCCTCTTTTTGCGCGGAGATGCATCGGGCGAAGACGGCTTCGGACATCGTCGAGCACGGGATGCCCATGTCGAGTGCGGAGATGATTGTCCATTTGCCGGTGCCCTTTTGGCCTGCGCGGTCCATGATCACGTCCACCATCGGCTGGCCTGTGATGGGATCCTTCACCCCGAGAATCTTACTGGTGATTTCGATGAGGAAAGAGTCGAGGTCCCCCTGGTTCCATTCAACGAATGTCTTCTGGATTTCGTCGAGAGAGAGTCCGAGTCCGTGGCGGAGAATGTTGTAGGCTTCGCAAATGAGCTCCATGTCGCCGTACTCGATGCCGTTGTGAACCATCTTTACATAGTGGCCAGCGCCGCCCTTGCCGATGTAGGCGCAGCAATCGTCCTTGCCCGCCTTGGCGGAAATTTTGCAGAGGATGGGTCCCACCTCGGCGTACGCTTCCTTGCTGCCGCCGGGCATGATGCTTGGTCCCCAGAGAGCGCCTTCCTCACCGCCCGATACGCCCGTGCCGATGAAGCGGAAGCCCTTCGCCTCCAGCTCTGTGCAGCGCCGCTCGGTGTCGGTGAAAAGACTGTTCCCGCCGTCAATGATGATGTCGCCCTTCTCGAGATACGGAAGCATTTCCTGGATGGTATCGTCCACCGGCTTGCCGGCCTTGACCATGATCATAAACTTGCGAGGACGCTTGAGCGACGCGACGAATTCCTGGGGCGTATGGGCGCCGAAGAATTTTTTACCCTTCGCGCGTCCATTGAGCAAATTGTCCACCTTGCTCGTGGTGCGGTTGAAGACGGAGACGGTAAAACCGTTGCGCTCCATGTTGAGGGCGAGGTTCTCGCCCATGACAGCGAGGCCGATGATACCGATGTCGGAGGTTGGATTCATTTGAGGAAAATTAAAAGTTAGAAATTAAAAGTTAAAAGCTTGGAGGCAAAGCATCAAGCCGGATGGTGCAGCCCCTCCCGGCAGCTTCTCAAAATGCATTGGCCTGCGCGAGAGCTTTTTCTCCGTTGAAAACACGGATGAGATTTTCGGCGGCCATTTTAGCCTGGCGGGCCACGCTTTCAAATGTGCGCGAGCCGATGTGCGGGGTGATGATCGCGTTGGGGCAGCTGAAGAGCGGGTGGTTGGCGGGCGGCGGCTCCTCTTCCAGCACATCAGCCCCGTAACCTCCAAGCTGCCCGCTCTTCAATGCTTCAGCCACGGCGGCGCTGTCCACGAGCTCGCCGCGGGCGCAATTCAACAGGACCGCGCCCTTTTTCATGCGGGTGATTTGCCGGGCGTTGACCAGGTTGCGGGTTTCGTCCGTGAGATTCGTGTGCAGGCTGATGATGTCGGACTGTTGGAGGATCTGCTCGATGTTCGCGATGCGCTGCACCTGGTGCTGTTTCGCAAATGCATCATCCCAGTAAATGTCATAACCCAGCACATTCATCCCAAACGCACGGGAGCGGGTGGCAACCTCCTTGCCGATGCGCCCCATGCCGAGGATGCCCATCGTTTTGCCCATCAGCTCGTTGCCCGTGATGCGCTTCCATTCACCTTTTTTCACATGGTTGCATTCCGTGACGATGTGGCGGTAGATCGCGAGCAGCAGCCCGAACGTGTGCTCCGCGACCGTGGTGTGATTCACGCCGGGGCAGAAGGTGACGGGAATTTTGAGCTCCGTCGCAGCCTTCACATCAATCTTGTCGAGGCCGATTCCATATTTGCTGATGACCTTGAGGCGGGGAAGCGCCTTTTGGATCACGGCGCGCGTGATGGCGTCATCGCCGCAAAGAAACCCGTCCACATCCCCGACAAGTTCGAGCATGCGGGCCTCGGCCAGCGGCCCGCGCTCGCGCACGAGTTCGTATCCCTCCCTAGCCAGCAATTGGTGATGCTCGCCCGGGATATCCTGAAACGACGTGGTGGTGAGAAGTACCCGAAGCATGAAAGTTAAAAGTTCAAAATTAAAAGTTAGAAATTCGGAGTCAGGGCATCAAGCGTGGAAAGGCGGAGGAAGAAAACTTGCGGAAGTTAAGCGGTGCTGTTAGCTAGCAGCAAGTGATTTCTCAAACCGAGCTCGCCCGCAGGCTGCGGGTTTCCCAGACCGCCGTTTCCGCGGCGCTGCGTCATCGCGAGAAGGAATTGCGCCTTGATCCCGCGCTTGCGGAACGGATCCGCGCCCTGGCCCATCGCGTGGGCTACCGTCCCAACATCCTCGCCCGTTCGCTGGCGCAGAGGCGCACGCACACGCTGGGCGTGGTGGTCTCCGACTTCAGCGACCCGACGTTCGGCAGCCTGCTCAACCACCTCCAGCGCCAGGCATCGAGATCGGGGCATGAGCTCGTCGTCACGGGTTGCGGGGATGACGTTGCCGAGACGCTCCGCATCTGGGAACGCCTCTTGCAGCGGCGTGTGGATGCGGCGCTGTGGATTGACCGTCCGCCGCACGTCACGCTGTCGCGATTGAAGCGCCTGTGGAAGTTGGGCGGGCTGCGCGTGATCGGCATCGGCACCGCGTTTCGCAAGGCGGGGATTCCCGCCGTGGTATTCGACAGCCGTGACGCGGTCCGGCAGCTTGCACGAATCATTCCCCCGTTGCGAAAATCACCCATCGTCTTTGTCCGGAGCCATCCTGACGGTGAGTTTTCCGAATGGCGCTGGGAATGCGTGCGTCAGACATGGGGTGGACAATGTGTTGAAGTCGACTGCAGAAATGGATTGGATTTTCAGCAAATTGCAAGATTGAGAACCTCGGGAGGTCCGCTCCCAATCCTTGGGGACCAGGATTTAACGAGTCTGAAAATCCTGCATCTTTTGCTGACGAGCGGGTGGCTGCCTCGCCGTGATTTTTTGCTGGGCAGCTTTGATGGTCTGCCATGGCTTCAGGAGTTGAAGCCCGCGCTGACCTCCGTGGCCCAGCCGCTGGAGATGATGGCAAGGCGTGCGATTCAACTGGCGTTGCAACCAGGATTGAAAAATGAACTGTCGTCAGTGTGTGGGAAATTGATCAGAGGAGAAACCATCTGAGGTTCCGATCTCCTTCCACTTTCCACTTTCATCCTTCAACTTTCCGCCCTTATATCCCCCCATGCCTTCGCTCTTTACCCGTCTCCCCGCTCCGCCACCCCGCCGATATGTTCCAAAAACACTGGATTGCTCCGACCTGGCGGCGCTCGTGCGGATTCATGAGGAACTTCTTTCCCGCCCGCTGCCCACGGAGCATTCGGTGCACTGCTGGATGGATGACGTTCGCGAGATTTCCGTGGCGCTGGGCGAGCATGACGCGATCACGTACATCCGCAAGTCCGTCAACACGCGTGACAAGCAGGCCCAGGCTGACTACCTGCATCTCATCCAGAAAATCCAGCCGGGCCTCGCGCCGTTTCGCGACAAGCTGAACAAGAAACTGCTGGAGCATCCGCTGCGCCGCCGTTTTCCAAGACGATGGGGCCTGATGCTTCGCTCGCGGCAGAACGCCGTGGATCTTTTTCGCGAGAAGAACATTCCCATCGACCGCCAGATTGACGAGACCGCGCTCCGTTACTCGCAGCTCACGGGAGGGCTGGAAGTCATGTTCGACGGACGGAAACAAACACTCACCCAGATGGGCGTTTACATGGAGCGCACCGACCGCGGCCTGCGCCAGCGCGCATGGGAGACCGTCGCGAAGCGGCGTTACCAGGTGAAGGATCGGATTGACGCGATTTATGACCGTCTCGTGAAGCTGCGGACGCGCGTGGCCCGCAATGCCGGGTTTTCCAACTTCCGCGACTTCTGCCACCTCCGTTACGACCGTTTCGACTACACGCCCAAACATTGTTTCACGTTTCATGATTCGGTCGAGGAGGTGGTGATGCCCGCCCTGCGGCGGATGCGCGATCGCCGCGCGCGGGAAATAGCGCTTGACCCGATCAAGCCATGGGATCTCGCCGTGGATCCATTCGGGCGCCCGCCCCTGAAGCCGTTTCAAAACGGGAAACAGCTCGCGGGCCTTTCAAAAAAAGTGTTCGACCGCGTGGACCGCGCGCTCGGGCGCCAGTTTGAAACGCTGATCCGTTGCGGCGTGCTCGACCTGGACAACCGTCCGGGCAAGGAACCCGGCGGATACCAGTGCACGCTGCCCGAGCGGAAGCTGCCCTTTATTTTCATGAACGCGGTGGGGCGCGACACCGACGTGCGGACGCTGCTGCACGAGGGGGGCCATGCGTTTCACATGCTGGCGGCGAAGGACGAGCCGATTCTTGATTACCGACAGTCGCCGACGGAATTTTGCGAGGTGGCCTCCATGAGCATGGAGCTTCTCGCCAACCGCCACGTGGATGTCTTTTATCAGAACCGCGAGGATCAGGATCGCAGCACGCGCGTCCTGCTCGAGGGCACGCTCGATGTGCTGCCCTGGGTGGCGACGATTGATGCGTTCCAGCACTGGGTGTACACGCACCCGCAGCACACACGGGTGGAGCGGCGCACGGCCTGGATGCGTTTGCGGCGGCGCTTCGGCGATGGCGCGGACTGGAGCGAACATCGCCCCAACGAGGAGGTGTTGTGGCACCGCCAGCTTCATCTCTTCGGAATCCCGTTCTACTACATCGAGTACGGCATTGCCCAGCTGGGCGCGCTGATGGTGTGGCATCGTGCGCAGAAAAACCCGTCCGCAGCGCTGGGCGCGTACAAGCGCGCATTGAAACTCGGCGGCAGCGTCGGCTTGCGGGAACTCTTCAGCGCCGCAGGAGGAAAGCTCGATTTCAGCGCCCGCACAATGAAGCCCCTCGTGGAAACAGTAATGGAGCAGCTGGGGTTTTGAAACGATGCACCTCATGCTCCGCCTTGTCCCCGCTGCGCCTTGTAGGAGCCGAAGCCCTTCGGCGACCGGGATTCAGGGTTCCCGCCGTTCCTTTCCTGATTCCCGGTCGCGGACAGGCGTCCACTCCTACATCCTGCTGCTGATCGCAGTCATCACATCGGGCGCGTGGGCACAGGCGCCCAAAAAGGTTCCCACGTTTCAGATCCGCGCGCGGGTGGTTTCGGTCGCCGGAGTGAAGCCGTCGGAAAATGAGTTCACGTATCAATTTGTCGGCTCTCTAACAAACGTGACGTCCAAGGTGGATGAATGGAGCCCCTGGTTGAAGTATGGGCGTCCGGAAGTGAACTACACCTTGAGCACCTATCCGGCAGTCGCCTCAAAAAAATTTCCCGTGACGGTCCGGCTCAACGTGGGCGGCGTGGTGGACCCAACCATGGTGGAGGCGGAGCTGAAGCTCGATGAGACCGGTGAACTCGTGAAGATTTCCGCTGAAATGATGGGGCCGGGACTTGGGATCGTCATGTGGCGTGACAAAAATAAAACACCGCATGCAGCCTCCATGGCAGACTATAACCAGCGATATTGGAAGTTTCTGGACGGCGTGAATGTCACCGAAGCGCAGAGGCCGAAACTTTTTCCGATCATCGACGATTTTTACCCGGGAGACGACAATCTCAAGACATTCCGCGAGGGGCTTGAAAATCTCGGGCGCGCGGGGTTCGGCACGATCGTTCTCGCTCCGTCCAAGGCATCGCGCGATCTTCTCTTGAAATACGGATATCATTGGAACATCGGGGCGGTCTATGGGCCGCCCGGTTTATCGTCGGATATCATGGACGGGGGCGACGGCAATGGAGTCACGGTTGACAAGCCCGACACCAGCGATGCGTGGGCGGCGGCGCTGGTCCAGCCATATCTCGATGCGGGATACAAGCGCGAGGACGTGGTCCTGTTCGGACTTGCCGACGAAACGAGCTGGTGGTTTCCGCAGTCAACCACCGAGCCGATCCTCAAGTATCTCGTTGCGCTCGAGCGCTTTCGTGATTACCTGAAGTCGCAAAACTTGAAACCGTCCGATGTCGGTGCCGACGACTGGAAGAAGGTGATGCCGAGCGACCATCGGCAGGAGAAGGGGTTGGCTGGGAGGAAGCTCTTTTACTGGACCATACGATTTTTCTCATGGGACTCGGCGCGGCATTTTGCGAAGTACACGGCCGCGCTCGAGGGGGCGTTTTATCCGGGCATGCCGATTTACGCGAATTGGAATTGTTTCAACGGTCGCTTCTACACGGCGGGGCCTTTCCAAGGCTGCCCCGACCCGAAAAACGTGAATGCGGCTCTCGCCGGTCCGGATTGGTTTGAGTTCGGGCGCATGGGCGCCATCACGATGCCCTGGGTGGAGGATTGGTTTGCCGACTCGCAGGCATACCAATGGTCGTTCTACAGTTCGAAGCTGCGCTGCGTCTCGGTGAAAAATAACGGGCGATTCGGCGGATACATCGTCCCACGATCGGGCGGCGATCGCCGTGACGGCATGATGCAAAAGATTCTTTGCCTCATCGGCAGCGGCGGCAAGGCGATCAAGTATTTTGTCTTCGGTCCCGAGTACATGTTCCCCGGAAACTGTTATTCCGAAAACGCAAAAGTGCTTCCCAGCATGGCCGAGGCGCACCAGATGATCGGCGCGGCGGAGGATTTACTGTGGCCTGGCGAGCGGATGGCTCCCGAGGTCGCCATCCTGATGCCGCGAAGCTCGCAGGCGTGGGACCTGCGGGACAAGCCTCACCCCATGGACATCATGGATTGTACGAACACGCGCCTGAACAAGTTGACGGTGGACTACATGGCGGAGGTGTTCGACCTGTACGTCGCCTTGCAGCACGCCAGCATCCCGGTGGATTTTGTGGATGAGGACAATCTTACGCCCGAGGGTTTGAAGGCATACCGTGTGCTCTACGTGACCGAGCCCGACGTTCCCGAGGAAGGCCATCGCGGGCTTGCGCAATGGGTGGAGGACGGTGGAACGCTCGTGACCGTGACGGGTGCGGCTACAAACGATCGTTATGGCGATCCCTGCAACGTGCTCAGCAAGGCGACCGGCATCGAGGAAAAAGCCCGCAAACGGTTGCTCGTGCCAAAGGTCTCCAGGCTCAAGTCCGTGGGGCACGGAAAAGGAACGCTGGGGGAATTCACAGCCGTCGGCGCGCGGGGACATCTCACGAGCACACGGGGCGACGTGCTCGCAACGTTCGACGACCGCTCCCAAGCCATCATGAATGTTTCCGTGGGCAATGGGCGCGTGGTGCACTTCTCTTGGTTTCCCGGAATGTCGTACATGAAATCGGCCACCAAAACGAAGGATGGCCTGCCCGCCGGATTTTCGGACTCGATCCGCGACTGGATTGTCCAGCCCACGCAACTAGCCGGCGTGCAGCCGCCGGTTGTCCTGGATCACGCGCTGGTGGAAGCGCCGGTGTTGATCTCGGAAAAAGGCGCGGCAATCACGATGCTGAACTGGAACGGGGAGCCGCTGAAAAACGTGAACGTCACCGTCCGCCTCCCGTTTGAGGCAAAAAGCGTGAAAAGCGTAAAACACGGAGACATCCACTTTCAATCATCCAACGAAGGTCTGAAATTTTCCCTGCCGCTCGACTCCGCCGACATCATCATGGTCCGTCCGTGAAAATACAGGAGGGCGGGCATCTTGCCCGCGCTCCCGTCCAAAATTTCAAACCAAGGGCACACGGATCTTCTTCCCCGTCCTTGCCGCGCAAATGGTCGCCTCGGTGAGTAGCATGTAACGCATGCCTTCGTTGAAATCGGGCGAGAAAAATGCGGTCCGTTGTTTGGACAGCCGGTTTCTCCCCCCAGCACGGATCGCCTCGATGAAATCAGCTTCAACCGTCCAGTTCCGGCAGAGGGCTTTCGGGATGCTCATGCGGCGCAATTCTTTTTCTCCAGCGCGCCCCCCCCGCACTTCATCCGTCGCGAGATCCACCACGAGCGTCCCTCGGTCCCCGTAAATCTCCACGCAATCCTTCGGCGCATGATGCACCGCGCCGCTGAAGGAAAGGTTCAATTGGCCGGGATGATCGCGGAGTTGTGCCACCACTTGAAGCTGGTCGGGAACCGTGACGGCGATCCGCTTCCCCCTGGCATCCCGTCTCACGGGCGTGAAAATCGTCCCCTTCGCCTGCACCGACTCGACGGGCCCGAACCATTGCAGAAAGCGCTCCATGATGATCCCAAATGAAAGCGTGTTCACGCCGTTGAGCCGTGTCTGCTGTCTCCAGTGGATCGGAGAGGCGGGATTCGCCAGCCCGGCATTGAGGCTGTGAAACTGGACGAGACGGATTTTTCCAACAAAGCCGTCACGCAACAACTTGCCAACGAAGAGGGCGCATTTCATTCCGTACGGCGACGGGCAGATCATGGAAACGCGACGGGGATGCCGTCGCGATTCGCGAAGCATCATCCGAGCCTCGGCCGCATTGCGCGCCATGCGTGCCTGCGTGAAAACATGTTTCCCCGCCTTGAGCGCCGCACAGCTCAGCGTGTGATGCATGTAGGGCCAGGTGCCAACCATCACCGCGTCAATGTCCCGCGCCCGAAAGATCTCACCAGCTGTGCGAGCAATCCGTTCAAACTCCCAGTCCCGCGCCACCGCCCGGCTCGAAGCCTCGGAGCGATTGCAAACCGCGACCAGGCGGACGCCCGGAATTTTCTTCAGCCCGGGAAGATGCCGCGTCCGGGTGATGTCACCCGCACCAATGATGCCGATACGAACCATGGAAACAGATTTCATCAAAGCCATCCATATCCCCCGACACCCCAACCTGCAAGACTGGAAAGGCCCACGCATCTGGACGTCAACTCTTCATCGACCATTCATTTTTTGTAGGAGCCGCTGCCAACGGCGACCGGGAAAGAGGGGGCGGGCGGATCATCGATGGGATCGGAGCTGACGACCTTTCATCGCATATGCGATAAAAGGTCGCATGCATTTGTGGGATGCTCGACTCGGACTTCAAGCTTCCAATCTGGAAGCTTGAAGCGCGGCCACAACTTCAAATACCTCCGCATGTCTTCTCCGAGCAAACCTTACCGGATCGTGGCTTGACACGTTTTTAAGGGCTCGTGCGGATCGCCGATGGCATCAGAGCTGACGACCTTTCATCGCATATGCGATGAAAGGTCGCATGCATTTTCATTCCGGGAAGGACATCCAAGTGCGAGCCTGCCATCATAAGAATTCGTTGCCTGACACTTTTGTCGCAAGAAGGATCGGATGAAAATAAATGCCTCTTCTTGATAGTGGAGAAGAGGGAAGTAGGGCGCAGCGCTGGGGAATGGTGCAAAAGCAAGAAGAACTGGCCCAACACCGGAGCGCCGATCTGATTGACTACTCGTACTTCGTAAAGTCGGTGTCATGCGCTTCAACATATGCGCCTAGTTGATGATCGGTGGCATCGGCTAGCTCCCACATTTTGCGACTGAAGTCCATGAACTTGGACTTGTTGCTTTTGACATATTGAAGGCGTGCGTCATGATCCACAGAGTTTGGAGGAAATTCTCGAGCAACCTGCTTCATAATTTGTGCGGCTTCTGGCAGGTTGATTGCTTCGTAGGCGGCAGCAATCCCTTCGATATCCACTTTATGTTGAAAGAGATACTCGAAGCCTCCGTTGCCAACCAAGCCATGCGTGCTTGCTATGAGTAAAAGAACTTTCTGCGGTGGGGTGAGGTTCTCGAATCCAAGCCTGTCACGACGTCGTTCGGTATAAATCAGCTCCAGTTCCATGGAAATAGTAGGCACACGTGGCTCTCAGCGGTGACCGCCCTGGTCATTCGCTGGAGTGCTCGATGTTCTCAATTTGTTGGTTGATCAGTTCAAGTCTTGAGAGAATAGGAGAGCGATTTTGACGAGCAAACTCAATAATGTCTCTCCGTGATTCGCGATCTTTTGGCGGTCGTTGCCATCCATAAAACCAAGGCCGATCGTAAAGAATGGTGCCCATTGCAATCCTGGGCTGCTCATCGTGAAAGATTTCGTATGCTGTGCTGAAGAGCCCCTCATGAAAACTCTCCGGATAAAAGCGCGGTCCGCAACGATCTCCGATCCGCCACGCTGCAGCAACAATCGGACCCGACAAATACAAAAAAACACCCACTACACAAACCGCGATCGTTCTGCGTAAGGATTTCATCACCCGTTCATGGCGCAACGGCCTGGCCGAACAGCGGGAGAGTTTCCATTTTCAGAGTTCTCGCAGGTTCCAGGACTTCCGTGGGACACGGTTTGTGCGGGCTGGCGACTGTCACTCTCACATGGGTGGCTCCAAGCTCTTTCAACTTTTTACGGATGGTGGCTTCGGCGAGTTGGGGGCGGTTGCAATCCTGGCTCAGGTGGGAGAGATAGACGTGTTTCAACTGGTCGCTCATGATTTCCGCCAGCGCGGCGGCGGCGGCTTCGTTGCTCAGATGGCCGTGTCGGCCGCCGATCCGCTGCTTCACGGACCACGGACGATGCGGGTCGTCCTGCAGGAGTTTCAAATCGTGGTTGGTTTCGAGGATCAGCGTGTCGGCCTGCTTCGCCCTGTCGAGCGCAAGATGGGTTGTGTGGCCGAGGTCGGTGAGGAAGACCACGTGACGGTCGCCATGGTGGATGAGGAAACCGACGGGATCCGCGGCGTCATGCGGGATGGTGAAAGGTTCCACATCGAAATCGCCCACGGCGAAGCGCTGGCCGGATTCAAAAAGGCGCCAGTCGAGCGCGCCCGCTTTTCCAGCGGCGGTGGGGCTCTGCAATTCCGCCGTAGCGAGCACGGCTTCACGCGTGGCGCGGTTGGCGAAGATGGGGATGCGGTAGCGCGACGCCATCACGCGCAGTCCCTGCACGTGGTCGCTGTGCTCGTGCGTGACGAGGATGCCATTGAAATCCTCGATATTGAGACGGATGGAGGTGAGCCGTTCCTCGATCTGCTTGCCGCTGAGACCTGCGTCCACGAGGAGGCGGGTGGTGTCCGTCTCGATGCAGGCGCAATTGCCACTGCTTCCGCTGGCGAGAATAGTGAGACGACAAGACATATGGGCAACCTAATCCAAAACCGTCCTGAACGCAAAGTGGGATTGAGATTTTTTTGATAAAAAATGGACGGGAAGAAACTCGAAGAAGGATTGACCGAATCGCCTCACACATTGCGGCGTGCCGTAACGTGTGAGGCGATTCTTTTCAGGCCTTTGCGCCTTTGCGTCTTTGCGCGAAACTTTCCGAAAACCCCGGCTAAATTGTCTGGCAGAGGAATCCGCCGTCGATACGGATATCAATTCCCGTTACAAAGCTGGAGGCTTTCGGGCTGGCCAGGAAGATGATTGCGCCAACCAACTCGGAGGGGTCGCCGAAACGTTCCATGGGCGAATGGTCAAGGATGGACTTCGCCCTGGCCGTCGGGGATCCGTCCTCATTGAAAAGCAGGCGGCGATTTTGTTCGGCGGGGAAAAACCCCGGGGTGATGGTGTTTGCCCTCACGCCCTTCGACGCCCATTCGCGGGCGAGGAACTGGGTGAGGCTGATCACCGCGGCCTTGGAAGCGGAGTAGGCGACGATGCGCGAAAGCGGCACGTGCGCCGACACGCTGGCGATGTTGATGATGCTTCCCTTCCCGCGTTTCACCATGGCGGGTCCAAATTCCTGGCAGGGGATCAACGCTCCGCCGACAAGATTCAGGTCGAAACACGCACGCCAGTCCTCGGGTAGGATTTGCTCAAAGGCACGGTCGGGCGTGACGGTTGCCTTGGGATCATTGCCTCCCGCGCCGTTGATCAGGATGGTGGGTGCGCCGATCTTTTTCTGAATTTCCTCATGCGCGCGGCGCAGGCTTTCGGGCTGGACGGCGTCGGCGGAAACGAAATCCGCCTTGCCGCCGGCCTCGCGGATTTTTTTCACCCGTTCGTTCCCGCGTTCCGCGTTGCGGCCCAGGACGGCGACATGCGCGCCGGCCTGCGCCAGGCCATCGGCCATTGCGCCACAGAGCACACCTGTGCCGCCGATTACCACAGCCACTTCACCGGTCAAGTCGAATAGTTTCATGGGAATTACTTGGTCATGTCTCGTAAATAAGTCAACGCCCGATCTCTGCGAGAACATCCTGCAGCATTTTCTGGGGGTCGGGGGCATCGAGAAGGCTGCGCCCCATCACGAGGAAATCGCTTCCTTCCTTCATCGCCTGCGAGGGCGTCATCACGCGTTTCTGGTCCTGCACGTTGCCACTGGCGGGACGCACTCCCGGGGTGACGATCACAAAATGACGATCATGCTCCGACCTTAACAAGGCGACCTCCTGCGGTGATGCGACAAGTCCATCCATCCCGGCTGAGCGGGCTACGCGGGAAAGATTCAGCACCTGGCCTGCGACGGAATGATCCACCCCGATCTGCCGCAGGTCCGAGTCGTCGAGACTCGTCAGCACCGTGACAGCAAGGAGTCGTGTCGTGACGCGCTCGTTTCCGGCGCGGATTTTTTTAAGAGACCCGGCCGCGGCTTGCATCATCTCCTCACCGCCCGAAGCGTGGAGCGTGATGAATTCCACGCCCGGTTTTGCGAGTGCTTCCACCGCATGCGACACCGTGTTGGGAATATCGTGCAGTTTCAAATCGACGAAAACCTTCTTCCCCCCGGCAATGATGGCATCCACCACGGGGAATCCCTCGCGCGAAAAAAGCTGCAGGCCCACCTTGAAAACATCCACGTTGGCTCCGAGGCGATCCACGCATTTCAGCGCGTCGGCCTTGGTGTCAACGTCCAGGGCCACGATGATGGGGCGGAGGGTGGGGGAGGTCATCGAGCCCATTGAATCATCCAATGATTCGATGATTCAATGATTTTCTTGATTTCCGACGATTAAACGGAGGGACACGCTCCGTCGTGTCCGCCCGCGTCACAAATGGATTTTCAAACCATGATTTTTTGAGAGCGACGAAATCACGTGGTCCTGCTTCACGGCTTGGACAGTTGCAGATCCATCCACCAGTGGACACGACGGAGCGTGTCCCTCCGTCACCCAGCGACCTGCATCACAAACTGAAAATTCAAATCTTCTCCCCGGTGGTTTCCTCGGGCTTGGGGCGTGGAGGGTGTTCCCTGTCGTGGCCGCCTTCTTCGTGCTGTTTGCGCTCCATGCGCTGGCGGAATTCCTCGCGTTCCTCGGGTTTCATCTTCTGCCAGCGCTCATAATTTTTCATGACCTTCTCGCGTTGTTCGGGGGGCATCTGCTGGAATTTCTGAAAACGTTTCTTGAGCGCGTCCTTCTGCTCCTGCGGCATGTCGCGGAAAAATGGAATCTTTTGCATCGCCTGCTGGCGCTCCTCGGGAGACATGCTCTTTGAATTCTTTCGGAATTCCTGGAGTTGCTGCTTTTCCTCGGGGCTCAACTTCTCGAAGCGCTCCTTCATGGCGTGGTGACGACGCTCCTTCTCCTGGTCGTCTCCGTCACCGCCGGATCCGCCCGGGCTTCCGTGCTTGCCTGGCTCGCCGGGGCCGCCTTGCTGGTCGGGACGTTTTCGCATCATGTCGCGCATGAACGGCATCTTTTGCATTGCCTGCTGGCGTTCCTCGGGCGTCATGTCCTTTGCCTTTTCATGGAATTCCTCGAGCTGCTGCTTTTGCTCGGGGGTCAACTTCTCGAAGTTCTTGCGCATTTCTCCCCGGCGTTGATCCGGATCTCCGTCGCCCTTGCCGTCGGGACCATTCGGGGAACCCGGCCCGCCCTGTTCTCCGGGTTTTCCATTGCCTCCGGGCCCGCTGCGCTGCGCCATGCGTTTCATCATCTCCTTCTGCTCGGGCGGCATGTCGCGGAAGAATGGGATCTTCTGCATGGCCTCTTCGCGTTCCTCCGGGCTCATGTTTTTGGCGCTCTTTCGAAAATCCTCAACCTGTTGTTTTTCCTCGGGGCTGAGTTTTTCAACCTTTTCGCGCATTTCCTTCATCCGCTTCTGCATCTCGGGATCCATGCCGCCCTTGCCGCCGGGGCCGCCTTGTTGGGAGAGGCGTTTGCCCATCATCTCACGTTGTTCGGGCGACATGTCCTTGAACATCGGCAGCTTGTCCATCGCTTCCTGGCGTTGCTCGGGGGACATGTCCTTCGCCTTTTCGCGGAATTCCTGAAGCTGCTTCCTTTCTTCGGGGCTGAGTTTCTCGAGGCGTTTGCGAAGTTGCTGCTGACGCTCCCCGCCTTCGGAATCTCCCTTGCGCTCACCGGGCCTGCCCGGATGATCCGGACGCGGACCATCTTCTTCGCCCGGGGGTGGGCCTGGCGGCGGCGGAAAAGGAGGTTGCTCGGCGGGTGGCGGAGGCGAGGGTGGCTCGTCGGAAAACCCCTGCGCGCCGAGCGGGAGGGGTGGGAGCGGGAAAATCAATCCACACGCCACACCCAATACCAGAGCCCATCGCCTTCCATCGGGAAGGCGGAGAAAGGCGTCAGACGGGTGTTGGGGCGTTTGCTTCATGGGATGCAGCAAGCGGATCACAGCTCATCCAGATGCTCGATCACATCCAGGTCCTGGATGAGCTCGACATGTGGCGCGACCTGGGTGAAATCCTCAGTGTCGTTTGAAGCGACAGTGATGGGTTTGACCGCGGAAGTTTTCTGGGCGGGTTGTGGTCCAAGGAAGACGAGCAACATCACGCAGGCGGCGATGGCGGAGAGACCGAACGTGAATCCCTGGAAGGGCGATGCCTTCAACCAGGCGAAGGGCGAGAAGCGGGCGCGCTTTGTCGTGGCGGGAGCGGCGTCCAGTTGCTTGCGCACCATGTAGGCAAAGTTCGAGGGCGGCCGTTGCGAGGGTGTCTTGCCCAGCACGTCCCACAGCTTGCGGTCGTCGTTCCAATCAGGGGGGAGGGTGTTCATGATTTGTTCCTTGAAAGATTAATAACCGAAAAGGCGATCAGGTTTCTCGCAAAAATTCGCGAAGTTCGAGCTTGAGCGTTTCGCGGGCGCGGTGGAGGAGCGACTTGGTGGCGCTGACGCTGGTTTCGAGCACCCGTGCGATTTCCTCGTAGGGCAGCCCCTCGAAGCGGCAGAGGAGGATGGCGGTGCGCTGGTTCTCGGGAAGCCGGTGGATGGCGGCGAGCACGTGGCGCTGCAGTTCCTTTTCCGAGGTTTCGAGCGCGGGCGAGCGGGCGGAAAGATCGGCGAACTGTGCAGGTTCGGCCTCGGGGTCATCCGACATCGTATCCTGGAGGGACTGGAGGGGATGGCGCTGGCGGCGGCGGAATTCGTTGAGGCAGAGGTTGCGGGCTATGGTGAAAAGCCAGGTGGTGAACTTGGCGCTGGCCTCGTAGCGCGCGGCGCTGCGGGCGACCTGGACGAAGACATTCTGCGCGATGTCCTCGGCCTCGGGCACATTGCCGACCTGGCGGCAGATGAAATTGTAGACGGGCCCCTTGAATTTTTCGACCAGGCCGTCGAAGGCGGACTCGTCGCCATTCCGAAAACGGACCATCAACGCAGCATCCGCATCGTCAGGAAGGGGAGGCATGTCAGGGGAAACGCGGAACGCGGAGCGCGGAACGCGGAAATTCAAAATGTCGGGTGGAAAACAGGTTCCCCGTCAGCAAACTCACAAATAAATGCAGTTGGGCACGGTTGGGAAATTCAAGAAAAATTCCGTGTTCCGCGTTCCGCGTCCCGCGTTTTTTTTCTTGGAAATGCATGCTTAAACGGGAAAACACCCGGATGGTCCCGAAGTTACGCGTCATCTTGCAACTCGGCTTCCACCATGATGCGGACGAGCTCTTGAAAGCGGGTCTTGGGTTCCCATCCCAGCGATTTGCGGGCCTTCGAGGCGTCGCCCACGATCAGGCCGACTTCAGCGGGGCGCATCTGGGATGGATCGGTTTCGACATGGGCGTGCCAGTCGAGCCCCGCAATCTGGAATGCAGTCTCGACAAATTCCTGCACGCTGTGCGCCTCGCCGGTGGCGATCACGAAATCGTCGGCCTTGTCCTGCTGCAGCATCTGCCACATGGCGGCCACAAACTCCGGCGCATAACCCCAGTCCTTGCGCGCGTCCGTGTTGCCGAGCTTCAGAATTTTCTCGCGCCCCTGCTTGATGGCCGCCACGCCGCGCGCGATTTTTCGCGTGACGAAATTCTCCCCGCGCCGCGGCGATTCATGGTTGAAAAGAATGCCGTTGCAGGCAAACAAACCGTAGCTGTCACGGTAACATGATGTCAGGTAATGGCTTGCGGCCTTTGAGCACGCGTAGGGGCTCACGGGGCGGAAGGGGGTGTTTTCGTTTTGCGGCGAAGTCTCGGGGCGCCCAAACATCTCGCACGTGGAGGCGTGGTAGAAGCGCACGGGCTGGCCGCAATCGCGGATGCATTCGAGGAGGCGGGCCGTGCCCGAGGCATTGATGTCGAAGGTGTACTCGGGAGACTCGAAGCTCACGCGCACATGGCTCTGGCCGCCGAGATGGTACACTTCGTCGGGCTTGATTTTATGGAAGAGCCGCACGAGCGCACTCGACTCGCCCAGGTCGCCGTAATGCAGAAAAACCTGGTCCTTGCGCTGTGCCGGCGAAAGCACCAGGCCGTCGAGCCGCCCCCGCTGCATCGAACTCGTGCGGCGGACAAGGCCATGCACCTCGTAGCCCTTTTGTACAAGCAGCTCCGTGAGGTAGGAACCATCCTGTCCCGTGATCCCCGTGATGAAAGCGCGCTTTGGCATGGGGACAGGCTACATGCAACCAGATGAACGGGACAAGGAATTATCTCCCTTGCAGAACACCCCGAAATGCGACGCCCGCGAAAAAATGCAGTTGCCAGTCCCCGCGAGCCAACCTTTAATTGCGGACATGAGCAATCCACTCCCGCCCCCGCTGTCCGAAGAAATGTCACCCATGATGAGGGAAAATCCGCCGCCCCGGCGACGCGGGCGCAAATGGCTCTGGATTCTCCTGTTCGTCAGCCTCTTTGCCAATGCCGTGCTCGCCATCTGGGTGCGTCTCCAATCCGCCGGGAAGCCCGATGAAAACAGCTCGCCTTTCATGGAACACTACCTTTCGGGCAACCGCACCTCCGACGACAAGATCGCTGTCATCCGCGTGGAGGGATTCATCGGGACGCATGGCAAAAGCCAGGTCGGCCAGGACGGCATGGTCGGCGACATTCGCGAACAACTCCGGGTTGCGCAGGAGGATGCGGGCGTCAAGGCCATCGTCCTGCGCGTGGATTCTCCGGGGGGCGAAGTGCTGGCCTCCGATGAAATCTATCGCGCCGTGAAGGAGGTGCGGGATGTGCACAAGAAGCCCGTCATCTGCAGCATGGGTTCCCTCGCGGCCAGCGGCGGTTACTATTCGGCGATGGGCGCCAGCTACATCATCGCCGATGAACTCACGATCACCGGCTCCATCGGCGTCATCATGGAAACCTTCAACTACAAGGGTCTCTTCGAAAAAATCGGTGTCAAGACGCTCGTGTTCAAAAGCGGCAAGTTCAAGGATCTCCTCAACGGAGACCGCGACGCCGCGCCGGAAGAAATTGAACTGGTGCAAAATCTGGTCAATGAAACGTACGAGAAGTTTCTCCGTATCGTGGCCAGGGAGCGGAAGCTGGATCCTGATTCGCTCCGCAACGGAATCGCCGACGGGCGCATCTTCTCCGGAAAGCAGGCGCTCGCCATCAAGCTCGTGGACGAAAACGGCACTTTCCAGGACGCCATCAAGAAGGCGGAGAAGATGGGCGGGGTCACCAATGCGAAGGTGATGGACTACGTGGTCCCCAGCTCGCTGCTCAGTTTTCTCGAAATGTTCGCCGAGTCGCGCTCGCCAAAAATCGAACTGAACGTGACACCCGAGCGCATGCAGCTCCAGAAGGGGAAGCTCTATTACCTCTCGCTCCACCTGTTTTGAAATGCCGCGGCGGGCAATTTTTCCTCCATGGCCAACCTGAACCAAAAGATCGGATTCCTCGGCGCCGGCAAGATGGCGACCGCACTTGCCAGGGGCATTCTCGAAGCCGGCCTCTTCCGCGCCGACCAGTTGTTCGCCAGCGACGTGGATGAAGGCCAGCGCAAACGCTTCGAAAAGGAAACGGGCGCAAAAACCATGGAGCGCAACGAGGACATCGCCGCAGCCTGTGACCTGGCCATTCTCGCCGTCAAACCCAACCACGTCATCGAAGTGCTCGCTTCCATACGCCAACCCTTCGCCCATCGCCTCCTCATTTCCATTGCCGCGGGCGTCTCGATCTCGGCGCTCGAAAAGGGACTTGATGAAAAGGCGCGCGTCATCCGCGTGATGCCCAACACGCCGGCGCTCGTGCGCTGCGGCGCGTCCGCCTGCGCCGCCGGCCAGTGCGCCACGGACGCGGACCTTGCGCTGTGCGACGCAATTTTTGGAGCGGTCGGACTTTCGTTCCGGCTTCCGGAGAACATGCTCGATGCCGTGACGGGCCTGAGCGGCAGCGGGCCCGCCTACGTGTTCCTGATGCTCGAGGCGCTTTCCGATGGCGGAGTGGAAATGGGGCTGCCGCGCGATGTCTCCACCCGCCTCGCCATACAAACAGTGTACGGCGCGGCCAAGCTTGCGCTTGAGACCGGCAAGCATCCCGGCGAATTGAGGGAGATGGTGACTTCCCCGGGTGGAACGACGATCGAGGCGCTTCAGGTCCTTGAGCGGAAGGGCGTGCGTGCCGCGTTCAAGGACGCAGTGCGCGCCGCCACTGAAAAATCCCGCCTTCTCGGAAAAAAATAATCAGCGCAGGTCGTGTTCGAGGATGGAGACGATGCGCCTTGCAGCCCGGCCATCGCCGAATATCTTGGAGGCTTTCGCCATGTTGCGGTAAGCGGCCGCGTCGCGCAACAGGCGGCGCGCCGCGCGCAGGATTCGGGCTTTGTTCGTGCCGGTGAGCTGGAGCGCCCCGGCCTTGATGCCTTCCGTCCTCTCCGTAACTTCGCGAAGGACGAGCACCGGTTTGCCGAGCGCGGTGGCCTCCTCCTGCACGCCGCCGGAATCGGAGAGCACGAGCCACGCGCGTCGCAGGCATGCGAGGAAATCACTGTAATTCAACGGCTCACAGACGCTCACGTTGGGACACGGTTTCAAGATGGGCATCATCGCCTCGCGGACGGCGGGATTGGGATGAATGGGAAACAGCACGACGAGACCTGGATTCTCGCGGGCCAGCGTGGCGATCGCCCCGGCCACCGCGACCATCGGAGCGCCCAGGCTTTCGCGGCGATGACAGGTGACGAGGACTAATTTCGTTGAGCGCGAAAGTTTTCCAACAAGACGCCGCAACGGTGCATCATTCACGCGGCGGATCATCCATTGAAGCGCATCCACCACCGTGTTGCCCGTCATGTGAATGCGTCGGGCGGGAACGCCTTCGCGACGGAGATTTGCCGCCGCGCGGGCGGTGGGCGCAAAATTCCATGTGGCGACGCGCCCCAACAAACTGCGGTTCATTTCCTCGGGAAACGGGGAATAGATGTCGCCCGAGCGCAGCCCTGCCTCCACATGTCCGACGGGAATCTTGTGATAAAACGCGCAAAGCCCGCCGAAAAAAGCCGACGTGGTGTCGCCCTGCACCAAAACAGCATCCACACGGTCGTGCCCGAAGAAGTTTCCAAGTGAAAGAGCGAGGCGCGAGGAAAGCTCCGACAAAGTCTGCCGTGGCCGCATCACGTCGAGGTCAGCGTCAGCCCGCACCCCAAAGTCGTGAAAAATCTGCCTCACCATCTGCTTGTGCTGTGAGGTGGAGATGGTGAGGGGTTGAAGCCGTCGCGAGCGTTGCAGTTCGCGGATCACCGGCGCGAGCTTGATGGCCTCGGGCCGGGTGCCCACGATGACAGCGATGCGTGCAGGTTTCATTGGACTGCCCATTCATTCGGGCTAAAATTTCCATGACAAGCGGACGTTGGCGCCGGTATTGAAGACGGTGTAGGTGCGGTTGGCATTGCCGATCGAGTCATTATCGGTGTAACCGACGAAGCAACCCAGGGTGAGCCATTCGTAGGGTGTGTAGGCCAGGCTGGTGCTCATGGAGTTGTTGAAATCGCGGCGGTCGCTGTTCTGGTATTTCTGGTACTGCCAGCGGTAGAAGGTTTGCAGTACCAGCTGGGGGTTGACCTGGTAGAAAAATCCAGCGTAAGGCGAGAGTTCGACCTTGTCGAAATCCTTCGGGCTCGCGATGCGCAAGTCGGTCTGGTAGCCGACGAACACCCCGGAACGGTCGCGGAGCCAGTCGGCGAAATTAAGCGGGAAAACCTTGCTTGCGCCGATGTTCATGTCGCCTTCCTCGTACACCGTGTCGCGAATGGGGCGACTGTAGATGGAGGTCCATTGCCCGCCGGAATAGAGGTTGATGTCGAGCGGCAGGTTGTAGTTCAGGCTGATCCCCGCATTGTGCGCATCGAAATTCTGGACGATCACCCGGTTGTAGCGATAGACGGAGTAACGGTAGTTGAGGCTCGCGGTGAACTTGTCGGTGAACTGGTAGCTGAAGACCGCCGCGTCATTGTGCGTGATGGCGAAATCCGACTGTTTGCCCCGGTCGGCGAGCAGCACGTTGGAGGTCCACATTTCTCCGATGTCGCTGGAAAGCGTGAGCGACCACGGCTTGGGCTTTCGCTGCACCAGGATTTGAGCGCCGAGGTCGGTTTCATCCGATGGCTGTCCGGGGGCTTCCAACTCGCGTAACTGGACCTCCATCTGGCGCCGCAACAGGTCGCGGGCCGACTGGGCGTTTTGAGTGCGCGACTGTGCCTCTTGAGCGCGGAGCGCCCCGGGAACGAAGCAAAGCCCGTACAACAGCAATGCCATCCATTTGAACGTACGGCCAGACATAGACGTTTTATGCAAGCAGCCGGCAAAGGGATTGTCAACGCGGATCATCGGGCCATGGTCGCGAAGATCTCGTTGCAAGATGGTGATGATCAGTATGTTGCAAGCGCCGCCATGGGGCTTGAGATGTTTCATCAACGCCGCCAAAGGACGTCTGTAATCTTGACTTTTCGAAATTATAGTATAAGGGTTGTAAGTACTATGCGTCTCATCGTTGCCCTGCTGGCTTTCGTTTTCACATTATCCACCGGCCCGCTTCTCGTTTCGTCTGAGACAGCGCCTCCCCTCAAGCATGCGCGGGTGGACGAGGTGGCGGGAGACGTGTCGTTGCGGAAAACCGGCGACAAGGTGGAAAAGAAAGCCGCCCTCAACGATCAGGTCACGGGCGCCGACATCATTCGAACGGGGAAGAAATCCCGGGCGGAGCTTGAGTTTGCCGACAAATCCATCTGCCGCCTGGGGTCCAACACGATTTTCAGTTTTGATCCGAACTCGCGCGACATGGCGTTTGCCCGGGGCATCGCCGTGGTGCATGTGCCTCCCGGCAAGGGTGGTGCCCGGATTGCAACGCCTGCTGCCACCGCCGCGATCCAAGGCGATACCCTGGTGGTCCGCGCCGTGGTGTTGCCCGATGGCAAGGAGGCGACCCAGTTTACCGCCCTCTCTCCGAAGGGTGGCCCGACGGATGGCAACATCATCATCACTCTCAACGGTAATCCGAATGTTTCGTTTCGTCTCGACGGCGGTCATTTTGCCGTGGTGCCCAAGGATGCCACGGCGCTCTCCCAGGTCCCGCGGGCGGAGATTGACCTTGGGACGTTCTCCAAGACCTCGCCGATCCTGCAGGGATTGCCCCAGTCGGCCAAAGCGGAGATGAAAATGGTGACAGACAGTCAATTTCAGGCGTTTGATTCGGGATCGGCGAAGCGCACGGACATGGCCATCGTGGGCACGCAAGTGGTGAGGGATGATGGCAGCGGGACTTTTGGCCTGCCGCCCCCCGGTTCGCCACCGCCACCCACGGGATCCACACCGCCACCCCCGACGGACGGGACGGCTCCCCTGTTGACTTCGGGTGGCACCTTTGATGCCCAGCTTGGGGGAACACCGCCTCCGCCGGGACCGAATCCGTTTGCACCCGCCGGGTCCTTGCCTCCTCCCGGCACGCAGTCATTCACGCAAATCATTGGCAACAGCTTGATGCCACCACCTCCCCCAGGTGGAATGCAGGTGCCCACTTGTATTGTTGCCATCTTCAACCCGCTTACGCTGAGCGGCGCCGTCACCATTGACACATCGCTTGGCACCATCACGGGTGCACTGGCGAACCAGTTTGACTTCCAGCAGGGGTCGGGCATCGGTATGTTCTGCTTCGATCGTGTCACGTTCAATGGCGCGAACATCCTGGTGCAGGGATCTAATCAGCTGTACCTTCATGGCGAAGCCAATAGCGGCGCGCCGGGCATCGGAAATTCCATCACCTTCAGCGGTGCCACCACCACGTTCAATTTTGGCGGTGGCACCCCGCGTCGCGTTGAGTTCGATGCCGAAAGGGGCGATGTTGCCATCGGCGCCAACGTGACGGCGAATGGGGCGGATTTGAACATTGTTTCACGTCAGGGAACGGTGCTTCAGACGGCCGGGACCATTGACACTTCGGTGGCGACCAGCGTGAGCAATGGCGGCCGGGTCGGCATTACCTCCGCAGGTAATGCGAACGTGAGCAGCATCGCGACCAGTGGCGGCGCCGGCTTCGGCGGCAATGTGAACGCCAGCAATGGAGGCGACATCGCAATTCAAAGCAACACGGGAACCGTCAACCTGGGTGGAGGTTTATATCTCAATGCCGACGGAGGTGCGACCGCAATGGCCGGCGGCTCGGGTGGGGCGGGCGGCCACGTGAACATCGTTGGCAATGCCATCTCACCCTCCACTGGATCCATTTCAGCCAACGGCGGTGGTGTGGGCGCGGGAGGCGTCAATGCGGGCATGGCCGGAACGATTGATGTGAGGTCGAACGGGCCCGGCACAACGACGTTTGTCGGCGGGTTGACCGCGACCGCCAACGGAGGCAATTCAAACTCGGCAACCATCGCAGGAGCCTTGGGCGGCACGGTCAGTGTGACATCTGCGGCCATCAATATTCCCACGGGGGTGCTCCTTGCGGCCAAGGGAGGTGGTAATGCGGCGCTCGGCGGGTCGGGCTCGGGCGGCAATGTCATTTTGGTTGCGAACGGGGCCGCAGGGACCACAACAGTCACGGGAAGTGGAATTCCTGTTCTCAGCGCCAACGCGGGACTCACCGGTGGCGCGCAGGGCAACGGTGGAACCGTCGGGCTTGGTGCGCCAGCTGGTCCCAATGTATTTGTTACAGGCTCGGGCACGGTCGTCAGTGCCACAGGTGGAGCCCCGGGGATCGTGAAGGTTACCGATGCCACCAACGTGGGTGGCGGTCTCACCAATCCCACGCCAACGGTTGGTCCAGTTCCCTGAGGCCACTCTGGTTTGAGGTTTTTGACATTTCAATTCCGCCCAAAGGCGGTGTTGCGTCCAACTCTCCCCTGCGCCAGTCTCACCCGCTTTCCATGGATGCTTCAACGACCAGCCCTTTGATCCAACCGATCGCCACCGCCGAACTTCTCGTCCCCTTGATCGAAGCGGTCCGTTCCGCAACGGAAGTCTGCCTCGATACCGAGGCCGACAGCCTCCACCACTATCACGAAAAAGTCTGCCTCCTGCAGTTCACCCTGACCGCACCGGATGGCGGCGCATCCAATTTCCTCGTGGACACGCTGGCCGGCCTCGATCTCCAGCCGCTTTTCACGACCCTCAAGGACAAACCTCTCATTCTGCACGGGGCCGATTACGACCTGCGCATGCTCAAGGGCGACTTCGGGTTCACGCCCTGTTCCATTTTTGACACCATGCTTGCCGCACGCATTGCGGGACAGACGGGGCTTGGGCTCGATGCACTTGTCGGGCGTTATGCCGGGCGGCAGCTCGATCATGGCGCCCAGAAAGCCGACTGGTCGCAACGACCGCTCCCGCCGCGCCTCCTGAGTTATGCCGTGGAGGACACGAGTCATCTTCCGTTGATCTCCGGAAAATTACGCGAGGAGCTTGCCGCCCTCGGGCGCACCGAATGGCATCGCCAGCAATGCGCCCAGCTCATCGAGCTTTGTTCCGTCGTGCGCGAGCGAAATCCTGACGAAGTCTGGCGCGTCAAGGGATCGTTCAACCTCGACGGCCAGCGTCTCGCCATCCTGCGCGAACTCTGGACATGGCGCGACAAGGAGGCATCCGACTGGGACCGCCCGCCCTACATGGTGTTCAACAATGACAAGCTGCTGGAACTGGCCGACTGGGCCGCAAAAAATCCGCGCGGCGACCTGAACCAGGGCCCGGTGCTTCCCAAGCGCTGGCCGCCACGAAGATTTCGCACGCTGCACGAGGCTCTTCAGAAAGCCAGGGCCTTGCCCGAATCCGAATGGCCCCAGCCCCCGCCGCGCCCCAAGCGTCCACCCTTCAATCCTCATTTCGCGCCGCGCATGACAAGGCTTCGCGCCGCGCGCGACGCGATTGCGAAGGAACTCAAACTCGATGCCTCGATTCTTGCGCCCAACGCGCAACTCGAAACCATCGCCGGCCTTAGCCCGGGTCAGTCGGAGAATTTCAAAGCCGTGGAGCGCTGGCTCCCCTGGCAAAGCGATGTGTTGGGACGCGCCCTCTTGGCTGCTTTGCAAAATCCCTCATGAGGGGTTTCATGGATAAGGGGCATTCGCGGCGCCAGCACCCGTGTCCGGATAACCCCAGAAGCCTTTGTGGGTCCAGGGATATTTTGTATCCGTGCTGAAGGTGGCATAGGCTGGGCGTGAGCGCCAGAACATGGCGTGTCCGTCGAGATAGCCGATCGGGAGTCCTTTGCCACCATGCCCCGGCGAGGCCTGGCCGGGCGTGGGATCTCCAAACCAACCATTGTCCCTCCAAAAGTCGTGATACAGCACGACGGTATATTGTGAGTTTTCAGTGAAAGCCATGACATCGGCTGGAGAAATAAAATCGTTGATCCTTCTGGCTCTGCCTGTTCCATTCCACATGCCGTCGCGATCGCGCAGGTCTTCGTTCATGGCGTAGGTCCACTTCCCAGGCGCACCCATCCCGGCACCGGTACCTGGGATTGGACAGTAAAATACGGAGGTGTATGGGACGTTGTTTGTTTTGACGCCGACATACTGGGCCATTTCCCTGATCCACCCATCGGGGGCAAGAGGATTGGTCGGTCCACCCCAGCCATCATTATTCTCCTTCGGCAGGTATCCGTCATTGTCATTCGTATAAAGGTTCATCGCAACATAGAGCTGGTGAACATTGTTGATGCACACCGTTGCCTGGGCCTGCTCTTTCGCTTTTCTCAAGGCTGGCAGAAGAAGGGCGGCGAGGATGGAGATGATGGCCAGGACAACGAGGAGCTCGACCAGGGTAAAACCTTTTTTACGTTCTCTTGCAAGACTGCCACTTTTCGGTTTGTAAAAACAGGATGCTTTTGATGTCATTTTACCTTTCATTGCATGCCTCCAGCGGACGGCCACAGGTAAGCCCGTGCTTGAATGTGGGCATGACGCGGATATCGCGTTCTCTTGTCCCAGGTTTTACCACGATTTCCCTCAGAAGGCCGGCGGCCACGCGGCCCACTTCCTGATAGGGAAAAACAATCTGGGTGATGGTTGGAACTGGGGAGAAATTTAAATCGAGTTCGCATGCAACAAGGCTCATCTCATCCGGCACATGAAATTTTATCCTTTCGATATGACTCATCACAAGCTGGGCAAGCCCGGGCTCGATAAGTACCAGGGCCGTTGGAGCCGGCTTCAATGAGAGCAGGCCTGACAAGAGTTCCGGGATCTCGAGATTTTGAACGTGGCTCAGAGGCTCGTCATCATCGAGGCCTAATTCCTTGACTGCGGATCGAAATCCATCGCGCAGGTCCCTTTGATACTGATAGTTCAGGGTGGTCCCGGCGAGGGCAATTCTTCGGTGCCCGAGATTGGCGAGATGTTGAACAGCCATTCGCGCGGCCTCCTTGTAGTTCAAGTCCACGTGCGGAAGGGGATCGGTGGCATCGTGCGCGCCCAGGACGAGAAATGGGCGACCCCATTCCGTTACTCTCCGGATGGCCTGTTCCGTCATTTCGCCCGCCAGCAGCCAGCCATCGATGATCCCGCTCCCTGCAATACGGGAGGCTCTTTCCCAGTGGCTCTCATCCGCCACATGAAGGAAGACCATGCTGGCGTTGGATTCGGCAAGGCCCATTTCGATCCCTTGCATGAGCGAAATAAGATAATTTTCCCGCAAGGCAATTCCACCCTTCCGAAGAAGAAGGAATCCTACCTGGTCAAAATGCGTATTGGCTTGGTTGGATCGCGCGCGAATCAAGCGCTGTGCCGCGTTGTTAGGCACATAACCCATTCTCCTCGCTGTGGCTTGGACGCGATGACAGGTTTCCAGCTTCAGTCGCGAACTCAGCCTTTCGTTCAACGCGAACGAAACCGTTTGCCGTGAGACCCCGCTTTCACGAGCAACATCAGCTTGATTTACATATTTTTTAAGCACGTGCTAATTAATCAAGAAAATTGTTTGACTGCAAGAAAATAATTTCGAAATAATTTACGATGTAGAGCTCTTTCTCCCCATGATCTACGCCGAACAAGCTTCGCCTGAAATCAAATCGCTGGAAGTCCCTACAGCAGGGTTCACGCCGAAGCCGGCGCCTTGCGGCACGCCTACGCGTCCATCATGAAAAGCAATGGGTGAGGTGATCGCGGAGTGTTGAAAGAGCGTGGCGGCGGGCAGGTCGCAGGCGATTTGCTCGATCGGAAATGAGGAGTGATTCGCCGCAAGGCATGCCATCGAGGCCTGGCCCAGGTCGGTCTCGAGGTTGCATCCCAAGGAACACGCCTTGCCCGCCTTGAGCAGCGTGTCCGCCATGTCCACGGAGTGGGTGAATCCGCCATTTTTACCCGGGGAAAGCGCCACGATGTCGATGGCATCGCAATCCAGCGCTTCGGCCAGCTGATCGGGCGAGAAGACGCTTTCGTCGGCCATGACCGGGATGTCCACCCGCCGCCTCACCTCGGCCATCATCCGGATACGGTCACGTGGCGTGGGCTGCTCGACGAGGGCAATTCCGAAGGGCATGAGCGCCTCGATGGCGGCCACCGCCTTGTCGGCCGTGGGATAGGCGCAATTGGCGTCGAGGGTGAACACGGGCTCGTTTCCAAGCTCATCGCGCACGGCACGCAGGCGCGCGACGTCGCCGAATGGAGGCGAGCCGATCTTGAATTTTAGAGTACGAATTCCCTGCTTCCAAAATGCGCGCGCCATCCGGATGGTTTGTGCGACCGAGCCGGGAACCAGTGCGGCACGGGTGGGAATGGACGCTGCGGGTTTGCGGTTGCGAAAAAATTCCGCGGCGGAAACGTTCTGCAGGCGGGACCACAAATCCCAGATGGCGGTGTCCACCGCTCCCTTCACAAATGGGTTTCCGTACAGGGTGGTGTCCATGATGGCCAGGGCTTCGCGGGGATGATCGAACGTGGGGCCGACCAGGCGCGGCGCAAAAAGATGATCCACGATCCATTGCGCGATCTCGGGTTTCTCGCCGCTCCAGGTGAGGGTGACAGCGCCCTCACCATGGCCCCGGCATCCATTCTTCGCATGGACCGTCACCCACAGGTGCCGCACCCCGCCCCGCAACTTTCCCCCATAGAGCTTCAGCAGATTCTTATGGAACATATGCTCCACAACGCGGGTTTGAATTCTGGAAATGCGAAAGCTCATGCCTCTACCCGGTATAATTGAGCAAAAACCGGGTCGCAATCAAAATGGCTTGGTGTATAGGAAATGAACGACCAACCACCATGAACCCCGCGCTTGAACAAACCCTTGATGGAATGGTGGCGATCATCACCGGCTCCGCCGGCGGGGTGGGACGCGCGTCGGCGGTGGAATTCGCGCGACGCGGCGCCCGCATCTGCGTGGCGGACCTGGACGAGAACGGGGGACGGGAAACGGCGGAACGTGTTGTCTCGGACGGAGGCAAAGCCTTTTTCCAGCCCACGGATGTTTCGCTGTCCACGTCCGTGGAATCCATGGTGCGCGCGACGGTGGAGCGTTACGGCGGGCTGCACATCCTTTACAACAATGCGGCGGCGACGCGGCTCTGCAACAAGGACGATCGGCCCGTCACGGAACTGCCGGAATGGGTGTGGGACAAGATGATCGCCGTCTGCCTGAAAAGCGTTTATCTCTGCTGCAAGTTTGGGATTCCCGAAATCAAAAAGGCCGGCGGCGGTTGCGTGATCAACACCTCCACGGTGGATGCCATGATTGGCTCGCCGGGTTACGACGCCTACACGGCGGCCAAGGGCGGCGTCATCGCCATCACGCGCTCAATGGCCGTGGAATATGCCAGGGACAGGATCCGTGTGAACTGCATCGCTCCCGGCAATGTGGAATCGGACCATGCGGACATGGGGTTCACCAGCCCGGACGCGCGAAAGATTTCGGAATCGCTTCACCTGACACGCCTGGGTCGTCCCTCCGACATCGCCCGCTTCGCCGCGTTCCTGGCCAGCCCGCAATCCGAATACATCACGGGTGGCATATTCAACATTGATGGAGGCTACACGGCATTCAAGGCCGGGGAGGAAACCATCTACGCGGCATACAAGCCGCTGGACGCGATGGGAAAACAGGGCCGCTGAGTTTATGAAAAGATCCACCATGACGACACACGTGTACGTTTGCAGCGCCATTGGCGAGAAGACCGATGGCATTCTTTTATATGCCCTGGACCCGGATAAAGGTGGCCTGACGCTGGAAAGCAAATGCCAGGACGGCGTGAGCTATCCCTTTTATGCCGTCACGGACCCGAAACAGAAGTTTCTTTTTGCGACCGATCTCGTCGAAACGTGCGACGGCAGGCCGGGCGGTGCGGTTTGCACCTACGCGATTGATCCCGCAACCGGGGCGTTGACTTTCCTGAACCGGAAATCATCGGAAGGAACCACACCCTGTTATGTCAGCGTGACCGCGAACGGACGCTTTGTGCTGGTCGCCAACTATGGCGACGGCGTGGTGGCCGTTTTTCGCGTGGAAGCCGATGGACGGCTGGGAGAAACGGTGGCCATGGAGCGTCCGGTCTTTCCTTCCGGCGACACAAAGCGCGAGGCGCACGCCCACTCGATCGTGCTGGATGCGGCCAACCGTTTTGCGCTCGTCGCCGAGCTTGGGCTGGACCAGGTGATCACCCATCGGTTTGACGACAAGACGGGAAAATTGACGCGGGTTGGCAAGTGGTCGGCCCCCCGCGGTGCCGGGCCGCGTCATTTCGTTTTTCATCCCGACGGCCGCCACGCGTATGTGATCAACGAATTGAACAACACCGTGGTTGCATTCGCGTATGACGCGGGCTCCGGCAAACTGGAGGAATTGCAGACCCTTCCGGCATTGCCCAAGGGTTTTCAGGGCGAGAATTACACGGCGGATCTGCGCGTTCATCCCAACGGACGATTCCTCTACGGATCGAACCGGGGCCATGAGAGCGTCGTCATGTTCACCATTGATCCCAAAACGGGACGCTTGAAGCTGGTCGGACATGAACCCACCCAGGGAAAATTTCCCAACGGCCTTGGCATGGATCCATCGGGAACCTGCCTGCTGGCCGGCAACCAAAAAAGTGACCGGATTGTCTCGTTCCGCATTGATCAAAAAAGTGGCGTCCTGACTCCGACCGGCTCGACGATGCAGATGCGCTCGCCCGCCTGCTTCACCTTCCTTCAACGGAAATCCTCTTAGGTTCCGCCATGGGCCTTGCGCTAAGAACAATGGAAGTCACCGATCTCGGATTTGCCGGTTCGCTGAGCGTCCTCGTGGGCTGGAACCAGACTGCTCGGGACTGGGAACGGCTCCTCGCCGTCGAGCCCGAGGGTTGTTTCATTGCCGAGTGGGATGGAAAGCGTGCCGGCACTGCGACCACCACCTGTTATGGAACCGACCTTGCGTGGATCGGCATGATCCTTGTGCATCCGGATTTTCGGCGCCACGGGATCGGCCGCTCGCTCATGGGCCATTGCCTCGATTTTCTCAAGGGGCGTGCCATCCGATGCGTTAAGCTCGATGCCACGCCGCTCGGAAAAACCTTGTACGACCAGCTTGGATTTCGCGACGAATGGACGCTGGCGCGATGGGAAGCGGAGAAGTTGCAAATTCTCGCGACCGCGCACTCGGGACCCATCCGCCCCATTCGGGAAGCCGACTGTCCGCGGATTTTTGACCTGGACGCGCGGGCGTTTGGCGTGTCCCGTCGTAAATTGATCGGACAACTTGCGCGCCAGGGACAGGGCTTGGTGATGGAAAGCGGTGGGCGATTGGAGGGTTACGGCATGATGCGGAGCGGGATGCGCGCGGATTATCTTGGCCCCGTCGTGGCTTCCTCGCCCGAAGCGGGGATCGCTCTTTCGCGAGCCTTGTTGTCAGGCGCCTGCGGAAAACCCATCTTCTGGGACATTCCCGACCAGGCGAAGGAAGCGGTGGCCCTGGCCCAAACACTGGGCTTCATCCAGCAACGCCAGTTGATCCGCATGCATCGGGGGGAGAACCTCGACCCGGGCGAACCCCATCTTCAGTTTGCCATCGCGGATCCGGCCACCGGCTGAATCGCTGGAGGCTTGACTCCGCGCCGCCATCCTGACGAGGATGGGCGGATGTCCACCGAATCGCTTCCAGAAGGCACGGCGCGGGTGCTTGCCGCGGCGCGCAACTTGCCCGTGCTCTCGATGGTGTTTCGACGGCTCGACCCACGCCAGCAGGAGATCATCTCCATGCTTCGGCGCACGATGATTTTCTCCGACCTTTCCGTGTCGGAGCTGATCGAGCTGATGCACCTGCTGCACGAGCGGATCTTTGCGCCGGGCGAGACGATTTTTAACGAGGGCGAGCCGGGGCTCGGTCTTTACGTCGTGTTTCGCGGCGAAGTGGAGATTGGCAAGGCGATGAAGGATGGAAAGGGGCGGGTGGCCCGCCTCGGCCCGGGCGAGGTTTTTGGGGAGGTAAGCTTCGTCGATGGAAGCGGCCGTTCCGCCACGGCCACCTCGGGCGCGAAGACGGAGCTCATCGGGTTCTATCGCACCGAGCTCTTCGACCTCTGCAAGCGAAAGCCCGCGCTGGCGTCGAAAATCCTGCTCGCGCTCGCGCGGCAGATGGGCACGCGCATGCGCGCGATGCTTCAAATGCTGCCCCAATGAGCCATCCCGTCCCCGTCTCGTTCAACCAGCGGCGGCATTTCAGCCGCTGGGTTCGCTTCGGCGTGCCTTCCATCGGCCTCTTCCTCCTGTGGCTGATGTATCACGAAGTGCCGCTGCTCTTCAGCTCGATGATGATCTCGTGGGGGCTTTATTACATCCTGAACCCGGCGGTGGATTTCCTCGAGGCCCGCTCGATCCGGCGCACGGTGGCGAGCGGAATCGTATTGTTGGGTGTCATCGCCGTGATCTACATGGCATGGCTGCGCTTCCTCGATTTCAGCGCCGAATTTCGCAGCAAGCTTGATCTCGACGCGTTTCAGAAAAACCTCGTCCGCACCACGCATCAGCTGATCGTCTGGAGCGAGGGCGAGGCTCCCGTCCTCAAGCGGTTCTTCGAGCCGGAAACACACGCGCCTTCTCCCCCGCAGAATTCCCATGGAAAGCACGAAACCGATCCCTCGAAAAAAGTCGCCGCGACGCTGGTGGGGGTTGCGGTGGCACTGACGCTCGAGGAACGGATCAATGCTTTTTATGAGGAGAAGGTGGCGGAATGGGTGGGGCCGCTGACGGTCAAAGTCATCAACCTGCTCCCCAACCTGATCCTGATCCCGTACTTCACATTTTTCTTTCTCAAGGATGGCCGGGAATTTCGCAAGACGCTCATCGGGTGGATTCCCAACAAGTATTTCGAGCCGGCGATGAAATTTTTTTATGAGCTGGACCGCCGTTTGCGATCGTACCTGCTGACGATGCTGTTGGATTGCATGCTCGTGGGGACACTGGTGGGCGTGGGCAGTGCGATCGTGGGTGCGCCAAACCCCGTGGTCTTTGGTCTCATCGCCTTCCTGCTCAACACCATCCCGCTCCTTGGTCCTCTCCTGTATGGATTGATCTGCCTGCTGATCACCATCGGGTCGGGCAAGCCCCCCGAGGTGATTCTCGGATTCGTCGGCGTCTTCCTGCTGAGCCGCCTGTGCGACGATCTGATTTTTGTTCCGACGATCTATGGCAAGAGCAACCACATTCATCCCATCGTGGTGGTGTGCGCCGTGTTGCTCGGCGAAACCGTGGCCGGCGTCTGGGGCATGTTCCTCGCGATCCCGATCGTGTCCGTTCTCTTCCTCGGCATGGGCATCATCCGCGAAATTTCCATGGGCGAGGAGGTCGAGGAACTCCCCCCATCGGCCTTTGCGCCCTTTGCCTGATCCAATTCGGCGTCGTTCATGCGCATTGCGATCGTCAAGCTTTTCAACATCGGCGATGCGCTTCTGCTGACGCCGACCCTCACCGGCCTGCGTCAGGCTTACCCCGGAGCGGAGATCACCGTGGTGACCCGCGAAACCAATCTGGGCATCCTGGAGGGATGTCCCGCCATCAATCACCTGGTGGGGATGAGCGACCCCCGGTTGCACAAGCCAGGCGCCATGGCACGGGATATCCGCGCAATCTGGAATTTGCGCCGCAACCGATTTGATTGTTTATTTGAGCTGGGCGGGCGTCATCGGGGACGCAACCTCGCCGCACTATGCCGCGCGAAGCGCGCCTACTCTGTCAGGACGGCTGTGCCGCTGGGCATCTTGCGTCGCCTTCAATTCAATGGGATGGCCACGCATGATGGGCGGCGCGGGCATGCGGTGGAGCGGGATTATTTTACCGTGAGTGAATTCCTTCCCCTGCCTCCTCCTCCCATTCCACCCCTGGTGTTTTGCGTTGAAAGCGCGAAGCCATGGCGTGGGGCCGCGGGGCTTGATGCCTTTGCCATTCTGCACGTGGGCTCACGGGAGGGTTTTAAGAGATGGCATGCAGAAGGCTGGCGGCAGGTGGCCGGCCATCTCTTGAAGCGACTGGCCAAAGTTGTTGTCACAACCGGCCCCGAGCCCGAAGAGGTTTCGGAAGCCGAAACGTTGCAGGCGCATTTCGGCTCCCGCGTCGTCCTCACCCGCGGAGCAACCACGTGGGCCGAACTGGCAGATCTTTTGTATCGCGCCAGCCTGTACGTCGGGCTTGATACCAGCGTGATGCATCTGGCGGCCGCCTGCCAGTGTCCGATTGTGGCTCTGTGGGGGCCGACTGAGGAAGAGCATTGGGCGCCTTGGCGTGCCTTGCACCGGATTGTGACTGAGAATTCCAGTCTTCCCGAAAAGGAGCGTCGGATGAGCCAGGTTCGTTCCGAGGATGTCATGGCCGCTTGCGATGAGATGCTCGCATCGCAGACCCGTCTGCGGAATCCACGCTCTGGCGAGCGTGGCTGCGTTTGAAATGGCTAATGCGACGATGAGGGGCGGTGGGAATCGTGGTCGGTGGCGGACTTCTTTCGGAATGGCCACCACCAGTTCAGGCGTCCCATCAGGAGCATGGAGGAGGGGAAAATCAGGAGGCGGATGATGGTGGCGTCGAAGGCGATGGCGGCGGCCATGCCGGTTCCGAACTGCCGGGTTTCGAGCACGGAGACGAATGCAAACGAAAGGAAGATCGAGATCATGATCAAGGCTGCGCCGGTCACCACCTTGCCCGTGAGTTCGATGCCCTGGCGCACGGCGAGTTTGTTGTTGTGGGAGTGACGCCACTCCTCGTGGATGCGGCCGAGGAGAAAGACCTGGTAATCCATTGAAAGCCCGAAGAGGGCGCAGAAGAGGAGGAGCACGATGATGGAGTTGATGCCGGTGGAACCCACGAGCAGGCTCGGCGCGATTTTCGCGCCCAGGCCTTTCTGGAACCACATCACTGAAAATCCATAGGCGGCGGACACCGAGAGCAGGTTCATCATGATCGCCTGCAGCGGGATGAAGATGGAGCGGTACATCCACGCCAGGCAGATGAAGGTGGTCGTGAGGCAGAAGATCACGGTGCGCAACAGGTAAATGCGGATCGTGCCGTCGATGTCGAGCGTGTTTGCCACGACTCCACCGACCAGGCTCTTGTAGCCCGAGTCGCCCGCCCACGCCTCGCGTCCCATGCCGCGCACTTCCTCCACCCACTGGCGACCGCCCGGCGACATGGGATTGCCGTCGAACATGGCCAGGATGAGGTGATAGCGTCCGCTTTTCGAATTGAAGAAGTCCGGTGGAATTTCGATGCTGAAACCCTCGTCGTGAGCGGATGTAAGATCGCTTGCCCCCACGGCATCGAATGTGGATGGCATCCCGCGCAGGCGGCGAATGAAGGATCGCTCGCGCTTGAGGTAATCCTCCTCGCTGACGGCATCGTCTTTCCTGACGAGGATCACGGCGGGCATGAGCCAGCCGGCTCCAAACCCCTGCTTGCAGGTGCTGTATCCCTTTTGCGATTCGAGGTGAATGGGAAGCGCATCGGGGTTGAGCGATACCATCCGCAGGTCGAGGATGGGCGACGCGATAAAGATCATCATTGCCAGCCCAAAGGTGAGGCACAGGACAGGGTGCTCCACGACGAAATGCGTCCATCGTTTCCAGAATGGTGTGCGCGCCTCGACGGGTTTGTTCCACGGGATCCAGTGGCACGTGACCTTCAGGAGTGGGGGGGCGATCACGAAGATGCAGACGAGTGAGCTGAGGATGACGACGATGCCAGCGATACCCATTGCGCGGAAGAGCATCACGGGGGTGCACACGAGGGCGGAAAATCCGATGGCCACGGTGAAGCCGGATCCAAGGAGGGTGGGGGCCGTGAGTTGCATTGCCCTCATGATGGCCTCGTCGGTATTTGGGTGGCGGGCCACGCATTCGCGAAAGCGTGAGACGAGGATGAGCATGTAATCGACGCTCACGCCGAGCCCGATCATGGAGAGGACGCTGGGCACGAACATCGAGATCTCGATGTACTTGCCCACCTTGCTCATCACGGCCGAGCCCGTGGACAGGGCCACCAGTGCAACGACGATGGGCAGCAGCGCTGCCATTGGCGAGCCAAAGACCCACCATAGGAGCAGGAAGCAGATCGGCACTCCGATCCATTCCGCCTTCCTCAATGCGCTCACAGCCTCGCGGTTCAAATCGTAAAGAAGCGCGGGCAGTCCCGTCACCCACACGCGCGAGCCTATCGGCAGTTCGAGGTCATGCAGTCCCTTTTGCAACCCGGCGGTCAGCGTCTCTGCTTCCTGGTAGGAGTGGACGTCGGCCTCGACCATGGCAAAATTCCTCCGTTTGTAGCGGGTGACGGTGAGTTCCGTTGTTGACCCCTCGGGCAGTTGCATGCGGGCGATGTTTTTCTCGATCATTTTGCGGCGCGCCTCGCCTTCCTTGAAGGAACGAACGTCGGTTTTTACGACGATGGAGATGCGTCCCTCCTCGGTCACCTTCGGGTTTTCGAGCACGGTGAATCCCGGCGGTAGCCCCACCTTGCGCATGGCGCTGATCCTTTCCTGCGCCTCGTTGAAGGAGCCGGTGTTCACGCTCACCAGGCCCACGATTTCGCGGCCAAGGTGCATGTCAATCACGTTGCGCACGTTGGGAACCCTTTGGATGGCCTCGAGTGCCTTATCCCAGCTCTCCTCGGTCTCGCGGTCCTCCGATCCCTCCTGCACGAGAATGGTGGGGTAGGCGATGGCCTTGGAAAATTCCTTTTCTGTCGTCTCAAGCACTTCCTGGCTTTCGCTGCCCGGCAGCGAGACGAGCCCCCCCCGCAGGCGCTTCGGCAGCTTGCCGCCCTGCCAGACGAGGGACGCCGCAATCACGAGGCAGACCGACAGCGTCAACCACGAGTGGCGCACCTCCCAGAGGATGAAGCGGCTCCAGATGCGGCGATACAACGGGCCGTGCACGCCGCTCTTGATCGAGCTTTTCGAAGACTTGCTCCCGCTGCTGCTGCTGGAAAGTCGGTTTGGCATGGTCAGGATTTTGCGCAAAGTCCGGCAATGTAGGGATTCCCGCGCCGTTCCTTCCCGACAGTGGTTGCGGGGCCGTGGCCGGAATACACGTGCGTTTCATCGGGCAGCGTGAGGATGTTCTTTCCGATGGATTCCATCAATTGTTTTTGCGAGCCGCCGGGAAGGTCCCATCGCCCCACGGCTCCTGCAAAAAGCACGTCGCCCCCGAAAAGCATCCCCTCGTCCTCAAAATAAAATCCAAGCGACCCGGGGCAGTGCCCGGGGCAATGCAGGAGATCAAAATTGAATCCCGAAATTTTCATCTTCTTTTCGTCATCCACGATGCGGCTCGCCTTGCAGGGCTCGAGGTCGAACGGGTTGTAGTTCGCCTGGATGGCCGGATTCTCGATCAGCGGGGCGCTGTCGCGGTGAATCAGCGTCGGCATGCCAAGCTCCTTCTGGATCGCCGCCGCGTCCATCACATGGTCCCAATGCCCATGGGTCAGAAGCAGCCCCGCCACGCGCACTCCGCTTTCCGCACAGCGTTTCCGCAGCCAGGCGAGCATCCCCTCGGGCGCGTCCACCACGAGAGCGGCCGTGTCACGAATCAACAGGTAGCCGTTGGTTTCGACGGCGCCTCCACAATAGACTTCCACCTGCATGCTCATCCTCCTGGGAAACGGTGCGGGAAAATCCGCTACACCGTCATGATGTCTTTTTCCTTGGCGGCAAGCAACTTGTCGATTTCGCCGCTGTACTGGTCGGTGAGTTTCTGGGTTTCTTTCTCGCCGTGCTCCAGGTTGTCCTCGCTGATCTTGCCCTCTTTTTGCAGTTTTTTAGCCGATTCCAGCGCGTCGCGCCGCACATGGCGGATGGCGACGCGCCCATCCTCGGCCATCTTTTTCACCAGCTTGCCCAGCTCGCGCCGGCGTTCCTCGCTCAACTCGGGAATCGGCAGGCGGATGACTTTGCCATCCACGACGGGGGAGATTCCGAGCTTCGACTCGCGGATCGCCTTTTCGATCGCCTGCACGTTGGAGGGATCGAAAGCCTGGAGCACGAGCAGCCGCGACTCGGGCGTGGTGATGCCCGCCAGTTGCTTGATGCTCATCTGCACCCCATAGGCGTTGACCATGATGTTTTCCACCAGGGAGGGGGACGCCTTGCCGGTGCGGATGGAGGAAAATTCATGACGCACCACCTCCGTGGTCTTCATCATCTTTTCCTCCGCCTCGAGTAAAATATCGTCCAGAGCCATTTACAATTTCTAGCTGCTCCCAAAGCCAAGGGCAAGCACAAGGCGGTTTTTGTAAAATCACAAATCAGAAGGCAAAAATGATTGACGCGT
>JAHFSY010000117.1 GCA_023269615.1 Verrucomicrobiota bacterium
CTCTTCAGCCAAAGTGCGAATGGAAGCCAAACGTCCACCTCCCCATCTCAGCCCAGTGTCCGCCACGGCGGACAATAGTACTTGACCAGCCTTCTCATGGAAGACGCCAAGTCGCAAAGCTCTGAAAGGCATCGGCGCCCTTCAGCCCAATGTTCTCCGCAGATTTCGCAGAGCGACGCAGATTCTGAAACGACATCAAGGCGTGCCATTCCGATTGAAAGCCATGCTTTCAATCGGAATGGCACGCTTGGGACCTTGGTTCCGTCCGAAGCAGAAACTTTGCGGCTTTGCGGCTTTGCGAGAGACTCTCCGAAAATCTGCGTCTTTCTGCGAAATCTGCGGAGAAATCGGGATTCAGGGTTTTCGGAGGGCCAAACTCTTGCGAGTTCGGCTACGGGGAGTTGGTTGCGGGGGAGTTCGGAATCGGATCAGCTTTCACGGTATTGCTGTGCAATCGGAATGCGGCGGCCGATGCCGAAGGCTTTGCTGGTGACTTTCAGTCCCGGCGCGGCCTGGCGGCGCTTGTATTCATTGAAGTCAATCTTCCGGATCAGGTCCTTCACCAGCTTGGGATCGAAACCTCGTTTCACCAGGTCTCCGGCGGATTCATGTTTTTCCACGTACGCCGCGAGCACCTGGTCGAGGATTTCATACGGTGGCAATGAATCCTGGTCGGTCTGGTTCGGCTTCAATTCCGCCGAGGGCGGCTTCGTGATGGAATCGGTGGGAATCACGCCGTCAGCCAGCCCCGTTTCCTTGGGATGAACATTGATCCATCGCGAAAGTTCGTACACCTGCATCTTGGACAAGTCGGAAATCACGGCCAGACCGCCGCACATGTCGCCGTAGAGCGTGCAATAGCCCGTGGCCAGCTCGCTCTTGTTTCCCGTGGTGATGAGAAGCGATCCAAATTTATTCGAAAGCGCCATCAGCGTGGCGCCGCGGATGCGCGACTGCAGATTTTCCTCAGTGGTGTCCTCGGCGCGTCCCGCAAAAAGCGGCGCGAGCGCGGCGCGGAAACTCTCCACCTGCGGCTGGATCGCGATGATCTCGAACTGGATACCGAGATTTTTCGCCAGCGAGCGCGCGTCGGAGATGCTTCCTTCAGAGGAAAATTTCGACGGCATGGCCACGCCGAGGACATTTTCCTTTCCGAGTGCGGCGACGGCGATGCAGGCGGTGAGCGCGGAATCAATTCCACCCGAGAGGCCCAGCACCACGGACTTGAAGCCGCACTTGCGCACGTAGTCGCGCAACCCAAGCGTGAGGGCGTGAAAGAGATTTCGCCCGTCATCCGCCACCGGTCCCGTCCCCTTCTGATTTTCGTCGAAATCCACCACGACGAGGTCCTCCTCGAAGGATTTCCCCCGTGCGATCATTTCACCGGAGGCGTTGAACGCGAAGCTGTTTCCGTCAAAGATCAGCTCGTCGTTGCCGCCCACCGCATTGCAGTAGGCGAGGGGGATGTGATCGTTGCGGGCGATGGTTTGAAGCATGCGGAATCGCGTTTCCTCTTTGCGCAGATGCCAGGGCGACGCGGAGATGTTGAGGAGCAACTCGATGCCCTGGGATTTCAGCTCGCGCACAGGATCGCGGCGGTAGAGGCGGGAAGGCCAGAAATCCTCGTCGTTCCAGATGTCCTCACAGATCGTCACGCCGACGCGCTTTCCGGCGAGTTGAATTGCCGCTGTGGATTCCGCCGGCTCGAAATAGCGGTCTTCGTCAAAGACGTCGTAGGTGGGCAGCAGGGTCTTGTGGATGCGATGGATGATTTTTCCGGATTCAATCACGGCGGCGGAATTGCGGAGGGATCTTCCCACGCCGGTGTTGCGGTCCACGAAGCCGACGATGAGGGGCGGCCCTTTGATCTGGACTGCGAGTGAATCGAGCGCGGCAAGGCCGTCGGCGACGAACGAGGGTTTCATGAGGAGGTCGCGGGGAGGGTAGCCGGTGATCGACATTTCCGGGGCGAGCACAAGGTCCACGCGGAGCGAGGCTGCGCGGCGGTGGAAGTCGAGGATGCGCGCCACGTTCCCGTGGAAATCCCCGATGGTGGTGTTGATCTGTGCCAGCGCAATCTTCATGAAGTATCAGCAAAAACGAAAATGGGAACCGGAGGAAGCGCAAAGCGCAATGCGAATGAGGAGCCCTTTTTCCCCGAATGGACACGACAGCCCGCGCTACGCCGCTCGCCGTCGCGACGAAGCGCTTTGGCGTAGTCGGATAGGCTTCGGCGAGGCGAGAGCGTGTCCCTCCGTTCCGAGGTGAAAATGCGCTTGTTTCCGGGTGACGCTCTGGAATGCTGGATGGCGCATGAAATTCAAAACCATCGGACGGACGGGCGTGCGCGTTTCACCCATCTGCCTTGGGACGATGACGTTTGGGCGGGAGGCGGATGAAGCGACTTCCGCTTCCATCTTCAAGCGTTGCCGTGCTGCTGGGATCAATTTCTTTGATTGCGCCAACGTGTATGCCAAGGGGAAATCCGAGGAGATTCTCGGACGGCTCATCCGCGATTGTCGCAACGAGGTGATCATCACCACCAAGTTCCAGGGGGGCATGGGGGATGACGTGAATGCGCGCGGCACTTCGCGCCGTCACATGATGCTTGCGGTGGAAGCGAGTCTTAAAAGGCTCCAGACCGACCGCATTGATTTTTATTTCATTCACAACCATGACACGCACACGCCGATTGACGAGACGTTGCGCGCGCTGGACGACCTCGTTCATCAGGGGAAGATCTTGTATCCCGCGATCAGCAATTCGGCGGCATGGCAGATTGCGAAGGGGCTTGGGATTTCAGCGAAGGACGGGCTTGCGCGTTTCGAGTGCATCCAGCCGATGTACAGTCTCGTGAAGCGCCAGGCCGAGGTGGAAATTCTTCCGCTGGCGCAATCGGAGCATGTGGGCGTGATTTCGTACAGCCCCATCGGGGCGGGCTTGCTGACGGGAAAATATCGGAAGGGTGGGGAGGGGGTGGAAGGGCGGATTGCAAAGGACAAGTTTTATTCGGCTCGGTACGACGAGCAGGACTATCGCGAGACGGCGGAACGTTTCACGGAATATTGCGCCGGGAAGAAACTGAACCCCGCGGCGGTGGCGGTGGCGTGGGTTGGTTCGCATCCCGCGATCACCGCGCCCATCATTGGGGCGCGCAACCTGGAACAACTGGAGGGATCGCTTGGGGCGTTGCAGATCGAGATGACGGTTGAGATGCGGATGGAAATTGCCGCGTTGTCGCGCACGCCCCCGATCGCGACGGATCGGCGTGATGAACAGATGGGAATGTTTTTGCATTAATCCACCTTTCTGTTGAAGAAGTTTTTAAACCACGGATGGCACGGATGAACCACCCTAAATAGGGTGGTGAAACACGGATGGTTTTTTTATGAGCACATTTGACGTGATCACGGCGGGCGAGGCGCTGGCTGTTTTTAACAGTCCGCATCATACCCCACTGGAGATTACGCGGGAGGTGCATGCCACGTTTGCGGGCGCCGAGTCGAATGTGGCCATCGGCCTGGCGCGGCTGGGACACGTGGTGAGGTGGTTGAGCGCCCTGGGCGATGATCCATTTGGGCGACGGATCGTGAAGACGCTTCAGGGTGAGAACGTGGATGTATCCCAGGTGATCTGGTCGGTGACCAATCCCACGGCGGTGATGTTCAAGAGTCGTCGCGGCCATGCGGAGCCGTCCGTGCATTACTACCGTTCGCAGTCCGCCTTCAGCCAGTTGACGGAAACAAGTTTCGATCCGCAGACATGGCGTGATGCGAAAATCCTTTATCTCACCGGAATCACACCGGCATTGAGCGACGGATGCCTTGCCCTGGTAAAGGCGATGATGCTGGACGCGAGGGAGAACGGGATGCGCGTGTGGTTCGACCCGAATTATCGACGGAAGCTGTGGTCGCAGGAGAGAGCGAGGGATGTCCTGTTGGAATTGCTCCCCCATGTGAACTGCATCCTTGCGGGTTTGCCCGAGGGCGCGTTGCTCACGAGGGAGACCGATCCCGTGAAAATTTCAGAAAAGTTGCGCTCACTCGGGCCTGAAATGGTGGTGATCAAGGCGGGTGAAGGCGGCGCGCATGCGCTCACGGCGGATGGCGCCTCGTACGCAACGGCGTTCGGCCTGCGGCAGATGGTGGACCCGATTGGGGCGGGGGATGCTTTTGCGGCCGGATATCTGTCCGCACACCTGAATGGTTTGTCCGTGGCGGAATGCCTGCGTCATGGCAACGCCGCCGGCGCGATCGTCTGCCAGGCGGACGGCGATTGGGAGGGGCTGCCGACGAGAGCCGAACTGGACGAGTATCTGGGCAGCCGCACCGAGAGCGACCGGTAGCCGTCGAACGCGTGAATGCCAAGGCTTGAAAAATTTGG
>JAHFSY010000082.1 GCA_023269615.1 Verrucomicrobiota bacterium
GAAAGCCAGGACGACCAGCAGTTCGACAAGCGTGCAAGAGGGCCCTGCTTTTGGGCGTGTGGATCTTTGTTGCATTGATCAGTCCAGACTTTTCAGAAAACCGTCGGGGACGCGGGCCGCGAAGACCTGTCCGATCCAGAACGGGTCAGCGGTGTAGATCACGTGTTTGTTGTCGGCGGTGAAGTAGGCGTGCGGATGACCGCAGGCGGGACCGCCGCCGCTTGCCCTCGGGTCGGAGACGATGTTCCGGTATTTGCCGGTTTCGAAGTTGCCGACCACGAGCGGGATTTTCTGGGGGGCGAGCGATTGATAAGGGACCGGGGTCGGATAGGAGTCACACACGAAATACCGCCCGCACCGCGAGACGCTGACATGGTTGAAGCGATGCTCGGGCGCGCGAAAAACACGCGGCTTGTCATCGCCCGGCGCCGCCGTGACAAGGTTTCCCTGCGGGCAACGCGGGTCGAGCTGCCAGGTGTCCGCGTTCCAGCTGACGGAGAACGCGATCCGTCCGGTCTGGCCGACCCACGCGCTGTGCCCATTGTTGCTGGGGACGACCGGCGGTCCCGACGGGAACAGGCGGAAGTTGCCGCCGTCGTTGTCCACGAGATAATAGCAGGTCCCGGGGTGTTCGGCGGGGCAGTCCATCATGTGCCACAGGTGGTTGAGTTTTTTGCCGCGGTGCATCATCCCCATGATCTGGAATTTTCCGTCCTCGCCGGGATTCGGCGCGTATTGCTGATGGGCGGCGAAAAGTTCGGGCCGCTCGAGGATCGTTTTCACCGTCTTTTCCTTCAGGTCCGCCCGGATGATCGCGGTTTCATAGCTGGCCTGTGCCAGGGCGCCGACGACGTAGCGATGATCGGGCGAGACCGATTGCAACATGAAGTCCTGCGGGAGAGGCCAGTTGTTCCAGACGATCTGTTTCTCAAGCGTTGAAATGTCGAGCCGCATGAGATCGTTGGAGGCGGAAAGATAATAGATCATCCCGCTCCATGCCGAGGTCCCGATGAAATAGTTCCGGCAATCGCGGGCGGCCAGCTGGATCCGCAGTGTGTTCAGGTCGGCGACATAAAGGTCGTGCGGCGAAAACCGCGGATCGGCATCAGCGGAGCGTATGATGGCGATGCGTGTGCCCGCGGGATTGCTGTAGGGCTGCTCGCAATAGATGTTGGTGCTGTGGTGGGCCGCCTGGGTCAGGCGGACGATGTAGGCGCCGCTCTCGGGATCGGTGCCCTGATCGCAGGCTTCACTTCTCCAGGATACGGGCATAAGGACTCTCCCCTCTCAATTCGGTTCGGTTGGCTCGGGGGTCACGGTTCCGCCCACGGGAAGGAGCAGGCCACGGACATACCAATTATACTTTCCGTTGCCTTCATTGAAAGTCCCCCGCTTGTTGGACTCCACATGGCCATCCAGCAGCACGATGTTGCCTCGTCCATGATGGCGTTCCACGGCAACGTCGTTGTTCGAGGTGTCGGCGTCTGCGCTCGCTTCTGACAGATCGGATTGGGTACAATCTCCGGCAAACACCCAGCGCTCGGGTTTTCTGACCGCCCCCCGGGGAGTGCCGGTGCCACCGGCTGTGGCGTCCGTTGCAGGGTTATAGTTTCCGTAAGTGTTCCAAGAGTTGATTCCGTAAGAATATCGTTCCACCGCCGGATACCAGGCCGCATAATAACCGGTCGCGTCATCCACGCCTACGTACTTGGTCGCTGCGGGACACCAGAAAATATTGAAGCCGGTAACATTGGCCTGAGTGACAGTGTCGTTGGTAACTTTCTCATGGCCCAGATAGGGCATGAGGAGCCAGTACCACCATGCCCAATCCCCGGCTGGAAGGTGGGTCATTCGAGGAACCATCCGGTCGTTGTTGTCGTTGCTGTACAACTGGTGTGCGATCCCGATTTGATGCAGGTTGTTGACGCAGACCATCCTCTTGGCGCTGTCCCTCGCATTCCTGAGAGCCGGCAACAACAACGCGGCGAGGACAGAGATGATCGCCATGACGACCAACAGCTCAACGAGGGTAAATGCCGCAAGCATCCGTCGTGAGTTCATGGGAATGTATTGTGTGGATCAGGCACTCATGGTCGAGCATGGGAAGCGTCGGGCTGGAGCAGGTCGCCCATGATCTTGAGATTCCGGACCATGCTTCCACCCTGGGGAGAGGACTCGATCTCCCTCATGCGGCGGTCAACGCTATGCCGCACCTGGCTCGCAAGAAGCCGTTCCGCCTCCGCAATGTTCCGTGCGCGGAGCTGGTGGACAATTGCGCGGTGTTCCGCACCCAGGCGTCGGCTTTCATCCAGGTAATGCTGGGAGCTCATGCTGCGGCTCCATGTGAGAAACTGGAGGTGACTCCCGCGGATGGCATTTTCGAGCTGCGAACTTCCGGCAAGGGCGATGAGAAGTTGATGAAAATGGAAATCCGCCTGGGCCACGCCGCGAACATCACCTTCCCGGGTGGCCTGGTCCATCAGGTCACACTGCCGATCAAGCTCGATCAGCTTCACATCCGAAAACCCATGCTGGCCCGCGATGCGAAGCGCAAGACTCTCCAGCGACACCCGTATTTCGTACGCCATCATGATGTCTTCAAGCGTCAGGTGACGCACGAAAAAACCAGCTCCCGGAACGCTTTCAACCAGCCCATCACCCGCAAGGCGCAGGAGGGCGTCATGGATGGGTGTGCGCCCCACCTTGAGGGTTTTGCAAAGTTCCAGTTCGACGAGACGGCTTCCAGCGGCGATCTGGCCTTCGCTGATGGCGTAACGCAGCTTGGAATACGCGAGGTCGCTCAGGCGCTGATACCCGCCGCCCGGTTCACGCCTTAAAGTGGGTGTTCGACTCATATCGCGATGCATCATGCCATTGCCGGCAATGGCATGTCAATGTAAAAAGGGGGCGTGTGGGACAAATTTGTTGGTCTCCCATCGATTCACACCCCGGTCGCCGCTGACAGCGGCTCCTACAATTTTCCTCTCCACCGTTCTGCGCTTTGTAGGAGCCGCTGTCAGCGGCGACCGGGCTTCGATGAAAGGAACGGACCCACATTTTGCCTCGCAGCCTTGATTAAAACAGGCTTTCGCCCGGCGCGAGGTATTTCTTGCAGATCGGCTCGTTCAGCTCCACGCCCAGCCCCGGCGCATCGGTCAGGTGCACATGTCCGTCCTTGAAAAGCGGGGCATCGCGGGTAACGTAATCGCCAATCCATGCGGTCTCGATGAAATGGTATTCAAGGCCGATGAAATTACGGCTTGCGACAGCCACGTGGGCTGCGGCGATCGCGGCCAACGCGCCTCCATTTCCGTGCATGGCCATCGGGAGATAATGCAGCTCGGCATAATCGGCGATCCGCCGCATCTCGTGCATCCCTCCGCAAAACAACACGTCGGGATGCAGGATGTCGCAGGCTTTGTGCTCGATGAAGATGCGAAATTGCTCGGCGCTGAACATCTCGCCGACACAGATGGCAATCGGGCTTTTCGCGCGAACCTCCGCGCAGGAATCCGGATTGACGATGGGCGTGGGGTCCTCAAACCAGAGCAGATTGAGAGGCTCAAGGACTTGGGCCAGTCGAATGGCATCAGTGGCGTTGTATTGCATGTGGCAATCCACACAGATTTCAAAATCCGGGCCGAGGCACTCGCGGACAATGGTAAGCCGCTTGACGATGCGGTTGATCTGCGCGAGCGAGATGGTGTGATTCCAGACGTCTCCCTGCGCATCGGTTGCCATGTGATCAATGTCGAACTTCATCTGGGTGAATCCTGCCGCCGCTGTTTCAGAAGCCATCTTCTTCCAGGCATCCGGCTTGGTGATCTCGGCGGGCGAACTGCGGTCCAGGTAAATCCTGGCCTTGTCCCGGAATTTTCCGCCAAGCAGGTTGTACGCGGGTGTTTTCAATGCCTTGCCCACCAGGTCAGTCAGCGCCATCTCAACGCCGCTGCACGCCCAGAGCACCGGGCCCCAGGGGGTCGCGGTAGGCGAGGAGGTCGGGCACGCACGGATGTTTCCCGGCATGAGGCCATGTCTCGCCTCGGCGTGGTGCGGCGGCAATGTGGCGAACAGCATTTCGGAAACAATCGCATTCACCTCGAACGGATCGCGCCCCACAAAGTAACCCTTCATGTACGCGATGGCGTCACGGACGCCCATGAAATGTTCCGCCTCGCCAAGCCCGTAAATCCCCGCATCGGTGTCCACGCGGATGATTGTCTTGGAAAAGCTGCTCCCGGTCTCGCCCCCCTGCCCGTGCAGGAGCGGACCCCAAAGTTTCATGGTTCGAATGTCGGTGATTTTCATGGTGGTCAGTACATTATTTTTTTATCGACGAGATTGATGAGCGGTTGACCGCCAAGATCGCGTTTCAGGTTTTCAATCAGCACTCCGGAGGCTCGATGGGACTGCATCTTGGTCCACGAGGCGATGTGCGGCATCACGAGGACATTGGGCATTTTCCAGAACGGGCTGGCCGATGGCAAAGGCTCCTCCACGAACACATCCAATGCGGCACCGGCGATGGTTCCTGACTTCAATGCCTCGATCAGCTCGGGTTCATTCATCACCGCGCCGCGGCCCACATTGGCCACGTAGGCATGACGCGGCAGGGCGGACAATTCCTTTTTTCCAATCATCCCTTCCGTCGTCGGCACATGCGGCAGGGCAATCATGGCCACGTCGCTTTGACGGAACATGTCGGTGATCTGGTCCGCGCCAAACCACGCCTTCGGAATTTTTCCATCGGGATCGCCTGTCCCCGGCAACAGGTAGGCGTCATCGCGCCGCTGATCCGGATTGCGTTTGCACGCGAGGACGGTCATGCCCATCGCATCCGCCATTCTCGCGATCTGACGGCCGATGCTGCCATAGCCCACGATTCCCATGGTCGTGCCGTACAAATCCTCGCCACAAAACGCGCTGGTGCTTTCAGGCCACTTGCTCTCCGCCTGATGACGACAGCCGAGCGTGATGCGCCGCGTCAAAGCGAGCAGCATTCCCATGATGCATTCCGCCACGGCGGCGCTGTATGCGCCGCTGACATTGGCCATGGGAATGTTTGAGCGCAGGATGGGACGCCCTCCCTGCGGATTGGTCGCCGCCGTGTTGGTCTGCACCCACCGCAAGCGAGGGGCATCCGCGGGATCGAAGTCCGCCGCGCCGGTGTAAATGATCTCCGCCTCCTTCAAGAGGTCCTTCGGCAACGGCTTGCCGATCTGGGAAACCCGGAGCAGCTTGATTTTGGGTGACAGGTTTTGAATCTGTCCCGCCCGTTCGTCCGACAATGGCGCGTCAATGAGGATGATCATGGTATGGATGGGATGAAACACTCACTTCTTCTCGATTAGCGGATCACGGGCGATGATGCAAACAGGACGGATGATTCCACCCGTTCCCAATTCGCTGATTCCCTTGTTGGTCACGCGGACCGTGAGCGTGTGTTCGTTGCGCCCGGGCTCCAGCCCGGGCAGTTCGAAAATCGCGGGCGCAAAACTTCCGCTGGACGCCTTCCCGATCTCGCGCCCGTCCACCCACGCGGTCAGCGTGTCGTCGAATCCGCCCACGAGGAGATAAAGCTTCTTTCCGTCGGGCGCGCGGACGGTCGGGAATTTCCCGCGGTACCAAAGGGCGCCCCGCATCCGCTCCAGTCCCTGCTCGGCGAGGCAGGCGGAGTAAGTCTTGAGTTTCATCAAATTGAAGAGTGGGGTTTCCTCGCGAACCGCGCCGAGGCGTTCGCCGATCTCCGACAAGTCCAGGAATGCGGGCCATTCGTCGGGAAACTTGTGAAGAATGTTTGCGCCCTTTGTCCACTCGGCGATTTTTTCCACATTATTGGAGTACATCGCCTTGTGCCAGCGTTCACGAACATCGAGTGAGGTCGTGTTGGGATCGAAGGTGTTGGCCTCGGTGAAAAGTTTGTTCATCTCCTCGTTGAGCTGCTGGGCCTTGTCGAACTCGAAGCGATTGAGCGCCGTGCGGATCGCCATGTGCGCTTCGCCCAGGCGAAGAACATAGTCGTACATCTTGACGTGATGCGCCCGGGGAGGATCGTCACGGACCGCCTTGGTTGCCTTTTCGATCAGGTCACGCAGGCGATGGAGGCGCTCGTCGGTGAAGACCGTGCCGGCGAACTCCCGGTTGCCGCCGCAGAACGGAAGGTCCTGGTACGCCGTGTTCAACTCGCGCGTGTACTCGCGCATCGGCTCGGCCGCCTTTCCAAAATAAAGCGCGTAATATTCGTCGAGAAGCTTCTTCTGGTCCGCGTTCACGTTCCAGGAGAGTTTCGACATGACGTAGTAATCAGGCATCATGTTGGGCCAGATGAACGCCGACTCGATGGACCAGTAGCGCAGCCCCTTGGAATACAACCATGTGAGGTTGCGACTGAGCATGTCGAGCCGCGAGATGGGCAGCACGCAGTCGCCGCCGCCAAACGAGTAGGCGTACCAGCCGAACTTGACGCCCGCCTCGTTGAGCCGTTCGATGCTCTGGCCGAGCAGGTACTGCGTGGGACTCCGCGGGTCCCCCACCCAATGATAACGGTCGAGCGCAAGCGGGGCGAAGGCCGGCACGAGGTTTGGATTCAGCTTCACCTGCTGCGGCCCGAACTGGTAGTTCGCGTAAACGATGAAGCAGAGGCGGATGTTCGGATAATCCTTGTTGAGATCCTCGACCACCCAGTTGGCCATCCGCGCCACGAGGTCGGAGGAATCGGGAATGGTCATCATGACGGGATCATTTTGGAAGGTGAGTTTCCGGCTCTCGGGCGAGGTGTCAATGATAAGGCCATCCTCGGGGCTGAAGGACATCATGGCATGATAATCCTTCGGCCGGTCCTTGAGTTGTTTGCGGTACGAGTCGGCGAAGATATGCGCCAGCTCCTTGCTGCTGAGATTCCATTGATTGGGCACCCGCTTTCCATCCACCTCGCCAAAAAGATCGGGCCGTTCCTTGAACGCCTTCTCGCGTCCGCCAAATGATTCCCACGACGAATCCCAGCTGTGCGAGGATTGCATCCAGAACCCGCCCATCGCCTTGTTTCGGATCGACCATCGGAAAAATTCAAGAATCTCCTTGGGCGGTGTGCGGGGTCCACCGCCAATGATACGGGTGAGAAAGGATGGCTTTTCGCTCACGGGCGAGTCGGGCAAGACAAGAGTGTCCCGCTTCGGCACATACTCGCCTTCCGGTCCAGGCAGAAACCAGCGGACACCCTGGCGCTCGATGAAGTCATCCACGGCATACATCGTGGACAGTCCCGTTTCTCCCGCCAGTCGCACCTGCTTGCCATCCACGTCATAGGCAAAACCATCAATGCGATATTCCGTCTCCGGCACTTTGAGCCCCAAGGTTTTGGCCAGTGACCCGAGAACAAAACAGCGGGAGCCTTTTGGAATAGCCGAAACGTCCTTCACCTTCGCCACCTTCAGTTCCACACCCGTCATTTTTTTCACATACTCCACAAGGTCCTGGGCCGCGGCGGAGACCTTGCGCCCGGTGATCTGCTGATCCTTCGGAATGTCCTCGTCAATCCGGTCCACGATCGTCCGCTGCTCGGGCGAAGTGTCCGGGTCCTCCCCCTCGGGAACATAAATCGTCGCACCCCGAAATTCCGAAGCCGGCACCTCGGCGGCAAAGGAGAAGCCGGGGGCAACTGCCATCGGAAGAACGATCAGGATGAGGCGGACAAGGCTTGAAGCGCGCATGCAAAATGTGAGCCAACATTCTATTGCCGGCAATGGCATGTCAACTTATAATAAACGTCCAACATCCTATCCAATGCGATACACCCGCACTCCGTATGGCCCGAACGAGTCGGTGAAGCTGCCGTGACGGATCGTGAGACGTCCCCGCTCTCCCACCCGTTGAATCGTGCCGGGGGATTTTAACGGCAGGTGAATGGTCGCTTCGGCAGGGTCGAAGGAGGTGTTGACGGCGAAGACGAAGATTTGATTGCCCAACCGGCGGGCCAGCACTCGGACGCCTTCCCAGATCGTAAATCCCAGGTCGCGATGGCTGACGCGGATCGTGCCCGGCAGCTCGGGCGATGCCAGCGCATCATGGAGTGAGCGGAGTTCCGACACCACGCGGCAGATATTTTTCCACGCGGAACCTCGAACCGGGGTCTTGTACATCGCAAACGCAAGGCCAGTCGCTCCTGAAACAATGGCGTCGAACACCATGAAGCGAATTTGCTGATGAGTCGGGTACAGGATCATCGAACGATCCACCCCCTGCCCCGCATATTGCGGCGTGTGGACTTCGTTGTACCAGTTCTCGTGCGCCATCGCCTGGATGAGCATCCAGACCGGTTTGCGTGCGCGTCCCACGGCCAACATTTTGCCCGTGTATTTCCCGACGGCGTGGATGGACTGGTCAGGGCAGTCGAGGAATTTTCCGTCGGCGCGGAAACCGATATGACGGCGGATGCCGGGTGGAACGACGGGATAGGGATTGCAACCGATGATGTTCGCGCACGGGTTGTAACGGCGAAGCGTTTCCATGGTGTTCGAGCAACAGTGGGCCAGCCACACGGGATGGTCCGGGTCCAGGCGGCGGAGAAGGTGCGTTCCGACCGCCAGATTTTCCGGTTCCGATTTTGGACGGCTGGAATGATAGAGCAGGGTGGGCTCGTTCCAATTTTCGTAACAGAGGAAGGAGGGATGGTGGCGTAATTTCGCCGCCAGTTCACGAAGCTGGCGCGGGTGCCCGGGATTTTTTGTGAAATCGGCGCGGTTGAAAATGTAGGACCAGAAAAAAATTCCAGGCTCAGGAGGCGGAAGGAGATCCGGCTTCATGGCCTCACCCCCATAAGCCATCCATCGGTAGCCATTGAAGCCAGCGTCAGCGAGCAGCCGGGGCGTGCCACCCTCGGGCATGTGACGCGCGCCGATGAGGAAAAAAGGTTTCCCGTTGACGCGGGCAAGGCGGTGACGATCGAGAGTGACTTTCATATTTTGAGTTTTACAAACCGGATTCCCTGGCCCGAGGGCTGGATGCACCAGAGGGTCGCCAGCAGGGTGTTGTCCGGGAGCAATGTGACGGAGGGTTCTCCGAATGAAAAATCCGTCCACTGGGTGTGTCCACCGGATGTGCCGCTCTGGGTGCGGGTTTCCGCGCTCCAGATGATTTCGTTGGCCTGCACGCCAAAATCCGATTCGTCCGGCTTCACCACGGCAAGATAAACGCCCACTTCGCCATGCTTGCGCTGGTTGTAAATGAAGAGCGCGCGTCCATCAGGCAACGCAGCCAGCGCGGTGGACTGCCCGAGGATGCCAGTCGAGCGTGTGGGTTTCCACGTCTCTCCCCCATCGGTCGAAATCGCGTAGGCATTGGGATGATCCGTGCTGTCCTTTTGATTGAGATGCCACGTGGTTCCCAGCAGTCGTCCATCCGAGAGTTCGATCACCCAGGATTCAGCCCCCGTGGAATCCGGGCTGTCAAAACGGATCATGGAATTGTGCTTCCAACTTTTCCCCTCGTCATCACTGCGAAGGCAGACGACCTGGCTGCGGTCCACCTTGAGTTTCGGGTCAAACGTGTTGTAGGGCGCGTAGCAGCACAACCAGCGCCCGCTTCGGGTGATCGTCATGGCCCCGGGCGCCTCGGCGCTGCCGGCGATCGGCATCGGAATGACTTTCGGCTCGCTCCAGCTTCTTCCGTCATCCGTGGAGCGCGCCCAGTAAAGTTCGTTTTGCTTGAGCCCCTGCGTGGCGTCCGACCATGCCGATTCGCCGGGCCGGTCGATGAGCGTCCGCTTGCCGTATGCATGCAGATCCCCGTTCGGCGCCCGGCTGATCGCGCAGGAACTGGAAAACCGCTCATGGAGATGGGGCCAGATGAATCCCTGCTCGACCCAGGTCAGTCCCCCGTCCTGCGAGCGGGAGATCATCGGTTTGAAATCGTTGACGCCCAGCTTCGACTGGACGATGTAAGAGCAGACGATCCCGCCGTCGCGCGTGAGAGCGCATCGGGACATGGCGGCGACCGCAGTTGGCCCGGCGGCCTCCCTCTGCGAAACGAAACCTTCTGCAAGCTTGGTGAAACGCCCCATTGCTTTCATCGAATCAGGTTCTTTCCAGGAACGGAATTGAATTCGCCGCTGCCAGGACGAAACGGGTAGCGCGCACGGATTTCATCGGTCAGCACAATGCCGAGACCCGGCGTTTGCGGTGGCAGAATGCAGCCGTCTTTCATCTGGAACGAATCGCCCATGATTTCGCTATGAAGCCCGGCAAATTTCGGAGGAACCTCGAGGATGCAAGTGTTGGGAGCCGCAAAACCACAGTGAATGTTTTGCATCAGGCATCCGCCGGCGCCCCAGGCGTGCGGAGCGATCTTTTTTCCGCGATGATCAAACATCTCCGCGACACGCATGAATTCGCGCAACCCGCCGATGAAGGAGGCGTCGGGCTGGGCGATGTCGAACGAGTCCTGATCCGCAAACACCCGCCACTCGTAGGTCCCTGTCAGGCATTCACCCCCGGCGATGGGCACGCTCGTGGCACGCGCAAGTTCGGCGTAGCCCCACGGGTCGGTGTAGGGAAGCGGCTCTTCGTACAGGAAGATATCGAACGGTTCGAGGGCCTTCATCACAGCCTTTGCCGTCGCGAGGTCCCACGTGCCGAACGGACTGTTGCCCATGTGTCCATCCATCAGGATTTTTACATCCCTCCCGACATACTTACGAAGGAAGGAAGCCTTGTCCGACTCGAAATCAGCGGAGGAGGAGAAGCCGGGCGGCACCAGGTGTTTTTTTCCATCGAGAATGCAACCCGCGCCAACCTTGAGAGCCTTGAATCCAAGGCCAAGATAGAAGTCGGCCTTGGCCGCGAGTTTGTCCTGCGGATAATTGCTGTGGCCGCCCGTGGCGTAGGCTGGGAGCTTTTCGTGACGGCATCCACCGAGCAGTTTCCATGCAGGTTGGCCGTGGAGTTTTCCATTGAGGTCCCAGAGCGCGGCCTCGATCCCGTTGAGAACGATCAGGCCAAGGCCGACGCGACCCCAGAAATTGCCGCAATGATCCATCTTCCGCCAGAGGTCATCAATGTCGTCCACGTTTTGCCCGACAAGGATGGGCTTGTAGAACTCAACAACCGACGGAACGATTTCCGGACAAAAATAACCAGCATACGTTTCGCCGAGGCCGGTGACGCCCTGATCTGTCCGGATTTCGATGAACGCCACACTGCGAATCGTTCGTGATTCGCGAAACCAGGGATCATCCGTGCTCGGCCCCGTGAGAAGCACGGTCTGGACATCCGTGATCTTCATCGTCTCTCCTTATGCGCTCTGCAACTCACGATCTCGGTCGCCATCCTTCAACGGCAATTCAACCCATGCGCTCTTGCGCTCATGCGAAACATGGAACGCGACGATCGCTTCCAGCGTCCGCACCGCATGCGACGCCGGATACGGAAACGCGGCCTTTCCATCAAGTGCGTCCACGATCTCGGCCACCGCCCGGTCCATGGACGTCTCCTGGCTTCGCGTGCTGGGCCAGTGCTCTTTTTTTCCATCGGTGAATTCCAGCGTGACGTCGTCCGCCCCCGTGATCGCCCGTCCAAGCTTTCCGTTGAGGATGACGTGCGCGGCGCCCGTGCCAAAATCCGCGGCGTCCACGGCCGCCATGAGTCCACCGTCAAGGCGCAGCCACCCGAACCCGCCGGGATCACGAAATTGCGCGCCCCGACAATCGGGCTTGAGCGAAAGATCGAGCGTGCCAGAAACCGCGCACACATTCCGTCCCGCAACCATGCATGCGGCGTCAATCAGGTGCGTTCCCACATTGCCCAACCGTCCCCCACCCCAACGGAGGGAGAGCGATGTGAGGTCGCCGAGTTTGCCCGCCGCGACCAGGTCGCGCAACCGGCGGTAGTTCGGATTGAAACGCCGGTTGTGATTGATCACCAGCAGCGCCCCGGTTTTATCGCAGGCCTTCAGCATCCGGTCCGCATCCACAACCCGCGTCGCGATGGGTTTCTCGCAGTAAATCGCGCGGGCACCCCGCTCGATGCATGCGAGCGTGATCCCGGCATGGACGGGCGAATAGGTGGCGATGCTCACGATGTCGAGTCGTTCCTTGTCGAGCATCTCCTTCCAGTCCGCGTATGTCTTGCAGCCCGAACGCTTCGTGAACCGTGCGCACCGTCCCGCATCACGGCTGCTGCCCGCGACCAGTTGGACGCGTTTGTTTTTGGCGAGCGCCTCGGCGTGCGTCCCATCCAGGTTGCAGACCTTTTGCCCGCCGATGGCCTCGCCGGATTCGGGGTCGCCCGCGCCGATGAAACCCAGACCGACGATGCCCGCCCGATAAATGGAATTCGCAGTGTTCATAAAAAGGCCTTTGATTTCAGAGCGTGTCCGGAAAACAAGTTGCCTTTCTGGTGGTAGGGCGTGACCGCCGGGCGCGCCGCTGCGCAGCGGACGGCCCGGCGGTCCGTCCCTACCACGACGTGGTCATTTTCTGGACACGTTCTCAGAGCAACTCTCATCATGCCTCCCCCGCCTGCGAAAGATGTGAAACAATCCAGGGTGCAACCGGGCCAAGGGAAGCCGTGGGGTGTGCGTGTCCCGGAGCTTCCACGACATGCAGCTCCATTTTGCAAGGCTTGCCCTGGATCGAGGACTCCTCGATCACCCGGTCGGCGAATTCGATGGCGCGACTGGTGTCCACCCGATCATCGGCATTTCCGATCACCATCCAGATGGGCAATCCCGCAAGTTTCGGGGCTAGGCGGGAGAGCGAGAGCTGGCGTGTGGGGGCGTGGGGCTCCATCCCCCTGAATTCACGGAGCGCCGGCAGATGCGTCACCGGGGCAATGGCGACCGCGCATTTCACGCGCGGATCTGCCGCCGCAAAATGGAGCGCCATGAAGCCGTAACGGGAAACGCCGCACACGGCGATGCGATGCGGATCCACACGCCCCGAGTCAATGAGATCGTCGAGGACGTCCCGGGCGCGGTCGTTGAAATCCTCGATGAGCGGCTCACCCTTCTCAAGGCGGGAACGCCAACCATCGAGCCCGGGAGGTTCTCCCTTCCGTTGAGCGGTGCCATGGGATGGCGCATCGAAGGTCGCGCTGAGGAATCCCTTTTTCTCAAGGATCTGTCCCACCACGCCATAGATCTCGGATTTCAACGTCCCATCAAGCCCGCTCGCAAGGTTTACAAAAAGCGGGGCGGGTTTTTTGGAAGCCTTCCCGCTGATCGCGTAACGCACGCCGGACCTGGCTTGAAGCATCTGGATCATAAGGTCAGTCCAGCTTGCCGACCGGATCAAATTCCGCCAGCTCCTTTCGCAGGAGATAGATTTCGCTCACGTCGCGCGGCACCCTGCGGTTGAAACCAAGCAACTGCCGCAGCTCGGGCGTAAGGCGTTTTCTTTCGGCGACACTCATCGTGCCGGGATAATCAAAGCCCTGCTTCATAAAGCCCCGCTGGTAATAGTTGATGATCACGGGACGGATCTTGTCGGTGCGGTTCGGCGAACCCGCGTGCCACAGGTACGGGTTGAATATCACCATGTCCCCCTTCTTGACCGGGCAATACTTCGGCTCGCACTTCAAGGCCTCTTCCAGCGAAATGAAATTCTTGTGCGTCCCGGGAATGTACCGCGTCGCGCCGTTTTCCGTGCTGGTGTCGCACAGGTAATAGATGCTGATGATCCCGGGAAAGTAGTTCGGAATCCGCTCCACGACGTCCACATGCCAGCCCGAGTGGGGGTCGCTCGTGCCAGGCGGCGGATTCCCCCCGCCGGGCGGTGTGATCGCGCCCTCGCTCGAGTGAAGCTCCATCGTCGGCCCAAGGCGCCGCCTCATGTACTCCACCGTGAACGGCATGGCGACCAGCTCCAGAAAATCCGCGTGCCGCGTGGGCAGGTTGTAAACCTTCCAGCCATCCCGCTGCCCCCGCCGCTCGTGCATCACGCGCTCGATCTGTGTCGCATGATCCAGCTCATGCTGAAGCAGTCGGACGTACTGGTCGCATTGCGCGGAGGAAAGAGCGCCCCCGACCGAGACAATTCCAACCTCCTCGATTTCCCTGTCCACCTGCGCGAGAAACTCCTCCTTCTTCCCGTCGGGCAGACGCGTCCATTCCGCGACAGGAATTTCCAGCCGCTTGGGATCACGATGTGCATCAGTTGTTTTGTTCATGGGCTTGGGGTGTTTGAATGAATGGGCGGGATCATGCGGGAACAGGTGCTGAAATGGAAAGCCATTCCTGCGGCATCGCCTCCTTGAATTTTCGGAATGCGTCTTCCGTGGCGGATTGGTAGGGCGGGAGAAGCCGCAGGGGAAAATCCGGCATGTGCAGTCTGCACAGAAGCTTGTCGAACACACCATCCATGTGACATGCGGGATCGAGCCCGGCCCTCAATGCTTTTCCAATGAGGTTGGTTTCCTCCACCATCCCCCGGAGTTTTTCACCCCGCGCCTCGAACAGTTCATGCGCCCTTTCAAAATGAGTCGATGACCTGGAAATGAGCAGCCCGCACTCGTGCTGGTCCCGCATTTGACCGAAACCTCCTTCGGTCAGAAAAAACTGGATCTCCGGCGCCTGCGTGACGAGGTCGGCGAGCACGGCGGGATCCTGCCCTCCCGTCTTGACAGCCACCAGGTTCGGGTGCGCGACACTCAGACGCGCGTAATCCTTTCCGACCAGCAGGCGTTTGCTCCGGAGAAGATTGTAGTGCAGGAAACCGCAGTCGGGAAAACGTCCGCACGTTTCACTGAAAAACGTGTCGAGCTCGCGATCCGAAAGCGCGCCCCAGGCTGGCAGCGAGATTTGAAAAAAACGAAACCCCATGTCCCGGGCGCGCCCGATGCGTTCGATGATGGTTGGCAGGGACAGGCTGATCACCCCCACCATGGCGCGCGTTTCGGGCTGGCTGGTCTCCTCCCTAAACACGCGGGTGATGCGGTCAAACTGCCGGTCCGTCACGGCGTAACCTTCACCGGCCGTGCCAAACACATAAACGTGTCGCGTCAATCCACGGAGGATCGACCGGACATGGCGACGGAAAAGATCCTCCATGAACTCAAACTTCTCGTCCCACGGGGAGAGGCACGCGGCGACGATGACAGAGGGGTGGCGTTTCAAGGGGTCACCACGGGCCAATGATCCGGATGTTGTCCTGCCACGTGGTGTCGGCGGGGCCCGTCTGCGGCAGATACCAATCGGATTGCACACCGCTGCCGGAAATCAGACCGCCCTTGTAGCGCATAAACTCGATGTGCCCATCCACGAAGAAGATCGTGTTGCCGCTCCCCGCCGAGCGCCCCGTTCGCGGCAGGTGAAGGCCGTCACCCTGGTCGAGGGTCATGAGCTGGTCGAAGGCCGACCCCGAGACGGCCAGCAAGTCTGGGTACCCATGGCAAAGCAAGAAAGTGGTGGATGGATTTTTGACAGCCGAGGCGTCGTGGTAGCAGTTCACGCCGCCGTACATCCACGGGCTGTCGCCCCACAGATCCTTGTTCACCATGATGCTGCTGGTCGTGGCGCCACCCGGCCAATACATTCCGGGACAGGCCTGCTTCGCCTGGCTGGTATACAGCAGGTTGTACGAGCAGTACGGGAGCAGCAGCGCCGTCCCCGCCAACCCGTTATTTTGGATGATGTAGGTCCCGTAGTCACTCCGGTACACGTTCGC
>JAHFSY010000083.1 GCA_023269615.1 Verrucomicrobiota bacterium
AATAAGAAGGAATACATTGTGGAGGACTCCGCTCCATACTTCGTTTGTCACGAGTGTATGCAAAAGCATGATCACGCCGTCCGAAATGCTTTCATTGTTATCCTATTGCTTCTTGCGGTGTTTTGGATTTGCTCATTATTCACTTGAGATCCTTCAAGCCATCCGCACTTGCGCGCGGCTGGCCGAGAATGAGATCTGAGCTTTCGGCGGAGGGGGCGGCACGAAGATGCAGCGGCATTACTTCCCCTTGGCCGGGGCTGTATCCACGATGTACAAGATCACGCCCCAAATCCCTTGACCCGGAGTTGCAGGCTTGGGATCGCGCGGGGGATTCAAGGCAACCAGGGTGAGTGACAGGTTAAACCCCGGTCCATCAGCCCCCATGGACCAGAACTCGTCGCCATCTTTCTTCTCCTTGAAATTCAAGGTTGGGAAGCATTTGCGCAAATCTGTGGCAGCCGTTTCATAGACTGGTCTGGCAAGGTCGAACTTCCGCCTCGGCATGAATTCACAGATGTATTGCGGTTGGATTTCCATGGGCTCGGCTTGAGTCGGCACCTGTTCGGTATGACGGATGATGAGCTTGCACTCCATGTCCTTGTCCAGGGTCAGCCTGCCCTTGAACTGCGAGTGATCAAACAGCTCGCCAAACGGAACCTCTTCGCCCTTGCATTCAGCGAATTCCGTCGGCGCGGCGGCGATCACTTTTTTCACGAACGTACAAAAAGGCGTCTCGGCGGTCGCCCCCTCGGCGCACCATCCAACTCCTGCGTTTGCGAGCATGATCGAAATAACCAGGGCCGTGGCAACGAAGAAAACGCGCTGTTTGCCAATCCAATCGGCCAGTTTCGGATCGATGTTTTCGTGTTGCTTGCTCATGGGTTTGAAAGGACCGGCCGATACGTTCGTCGATGCCGTATGCGTTCTCAATCAAAAAACCAGGGCTCACGCATTTAAGAGCAGGAACCCCCGGATGGTCCCTCGTGTATTTCTCGGTCAACTGGCCGCTCAAAATGAATTCAACAAGAAATGGCCCGACATCGGGACTTCATGCTTGCCATTCAACCATATTTTATGATATGGTTACCCATATGAAAACCACCATTGAAATCTCCGATGACTTGTTGACGCGTGGACGCAAGGTTGCGGAACAGGAGCACACCACGTTACGCAATTTGGTGGAGGAAGGATTGTCCATTGCCCTCGCCCAGAGGTCTCGTTCTCCGACCGGTTTCAAGTTCCGCCCCGTGGTTTTCAAGGGGAGGGGCATCCGCCCTGAATTTCAGGATCAATCGTGGGGTGAAATCCGCGCCGCAGTGTACCGGGGACGGGGCGCATGATTGCGGTGGACACCAACATCCTGGTGTACGCGCACCGTCAGGATAGCCCCTGGCATTCCGCAGCCAGTGCCCGCTTGAGTGAACTTGTGGATGGTGGCGATCGCTGGGCCGTTGCGTGGCCTTGCGTTCACGAGTTCATCGCGATTGTAACGCATCCCCGCATTTACAATCCTCCGACTCCGTTGCCTGTCGCTTTGGAATGCGTGGAAGCGTGGTCGGCATCCCCGAGTCTTCATTTATTGTCCGAGAGCGAAGGATATTGGGACAAACTGCGGAAACTTGCCACTGCCGCCCGTTCTGCGGGTCCCATTATTCACGACCTGCGTATCGCTGCATTATGCCTTCATCATGGGGTGCGTATGCTGTGGAGCGCCGACCGTGATTTCTCCCGCGTCACGGGTCTTCGAGTCGTCAACCCCTTGATTTGAAATGGTGCGTCTCAAGATCAAATGATTATGGGTCGAATCATCTGTGCGAGGCGGCCCGCTGACGTTGGGAGTGGGTCACGAATCGAACTGCGTTCTCATCCTTCCATGCTTGCTTGCAGACCAGATAGACTCGCCACAAGGTGTGATCGCGAAGATTGCGATGACACACAAAAAGCAGCTGATCATTTTTCGTACAGGTCAAGATGTCATTGCAGCACTGCATGACCCAAGCTCTCTTTTGATGATACGCGGCTCAATCGAGTCCCATATCACGGAAGCTGAACCAAAAACCAAAGTGATATGGGACTGGAGCGGTTTCTTTTCGCGTTTTCGGCCAGTTCCATAATAATACTCCTCAAAACCAGGTGCCAGCGAAAGGCTCGGAACATGACCTCCCACATCGAGCGGCTGTCGAGCTGGCGAGCATCATCGACGAGTATTGCGACGGCAACGATGACCCTGATTTCGTGCGGAAGAAGCTCCGCATGAGAAAGCCTGCAGCAGGAAAGTCCATCGGACGCCTGCAAATTGTGTCACCGGCCTGCTGGATGGCATCGCTTTAAATGAACAGCAGTGGACCCGTGGAGTTCTTTTTTAATCATACTCACCCAAGACAAATCAAATAGGTTCTCAAGTAGCTGTCGGATTTGATTCAATGCCCGGAAGAGTGAAGCGGAATACAGAGCCTTCGTTGATCACGCTTTCCGCCCAAACGCGACCACCATGCCGATTGATGATACGACGGACGTTGGCCAAACCCACATCTTGCAGAATGGCTGCGCATACCCGGCGAACGCCCTCGTCGTCATCCACCACCATCACCAGCTGTGTTTTTTTATGTGCATCCATAAGAACCTCCATTAACAAGCCTGCATTTCCAGACGATCCAGCTCCTGTGTGATCTCCTCGCCCAGACAGCGAGGCTCACCAGAAAGAGCTCCTTCAACCTTGTTCGCCAGCATGCCGATATCTGAGGGCTTTTGCAGATCATCCAGACGATCCAAATCCCGGGTGATTTCCTCACCCAGGCAGCGGGGTTCACCAAAAAGGACTCCTTCAACCTTGTTTACCAGAGTGTCTATATCAAAAGGCTTTTGCAAATAGGATGCGCCACCGATGAAAGCGAGCAACGAACTTATTTTTTCCTCATACGCAAAGCCACTCATCAGAAGCAGACGCGGTTGAGACGATCGCCGTTGTCCATAGCTGCAAGAGCCAGTGTACAGGCGACGGAATAGCATGTCGCCATTGAGGGATGGCATTTGCCAGTCGGCAATGATCAGATCGAATGGCTCTTCAGTGGCTCGGCGAAATGCGTACTGCGGGTCGTTTGTGGCTTCAACATCGTAGTCTCCGGTGGCGGCGAGAATATGGGCGAGGAGAGTGGTGATTGTGGAGTCGTCGTCAATAACTAGAATTTTCTTTTTCATATTATGGGGAGGGGATGTGTTGTTTGCAGTCCGGTTGGAATTGATTTGTTTGGACTGCTGTGAGCCTTAAAGCACAGGTGCTGCCAAGTCTGTCGGTGCACCGTGATCGTTCGCGAAAGTGTGGTTTTTAGGTCCATCGCCCTCTGATTTTGACTGGGAGGGGAAGGGACGACTTTGGATTGCCTTTCAAGACCACTGTGCAAGACGTGCGCGAGATTCTTGCAGTGCCTGCAAATTCTGCGGAGTGCCCCAAAGAATCCCACGCGACCCCGTCGACGCATGTGAAGTCTGTTTTGTCCTTCATTTCGGCTACTTGCGACGATTTTAGTAACGGCGAAATGGGTTGGACAAGTTCGGCACGGCTCCTGCGATTGAGCTATGCATGAACGCATCCAACCAAGTCTCCCTCCCTCACCCCTCCAAATACTTCAACACCCTTGCGGCACTGGTGTTCCTCGCCATCGCACCTTTGCTGAGCGCGGAAGAGAATGTCGCGACCCCAGCCCTAAAGATGCATGTCACCTTCGAAAATGCGGGGAGCGACGTGACGGAGGAGGGGGAGAAGATCATCGCCCGATGCGCAGCCAAGTTCGAAGAAATCACCCATCGCAAGCTCGGAGAATGGAGCATCAACATTTGCTTTGAGCAGCAAATTCGTGCCCGAGGCGCGAACCTCACTTCCGCAGACCATCTCAGGGGCGTCACCACTCATGGTTCTGCCTCCTCGACTATACGGATCGCAACAGGTCAAAGGTCGAGCTGGGGCAGGATCCTGGCCCACGAAGTCACCCACGCGTTTGTTCGAAATGCGTATGGTACGGCTGTCAATACCACATTGAACGAAGGGCTGGCGGAGTATATGGCCGAACAATTTTACGCTTCGGAAGTCCACCGTGATTTGCACAACGCGCAATGGGGACACTTTTCCGAAAAGCTGCTTCCCTACGTGGAAGGGCACCGCTTCTGCTCCGAGCACGTCGAAGATCACGAGTTTCCCGAATTCTTCGCGAAGGAAATCAAGAAAGGCACCAGTTCCTACAACTGTCTGGCCTACGAATGGAAAATGATCGCCTCCTCCTCAAACTAATTTATGGATCGAAGGGGAAAGATCACCGCCATCTTTCTGCTCACCACCCTTCACCCCGATCCATCCCGCTCAACGACGTTTCTCCCAGAGGATTTCTGCAACCTTCATCAGCAGAGTCGCCGAATCAAACGGTTTTTTCAGATATGAGGTACCCTCGATGAACTTTACAGATTCCCGCAGCTCTGATTCATTCAGAGCGCCACTCATTAAGAGCAACGCAGGCCGCTTCAGTCTTTTCGTACCACCTTCGGGGTCGATTCCCAAACAAAGAAATAATTTGTCTCCTTCGAGTGTTGGCATCTGCACATCAGAAATCAACAGGTCATAATCTTGTGCGGACGCCAATTCATACGCTTGGTGTGGATCATGAACGGCTTCCACCTCGTAGTCCTCATTTTGCTCCAGAGCCATGCATATCATGGCCGTTATTGCCATGTCATCATCCACAATCAAGATTCTCTTTTTCACGATACACTCTGCATTCCTACTCGCATGCTTTAAAAGCGGAACCCAGCCTGATTCATTCAAAGGGAAGGGTCAAGTGATTGATAAGAAGCGTCATGAGTGTCCCGAACCGGACGAATTCCCATGAAGTTATGTGCCCGCGACTCTCCACACGCCCTTCGCCACCAGCCACAACCACGCTCACATCATCATTCCGCTCTCCTTAAGACTCACATAACCGCAAGCGTTCGACGGCGATGACTTCCCGACTATAACATGGTCCATTAGGGGGATGCCCAACACACGCCCGGCATTCACCATGTCCCGGGTGGCCTTCAAGTCTTCATTGCTTGGCGTGGGATCACCCGACGGGTGAGGTAGTCCAGGGTTTGGGCGACGCCCTCGCGCGACAGCCTGTCCAGCGACCAGAACAGGAGGATGTCGAACTTCCGCTGGCTCGCATCCCGCATCACGCATCGTGGCTGATCGCTTCCATGTGAACTCCTGCAATCTTCTGACTGATATTTGTGTCTGCCCCTGTTTATGGTGCAGAGCCCAGAGCCCGACCGTTTCAAAAGCTCCGTCGCTTGCGCAAGAACCACTTGTAAAAATGGCGGTGAGGGAGGGATTCGAACCCTCGGTACCTGATTTAACAAGTACAACGGTTTAGCAAACCGCCGCATTCGACCACTCTGCCACCTCACCGTACATAGGGGAAATTGACTTTTTCGTGTTGCCACTGCTACACCATTCTGCTACACATGAAAAATGGCGAGCAAAACCAGAGAGAAACCCGCGCTGAAGGCGGTGCGGCGTGTGGGTGAAAATCTGTGGCTGCGGCATGGATGGTATTATGCCCGTCTCAAAAAGAACGGCAAGGATATTTGGAAAACGCTCGAAACGGCAGACCGTAATATCGCGAACGCGAATCTGCTGAAGTTCAAGGGCAAGATTTCAGCGCACACGCCATCTCCGAAAAAAGGCGAGGTCCCCACCTTGCATGCCGCCTGCGATGTGTTGGTGGACAGGGCGAGAAACGAGATCAAGCGTCCGAGAACATTCACCACCCTGCAAGGGTCCTTGAACTGTGTGAAGGAATCCTTTCTCGCCCCCATGCTGATGAACCGGATCGGTCTCCACCACATCAAGGACTACCTCCACAAGCGGGCGGGAGATCGCAGCGGACGAACCGCCAATCATGACCTGACGGCCATCCGAAAACTTTTCAAACTGGCTGTCGAGAAGGGCTGGAGATGGGATGACCCAACCCAGGGTATCAAGGCGTTTCCGCATCAGGAGAAGAAAGTTCCGGTGCCTTCCTTGGAGGAAATCAAATCCATCCTTGCCGCGATGCGCGATGGACGGATGCGAAAATGTTTCAAGGCTGCCAATTTTGTCGAGCTCTTGGCTCTTTCCGGACTCCGTCTTGCAGAAGCCCAGGCGCTCCTTTGGGAAGACATCGACTTGCAAAAAGGCATCCTGATTGTACGGGAAGGGAAGGGGGGCAAATCACGGATTGTGGATCTTTCTCCGTCGCTACGCGCCTTCACCGAGCGCCTGTTGGATGGTCAGAAATCACGCCCCGAGCTGGTGTTCCCGCCGCAGCAGAAGAAGCGGCCCTACACCCCTCGCACGGCCTTGGAGAGTGCTTGCAAGATCGCCAAGGTTCCCCGTTTCAGCTTCCACGGCCTGCGGCACGCCTGGGCGACCGAACTCGTGAAGGCGGGTATTGATTTCGGCACCATCGCGCAATGGGCTGGTCACAGCGACGGTGGCATGCTGATCGCCAAGCGTTATGGGCGCCACATGCGCCGCGACCACATGCAGATGGCCGCCCAAAAGGCGACGTTCAACGTGACGCAGCCCGCAGTTGCCGTCCCCGTCACGACTTGAGGCCAACGCTTGCGGAAGGGTTTCCCGTCACACCGGGTATCATGGAGTCACGCGAACGGTTGCCGTGAAACTAATCTAAGGCTAAGTTAAACAGCCTTAATCAGCCTGAAACAGGTTCATTCAGCGTCATATAGCGTCTTATGGCGTACCATAGCGTCATATCGTGTAACTTATCAATGGTTATGTCTTGGGCGATGCTTGGCGGTCTTATGCGGTCTTAGCCGGTCTTAGGCGGTCATTGGCGAAGCTTGGCACGCTTAGACGGACTTAACAAGTCTTACAAAGACTGTAATGAGTCAATGCATGATGGCACGACATATCAACCTGCCATAATGGCAGTATGGCAGTCTGCCATATTGAAATAAACTTAGTCTAAGTTTCAAATAATTCTTGCGCCGGTTTACGTATCGAAGTAATTTGCGCTCGATTCTCATTCTTGCTCTCACGGACTGCCACCGCGCAGTGTCTTGGGCCCCATGTGCCAATGCATCTGGGGCAGACGATGAGGTGTTGGGAATCTGATGGTGCGTTTACTCATGCAGAACCAACCCAACTATTTTTCCGTGATTCCCGCCTCCGTGCGGGACGATGACCGCCTGCCCGCGTCAGCCAAGCTGCTTTACGGCGACATCGCCTCCCTGACCAAAAGCGAAGGATACTGCTGGGCCTCGAACGAATGGTTCGCCAGGAAAATGAACCTTTCCATACGCGCCATCTCCAAGCTTGTGACGTGCCTTCAACGGGCGGGCCATATTCGCGTGGAGGTTTTCAAGGGAAACGTGCGTCACATCTGGCTCACCATTGCCGAAATTCGGCCAGCAACCCGCACGCACAAAAGTTCTACCGCCCACGTAAAAAAGTTCCATCGCCCACGCACAAATGTTCTACATATTAATAAAGAGAGTAATAAAGGGAGTACACACAGCGCGTCCCCACGTTCAGAAGGCTCTCGGAAGTCAGGGCATCATCCCCAGCGCGAAGCGTTCATTGCGCTCTGGAGCGCCGCGTATGAGGATTTCTATGGGGTTTCATACAAGGTCCAGGACGGCAAAGACGGGAAGGCGGCAGACGGTCTTCTGGTGCTGAAAGGGATGAGCTCCGAGCAGTTGATCGAAATCGCTCGCAAGGCATGGAACCGCAAGGACGGGTTCAACTGCAAGCATGCCGTATCGCTGTCGGGCTTCGCATCGCGGTTCAACGAGATCCGCGGTGAGCTTGGCCTTCTCCGCAAATCATCGGGAACGCGAGGATTCTAACAATGAACCATCCCCATACCATCCCTTGTTCCCGTTGCGGTCGAACTGTCGAACGCACACCGCTCATGGTGGGCGGCAAGGAATTCACCCTCTCCCGTGTTCTCTGCGAGGAATGTGCAGCCGTGGTGGAATCGGAGATTCTCCGGGAGAGGGAAGCACAGGAGCGGCTGCAACGCCTCCAACGCTGGAACGTGATGTGTCCGAGCGATTATCGGGAATTCGACAGCGCGCGGCTGCCCAACGCGCCCCTGGCGCGTGTTTTGTCATGGAAGGAGAACCGGGGAGGACGTGGGCTGCTTCTTGTCGGACCACCCCGGGTGGGCAAGACGCGTTGTGCGTGGCTTCTCGTCCGTCGCATCTTCCTTGACGAAGCCGTACCCGTGGTTGCCGTGGCCGACACCGAGTTTGGGCATGAGTGTACGCGGTTCGCCAATCACACCAGCCGCGAATGGATGCAACGGCTGTGCTCCACCCGTGTGCTTTTCCTGGATGATGTCGGCAAGGCCGCGCCGACGGAACGCTACCGGCAGGAGCTTTATCATCTCATCGAACAGCGCACCTCATGGCGCCGCCCCACGCTCGTGACCACCAACCTCAACGGCCAGGAGCTCTCGGAACGGATCGGCAACACGACCGGGACGGCCATCGCGGAGCGCCTGCGAGAGTTCTGCGACGTGGTCTGTTTCGATCATCGCGGCGATTTTCAACAACCCTCAACCAAGGAGACATCATGAAACCCAAACACATCGAAAAAATCCAACAGCGCTCGCTCATCGTGGATGCGGCGACCAAACTCACATGGCTCGACCGCCCGACGGCGGCCGCCTACATGGGCATCGGCACGACGTACCTCGACATCCTCATCAAGCAGCAGAGTTTGCCGGCGAGCAAGATTGGCGGACGCGTCATCGTGAAGCGCCAGGACATTGACGAGTACCTTCGTCAGTGCTCCCCCACGGCGCACCGACTGAATTGAAGAAGTACCACACCATGAACCCCTCTCGGTCCTTCGTGCTCCCTCTGCCAGCGCGTGGCCGCGCTGGACGGCGCTCGCACCAAGGCACCGAGCCCACACCCCTGGTGCGTCATCTCACCCGTTCGTTTCGGGCATGCGCCACGAACCGCCCGGGTTGCGATCACGCACCCCAACCCAACACCCCATGAACACACCACCACCGATCCCAACCAAACCCACGAAAACAGACACCGAAATCAAAGTGAGCTTTCACATGAGCCGTGAGCTCCATGACGAAATTCAATGCACGCTGGATGAAATTTCTGCCCAGCTCGACATGGATTTGACCATGCCCAAGTTCGTCAAACGCACCATTCAGGACGGCTGGAAAGTGCAGGCGGAGCGCTACCGCAAGCTCGATTCGAAGCTCCGACGCAACAAGTCCGGAGCCTCGGAAGCACCGCGCCCGAATCCGTCCGGATCAGCGGCAGAAGCCCGAATCCCAAACGCAGGATAGTCAACCGTGCCGTTTGACCGGACCAAGTGGACCGCCTCAATCCGGAATCTCCGCGAGCAAGCTCACTTCAATTATGAAAAATAACAGCACAACCTCACGACCTCGATGGCGCATCAGCGAGGAACTGGCCGCAGAACTGGCGCATGAGCGCAGGCAGTCCAACTTCCGAAGCTGGGAGGAATTCCATCGCGATCTGCTCCGCCGATGGAGAGAAAATCCTGACGCCTCACCCTCCAAGGAACTCTTGAAGGAGATCGAAGCTATCGTTGAATCCGTCGTTTCCCGCGTTGCGGAAGTCCAGTGCGCTGAGTTCAATGCCAAGCTCGACACTCTCGTCTCCCACGCGGAAAGCCAGAGCCTGATCAATGGAGTGCTGCAAGCCGCGCAGCAGAACTCCGAGTCCATCAATCAGCGTATCCACGACCTGCTTGCCCGCGCATTTCAGGAAGGGGAAGCCCATCACCGTCGCGCCAAAGAGTCCGCCATTGATCAACTCCGTTCGCGCCGTACCTATTGACGATGCAACACATCATCAAGAATCTCGGCAACTTCTCCGTGGCCGTTTCCGAGGGGATGATTGGCTACGGACGTGAGACGCCGCGTGGACGCGGGCGGAGCACGGCCGTACCCGACCTTCCATCCAGTGACGGCTACGCAACCAAGGAGGCCGACATCGTCCTGGGCGGATTCATCCAGCGCCGGGTGGCGCAGGAGTCCGCAAGGAACGGGACTTCATGGAGCACCTTGAATGTCCAGGAGCAGGAGCGGCTTGCATACCAGGTCTGGAAGGAGCATCTGGCCACACATGGAACGGCCGGGCCGGAGTATTTCCGGCATTGGCTCGTCCGTGTGAAGTCGTTCGCGAAGCAGCGTTCACTCTCCTTGCCGGAGCAACGGGCGGGTGAAACCGAGCATACCTATTCACGAAGGCTGAGAAAATGGATCAGCCATGAGCCGGACAAGGAGAAGTGGCCGGCGGTCGAACCCGCCGCCGGCACGCATCTGGTCCTTTCGCCGGATCCGAAAGTTTTCCAAACCTTGAGGGAGAGGGGAGGTGATGAACGCCTCTTCTTAAAACACGTTCTCGCAGAAACCATGAAGGAGTTTTCCGACTGGCGACGCGGGCATTTCGGTACTGGTCATTCGTTAGGGTGGGTCGCGGGAACACACGTCCGGGACAACGGTGCTGACAAGCACCCGCACGTCCACCTGGTCGTTCTGAAACGTGACGAGGCTGGCAAAGCTGTGGATTGGTCGGTAACGAACTTGAAAGGACGCCATGGGCGATCCGACCCGGATCCCATGCTGGAGCTGAAGCGTGTTTTCTCCAAGCAGGTGGAAAAAGTAGCGGAACGAACCTTGGGAAAATCTGTCGCCCAGGAATTGCAGCGGGAGCCATCCCGCAGGCCTCCATCAGTTCCACATCAGCCAGAGTCCTTCATCAATCACCATCGCGTTCGTCAACTCGCATGGGGTCTCCGCGCCGTTTTTGCTATGGGCCAACCTGACCGTAGGCTCTCCTTCTTCCCGCTCCAGGGATATGAAATCGGCTTCGCGATGCGTTTTGTCGCCACGGTCGGAAAATACTTGGATGAGCGAAAGATCGAGCGAGCCCGGGCCATTGAACCGGAGATGCCCGCCGTCAGCAGCCGAAGATTTTGGCACAGATCCATGGCGAGGGATGATCGTGAACTTGGGATGGAGCCGGGAGATTGAAACACCTGGGGGTGGGGCGCTCCCCGGACATAATGTCCTGGAAAATGTCCGTCTAGGAATTCCGGGCTGCTTCGTGACGAGCGCGCTTTCGGAAAATCGTTGAGGGAACATTGACAAAGGATGACTCTTCTGTTATGCTTGCGTTGCAAGCATAACAGAAGAGTCATCCTTATGGTTTATTTTAAGATCAAGATTCGAGTTGACAGAGGGAATTAATACATTGTAAACTTTGCTCCTGCTTGCGTGCAAGCAGGAGCAAAGTTTACAATGAATAAAACCATCAGTCCCAGCGCCTCGATTGACCGTTGGGAGATATTTTTTAAAGCCCTGATCCGGAAGGTCGCGCAGCCGACAACCGAATGGCCCACTGTCCGTTGCTGGTCCAAGTCGGGTTTGATCACGGTTCTTGTCGAGATCCGCAACCAGGAAAAAGATCATCTGCTCACGACCTTCCCCCATGGTGAAGCCATTTTGGAGCACCTTCAAAAAACCGGTTTGGTGTCCCGCGTTGAGGTTGAAGCTGCTTCACCAAGCGCTTCAACAGACTTTTACCTGCTGGATTTCGATGGGACATCTCCCAGGGAAGTTGACCCGCTTGAATTGCTTCAAGCATTCAAACCAGAAGGCATCATTTGTTATTTTAGCGCGCTGTCCTACTACGGGCTGACCACCCAAATCGCCAGTCAACATCACATCGCGACGTTGTCAAAGCCGTCCAGCACGCCCGCCACAAGAAATGATTCGGACCAGGAAGAAACATCAACCGCGGGGGGCGTCAAACGCAATCCCCTGGGACAAAAAGCGTTCACCTTTCAGGAAGTCCCTTTCTTCTGGACCCGCCGAACCCCGTCAAAACTGGTTGGCATTCAGACCCGGGAGAAGGCCCCACGCACCCGATTTCGGATCACGACGCTGGAGCAGACTCTTTTGGATACATTGCATCGCCCCTTTCCATGTGGAGGGCTTTCCGTCATTCTGGAAGCATGGGAAAAGGGATCCCGAACGATGGACGAGCAACGGCTGGCTGAACATCTTGCTGCCATGGCTCACACGGATACCTACCGCCGCGTGGGTGCCCTGCTGGATTTGATGGGGACTCCCGCTCCTTCGCCGCTTAAGACGCGGTTGGACGAAATTAAAAATGGGATGCCTAGACCATCACCGGAAAGTCGTATTCCCCTTCTGCCAGGCATTGATTTCCCAAGCACCAACGAAACATGGCAGGTAGGGGTTCCATAGAATGAATCAAACAGACTTTGATCGCTGGAAATCCGAAGCCCTGAATCACATCTTTCAGGCGCTGATCGTTTCTGAGGATATCAACAAAACCCTCATTTTCAAGGGAGCCAGAATTCTGAATCTCATCCTGGGCGACGAACGACAATCCCTCGATATCGACAGTAATCTGACAGTTGAATTCACACAGAAATTTCCAGACCGGGAGTCCCAAAAACGATTTCTGGACGAGCACGTCAACCCGGCCATCACGCGATATTTCAATCGCCAGGAGCCGGTTCGATATGAACTAAAACGAATCAGGATCGACCCCACGAAGCCCCATCCGCTCGGATGGGATGCCTTCACTGTATCAATCTCCCTCATTGATCACGAAAAAGCTCATGTCCAGGGACTTCCGTCTCTCGATGTTGATATCGCCGCGCCGGAAGAACTGAACGCGCGGTCGGTCATGTCCATGACATTCGGCACGTACCCGTTCCGCGCCTACACCCTCGAACGAATCGCGGGAGAGAAAATGCGGGCCTTCCTCAGCACCTTGTCCGCGTATCGCAAAAAGGTGAAGAAACCGGGCGAGGCAGTTCGGGTCAAGGATCTCCATGACCTCGCCCGAATACTACGTGCCCATCCCATCACCAAAACAACATTTTGGGAAGAGGTTGGAATCCAGTTCAAGCTCGCGTGCAAATCCCGGTTTGTCGATTGCCAGGGACTTTCCACGTTTCAAGAAAATTGGGAATTTACCCGGGACACATACGAAAAGGATACCCGTCTCAGAGACACAGTTCCGTTCCCTGACGCTGAGAATGCGCTCAAGACCATCGTTTCGTTTATCGAAGCAAAGCACATTGTTCCCTTTACATTCCCTCTGGAGCCTGGCGCTTCGACCAGCTAAAATTCGCACTCTGTTTACCAAACATTTTTTTCAGAACCCACGCTCATGTCGCCTCCTACTGACAAATCCCTCGAATCCTGGATATGGGACGCGGCTTGTTCCATTCGCGGAGCAAAGGATGCGCCTAAATTTAAAGACTACATCCTCCCGCTCATCTTCACCAAACGTCTTTGCGATGTTTTCGATGACGAGCTGAACCGCATCGCGAAGGAAGTCGGCACGCGGGCCAAGGCGTTCAAGCTCGTGAAGCATGATAAGAAGCTCGTCCGTTTTTACCTGCCACTGCAACCGGCAAATCCCGACGACGCGGTCTGGTCCGTCGTTCGCACACTCGCGGACAAGATCGGCGAACAACTCACTACCCACCTCCGGGCCATCGCCGATGAAAATGCACTGCTTAAAGGGATCATTGATCGCGTGGACTTCAATGCCACCACCCATGGCGTGCGCGACATTGACGACAGTCGTCTTTCCAATCTCATCGAGCGGATCAGCGAAAAGCGCCTCGGCCTCGGTGACGTGGAAGCCGACATCATCGGGCGCAGCTACGAATATCTCATTCGCAAATTTGCCGAGGGTGGCGGGCAGAGCGCGGGCGAGTTTTACACACCCGGCGAGGTTGGCGAGGTCATGGCGCTCATCATGGACCCCGAACCGGGAATGACCTGTTACGACCCCACCTGCGGTTCGGCAGGCCTGCTCATCAAGTGCGAACTGGCGCTTGAAGAAAAGATGAAAGCGGCGGGCAAAAAGAAGGCTGCACCACTCAAACTCTATGGCCAGGAATCCACGCCCACCACCTGGGCGATGGCGAACATGAACATGATCATTCATGACATGGAGGGCCAGATCGAGATCGGCGACACCTTCCGCCATCCAAAGTTTCGGAAAGGCAACCGCCTCCAGACCTTCGACGTTGCGGTGGCCAATCCCATGTGGAACCAGACTGAGTTCACGGAGAAGGACTACGACGCGGATGAACTCGACCGTTTCCCCAAGGGCGCCGGTTTCCCCGGCAACAAGGCCGATTGGGGTTGGGTACAGCACATTCTCGCAAGCCTTGGCGCCGCAGGCCGCGCCGCCATCGTGCTCGATACCGGCGCTGCGTCGCGCGGCTCCGGTAATGCGGGTGCCAACAAGGAAAAGGAGGCGCGGCGCTGGTTTGTGGAGCAAGACCTGATCGAGGGCGTCATCTACCTGCCGGAAAATCTCTTCTACAATACCTCCGCGCCCGGCATCATTCTTTTCCTGAACAAGGCGAAACCGAAGGATCGCAAAGGGAAACTGTTTCTGCTCAACGCAAGCCGTGAGTTTACCAAGGGCGACCCGAAGAACTATATCGCCGAAGGCGCCATCCGACGGATCGCCGACACCTTCAGCGCGTGGAAGAAAGTCGAGAAGTACTCCTGTATCGTCAACCGGGAGGAAATTGCCAAGAACGACTTCAACATTTCACCCAGCCGCTACATCCATACGGGCGAAACGGACGAATACCGACCGATTGCGGAGATTGTGGAGGAATTGGATGCGCTGGAGGAGGGGGCTGCAGAGACGTATAAAGTATTGAAAACCATTTTGGAAAAAATCACGGCATGAATGCGAAGCGGCTAAAAACGGAGGGCGAGCTTTCCTGTCCGCCGAATGGCGGATTTGAAAAACCGATTTCCGTTATGCGCGTGACCGAGTTGGGAGCATTTCCTGCCGAGTGGCGGGTAGATCGCTTTGATTCGATCTTCGATGTTCAACAGGGCAGGCAAGTTTCAAAAGGGAATCGGATTGGCGAAAACCAACGGCCCTTTCTTCGCACCAAGAATGTTTTTTGGAATCGCTTGGACTTGGCTGATCTCGATGAAATGCACTTCAGCGACGCCGACGAAAAGCGCCTGGCCTTGAAGACTGATGATTTACTCATCTGCGAAGGTGGAGATATTGGACGGACGACGATATGGCGTGAAGCCATTTCGCAATGCTATTATCAAAATCACCTTCACCGAGCACGAATTCGTGACCCGAAATCGGCCAATGCACAGTATGTTCTCTTCTGGCTTTGGTATGCTTTTGAGTTTGGAAATCTCTACTTTGGACGAGGCAACGTCACCACGATTCCCAACTTATCACAGTCGAAGCTACGCGAGTTGCCTGTGGCAATCCCGCCTCTCTCTGAACAGAAGAAAATCGCGGATGTATTGAACTCGGTTCACCGGGCGATGGAGCAACAAGAGCGGTTGATCTCGCTGACCACGGAGCTAAAAAAGGTGCTCATGCATCAGCTTTTCACCAAAGGACTCTGCGGCGAATTGCAAAAACAAACCGAAATTGGCCCTGCGCCACAGAGTTGGGAGATTGTGAAATTAGCAGACCTGTTCCAGATCAAGCACGGTTTCGCGTTTGACGGCGAGTTCTTCAAGCCAACCGGCCCCTATATCCTGCTCACGCCTGGACATTTCT
>JAHFSY010000084.1 GCA_023269615.1 Verrucomicrobiota bacterium
TCAGCGGCGTGCGACGCGCGCTCGCGTACGAGATTGAACGCCAGAAGACAGCCCTCGATTCCGGTGCGAAGCTGACCCAGGAGACGAGGCGCTGGGATGATGCGACGGCGGCGACCTTCACCATGCGGTCGAAGGAGATGGCACACGATTACCGTTATTTTCCAGAGCCCGATCTCATGCCGGTGGACACATCACCCTGGCTGGACGAGGTGCGCAAGCTGGTCCCCGAACTGCCGAGCGCGCGCAAGGTGCGTTTCATGCAGGCCCATGCCCTCACGGACTACAATGCGGGCGTGCTCGTGGCCGACCTCGAGCTTGCAAATTATTTTGAGGGTGCGGCGGCCAGAAGCCGCAATGCGAATGCCCTGGCCAATTTGATCGTGAACGATCTGCTGCGCGATCTCAGCGCTTCCAACAAGGCGCTTGCCGAATCGCCCATCCAGGCGATGGATCTCGTGGCGCTGGTGGAGCTGACTGAGGGCGGAAAAATCAACAGCAAGCAGGCGAAGGAGGTTTTTGCCGAGATGTTCCAGACGGGCAAAAAGCCAGGTGTGATCATCGAGGAGAAGGGGCTCTCGCAGGTGAGTGATACCGGGGCAATCGAAGCGTTTTGCGATGAAGTCATCGCGGGCAACGCGAAGATCGCCGGTGACGTCAAAGGGGGCAATGCCAAGGCCATCGGCGCGCTTGTTGGACAGGTGATGAAACTCTCCAAGGGCAAGGCCAACCCGGCGATGGTGAATGAAATTTTGAAGAAGAAACTGACGGTTTGATGGACTGCGGATTTCATCGGGCTGGTTTTTTGGAAAAAATTTCCACAGCCGCGATCGTGCTCCTTGTGCTCGCTTCGCTTGGCGGTTGTTCGCGAAAGCAGGATGACGCCTTGCTGGAAGCGGCCCGCAATGGTGATTCAGCCATCGCGGAAACGGTCATCGCCCAGGGGGCTCGTGTCAATGTGCGTGGCGAGAATGGCTGGACACCGCTCATGTGGGCTTCGCTGCGCGGAAACGACGCACTGGTCCGCCTGCTCATCGAGAAGGGCGCGGACATCCATCTCCGCAGCAAGGGCGAAGCGACCGCGCTGATGTGGGCGTCGTTGGAAGGCCACGCAACAGTGGTTGAGACTCTCATTGCACGGGGCGCGGATGTGAATTCAAGGGACTGCAACGGAAACACAGCGCTGATGGCCGCCGCTTATCGCGGCAAAATTGCGAGCGTGAAGCTTCTCCTGAAGCACGGCGCGGATGTGAATGCGAAGGACCGCAATGGAAACACGGCGCTCATGCTGACGGTCAAGGGTGGTTACATTGACACGCTCAACAGCATTCCCGGATTGCCCCGCCTGATCCAGGCGGCGAAGGAGGACCTGGTGGCCGTGGGCAAGCTTCTTCGGGAGGCTGGTGGGGATCGGGACATAAAAAGTGCCGGGCACGACGATGCCTTGTAATTCACCTTCGGCTGGTTTAGTCAGTGCGTGCCCATGAAAATTCCATTTGTTGATCTCAAGGCCCAGTATCTCGGCATCCAGGCGGAAATGAACCGGGCCATCCAGTCTGTACTGGACGAAACGGCGTTTATCATGGGGCCGAAGCTCGATGCCTTCGAACACGACTTCGCTGCATTCTGCAAGGCGCCGCACTGTGCGGGCGTTGGATCGGGAACCGACGCGCTTTATCTTGCGCTCAAGGCAATGGGCATCGGGGCGGGGGATGAGGTGATTTCCGTCTCCCACACGTACATCGCCACCACCGAGGCGATTTCATTCACTGGCGCAAAACCCGTTTTTGTCGACATCGAGCCCGACACGATGCTCATGAACGCCGACCTGATCGAGGCCGCGATTACTCCGCGGACAAAGGCGATCGTGCCGGTTCATCTTTACGGTCAGATGTGCGACATGGACCGCATCATGGCCATCGCGAAAAAACACAAGCTTCTCATCCTGGAAGATTGCGCGCAGGGACATGCGGCGGAATTCAATGGCAAGCGCAGCCCGATGTGCCCCGTGGCCGCATTCAGTTTTTATCCCGGCAAAAATCTCGGCGCATACGGCGATGCGGGCGCGGTGGTGACGCATGACATGAAAATCCACGAGTACGTGATGCAGCAGCGCGACCACGGACGGCCGATGGGCGCGAAGCACGAGCATGCGCATCTCGGTTTCGGATTCCGTCTCGACACGCTGCAGGCGGCGATCCTTCACGTGAAGCTGCCGCATCTTGAAAAATGGACGGAGCTCCGCCGCAAGCATGCTGCGCATTACACCTCACGGTTGAAGAGCCTTGTCACCACGCCTGTTGAGAAGGCGGGACGCCGTCACGTGTATCATGTCTATGCCCTTCGAACACCGAAACGCGATGCCTTGCGCAAACACATGGAAGCCGCGGGCGTCAGCGTGGGAATCCATTACCCGATCCCGGTCCACATGCAACCGGCGTATGCGTCATTGGGATTGAAGCGCGGCGCGTTTCCTGTGACGGAACAAACCGCCGATACGCTTCTCTCGCTCCCGATGTTCCCTGATCTCACGGAGGGACAGGTGGGCTACGTGTGCGATCAGGTGGAGAGGTTTTTCAAAGGGTGAGGCGGTTGAATCGAAACTGATGATTTGACATCGTTTCACAATGATGGCAAATTGCCATCATGATCAAAACACAAGTCCAGATCCCCGACCATCTTTACCAGGCGGCGAAGCGAATGGCACGCAGCCGTGAGATGTCTCTTGCCGAGGTTTTCCGACGAGGCTTGGAATGCCTGCTTGCGACCTATCCTTCGACGGAAACCATCACGCAAAGATGGAGTCTTCCCAAGCCACGTGATCTTGGATGGAGGGGATTGACTGCCGACCGCCTCCGCGAACTGGCCACGGAGACGAGCACGGATGTTCAAATGAAACGCCGCTCACGCCGTCATGCTGTCCATTGACACCAATCTGTTGCTCTATGCCTTCGAAGCGTCCGCTCCGGAGCACAAGGCGGCCTACGCCTTTCTCGCGAGTCTGGTTGGTCGTGACGACGTGGCGATCTCCGAATTCGTATTGGCGGAATTGTACAACCTCCTGCGCAACCCTTCGGTGGTAGATCGTCCGCTAAAACCCTTGGAGGCTGTGGCCGTCATCCAGGCCTACCGTTCCCATCCGAGGTGGAGGCTTCTGTCTTTTCCAGAACCGTCCTCGGGTGTCATGGACCAGGTCTGGCGGAGGGTGGCTGAGACGCAGTTTGCGCGGCGGAGAATTTACGACGTTCGCCTGGCCCTTATTCTCCGCCAACAGGGCGTTACTGAGTTCGCCACCAGCAACGAAAAGGATTTCGACGGCCTTGGGTTTCGTCGGGCATGGAACCCTCTCAAGCCATCATGAATGAAGCCAAAGACGGCATGGTATGGCGGGGATCAGCTGTGTCATCTCAATCCGTGCGTACGGAGGATTATTCGATGTTGCACCGAAAAACTTAAAGCTTATGGCTGACGGCTTACAGCTTTTGTTGCCTCATCGCACTTCATGTTCCTTGTTCCGCTCGAGTCCTGCAAGAAGGCTGTAGGCGCAGGGGACGACGAGCAGGGTGAACAGCGTCGAGACGATCATGCCTCCGATGATGGTGACGGACATCGGGACGCGGCTCTCGGCGCCGGGTCCAAGCGCCAGGGCGGGGGGGATGGCGGCGGCGATAGTCGAGAATGAGGTCATCAAAATGGGGCGCAGGCGGATCGGGCAGGCCTTCAGGAGGGCTTCGCGCAGGGGTAGTTTGTCCTCGTAACGTTTCTTGTTGGTGAATTCGACGAGGAGGATGGCGTTCTTTTTCACGATGCCCATGAGGAGGATGATTCCGATGAAGCTGTACACGTTGAGCGTTCGATTGGTGAGATACAGCCCGATGAACGCGCCGCTGATGCTGAAGGGCATGGAGAGGAGGATGGTGAAGGGATGCAGGAAACTGTTGAACTGGGAAGCCAACACCATGTAGGCCACCACGATCCCCAGGATCATGGCCAACCCCAGTCCCGCGAAGGACTCCTTGAAGATCTGGGCGCTGTCCGAAAGCGAAAAGCGGTAGCCTTCCGGCAAAACTTTTTTCGAGATTTCCTCTGCGGCGGCCAGCACGTCAGCCTGTGACTTTCCCTTTGCCATGTTCGCGGATATGGAGATCGTCCGCTGGCGGTCGCGGCGCGAAATGGTTTGCAGCGCGGGCACGATCTCGGTTTTGACGAGGTCCTTCATGGGGATCAATTCGCCGTAGATGTTTCGGACCTGGAGATCGAGGATGGCCTCCGGCTGCAGGCGCTGCTCGGGGATCAGGCGCAGGCGGACATCATAACGCCGTCCTTCCCCCGTGAATCTCCCCTCGCGGACGCCCCCGATTGCGGCACTGATGGTTCGGACGATGGCGTCCACGCTTACGCCCCGTTCCGCGGCCTTTTCACGGATGGGGATGATGCGGAGTTCCGGCATGCCCGCCTTGAAATCGGTGTCAATGTCCACAGCCAGTCCGCTTTCACCGAGGAGCCTGGCAATTTCCTCGGTCTGTTTCCGGAGTCCCTCCCAGGTCGAGCCCTGGATATTGAACTGCACCGGCAACCCTCGGCCGCGGCTCCCCGGGTCCTGCGTGGAGAGGTCGAGAAAGACCAGCTTTGCGTCCTTGATGGATGACATGCCGATGCGAAATTCCTCCATCAATTGCTGCTGGGTGAGCTTGCGCGCCGAGCGAGGTGACAGTGAGAGAAAGAGAATTCCGCTGTTCACCTCGCCGCCTTCAAATCCTCCCACGGCTGAGAAGTAACGAAGCACCTCGGGTTGCTTCTGGACGTAGCGCTCGAGTTCTCCGAGTTTGTTGATCGTGGATTCCATGGAGGAACCGACCGGTGCCTGGAAACGAATCAGGAAAAGGCTCTGGTCCTGCGGAGGCCATGCCTCCTTTTTCAGGATTTTCGCCAGATACAGCGAGGCTGCAAAGAATACGATGGAGATGAGCAACACCATCACCCGATGATCGAGCGACCAGTCCAGGGCCTTGCGATAAATTCCGGCCCAGTTTTCGAAGATGTCGTGAGTGATGGCCGAGAGGCGGGTTTCCCGGTTCACAGTCAGAAACTGCGAGCAACGCATGGGGGTGATGGTGATGGCTTCCACGAGCGAGAGGGCGACGGCGCTTGAGATGGTGATGCCAAACTCGAAAAAGAAACGCCCGATGATGCCCTTGACGAAAACGACGGGCAGGAAGATGGCGATGATGGCCACGGTTGCGGCGATGGCAGCGAAGGTGATTTCCCGTGCGCCATCCATGGCCGCCTGCACGCGACCTTTTTTCATTTCGACATGGCGCACGATGTTTTCCAGGACCATGATGGCGTCGTCCACGACAATTCCCACCGCCAGGGCCAGCCCCAGCAGGGTGAAGTTGTTCAACGTCATGTTCATGAAATACAAAACGATGAACGTCCCCATCACGGAGGTCGGAATTGAAAGGAGCACATTCAGAGTGGAGCTCCACGAGCCGAGAAACAGATAACAGATCAGGCCGGTCAAGAGCACGGAGAGGACGAGCGTGAATTCAGTTTCGCGGACGGCCTCGCGGATGAAATTTGTCTGGTCGAAATTGAGCTGGATCTGGATGTCCTTGGGAAGAGACTTGTTCAGCTCAGCCATGCGGGCACGGACCCGGTCGGAAACCGCCACGGCGTTGGCACCCCGTTGTTTTTTAATGCCGAGGCCCACGCCGGGAACTCCGGTGATATGTGAGATGCGGCGGATGTCGTTCAAACCATCCTCCACCCGTGCCACATCGCGAATGTGAGTGGTGGGATCGTAAATGGGTTTTCCACCGCGCTGGGCGATGAGGATGTTGCCCACTTCCTCGGCGGAAAGACCTTCCCCCATTGCGCGGATGTTCATTTCCTGTTTGTTGTTCTCGATGATACCCGCGGCCGTCTCGAGGTGTTCGGTCTCCACCGCTTTCTGAAGGTCCAGGATGGTCAGCTCATATTGCTTGAGTTTTTCATTGTCCACCCAGAGCCGCAGGTTGCGCTCGGTGAATCCACCCAGCATCACCTCGCCGACGCCCGACAACACCTGGAATTCATCCCGAAGGTGCAGGTCTGCATACACATTCAAATCACGCATGGATCTTCCCGAACTGCTGACTCCCAGCCACATGATCGGGTTGTCCGCAAAACTTTGCTTGCTGATCGTGGGCGGATCCACGTCCTTCGGCATTCGGACACGGCTGACCGCAGACTGCACTTCAAGGAGCGCGGAATCCACGCTCCGGCTCAACTCGAGTTGCAGCGTCACCGTGGCGCGTCCCTGACGGATGTTGGATGTGACGTCACGGACGCCTTCGACCGAGATCACGGCCTGTTCGATGCGGTCCACGATTTCCGTTTCAATGACTTCCGGGGCCGCTCCCGGCCAATCCACGGCGATGGAGACGACGGGGAATTCCGCCTCGGGAAGAAATCCCACGCCCAGGCGGCTGAGGCTGATCGCCCCAAAGACAATCAGCCCGGACATCAGCATCCATGCGAAGACCGGGCGCCTGATGGAAAGATCAGAAAGAGTCATGGCTTGTTGGTTCCCGCGGCGACATGCAGGCGGACCATGTTCACGCGCGCGTCGGTCTCGGCATTGAGCAGCTGGCGGCGTGCCTCGTGCTGGAGCTTCAACGCTTCAAGGACGTCGAGATTGCTCACCACGCCCAGCTTGTAGTCATGGGTCTGGATGTTGAAATTTTCGGTGGCGACCTGGACGGTTTCCTTCAGGCAGACCACCTGGGCGATGGTTGCCATAAAATTGTTGTACTCCGTCCGCACATCCTTTTCGGCCGTGCGGCGGACGAGGTCGAGGTTGAGTTCGCTTGATCGCACCATGGCCTTTTTTTCGCTGACGCGCGCCTCGATGGCTCCGCCTTCAAACAACGGAATGTCGCAGGTCAGGAGCACATTCCACTCCTGTTTGAAGTCGGGCGATTGCTTGAGGTAATAATTTCCCTCGGCGGAGATGGTTGGAAAGTGTTCGCCTTTCGCGGCGGAGAGTTGACGACGGGCGGAACGCTCGTTTGCGATTGCAGCCAGCAGGTCCGGACGCTCGCCCGTTTGCTTGAGATACGCCTCCAGCGCGTCGCTGGTGGGAAGTGGAGGCGCGGCGTCCTTCAGTTTGAGTTTGTCCGACGGCACACCGGTCAGGAACGCCAGCAATTCGCGCGACGCGCCCAGGAGGCCGCGCGCCTGCTCGATGGTTGCCATGTTGGAAGCGAGGTCGGACTTGGCCATGAGCATCTCACCCGGGCGCGATTTACCGAGCTTGATCCGCTTGTCGAGTTCCTCGATGCGCTGGTCGAGCGCCGTTTTCACATCACCGAGGATGGTAAGGTCGGCCTCGTACATGAGGATCTGGTGAAAAACATCAGCGACATCGAGATAGAGAAGCTGGAGCGCGCGTTGTTTGGTGAGCTTGCGCGCCTCGATCTCCGCCTTGCCGGCGGAGCCCGTGTTGAATTCACGGAACCCGCTGAAGATGGGCTGTTTCACGTTGAGGCGTGACACGAACTGGTCCGGTCGTCCTCCGCCTCCGCCACCACCTCCACTTGAGAAGCCGCCTGACGAGGGGTCCGAATTAAACGAACCGGATCCAACGCCGCCGGTGCGATTCTGGACGCGCTCGGTGGTGATCACGTGAACCTTGGGAAGAATCGCGCCAACCGTCTGCCAGTAGCGGGCCTGGGCAACCTTCACATCCTCCTCCTTCATGCCAAGCGTCTCGCTGCGGAGCACCGAGAGTTCGTAGCAGGTTTGGAGGTCAAAGGGACCGGGTGGAACGGGGACTGGGTTGTTTGATGTGGAAGGTTGCTCGCCGGCAGTCAACGGAATGCACATGGTCACCATGAGAGCCAGAAAATACAGCAGCTTCCTCGCCGAAGGTAGGGCGCGCTCGCCGAGCGCGCCGTGGCGGCCGTTGGGCGTACAAATTCCGTCATTCACGCTCATCCTCATCGGCGCGCTCGGCGAGCGCGCCCTACCTCGGAAATTTCCGAGCCTGCGCAAGAATGTTTTCACTTGGCGGCTCCTTCCATGAAAAGTTTCACGATCTGGTGGGCCTTGGGACGCTTGAGCGTGCGCTTGGGATCCATCACCTGGACCATGGCGTGGAGCAGGTACTGGCCGTAGATGGCCATGGTCAATTCCTCGCTCGAAAACCGCCGGCTGATCTCACCCGAAGCCAGTCCCTGCTTGATAAGGGAGTGGACAAATTCAAAATTGCGCCGTCCTTTTTCGAAACACCGCTTCTTGTCCGGGACTTCCCCTGGTGCGGCAAATGCCGTGGCAAACCCGATCCGCATGAGGTCCTTGTGTTCGAGCGCGAACAGGAGAAGACGGTCGAGGACGGCCGCAAGCTGGCCTTGGAGATCGTCGTGCTGGCTGACGGCTTCCTTCATCAAGCGGAGCCGTTCATCGTGGGCATACTCCACCAGTTCACCGTAGAGCCCCGCCTTGCTGCTGAAATAATAATAAAGCGCGGGCTTGGTCACGCGCGCCTGCTGGACGATGTCCTGGATGGATGCTCCGGCGTACCCACAATTCGCAAAAATGCGACGTGCGGCGTCGAGGATGCGGGCGCGGGTCTGTTCCGGGGGCTTGGACATGAACTGCGGAAGATAAGCGCACTTTGGACGGGCGTCAACATAAACATACCGAACGGTAGGTATTGTGGGGGGGGCTCACGCCGATGTGGTCCTCCCTCATACATACGACCTTTCATCGCATATGCGATGAAAGGTCGCAGGGGGCATTTTTTTCTTGCGACTCCAGGTGGTTGCGACCGCAGGAGCGGAAACTGATTTGACCGGCTTGGCAAAGGGCGATTCAAGTGATGATTCGCGGTGCCAACGGGGCGGGTGAATGCTACCTTGAAAACATGGCTCTCACCGTGAACAAGATTCTTGGAGAAGCGCTTATGCTTCCACCTGCTTCCCGTGCCAGTCTTGCTGAAAAAATCGTCGAAAGTATCGAAGCGGATATCGAGCCTGAGATTGAACGTGCGCATCTCGATGAGGTCAAGAGGAGGAGGGAGGATGTCCGTTCTGGCAAGGTCCGTCTCATTCCGGGTGACGAGGCCATGCGGCGCGCGCGAAGGCTTCTCCACAAATGAAGCATGGGTTTCGGTGGTAACGCTCTGCAAGAAAGGCCGTTTTCCTACATGCCGGTTTTATTGCAGTTTTACCACGATTTGCCCTGCCACCCACGGACGCGACGGAGAGGCCGTCTCAGAACTCCGGTTTCAAAAAAAGCGAAGCTTGTATTTACGTTATGACGCATTTTAATTTTTTACGAGGCATTTGGGATGGTCGATTTCGCCCTGTCTCAGAACTTTTTGCGAGTTCTGAGACAGCCTCCGGAGCGCGTCCCTCCGTTTCCTGACATCATGCGGAGGACGGGGAAACCAGCATGTTGGGATTAACTTCTTTTCGCAGGGGTGAGGCGGACGGCGGCAGGGACGGGGCTGGTGGGGATGGTTTTGCCGGCTTGCACGGAGCGGCGGTAGGAGCGCGGGGAGAAGCCGTGGATTTTCTGGAATGTTCGGGAGAAATGATAAGGGCTTGCGAAGCCGGTTGAATCGGCCACCTGCTTGATCGCCAGGTTCGTGCGCTGCAACAGGATTGCGGCGCGTTCCAGCCTCGCCAGCCTCAGGGATTGCAGGGGGGTGCGTTTGAGGGTTCGCTGGAAGAGGCGGCAGAGATGCTCGGGGGTCACGTGCACCGATTTTGCGAGGCGGGGCAGACTCAATGACGGGGGGTGTTCCTGGAATGCGTTCTCGTGAATGAGCTTGAGGGCTTTTTCAACCGGCTCGGGCAGATTGGTGTGCGGCTCGATCACGGTGGTCATTCTACCCGTGACGAAGGCGCGGATCATGAGTTCCAGGCATGGGAGGAGCAGGGCGGAGCGGGATGGTTCCGGCAGGGGATGAAGCGCGAGGAGATAACGAAAGAGCGGGCGGATGACATCATCCTTGGGCATGTTTCGGATGAGGGGCCAGGACGCGATTTTCGGCCATCCCTTGCGTGGCGGCTTGAAATCAAAGTGAATGAAGGCGTGGATGGTCCGCGAGGCGCGCGCCCATTCGTAGCGGTCAACCATTCCGGGACGGCATAGAAGGATGCTTCCCGAGGGGGCTTCCACCCGTGCGTCGTCGTACTGCGCCACGGCATGACCCTCGATGATCCAGACGAATTCGTAGTCGGTGATGTGACGAGGGCCGAACGTGGAGCCGGGTGGGCAGACCGAAGCGCCAATTTGATTGAAGCGCAGATGCTCGATGGATGTGGTGGTGGAGATCAATTGCAGGCATCTTTTTGTAAATCCGGGGTATTGTCAATTCCACGTTTTGCCGTACGCTTTTCCCATAGCAACAACCACCTGTTCACTTTCCATGACAACCACCCTCCTTGAACCCAGAATCAATTCCAGCAAAGTTTCTGAATACACCCCGCCGGTCATCCGTGAAAGCCACGCGGCGTTTTATCGCGAGAACGGATATCTGGTGGTGGAGGGTGCCATGAGTCCTGACGACGTGGTCGAGTTGCGCCATGAGGCGGCGCGAATCTGTCGCGGCGAGTTGGGCGCCTTACCCGGTGTGCCGGAGAGCCGTCCGGATGAGAGCGACGATGAAGTGATTGCCCGTGTGCTGTGCCTTCACCAGCCGCACAAGGTTTCGCCGGTCATGCGGAAATTTCTCGCGCATCGGACCATTGTGGATGTGCTGACACGGATCATCAGTCCCAATGTGAAGGCGATGCAGTCCATGCTCTTCATCAAGTCGGCGGGCAAGCCCGGGCAGGCGTGGCACCAGGACGAGGATTACATTCCCTCGCGTGACCGCTCGCTCACGGGGGCGTGGATGGCGATGGATGACGCCACGACGGAGAACGGGTGTCTCTGGGTGATGCCGGGCTCGCATCGGCATGGTGTTCTCTGGCCGCAGCAATGGCATCAGGATCGACGCTTCGACTGCGCGCTGGAGTCGTATGATTTTCCCTTCAGCGACGACCAGGCGATTCCCGTCGAGGTGAAGTCGGGCGCGATTATTTTCTTTAACGGATATCTGTTGCACCGTTCATTTCCGAACAAGGCCAAAGGCGGTTTTCGTCGCTCATTGGTGAACCACTACATGAGCGCGGAGTCGTTGCTGCCATGGAACCAGTTGAAGGAAGGTGAGTCGGCGGCGAAGGCGGATTTTCGTGACATCGTGATGATCGCCGGCAAGGACCCGTATGGGTACAAGGGGCTTGAGAACGTCTGCATGGCGAGCGTGCGTCCCACGGGACAGGGTGGTTGCGGGAGTTGGGGGGACTACAAGTACAAGGATGAAGGATGAGGGATGAGGGATGAAGGCGGACGGATGAGGATTGAGTATTGAGAGGGATTTCTTCAAGGTTTGCAGGCGATGGCCATTCCTTCGCAGTCGTTTCAAGGCAAGCTGATTCTCGACAGTGGAAAACTGGCGGGATCGTATTTTGACCGGAGCGTCATCCTGATCTGCCGTCATGACGAATCGGGGGCGTTCGGACTTGTGTTGAACCGTTCGCTCAAGCACACGCTGGGCTCGGCGGTCAGCGAGCCGCTTTCAGCCGACCTGGCAAAGACGTCATTGTATCTGGGTGGGCCGGTGCAACCGGAGGCGTTGAGTTTTTTACGCGAGAGGGAGCCGAGTCCGGAATTCGACGTGTTGCCGGGGCTTGTCCTGGGGCATTCACTCAAGGAATTGAAGGAGGCAGTTGCCGGGGAAACGAAGCCCATGCGATTGCGTGCGTACGCCGGCTATTCGGGATGGTCGTCGGGGCAGCTTGATGACGAGATGAAGAAAGGCTGCTGGATCACGCAGCCCGCCGCGATGGAGTTTGTTTTTTCGCTGAAGCCCGAGATGCTGTGGAAGGAGGTCTTGCGACGCAAGGGGGGCGCCTATCACCTCGTGGCGGAATGCCCGGATGATCCGGGGCTGAACTAGCCCTCCTGCGTGGACGGGGCCACTACGGCGTGGCTAATTTGCCAGGCTCTTGTACAGGTTGCGGATCGCCTCGACGGCATCATCCACCGTTGCGGTTTTTCGGGATTCGAGGAATTGTTCGCCAAATCCGACGGCGTGGATCGCGATCCCGGAATTGCCGGGCGTGAAGGCCTCGTGCTCCTCAAACCATTCGAACAGATCCTTCACGCAGGACTGGATATCGTCGGGTGTGACGCTGCTGACGCGGACGGTGAAGAGGTGGCTGCCGAAATCAATGCAGGCCTCGGCGATCTTGGAGCGGCGCTCCAGGTCGGTGTCTTGAGATGCCATGGATCAGGTCTTGTTGCCGGTCAGGCGGTTGAAGTCGGACGAAAGATCGAGCGCGTAAATAGTCTTGATCAGGTCAATGGCGCGGAGAAGAACAAGGTCCCGGTTGCTGGACGGGTCGGGAGGGTCCTTTTTTTCCTTCGTGTATTTGGGAGCGGTGTTGCGGCCGGTGAGGATGGCTTCGCTGTAAAAACGGATCGTGTCATGCTGGTCGGGTGGCTCGAATGGCAGTTCAAAAATTTCCTTCTCGGCCTTGGAATCGAAGGTGACGGAGACGTTGGGCTGGGTTCCCTTGAGGAAAAAGCTCCCCCCCTTGGCGAGGGAGATTTTGCCCGTGGCGAGGCGGAGGATTTGTCCGTTGGAAAGTTTGATGTCGGATGTCTCAAACGCCTGTCCGGCCGTCATCGAGTTTCCAATGACCAGCGCGCGTCCCTGGTCTTGAAGCACTGCGGCGAGTGTCTCGGCGGCCTCGCGCGTATCGTGGTTGACGAGGACCACCATGGGGGTGTCCGTGGGACTGGTTGGAGGCGTGGAGGTAAAATTCTGCGAGGTGCTGCCGCGCTGGATGGTGAAGAGCGGCTTGGGTTGAGCGAGGAAGACGGATGCCAGGTCGGGCACCTGGGCATAATTGGAGCCGGAAGCGAAGCGCAGGTCGAGGATGATGCCCATGACGTGCTGTTCCTTGAGGAGCTTCTGCACCTCGGTCTCCAGTTGCGTGGCGGTGTCCTTCTCGATCCGTTCGAGGCGAAGGTAGCCGATGAAGGGGTTGATGGTGGACATGCTGTTGATGGCGGGCCGTTTCGATGACGCGGGTTTTGCAACCACCATGTCGGGCGTGAGGATGCGTGCCGAGCCGGCGAGGGATTCGAGCATGCCCTGCACGGCTGCCTGGTCGATTTTCCGCGTCTTCAACACCGCCGGGTCGGCGTAGCGCTCCGACAGGGCGCGGATGATATCCTGATAAAACTGCTTGTTGGTGGGATCAATGCCATTGACCGAGTTGGTGGCACTGAGCCCTGAGTTCAGGCTCTCGGCGGATGGGGATGGCAGTTTTTTGGAAGATTTGCGGGCGGCCTTTTCATTTTGAGAAAAGACGGGAGAAGACGCGAGGACGAACCCGAGACAGGCGGCGAGGGCGGGCAAAAATCTCGGGCGAAAATTCACAGCTTCTTTTGGAGTTCCTGGTCCGCCTTCTCCACCTTGCGGGCCATGTCCAGCTTATACTGCTTTAGCTTCTGTTGCAAATCCTCGTCCGCAATCGAAAGGATCTGGATGGCGAGCAGCGCGGCGTTGGTTGCGCCGAATTCACCAACCGCCACGGTGGCCACGGGAACGCCCGGGGGCATTTGCACGGTTGCAAGCAGGGCGTCGAATCCCTGCAGCGCGGTGGCGGCCATGGGCACGCCGATGACGGGCAGGGATGTCTGCGCGGCCACGGCGCCGGCGAGATGCGCTGCGCCGCCTGCGGCCGCGATGAAAACCCTCACGCCCCGCGCTGGGGCGTCCTGGACGAATTTCGCAACGGCGTCCGGAGTGCGATGGGCCGACATCACGCGCACGTCGCACGGCACGCCAAACTGGTCGAGCAGCTTTTTCGTGCGTTCCATGATCGGGTAATCCGAATCACTTCCCATTAAAATGGCCACTTTGGATTTCATGGCAGGTAATGTGTCTCAGGAATGTGTGCGACGAAAGGAAAAAATGAGGAGGCAGGGAACATGGAACATTGACCATGGGTCATGGGGGAAACGAAGGCGGATTTTTCTGGGCAGATGGAATCGGCTACAGAGCCTTTGCGGCGATGTCGCGGCGGTATTGCATGCCTTCGAAACGGATTTTTTTCACGGCGCCGTACGCGTGGTCCACGGCCTGGCGGTGATTTTTTCCCAGGGCGGTGACGCCCAGCACGCGTCCGCCGGTCGTGATGATCCGTCCATCCTTCAATGTCGTGCCGGCATGAAAAACCTGCGTGCCGTCACAGCGTGAGGCGTCATCAAGGCCATCGATGACATCGCCCTTGCGATAATTTCCCGGGTAGCCGCCGGCTGCGATCACGACGCACACCGCTGCGTCGGATTTCCAGCGGAGATCCACCGAGCCGAGTTTGCCGTCACACGCCGCGCTGAGAACGGAGGCCAGGTTGTTTTCGAGCCGCGTGAAAATCACCTGTGTTTCCGGGTCGCCGAAGCGGCAGTTGTATTCGAGGATCTTCGGGCCATCCTTCGTCAGCATCAGTCCCGCATAGAGGACGCCGCAGTAGGGGATGCCGTCGGCCTTGAGGCCTTCGAGCGTGCGGTCGAACACCTCCTTGCGCACCCGCGACTCCAGTTCGGGCGTGAAGATGGGGGCGGGGGAATACGTGCCCATGCCACCGGTGTTGGGGCCGCGGTCGCCGTCGAGCGCGCGCTTGTGGTCCTGCGCGCTTGCGAGCACCTTGTAATGCGTGCCATCGGTGATGGCGTGGACGCTGACTTCCGGTCCTGAGAGGCATTCTTCCACGAGGACCTGTTGTCCCGCCTCGCCAAACACCTTCTGTTCCATGATTTCGCGCAATGCCTTTTCGGCCTCGGCATCGTTGGCGCAGATGATGACGCCCTTGCCGGCGGCGAGGCCGTCGGCCTTGACGACGAGGGGTTTGGGCTGTTTGCGGGCGAAGGCGAGCGCCTCGTCCATGTCTGAAAAGATCCCTGCGCGACCGGTGGGCACGCCATGCTTGAGGAAGAATTGCTTTGAGAAGACCTTGCTTCCCTCAAGTTGCGCGCCTTGGCGCGTGGGGCCGAAGATGCGCAGCCCGCGTTGATGAAACTCATCAGCGACACCCGCGACGAGCGGCGCCTCTGGCCCCACCACCGTGAGGTCCACCTTCTCCTTCACGGCAAGATCGGCGAGAGCATGGACATCATCCGCCCTGACGTTGCAAATTTCGACTTTTTGCGGGAGACGCGCGGCGGCATTGCCCGGACTCCAAAAGATGCGGGACACTTGTTCGTCCTGCGCCAGTTTCCATGCCAGGGTGTGTTCTCGCCCGCCACCGCCGATCACCAGGATTTTCATCGGCTGGGATGCGTAACAAATCACCTGGCAAAAGGCGAAGAAAATATGAAAGGCCGGGCCCTTTCGAGTCCCGGCCTTTTCAACCTGGAATGAAAATCCGATGATTACATCAGCGCGGGGATCTTCATGCAACCGTTGGTTCCGTCCGTGCCCACGTCAAACGTCTTTTTGAAGGCAGCCTGGCCG
>JAHFSY010000085.1 GCA_023269615.1 Verrucomicrobiota bacterium
GGGCGTCCCCTCCGGCAACGAGGATCTTCTCCTTCGCTCGGTGGACGAGTCGGAGGAGACGCTTTGCGCCAGCTGCGGGATCCAAAGCCTGCCCCCGGGCGCCCTTACCACAACCTGATATGCTCCGACCCATCCAGGTAGGGCGTGCTCGCCGAGCGCGCCGCGGGAACCACGGTGCGATTCCGAATGCGAACGGCGCGCTCGGCGAGCGCGCCCTACCCCGGAGCTGACATGCACTGGCGATATGATGAAGACCTGGTCGAAGGAGTGGTGAACCTCTACTCGAGCCACCCGCGCAAGGACATCCCGTCCCTGCAGGTCAGCCGTTTCCAGCTTGAGCGCGAACGCCTCTATGCGATCCGTGATCCCGACGAACGCAGCGCGGCGTTCTTCACGCTTTTCCTGAAATGGTTTTGCGAATGGGGCGGCGAGGACCGCTTGAAGCGGCCATTGAAGGAATTTCCACTCATCGGGCGGTCTCTCAACATCCTGGCCTTTCGCAGGGCACTGAAAGGATCCGACCAGGGCGCCGAGATGTTTGTGCATTCGAGCGGGGAGAAAAACGGGGTGATCGCCCTGCAGTCGGAAATGTTCGAGCAGGATGAACGGCTCGACCGCCTCCTGCGTCATGAGCTCACGCATTTGAATGACATGCTCGACCCCGCATTTGGTTATTCGCCGGAATTCACGCTGCCCCAGCAACGCGGGGCGCAGCAGCGCCTCACGCTCATGCGCTACCGGTTGCTCTGGGATGTGACGATTGACGGGCGCATCCTGAATTCCGGCCGCGCCACCCTCGGAACCCGCGAGCAGCGGTGGGGCGAGTTCAACCGCGCTTATGGATTTTGGTCCGAAGAGCAGCGCAAGGAAACTTTCGAGAAGCTCTGGACGGACCGCAACCCGAAGCACGAGAAACTGCTCGCGATGGCCTCCGACCCGCGAGATTTGCAGCATCACTCGGGAATGCTTCCAGGCGCCCCATGCCCCCTCTGCACCTTTCCAACCTTCGAGTGGATGGACGCCGCTTCCATGCAGCCGTCAACGATCGAAACCATCTCAGCCCAGTTCCCCAAGTGGACTCACGAACAGGGAGCCTGCAAGCGGTGCGTTGAGATCTACGAATTCACCAAGCTCGAACAACCCGCCACCCTCTGCATTTAGATTTCTAAACCAACAACCCAAGGACATCCCATGATCGCATTCTTCTCGCTCGGCGGCTCCGAAATCATCCTCATCCTCTTCATCGTCCTCCTGCTGTTCGGACCAAAGAAGCTCCCCGAACTCGCACGCTCCATCGGACAGGCAAAAAAGGAATTCCAGCGCGCGACGCAGGATGTGATGGATGTGGTGGACAAGGACAAGGATAAGAAGGTTTGATTCGACGGGAGGATTCATGAGCCACGCGCCACGCACGGTCGACTACCTCCGCATTTCGATCACCGACCGCTGCAACGAGCGCTGCCTCTATTGCATGCCGGAAGGTTTTGCGGGATGGAAGGAGCGCGCCGACATCCTCACGTACGAGGAAATCCTGCGCGTGGTGCGCGTGGCCACCGGCCTGGGCTTACGCAAATTTCGCGTCACCGGCGGCGAACCCCTCGTGCGCGAAGGCGTGGATGGATTCATCGCCGGGCTTGCCGCCATTCCCGGCGTTGAATCCATCAGCCTCACCACCAATGGAACCCGACTCGCCCCGCTCGCGCGGCTGCTGCGCACAGCGGGGCTGGGTTCCATCAACATCAGCCTCGACGCGCTCACGCCTTCTGTTTACCGCGCCATCACGCACGGCGACGTGCAGCCGGTGCTGGAGGGGATCCATGGCGCGATCAAGGCGGGGTTCGACCGGATCAAGCTGAACGCCGTCCTGATCCGTGGAATGAACGAGCAGGAGATCTGGCCGATCCTGAATTTCGCCGCCGAGCATCAGCTCCCCGTCCGCTTCATCGAGCTCATGCCCATCAGCATGTCGGAGATGTTGAACGAGACCAATTTTCTTCCCGTAGGCGAGGTGATGCGGATGCTGCGTGAACGCGACGACCTGGTTCCCCTCGGGGAGCTTCGCCTTGGAAATGGTCCCGCCCAATATTTCCGCCTGCGCAAACTCGGCGTGACCATCGGGTTCATCGGCGCCATCACCAACCTGCACTTCTGCGAAAACTGCAACAAGATCAGACTCACCGCCGACGGAAAAATCCGCCCGTGCCTGGGAAACCACAACGAGCTCGACCTGCGCGCCATCCTGCGCAGCGGCGGAAGCGACGAGGACGTCGCAACCCTGATCCGCAACGCCACCACAGGAAAACCCCCCGAACACCTCTTCCGCCAGAACTACCAACCCCAACGAATCATGACGGCAATCGGCGGCTGATCCGGCTGCTTGTTGCAACAATGAGTCCGGCCCTGCGTCACACAGACAGAAATGCGCCAAAATGGCGCTTCGGGGGCCTCCATTGCCAGTTTCTCACATTTTTCGAACGAATAAATGGCAATGGATCACAGAATTCGAAGGAACCCAATCGCCATGCCTGAGATTTGGCAACAGTTCAGTCCGATTTACTCCCCCTGCATTTCTCTTGTAGGAGCCGCTGTCAGCGGCGACCGGGAGGGGGCGCGGATCGCCGCCGGCGGTTGGCTACTCGTACTTCGTAAAGTCGGTGGCATGTACTCCAACATATGCGCATAGTTGATCATCGGTGGCATCGGCTAGCTTCCACATTTTGCGACTGAAGTCCATGAACTTGGACTTGTTGTTTTTGACATGTTGAAGGCGTGCGTCATGATCTACAGAGTTCGGAGGAAATTCTTGAGCAACCTGCCTCATAATTTGCGCTGCTTCTGGGAGCTTGATCGCTTCATAGGCGGCGGCGATGCCTTCGATATCCACTTTTTGTTCAAAGAGGTACTCGAAGCCTCCGTTGCCAACCAGACCATGCGTGCTTGCTATAAGTAAAAGAACTTTCTGCGGTGGGGTAAGGCTCTCGAATCCAAGTCTGTCACGACGACGTTCCGTATAAATCAGCTCCAGTTCCACGGAAATAGTAGTCAATGTGAAAGCTCACGAAAGCTCACGAATGGACAGCCGCTGCGCAGCAGCGGGTGGCCATTACCTGGAGCGTCTCGAAATTGAGTGTTGTTTATTCACGAGTGATTGACAAGCTAATGGGAACTTGATTCGTGCTTGCCTCCGTGGAGATACGTATCCAAAAACGTGTGTCCCGAAAAGTTTGTTCATACCAGGCGTGATCGTCGCCAAATGTTCTATGTATGTACGGGATGTCTTGGAAATTATTGCCGTCAGTAGAATACTGAATTAGTCTGGGCCCAGGACCGTCGGCTCGGAATGTCACTTGACCAGTGATCACATAGCTATTGGTGGATGGCACCGAGACCAAGTGTTCCAAAACATCAGGTTTGGGGTTGCTCTTGCCGCACCCGATGAGGCAAAGACTCGTCGTCAACAAGACCATGCCGAGGCGTTTCATCTTTGTTTCGAACATGAAATGGATGGCCCAATGGCGTGAAAAAGACGCCGTACGGCAGCCTGATCTGGTTTTAAGATTGCATTGATGTACAAAGCATGAAATCAACAGGCGCGGACAAGACCTTGGCACACACGAATGTCGGGGTCAAGTGCGCTTGAGCGGGGGAAGGCTTGAGTTCGATGATGTGGATCTCCGTGCGAGGCAGAGCGCTTGTTTGAGAAAACTATCTCTAATCAAACATGGTTTGATTTCATTCATTTCTTCCAAACAAATTTGCGGAGCAGTTCGTGGAATTCCCTTAATTTCTCCTGCACCCGCTGGCGGTACCTGCGCTGGCGCGCCGCATTGACACGACGCCGTTCTTGGTCTGCTTTGCGTGGGCGTCCGACACGAAAAGGGGCGATGCGCCCACTCTCGGATGGCAGGCGGCTGCCCGGCGTTTCATTTTTTCAACTGCTCCGCCAGGGCTCGAATTTCGCGGATGGGTATGATGGTGATCTTTTTGTCGAGGCGATGACGCTCCGTGCCAGGATAGATGACCCACAAATGTTCCAGCCCGAGGTCCTCGATTGCCACGTGCATGGACTTGGTGGTGCCGGGCGCATCCGAGTGCTTGAACTCGAAACCATGACGACGATCATGGAGCATCACGAGCAGATCTAGTTCCGCTCCGCCATGGGTGGCCCAGAAATAGGCGTCGCGGGTCCCCAGCGCGGCCAAAACCTGTTCCAGTGCGAAGCCTTCCCATGATGCCCCCAGCTTGGGGTGGCCAAGGAGAGCGTCGCGCGTGGGAAGTCCAAGGAGGCTGTGCAAAAGCCCTGTATCGCGCAGGTAGATCTTGGGTGCCTTGAGCTGGCGTTTCTTCAGATTTTCAAACCAGGGCGGGAGCACCCGCACCATGTAGGCGCCTGCCAGGATGTCCAGATAACGGCGCGCCGCGGGTTCGCTCGTGCCGAGTGATCGGGCGAACTCGGCCCCGCTCCACACCTGGCCATGGTAATGCGCGATCATCGTCCAGAAACGACGCAATGTCTCCGACGGCACGGTGATCCCAAACTGCGGGATGTCACGCTCCAGAAAACTGCGCACGAAATCGTCGCGCCATATGAACGAGCCCGCTTCGCTGGATGCGAGAAATGAGCGCGGAAATCCGCCCCGTTGCCACAGGGCCGGCCACGCGTCCGCCCCGGTCTCCCTCAACGTGAACCCCGCCATGTCCACCACACCCACGCGTCCGGCCAACGATTCCGATACCCCGCGAATCAAGCCGGGCGACGCACTGCCGAGCAAAAGAAAACGCGCCGGCGCGCCGGGGCGGTCGAGCAGCACCCGCAGCGTTTCAAACAAGGCGGGCTGCCGCTGGATCTCGTCAATCACCACAAGGCCCTTCAGCGGTTCCAGCGTCTGCTCGGGTTGGTCGAGCCTGTGGCGATCCATCGCCTTCTCAAGGTCAAAGAAGGTGGTGCCGCGTTCGCGCGCCGCGATGGATCGCGCGAGCGTCGTTTTTCCGCATTGGCGCGGTCCCGAAAGAGTCACCGCAGGATGAACCTCAAATGAGGCGGCGATGGAGGCGACGATATCTGGACGTTTCAGCAGGGCACTCATTTATCCATGAAATCCTAATGTAAAACGTTAGAATTTCAAGTATTATTGTTTGGGCGTCAGGCCACTTTTTTGATCAAAGAAGGTGGAAATACTGTAAAATCAACGAAAAGTGGCCCGACACGTTTCTGACACGTTTCCACGTTTCCCAAGCGCCTATTGGACGCAGGCTGGTTGGAGCGAACCATCCCCGGCAAGCCCAATAGCCGTCTGCAACGGTATCGAATCACCGCCGCTGGTGAAGCCGTGCTCAAGCAGCAGACGGCGAAATAATCATCTGGATCAGCGCTGCAAATCCACTCCTGCTTTTCCCTTGTAGGAGCCGCTGTCAGCGGCGACCGGGCCTTCGCCACGCCGAGGTGGCTTCTGCCACGCAGGCGGGAATGGGGCTTGCCGGGGATCGCCGCTGACAGCGGCTCCTACAGGATTATACTGCTACTTCAAAACCCCGCCGTGAGCTGCAGGTAGCCGAAGTCGGCGTCGGAGGAGGCGCCTGTGGCGGCGGCAAATCCTCCCGTGAAGAAATGGCTGTAGCCGCCGCCGAGGGTCACGAAGCGGTTCAGTTTCCAGATCAACGTCACATCCACTTCCTCGCCCAGGTGACCGTCCACGTCGCGACCCGCTGCAGCAGAACGCACGGTTGTGAATCCGTTGGCGCGATACCACGCGTCGGAGGTCTCGGCCAGCCAGAAGGTGTGGAGGTCCACCTTCGTCTGCAACTGGGGATGCGGCATGGCGCTCAGGTTCAGGGCGCCGTCATGGATATTTCTCCACGAGACGAGGTCCATCTGGCCGTAGAACTTGTGGTTCGTCGGGAACAGGTTTTGAAAACCCGTGTCGTCACTGCCATTCGGATTGGCATTGCCTGAGGCGAAATCGTAAAGGCCGCCCACGCGCGGTTTCCACGAAAGCTCGCTCCATGTGTAGCCGCCCTGGATGTGGGATGCCGCCGCGTAGTGATCAAGGGAACGGTTGGGAAATGTTTGTGAGTTCACCTTTCCTGCCTGGCCCGCAAGTTCCAGCTCGTAATCCCAGTTGCCGCACGCTTCGGCCAATGACTGGAACCTCACCCCCGGCGTCCACGTCTCCTGTGCCGGGCCATTGTTCACGTTGTTCGAGTGGTTGCGATAAATCGTGTAGAACTGGGTGACCTGGTCGAGCCAGTCTTTCGTCGAAAAACAAACTCCCGCCACCCGATCGTGGCCGTCATTAGGATTCAGATTCGAAGGCTGCACGGTCACCGGGCTCCCGAAAAATGCGTCGAACCACAGGTTGTCCATTTCCGTGTGCGCCACCGCGGCGTCGAAGGTCCGCCCGAAATTGTTCCAGTCGGATTCGCCGATGAGACGCTGGTCGCCGTAGTTCCATGTCATGCGCCCCACTTTGAGACTCGTGGGAAATTCCTTTTTGTCACCGAGCTGGATCCATGCCTGGCGCAGGTCGAATTCGTCATCGCCCTCGGCGCCAAGGATTCCCGGGACATTGGGACGCTTGCTGCCGAACTCGCGCGAGTCCTGCCCCTCGAACATCAGCGTCATGCAGTCGAACGGCTGGGCAGTGAGCCCGAGGCGGAAGCGTTGAAGGATAAAATCATCGTCGGTGACGGAATTGACCGCGCTGTTGAAATCGAAGTTGTTATCGCGAATTTCCCAGCGCAAACGCTCCTGCGCGCTCCATCGCAACTTGCCATCGCACATCACCCACGGATCGCTTTGAGGTGCGGTGGGCGGCACTTTTTTATTTGAAGCCCCACCGTCGTCAGACACAAGGGACTGGGCAAGGATCACCGAGCAGATTGCGGCAAGTCGGATCGAATGTGTGTGATTCATCATGTTCAAATCTTCTCCGGCATCGCCGCACGGGTCTCGCCGCGAGTTGTTAAAAACAAACCATTTCTTGTCATCGCGGCGGCGGGAACCGTCGCGGCTGACGGAAACGCAAAAAAAGCCCAGAGTTCGCCAAATGGCGTGTGGCCGCCCATTGGCGTATGCACGATGGTGATGGTGATGAACGAGGCACTCATTGAAATATTGGAATCGGGCCGATGCCAGATTGTGAGGAGATGGGCGGAGGTCTTGGAGGCGAACTTGAGCCGCATCTGGGGTGAGCCTGCGGGCATTCCGCAACACATCGTCCAGGGCGTGTTGGACGAACTCATTGTGTTGCTCGGCTTCGGACGGGACAAGGCGGAGCTGGTCGCCCATCAGCCGCTGTCGCTTCCACTTGGAAGCCGTGACCGTTCAAAAATTCCCTGGCAGCTCGAAGTGATGCTCTCGGGAGACGAAGTCGTGGAGGATTTTCTGACGGAAAATGCGCACCGGTTCCATATCGAAACAGGCCCTTCGCACTGCCTTGAGGAAGTTCATCGGGCATTTCATGTTCTTATTCTCAAGGAGATCAATGGTTTCTGTGGCAACTGCGTCCAACCACTGGTGACTTCCACCCGCCATATTGTCGACATGGTGCGGGGGGCCCCGACATCCACGGAGGCCACATGACGGCAATGCATGAAATGCCGGTTGTTGCAGCATGGTTGAAGGAACATCGCGAGGAAATCCTGAAGGAATGGGCCGCGCGCCTGACTGCAACCGGGGACCACTCTGCCATCTTCGCGATGGCCGATGTGGGCGTGGCGCTCGAGGATTACCTGAATGAAATCCAAAGCCTGGCGCAGCTCGGCAAGCTCGAGATTCCGAAGCCCTTGAGAAAAGCGGCGCTGTTTCATTCCGTCCGCACCGAGATCCTGGCGCTCTTGCTGGGAGAAGATGCGGCCGCGCGTATCCTGAGGCGGCACTGGGTGGGTTCTGAAGAGGACACCATGCTGTTTCGGCAGAAACTCAGCCGGTTGTTTCGTGAGGCCTTGAGAATCAACTCAACGAGCGCCTGCGATCAATGCCGCTGGGAACTGAACGAACGGCTGAAAAGCACAGAGGACCTTGAGAGAAAGATGAAACATGCCTGCGAACACGACAAAAAATAGCGCGGTGCTTCGAACCCGCCTCAAGCGTTTTGTGACAGCGCTCCAATCCCGCATCGTGGCCGAGTGGAAAGCAACCGCCTTGCGGGGATGGAACGCGCAGCAAGCCATCGGATCCCTGTGCGGAGGGGTGGCGGCAGTCCGCCTGCCCTCGTCCTCGATGCCGGATGTTTCCGGCAAATCCGATGAAGTCATCTCCATGCTTGTGGAGGGATTTTACCACGACTTCATGGATCTCCTAGGCGGATCGTCCGCAAAGGAGGTTCTCGGGAAACAGCGCGTTTTTCCACACCGCACCCCGCAGGGCGGACGTCTCACCCTCGCGTACTACCTGGAAGCCCTCTTCGCAGGAGAGGACACGCTGGGCGACTGCCTCCTGGCGGACCGTTTCGAAATGGTTCCGTTTTCCGACGCCGAGGCGGTGGCCTGTTTTGATGAGGTCAACCGCATCTTTAAGATTCTCTCCGAATCCCTGGCAGGCGGCTTCTGCCATGATTGCGCAGCGCCTTTGTCGGCGAAGCAGAAGTCCGTGGCGGATCTGGAACAAGGGCTTATGCAAAGGAATTCGCATGGATGACACCCTGAGAGACTCAAAGCTGGAGCAATGCCTCCGCGGCCAGGAAAATGCATTGCTTGAAATGTGGGAGAAAGCCATTTTGCCGCAGAAAAAATTTCGCTTGTCCCAGACGAAGGATTGGCTCCATGAAATGCTGGGCGAGCTGCTTGCGGAGGTGCGGGGTCGGCTTGCAGACCTTCAACCGTCGCCTCTGCAAAACAAATTTCGCGGCTTTTCCGAGTCGGGTCCCCGCGGGGTCCTGGCGGAAATTCATCTTCTCCGGCTGGGTGAACGGGTCCTGGCGGACAACATCCGCAAGCGGCTCGATGTGTCGGATGGTGACTGGCGTGAAATCCGGCGGAGAATCAACCGCGTCTTTCACGAGCTGATCCTCTGGCGCACGTCGCCAAGCTGCGCCACATGCTCCACCCTTTTACACGGAAAAATGGATGCAGCATCGAGACACGAGGAAGCGCTGCGATCTGCGTATCATCGCCCTTGCGGGAGATGATGTTTGCGTGCGGTGGAAGTCGCGAAGGTATTCTCCGCAATCTTGACAGTGTGAAAGATGTGGAATCGCGTCATGACCTCAACGAATCTTGACCATACTGGCGGCGAGTTCGTCGCTGCCGGTGGCCAGACGATCGCTGATGACCAGGGTTTGGAGTTCCTTGACCGAGGTCCTCGCACAAAAGGCATGGAAGCGTTCGCCGGTGTGGCGTTGGGCGAGGTATCCACGCAAAAGGGCTTCGATGGCGTCTGGGAGCCGTGATTCAGGCACCGCATTCAGAATCTGCCGTCCCAGAGTCTGATCATCTCCGAAACCGCCTCCTACAAACACATGGTACCCTTCCACGCGCTGGCCATTCTCCCTGGCGGCTGTCCCCAGCAGGCCAATGTCGCCGATGTAATGCTGGGCGCAGGAATGCGGGCAACCCGTCAGATGAATGTTGATCGGCTGATCAAGATCAAGATTCGCCTCGAGATGTTTGGCGAGCGCCAAGGCATGTCCCTTGGTGTCTGACATTGAGAATTTGCAATAGGCATTGCCTGTGCATGCGATCAATCCGCCGCACAGGCTCGATGCATGCCAGTGGAATCCCATTGCCACCAGGGCGCGCTTCACCGCCTCGAGATCGCGCTCGGCAATATTGGGCAGAAGCAGGTTCTGCCAGACGGTTGTGCGCAACTCGCCCGATCCATGACGATCCGCCAGGTCGGCCAGCTTCAGCATCTGTTCAAAAGTCATCCGCCCCACGGGAATCATGACCCCGACATAGAATTTTCCCGGCTGCTTTTGGGGATGAATGCCGATGTGCGAGTGCAGCGGTGGATGCGGTGGATTGGTGACCGGCAGGCCTTCCAGGCGACGCAATCTTCCGCCAAATAGTTTTTCCGTTTCCTCGCGAAACCAATCGAGCCCCTTTTCCTCGAGCAGGTATTTAAGCCTCGCCTTTTTCCTGTCTGTCCGATTTCCGTGCTCGATAAAAACGCGGATCATCGCGGCGCAGACGCGAACGGCATCCGAAGGTTGCACGAGAATGCCAAAATCCTGCGCGAACGTTTTGTGTCCCGTAATACCTCCCAGGGCCACGCGAAACATGAGACGCTCCACATACGATCCATCGGGTTGTAATTCGCGTACGCGGCAAATGCGCATGCCAATGTCATTCGTGTCCTCAACAACGCCAATCATCCCACCGCCGTCGAACGCCACGTTGAATTTGCGCGGAAGATCATAAAACTCCCTGCTGTTCAGGATCATCTGCGACAGCCCGTGGGCGAAGGGACTCGCATCCATCCACTCATGCGGGTCCAGGCCAGCGGTGGGATTGCAGGTGATGTTGCGAACATTGTCCGCCCCCGCGCCACGCGTGAACAAACCCACACCCTGCAAACGACGCAACACCTCAGGGGCATCCTTGATTTGAAACACGCGAAGCTGGATGTTGGCGCGCGTGGTGATGTCGACAAAGCCGCTGGCGAGTTCCCTGGACATGTGCGCAATTTCACGAACTTGAAAACTCCTGAGTTGCCCCGCCGGAATGCGAATGCGCGCCATAAAGCCATCGGCGTTGGGCGTCAGATGAAACAACCCGTGCCATTTGAAACGGAAGATGTTTTCCTTTTCTGGTTTCTTATTTTCGCGCGCATGCTGCAACAGGAGCTCCCATGAATCCAGCGGGTGCTGATCCTGTTTCACCTGCTCCTCGGAAATCAGCCTGCCCCTGCCATGTCCAGGATAACGCCTTGTTGCTGAAACCGGATCGGGTTCCACCTCGCAAAACGAAACTGCGCCCCGGGACGGTGCCTCCTGCGCGACGGCCTGAAGCCCGTGCACAAATCCCTTCAGATACCCCTTTTGTTCCTCTGTGAAATCCTTCGACGGGGATTGAACATCCAGGTTTTCCGTCATGTTCATGCCGCCTCCATTCGCACCGCGCTGAATTTCAATTCCGGCTGATGCGAAACAGGGTCGGCTTTTCCATGAGTCACCGCATTGACACAGATGTTTTCGCCGGCGGACTGCCCCCAATGAAACGGCATGAACACCGTGCCGGAGCGCACCGAATCATCCACCTTCAACACACTTCGCGCAAATCCCCGGCGCGAGACAAGACGGACCCGGTCACCATCCGCCAATCCCAGCTTTTGAGCATCTTCGGGATGGGCTGCTATGAAAGGCTCGGGATTCAGCGCGTTTAGCTTGGCCACATGAGCGGTCTTTGTGCGCGAATGCCACTGGTGCGCAAGTCGTCCGGTGGTTAGCACCAGGGGGTAATCCTCCGTCACCAGATCGGCGGGGTCGCTGTATGGCGTGACGTGAAAGATGGCACGACCGTTGGCTGTGGCAAACACTTTGCGACGATAGCGGCGCGCCGCCCCATGGCTCGCATGATCGGCGCAGGGCCATTGAACCGGCTGGCGTCTCAACCGTCGATAGCTGATGCCATCCATTTGAAGCGAGTGAACGCCCGAGCAGCACCGCTTGTGTTCCTCGAAAATATCGCTGGCGCACGAGTAGGAAAACTGTTGCTCGTGTCCCATCAGCGCGGCAAAGCGACAGGCGATTTCCCAATCGGGCTGCGACTCGCCCGGCGGCTGGACACAAGGTTGCAAGAGGCTGACCCGGCGTTCGGAACTTGTCATCGTGCCTTCCATTTCGAGATTAAGCGCGGCGGGCAGCAACACGTGCGCCAGCGCGGAGGTTTCGGTGGGATGATAACAATCCTGGACGACCAGAAGTTCAACCCGTTCCAGGGCGCGCTTCACACGGGCGGAATCGGGCATGGTTGCCAATGGGTTGCAGCCGACGATCCACAAAGCCTTTACACGCCCGGCTTCCATCGCTTCAAACATGCGCACGGAGTCCAGTCCGGGTTTGGATTGGATCCGACGCGGGGACACTTCCCAGATCGCAGCGATTTCCCGGCGATGCCTGGAATTCGTCACCTCCCGAAAACCGGGAAGGAGTCCGCTCATGTATCCAACCTCGCGTCCGCCCATCGCATTGGGTTGTCCCGTAAGCGAAAATGGCCCGCTGCCGGGACGCCCCACCTTGCCCGTGGCGAGATGTAAATTGATGATGGCGAGATTTTTGGCGACACCCTGGGTGCTTTGATTTGCACCCATCGCCCAGAAACTCAGAGCTTCCGATGAATGCCCAAACCAAAACGCGGCCCGATGGATTTCCAGCTCGGAAATCCCGCAGATTTTTGCGACGTGCGAGGGCGACCATGCCTCCGCCATCTGGTAAACCTTCTCCCATCCTTCGGTGTGGTTTCGAATGAATCGTTCACTGATCCAACCCTGGGAAATCATGATGTGGAGCATCGCATTGAGGAAGGCCACATCCGTCCCCGGCCGGATCGCCAGATGCAGATGAGCTCCCTCCGCCGTGGGCGTGCGCCGCGGATCCACCACGATGATGCGGCAACGCGCCTTTCGTCGTGCGGCATGACGCTTGATTCGCTGCCAGAGCACCGGATGGCACTCGGCCATGTTGGCGCCGAGGATGAAAAAACAATCGGTCAACTCAATGTCGTCATAACACGTGGGTGGCGCATCCGCTCCAAAGGCAAGTTTGTAGGCGCTGACAGCGCTGGCCATGCAGAGGCGCGAGTTGGCGTCGATGTTGTTGGTTCCAATGACGCCCTTGGCCAGCTTGTTGAACACATATTGCGACTCCGTGGTGAGTTGGCCCGAAACGTAAAAGGCCACTGCGTCCCGCCCATGTTCGGCGATGATGCTCTTGAATGTTCCCGCGACGCGCGCCAACGCGTCATCGAGCTCCACCGGCGCAAAGGGCGTGGAGCGATCCATGCGGAATTGGGCCTGGGTGAGGCGATTGGGCGTACGAACGATCTGGTCAATCGTCGCACCCTTTGTGCAAAGGCTGCCCCGATTGGCGGGATGTTCATCGTCGCCCTTGACCTGGATGATCTGGTCATCGTGAACTTTCACCGAAAGTCCGCATCCCACGCCGCAATAAGGGCAAATGGTCTTGACGACGCGGTTTTTCAAGCGGTCTCCGTTTCATGGATCGGAATCTCCGTCACCGCGCCGTGGACCAGGCCTCCTTGCGCCACCCAGCGACCGACCCATTCCCTCTGTGCTGCGAGAAGAGCCAGCAACGCCATCGCCGCCGCTCCGCCGAACACCGCGAACCCATCGGCATAGGAGCCTGTCGTTTGCTTCAGAAAGCCAAAACCAGTCGGCAGAAAAAAACCGCCCAGCCCGCCCGCGGCGCCCACAATGCCCGTGATGATTCCAACACGCTTGCCAAATCGTTGCGGTACCAGTTGAAACACCGAGCCATTGCCCATTCCCAGGCAAGCCAGGAACAGAAACAGCAGCAACACGCCCCGAGAAAGCGAGGGCAGTTGCGCCATCGAAAAAGCCAGTGCCCCCACGCCCGCATAGAGTCCCAGCAGCATCCGTATTCCGCCCAGCTTGTCGGCCAAAAACCCGCCAAGCGGGCGCATCCCGCTTCCTGCAAGCACGCACAACGTGGTCAGATCTCCCGCCGTCACCTTGTCGATCCCATACTGATCCCGCAAGAGTATCGGCAGAAAACTCGCAAACCCCACAAAACCGCCAAAGGTCACACCGTAGAACAGGGAGAACAGATAGGTGTCCCTCTCTTTCAAAATGACCTGATATTCCGACAGATCCGCGGGTTTCGCCGACGAGGGCGCGTCCTTCGCAAGAAAAAATACAACCCCCGACACGACCAGTATCGGAATGACTGCAAAACCGAACACCGCATGCCACCCGTATGCCTCGGCGAGGCGGGGCGCCAAGAGCGAGGCGATGATGGTCCCCGAGTTCCCCGCGCCCGCGATGCCCATGGCCAGCCCCTGGTGTCCGGGCGGATACCAACGACTGGCCATGGGCAACGCGACCGCAAAACTCGCGCCGGCCACGCCGAGCAGCAACCCCACGCAGTAAACCTCGCCCAACGTCTGCGCCCACAACCATCCGCCGACAAGGGGGATCAGCGTCAACATCAACCCCGTCAATGCCGCCCTCCTCGGACCAATCCGATCACCCAGAAATCCAAGCGCCAGTCGCAGGATGGAGCCGCCTAACAGCGGCACCGCCGTCATCAACCCCTTTTGCGCGGGAGTCAAATTCAAGTCCGCCGCCATATGGTTGCCCAGCGCGCCAAGAAGCACCCACACCATGAAGCTCACGTCGAAATATAGGAAGGCGCTGAGCAGCGTGGGTAGATGGCCGGCTTTGAGAAATGGCACCCTAGGAGATGCGTCGGATTTCATGCGGGCAAACCATCGCGGAAAACACGCGCTAAACAACAAATATTCACATTACAAAATTGAATGTTTTTTTATAAATCGATGAATTTTTTTCATCCGATTCTCTTGATCAAAAATATAATGAGTTGCATCGATGAATTTTTTTCACTCATGCTCCATGGAATGGATACTTATCGTTTGCGGATCTTCAGCGCGGTGGCGAAGCGCTGCAGCCTGGCTGCTGCAGCGAAAGACGTGCATCTTACCCCGTCCGCAGTCAGCCACTGCCTGAAGGCGCTGGAGAGCGAGATCGGATGCCGCCTGCTGGACCGGGTGGGCAAAAAGGTGTACCTGAACCAGGCTGGCGAACAACTGCTGATGGAGATCCGGAAACCGCTGGCCGCCCTGGATGCAGCGGCGGAGGGAATGAAACGTTTGGGGAAATGGGGGCAGACCCGCCTGCGCATCGGGGCCGCCTCATCCGTTTGCCAGTATATTCTTCCGTCCGTGCTCAGCGGGGTGAAAAAATCCTTTCCACGCGCCGCAGTGCAGGTGGAGTCCGGCGACGCGCCTGAAATGGTGGAGATGCTCCAGCAAAACCGCATTGACCTCGCCTTCGTGCTGACGCCCGACCACAAGACGGGATTGGAAGTGCGCCCGCTCTTCAGCGACGAACTTCTTTTTACCTTCGCCCCATCCCACCCTTGGGCCCGGGCGCGGGTGATCCCTCGCAATGAAATCCCGACCCAGCCTTACATCCTGTACCAACGGACCAGCGTCACCGCCATGCTGGTCGATGAATATTTTCGGTCGGAGCACATGGTGCCATTTAGGATCATGGAAATCGCCAGCATCGAGGCCATCAAAGAACTCGTCAAACTGAACCTCGGCGTGGGGGTAATGGTCCCATGGACTGCTCGGAGGGAATTGAAGGAGGGCACCCTGCGAATGCGCCCGCTAGGAACCCGCCCGCTGAAACGGCATTGGGCCATCATCTGCCTCGCAGGGCGACGGATGAACCTGATCGAGGAAACCTTTTGCCAATTGTGCCAGACATTTGTAGGCAAACTGCGAACAGGAAGGTTCCATTTAGGAGATGCCAGAGCTGGTACGCATGAGAAACATCCCCGTTGAGGCACTCGGATTTATACGCTC
>JAHFSY010000023.1 GCA_023269615.1 Verrucomicrobiota bacterium
GAAGCAGCCAGGCCAAGGCGACGTTCGCGGGGCTTTCGCTGATTTCACGGCAAAGATTTTCGTATGCCTCGATCTGGGGACGATGCTTCTCGATGAGTTTGAGGTGTCCGCCGTCGTCTGCTGCGGCGCGCCCATCTTTCGCGCGGGCCGTCCCCGCGAAGAAGCCGCCGCCGAGCGGGCTCCATGGGATGACGCCCAGGCCGTAGCCGCGGCACGCCGGGATAAGATCGAGTTCCGGCATTCGCGTGTAAAGACTGTAGCGGCATTGCTCGGAGATAAGCCCCATGAAATGACGCGAGGACGCAGCCGCCTGCGCCTGCGCGACGTGCCAGCCTGCAAAGTTGCTGCTGCCAACGTAAATCACTTTTCCCTCGCGCACGAGCTGTTCCATCGCCTGCCAGATTTCCTCCCACGGCGTCGCACGGTCCACGTGATGCATCTGGTAGAGATCAATGTGGTCGGTCTTGAGACGGCGAAGGCTGTCCTCGCACGCCTTGCGGATGTGGTACGCGGAAAGTTTGCCGTCATTCGGCCCCTCGCCCGTGGTGCCATAGACCTTTGTGGCGAGGACGATGCGCTCGCGTCGTCCGCCGCCCTGCGCAAGCCAGCGTCCGATGATCTGTTCCGTGATGCCCTCGCCACGCTTGCCGCCGCCGTAGCCGTTGGCGGTGTCGAAGAACTGGATGCCGAGTTCCAGTGCGTGGTCCATCATGGCGTGGCTGTCGGGTTCGGTGGTGAAGGGCCCGAAGTTCATGGTTCCGAGGCAAAGGCGGCTGACCTTCAAGCCGCTGCGGCCGAGATGGGTGTAGTGCATGAGGGTGTTTTGCTCCGGGAAGAAAGCGCTGTCAATCCCGCAAACAACTCATTTCGAGGAATATAACTGACATTCCATGGTGTCATAATTATGGTGCCATGACATCGCATGAACCGTGAAATTTTTCTCATGGCGGGGGAAGCCAGTGGTGATGCCCGGGGCGCGGAACTGATCCGTGCGCTCAAGGCGCGTGATCCATCACTCTCCTTTTCCGGAATGGGCGGGCCGAAGATGCATGAGGCCGGGATGGAAATCCTCGCGGATGTCAGCGACCTTGCCGTGGTCGGCATCGTGGAAGTTCTGAAGCATTATGCGCTTTTCAAGCGCACGATGGATCAGTTGCTCCTGGAAATCCAACGACGCCAGCCCGCGGTTGTCATCGGCGTGGATTATCCCGGCTTCAACCTGCGCCTCCTGCGAAAAGTCCGCGACCTGCATTCTGCTTCAAAGACGAAGATCAAGACCGTGCAATATGTTTCGCCGCAGCTCTGGGCCTGGGACGAGCGACGGAAATGGGCGATGGCGAATTATCTCGATCTCGTGCTTTGCATTTTTCCATTTGAGCCCGAGGTGTACGATGGGACGGGATTGAAAGCCGTCTTTGTCGGGCATCCCCTGTCACAATCCGCAGTGTATGAAGAATCTGGGCGCGATCCGAATCTGGCTGGTCTTTTTCCGGGAAGCCGCGAGCGCGAGCTTCACTTTCACATGCCGGTCTTTGCGGAGCTGGAGGAAAATTTAAAGCGATCCCATCCCAGGCTCCAGTGTGCCTATGCGTGTACGAATGATCGCATGGCCTCCATCATCAAGTCATATTCCGCGCAGGCACGAATTGAGAAGCCGGAACATCTTCACCGCGCGGCGAATGTGGGCGTGGTCTGCTCGGGAACCGCGACGCTTGAAGCCGCACTGTCCGGGCTTCCCATGTGCGTGGTGTACCGCGTGGCGTGGCCGACTTATTGGATGGGGCGCCTGCTCATCAAGGTCCCGTTTCTCGCCATGCCCAATCTGCTGGCTGGCACTGCGATCGTGAGGGAATTCATCCAGTCAGAATGCACGGCTTCCAACCTGGCCGCTGAAGTGGATCGCCTGCTGAACGACCCGGCCACCCGAAAAACCATCCTGAGCGGTTACCGTCAGATCCGCGGAAAACTGGGTCGTGGAAAAGCCGCGGAGAACGCGGCCGATGAGATTTTGAAACTCCTTGCGTAACAAAACCAGGCAATTGCATGTTCCGAGGTAGGGCGTGTTCGCCGAACGCGCCAAGGTGGGGGCTCGCGGAAAGTGAATGTTGATTTTGATGGAGAACGACGGCGCGCTCGGCGAGCACGCCCTACCACAAGGAAGGCATCTTATTCCGGATAGGCTCTCAAGAATACGGACCCCAGAACGTGTCGCCGCCAGTTGCCGCTGAAAGCGTGTATTTAGTTGTGGCGCTGACAGCCAGGCGGCTCTGAATATCGTTTATAAGGAACGCGTTGCCAAGCGAGTCACTGCCGCCGTTGGTGGCCAGCTTGCTGCCTGACTTGAGATAAGGCGTAAGGTCATTGAACGATGGTTGCACCGTGCCGGTTTTGTTGTTTTCAAGGGCGTATTGATCCTTTGCCGCATCCATCTGCCGTGCTTCATTGAGGACGGTCGAAGCCTGCGCGCGCTGCCGAGCGCGAACGAAGGACGGCACCGCGATGCCGGCCATCATGGCAATGGGGAAAACCGTTGCCTGGGCGAGAAGGACCTTGCCGGGATCCTGATTGCCGTTGCCCACCGTCAACCATCCCTCATCTGTGTTGCCAAACACCCCGTAATGAAACGGCGCGTTATTTGGATCCACGAAACTCTGGAACAGCTGCGCCTGGGCGGGATCTTTTTTGGACGAAGATTGCATGGCGGCGAGCTGGATCTTGCTGACCGTCTGTCCAAATGTCTTGCTCATGAAATAAAACCCATTTCCCTGTTGTGGCACGCCTTGGGAAAGTCGCTTGAATTCATCCGAGGCCTTGAACCCTTTTTTCTGTCCGCTCTTCACTGCGAGCGCTTCCTGGATCAGTGCGTCGGTCGTGGCTATGAAAAGATAATCCCCGCTCCGCGCAACGGTCGGCCGCAGTTGCATCGGCAGGGGCATCAGCAGGGGAAGCGTTCGCATCCTGAGACCGTCCTTGTCCACTTTGATCACCTGCGGGTTGCCCGCCATCTTTTGCTCGACCAGGTTGAAAATCGTGTCGTCCTTCACCTTCGCCACGAGCATGAGCCCCGGTTCAGGGAACTCCTGGGGCTGGCCGCCCCCCATCGGAAAGGAAACCTTCTTGCTTTCGTCGAGCGTGATCACGATTCCGACCTCGCCGCCAAACGATCCAAGAAATTGATCCAGCTTGATGCCCGTTGCCTGTTCGAGCTTGGCAGGCATCGTGCGAAGCGCTTCGTCGAGTTGCGGCACCTCGGCCGCGGTTGCCTCTTTTTGGAACGTGGACCACATCAGGGGAACATCAGCATCGCAAAACCACGCCAGCGCCGTGCTGGCGGGAAGCAGATCCAGGCTGGCCAGGGGATGGGTCGACTTGCCGAGAAACGTCCAGAGATACCCCGTGTTGCGCCCCTTGTAATGGTGGACCATGAACTTGCTGTAATAGAGCCCCTTCTCCCTCGCGATCGAACTGATTCCCACGCCGCTGATCTCCTCGATGCCGCTGCTCTTGACCAATCGAGTCACGACATCAAATCCTTTGTTCGCATTTGCCCGGTCCTCTTCCTTCATGTCGGGAATCGCCTGGATCATCCGGCGATAGCCCGAAATGTTCTGCGAAATGCCATCGAGAACCCGCTCTGTTCCAAGGTACATGTAAAAATCGCCGCCCGTATCCAGATGCGCCGCAACATCCTTGAAACTGTTTTTTTCAGCGGAGACCACGCCGCCGCCCGACACGGCCTTGTCCCCTTTCTTCCCGCAGCCCATGCTCATGACGAGGGCAAGCGCAGCCAGCAAGCCGGCAAATTTCAATGGGTGCATAGATGGTTTTTTCATGATGGATTCCTCCTGTTTCGCAGCTGTTGCACAAAGCAAATGATTGCGACTGTGACATGGCAGGCAGGGATGTCACGCATTTTTCGAGGCAATGCTGCAAGATTGCGTAATTCTTGATTTTACGGCCCCGCTTCCGCCATGATGCGGGTCTTGATTTCCACCGAATCCATTCGTTCGCTCGGTTTTGCCGAGGTTCCTTTCCTCAGCATCACCGCACTCGTTGCCGACCACATGGCCAAGGCGGCCAACATACGGGTTTTGGGCATCGAGACCGCGGGGAGTGAAAGTCTTCTGATCCGCATCGATGGCGACGTCCAATCGGTCGCCTCCGCGCTCTCCTCGGCTGAGGTCTTTGCGGAAAAACTTGGCTCACGCGCCATCACCCGTTGCATCGCGCGTCCCGAAGCTGCGCTGGGTCAAGTCCTGAATTTTCCCAACGCACAGAATCCACTTTATGGCGGGCGGGACCAGTTCCTGCCCACCGATTATCCCCAACCGAAAGACAAACCCATGAGCACCAACCAACAAGCCCTCGGAATTCTCGAGACCCAGGGCCTCACCGCAGCCCTCGAAGCCACCGACGCCATGCTGAAATCCGCCAATGTCACGCTCGTCGGCAAGGAGAAGATCGGAGCCGCCTACGTGACGGTCATCGTGCGCGGCGACGTTGCCGCTGTGAAAGCCGCAGTGGACGCCGGTGGGAAGGCGACGGAAGGCCTGGGCAAACTCATCGCCGCCCACGTGATCGCAAGGCCGCACAACGACCTGGTTGCGCTGCTGCCGAAGTGAGAATACTCTTCCCTGCTGAAGGTAGGGCGCGTTCGCCGAACGCGCCGTTGTTCGCCCATTGACCCACCTATCCACCAAGACCCTCCTGAGGCGCGCTCGGCGAGCGCGCCCTACCTCGGAATCTTGATTTTTCGGACACGACCGGTGAAATTCAGCCTCCGCCTGAAAATGCTCGTGCTGCTGCTGGCGATCTCGCTGTGGCCGCTCGCTTTCGTCTCGTGGCTTGATTTTCAGGTCACGGAGCAGCTCGGCAAAAACCTCGCGGCTCGCACGCGCGACGCGCTCACCGCCGGGGAAAAACAAAAGTTGCGCGTGTGGGTGGATGAAAAAGCAGCATGGGTTCAGTCCCGCGGACTCCAGGTGGAACAAACCCTCCGTTCCCAGGCGCGTGAAATCGAACGCTGCCTCGTCTCCGCCCCGGATCTCAAAACGAAGGCGTACTTCAGGGATGATTTCAAAAAAGGCATCCTCCCGCCTGGTGTGGTCGAATCCTCGCGTCACATGCTTTACCATCCTTCCTCATCACAGCAGGAACCGATTCCGGTCACGTATGAAACGCAGGTCTTCGCGCTCGCGCCGGGACTGACGCGCAAGGCGGCTGCGACGGACATCGCAAGACTTGCGCCCATGACCAGCGCCTATCGCTTTCTGCTCAAGAACGGTCCCGACATCATCTTCTGGCAGTACACGGGCTTTGAGAACGGACTCTTTTGCGCCTATCCCGGCGACGGCACCTCGCCCTCCGATTACGATCCGCGAACGCGTCCATGGTATCGACGTGCGAAGGAGGAGGATCGCCTGGTCTGGGTCGGGCCGTATCGTGACTCCGTATCGGGACAGATCATCCTCACGGCAGCGGTCCCGGTGCACACCCCGGGCGGTGAGATCGCCGGCGTGACCGCGTTGGATTTCAGCGTGCAGCAGCTCGTTGAAAACCTGCGATTACCCGCAGGGTGGCCCAAGGACGCACACAGCGCTCTCGTCGGGCTGGTCGAGGAGAATGGCAAGACCGACGTCCAGATCTATGTGAACCCCGGCTATTTTCGACTCGACGGCTCCGACCCTCTCGGGGCATTCCAGGCCGCCCGACTCCATTCGAGTGATACGTCGAAATTCGAGGACATGGTGGAAAATATGCGCCACGGTGTTGCCGGCAGCGACCTGATGAATTACGAGGGACGTCTCTCGCTCTGGGCCTATGGGCCTGCGCGGAGCGAAGGCATGTACCTGGTGGTCATCATCCCATACGACCAGGTGATCGCCGAGGCGCTCGCGGCGCAGCAGGAATCGCTCCACCAGACGCAGTCGCAATTGCGTCACATCGAAATCGTGGGCTCCGTCGTGGTGGCTTTGGTTCTTCTTCTCTCGTTGTTGAGCGCCCGTGCGATCAGCAAACCTGTGCAGGAACTGGCGGCGGCGACGCGTCGCGTGGCGGATGGCGAACTTGGAACGCGCGTCAACATTCGCACGCATGACGAAATCCAGGAGCTCGGCGAGGCGTTCAACCGGATGGTGCCGCAATTGCAGGATGGCATGCACCTGAAACAATCGCTCGAACTCGCCCGAGAGGTGCAGCAGCAGCTGCTACCACGGGAAGCGCCGCGGATTGACGGCTTCGACATCACCGGCACGAGCGTTTATTGTGACGAAACGGGCGGGGATTATTTTGATTTCATCGAATTCACCCGTGGAGAGCGCCCACGGCTCGCCGCCATTGTAGGCGACATCACGGGTCATGGCATTTCCTCCGCGCTTCTCATGGCCACGGCGCGTGCGCTCCTGCGCGCGGACATTGCTGATGTTGCCTCGGTCTCTGAACTCCTTGCACGCGTCAATGCCCAGCTCGCGCGCGACGTGACGGGAGGAAAGTTCATGACGCTCTATTTTCTCGAGATCGAAACAGCCTCGCGGGTGGCTCGATGGAGTTCCGCCGGTCACGATCCGGCAATCCGCTACGATCCGGCGCATGATTCCTTCGATGAGTTTACGGGAAGCAACCTGCCGCTGGCGATTGATCCGGAGGCGAAGTACGAGGAGGGCGGCCCGGTGCCGTTGCAATCGGGACAGGTCATCGTCATTGGGACAGACGGCGTCTGGGAGGCGCCGAATTTGCAGGGTGAAAGGTTTGGAAAGGATCGGTTGCGAGCCGTGATGCGGGAGCATGCGCGGGAATCGTCAGAAGAAATTCAAACCGCCGTCATGAATGCGGTCACGGCGTTTCGCGGGTCGCAGCCACAAGCCGACGACATCACGCTGGTGGTGATCAAGATCGCGTAATGGAATGCATTTTCATTCCTGCGAATTCGGCTACGTTCCGAAATTCAGGTTCTGCAAGCCATTCACCAGGGTTTTCTCAGCACCTTTTGCAAGCGGGGCGGGGTGGCCGTATTCCCAGTAACTCTCGGCCTCGTATCCGCCTTCGTCGAGCATCTGCGATGTTGCGAGATAAATTCCTTCCCCGTTGGCGTAACCGAGCGCAAACGTGAGGGTGTCGTTGCCAAAAAATTCCTCCATCGCTTTGCCCTGTTCCGCCATCGGCTCGCCTTCAAGGGCGACGAGACGAACACCCTCCGCGATCTGGATGCCCTGGAGCAGAATCGAGAGACTCTTCGGCATGTTCCCCTGATCAAGCAGCCGGAGCTGGCGTCCCGCCCAGCGATGGTGCATTTTTTCAAGCGAAGATCCCGTGTCCGGCTTGTCGGGGGTTGCCTGATATCCCGCGCGCCGCAGGATCGCCTCGTAATCCTGACGCTTCACATTCTGAAACGGCCATTGAGTCTCGATGATCGCTGATCTGATTTTGGGCTCAACCGGCTTCAATGCCCGCAAGCCATCCTTCACCTCGTCGGCAAGAATCCGGCCGATCGCCCGGGCGTCATCCGCCCCGCTGTCAAAATTCCAATCCATCTTTCCATCGCCCAGCGGACGCGGGCGTGAATCGCCGCCCGTTCCCTGGAGAAAAATACTGCACGTGGCGCCGAGATGGGAATCGAGTGCCTCCATGGCCATGCCTGGATAATCGGCGGAAACCTCCAGCCCGCGCATGCAGACCGGGTGTGTGGAGATCGAAAAGAGAAAGGCAACAGGTTTCCCTTGTGAGTCCTCAAACAGGCACATGGGCAACGAATCAAGGGTCGGCCCCTTGGGATTGGGCGCGTTGACGATTTTCCCATCGCGCAGCTGGCGGCGGTTCAGAGGCAGTTTTGTTTTTGCCATTCCCGCGCGAAGGCGAACCTCGCGTTGATTGTTGCGGGACTCTTTTGCGGCGCAAACCACGGCGCGTTCCAGGTCCCGAAGGTAGTCGCGCAACGGGGGAGCGTATTCCATGTCGTAATAACACCCGAGTGCCGGCGCGGCATGGGTGTGCGACGCCGCGAGAAGAATCTGCGAAGGAAGAAGCCCCGTCTCGCGACCGAGCACGCCCTTGAAACGATCGCTGTCCTCGCGTCCGAGAAAACAAAGATCAAACGCCATGATGAGCACCTCATGATCCTCGTGGCGCAGGGAAAGGGAGCGGACGTGAATGGGATCATTGATCGAAACGCTGATGCGGTTTGTGGTCTCCCCCACGCCGAGAAGTGGTGTGCCGGAGGGCGGGCTGATGTTCACTCTCGCAAAACCCGCCTGCATGTTTTTTTCTGGCACCCGCCTTTTCTCCACGATGGTCTGATCGTGTTCAAGCAGGTTTTTTTACAATTGCAGAACCGGCGTTCCACCTTCATTGTTCAGGCATGTCGCGGTTTATTCCGTTTCTTTTGCTCGGGATCCTTCTGTCCCCCGCCCAGGCCGAAGGACCGCCCGCTGAGGCGCCAAAGGAATCCGACACGAAACAATCGGCCCCATCCCTGGAGGCGGAAAAAACATCCATCCATCTCAAGTTTGATGACGACAAGGAGATTGAGATAACCAAGATCGATCCGGGATTGAAAATCGGGTGCAGGAAGGGGAGGTTCCGGATCGCTGGACGCACGACGGACACCAAATGGGATGACGAAGGCTTTTCAAAAAGCTTCGAAGACCCGGGTGGGGAGTTGGAAGTCACATGCAACTATCGGATTGTTGACAGCCAGCCCTCGGGACTGATCGTCTTCACATTGGGCACCGACCTTGGCTGCATGCAGCCCTGTTACAACTTCGGCCAGCAAAAGGGAACGTTCTGGATTCAGACCGCAAGCATCACTGCGCCGCATGAGCTCAAGGTGCACCCGAAAGGCGGGAATGTGCCTTTGACCACGATGCCACGGGGCAGCGAGTCGGACCCTTTTCACACCATCAAATACCACATTCATCCCGAGCGTGACACCGTTGACATGTGGATGGATGAAACCCTTCTCGAAACCATCGTCTTCACGAATAAAATCACCAGGGTCGACTCGTTTTCCTTCACGCTCGAAACGCCAGCGACGGGGGCCCACTACAATATCCGATTTGACGACTTCATTGTCCGCCATCCCGCCCAGAAACCAAAAGCACCCCAGCCGGTGAAGGACGCCAATGAAAAGAAATGAGGGGTGCCCTGGCTCCGACCCTGTAATTTACGGACACGCGCTCAGGGTTTTTCCTGATAAAGCATCACCGGCCCGATGAGGCCGCCGGTGCCCAGCTCGTTGATGAATGTGTGCGTGCCGACGATCGCGATCTGGTTTTCGGCGCCTGGCTTGATCGCTGGTGTGATGTTGAATGAGAAAGGCTCGCAATAGCTCGAGGCGAATTCAGCTGTCTTTCCCTTTTTCTCACCTCGTTCGATGACATACGGAATGTGTTTTCCGTTGACGAACACCTTGCAGTCCCCGTCGGTCGAACTTACCCAAAGGAACGTTTTCTTGCCGCCGGGCGCCGCCGGGATATTCACCTTCGAACGGTACCACATGGGTCCGTAGTACGTGTCCAACCCCATCGAAAACCATGTGTCCACGCTCGGGTCGGTCGGCTTCCAGTCCTTGTCGTCGAAGCCCGGCTTATGCCAGCCGAGGGATTCGCCCTTCTTCTCCTTGTCCACCTGGCATCGCAACGCGAGCGGCCCGGCAATCAACTTGTAGTCTTTGGCGACCCGCGCGCCATCGTAGTACGTTGCGGCGTAAAAACAGTCGAAGTAGGCACCCGAGACCGTGTTGGTCTTGAAGCCCACCTTGGTGAAGGAATACTGCGGCGCGTAAAGGTCGCCAAGCCCGATTTGCGTTTTCATGTAACTGTCCCCGTCCTTCCCCAGGTCGGCAAGGCGCCCCGCCGCGAGGTCCCACCGCATCTTCATGAAGAGTTCGAACTGTTTCAGGGAATCGTCCTGCAATTTGACACGCCGCTTTTCCATGTCGGTCTTGCACGCCGCGATTGCCGCGTTCATGGATTCGCGAGCCTTTTTCATGAAGTCCGGGGTGAAGCGCTTTCCATACCCAAACGCGCAGCCCGCATGCTCGGGCGTCTTGGTCCACGCGTCATCAAACAGCTGCCAGTAACTCCTCATCGGCCCGGCCGCCGACCCGTAGAAGCGGGTGAAAAATTCGTCCAGGATTTCCGACGGTTTCCCTGTCGTGTTCCATGACATCCGGATGGTCAGCCACATGCCCGGGAGGATGGATTCAAAATTGGGCATCGTCTCCGGCTGCCAGAACTTCACGTTGTTCGCGTAAAGAATCGGGACCTCCGTGCTCATTTGCGTCATCATCGGGTAGGGAACTGCGACTTCCGCGAGGTGGAACATGTAGTTGTAATACGACACCATCTTTGCGGCCTTGCCCCAACCCTCGACCGCCGGGAGGATCATCGGACGCGAGGGGCAGGTGGGGTCCAGCATCGTGTGCGCCCGGCAATACGTGATCGGCGCAATTTCCGGGATCAGGTTGGGATGCAGCTTTTCGCGCACGGGCGCTTTCGTGTATTGCACATAGGCTAGGAAACCAAAGAGCACGTCCGGATATTTTTTTGTCACCTTTTCGGCAATCTGGTTGCAGAAATGGATGTAGCGGTCCGTGATGGACATCACCCCCAAGCTTTTGTCGAAGTCGCCGGCGTCGAGCGCCTTGCACTTCGCGCATTCGCAGAACCCAGCGCCATCATCCGGCGACAGGGAAACCGTGGGGGTGTATTGCTTGTCGAGCGCGGCGATGATTCCATCGGCGACCGCCGAGGCGGCCGCGGGATTCGCCCAGCAAAATCGATTGGTGACCCGCTTGCCTTCCATCTCCGCTCCCCATTCCGGATGCGCCTTCAACTGTTCGGGAGTGATGTAGTTGTTGATCTCCAGGGCGTGGCCGGCGTTCAAAAGCAACCCACCCATCCGGTTGCGTCGTCTGAATGCGTCATCGGCATACCAGATCCCGCGATAGATGGTGCCCGGAATTTCCGTCACATCCGATGTCGGGAAGCTGATGGTTTTCAGTTCCGGGATGACGTCGCCCATATCGCTGGGCATGTACCAGCGGCAACCGAGACGGTCGAGCAGTTCATAGACCGCGTAGCTTGTTGATTCATCCGATTCACCCATGAGCCCGATGCCCTTGGGCGAAACCACCATCCGCCATGCTTGTTTGTAGGTGGACTTTTTTGGCGTTGGCCCGAATTCATTTTTTGCAAGATCTCCGACAAGAATCGGCAACAGCTTGTCGGACGCCCCCGGCGCGTGGGTGATGATCTCGATTTTTGCACCCGACATTTTTCCAAGATAGAGAGCGAGATCGTTCACTGATTCGCGGAGCCGTTGCCGCTGAAGCTCCGCCTCCGACTCCGCAAACGTCACCGCCGTGGCAAAGGTCTTGTTGGTGTTCATCACCTCGGGCGCGGCGTAAATGGCGGCCTGCGCCACGCCATCCTTGACGAGGACCACGTCTCCGTCTCGCGCGGCGGATTGGCACCCGGAAAAAATCGGCAAGAGCAAAAGCGCCATCCACATCATTGCGAAAGCTGGTTGGGCAAATAACCGCGAAGGTTGAATGATCATGGGTTGAGCTTAGACATAAAATCGCCCGGACTGGAACAGGCAAATTCTGGGCTGATTTTTATTCCATCCCTTTGGTTAGTATTTTGCAGGAGCCGCTGACAGCGGCGACCGGGCCTTTCCGACTACGCCAAAGCGCTTCGTCGCGACGGCGAGCGCCACGCCGCTCGCCACCGCGAAGCGCTTGGGCGTAGCGGGGAAGTGGCTACGGCCACGCAGGCGGGAGTGAGGGTCTGTGCGGAGATCGCCGTTGGCAACGGCTCCTACATTCCAAAACCAGATCAGTTCACAGGGAGGACAAAACGCAAATTCTGGTGTATGCTGTGGCATGCCACAAGGATGGCACGGATTCCCCCTCGCGGCGGCGATCCTTTTCGCAGCCGCCCAACTTTCCGCCACGACAAAATCGAATGCGGAACCCGCAGGGGAAACTCGCGCAAGCAACGCCGTCCATAACCAGGAGGTCACGGCCCTGCACCTCCGGTTCAACGATGACGACGACATTCAGATCATCAAAAGCGATCCGGGGCTGAAGATCGGATCGAAGCATGGGCGATTCCGCATCCAGGGGCGCACCCAGGAGTCAAAGTGGGATGGCGGGGGATTCATCGCACAATTCAAGGATCCGGGCGGCGAACTGGAAATCTCGTGCAATTACCGCATGGCCGACACCGGAAGCTGGGGCATCCTTGTTTTCACGGCCGTCACCGATGCAGGATCGTTGCAGCCGGTTTTCAAGTGGGGAAACGGGGATGAGCGCTTTTCGATCCAGACCGATGCGATGCTGGCCGGGCACGAATTGAAAATTCACCCGGACAAAGACTGGCCCGCCGCCCCGTGGGGAAGCGATCCCAAGACATTCCACAACCTGAAAATTCACATTCATCCTGAACGTGACACGGTGGACTTTATCGCGGATGAGCACTTGATCGAAACCATGGTCCTGAACGGGAAGATTGGCAAAGTGACATCCTTTTCCTTCATGCTGAAAACCCCGGTGCAGGACGCCCATTTCCATGTCCGCCTCGACGACCTCGTCGTCCGCCATCCCCCGCAGCGTCCCGCTGAGGGGGCCAAGAAGTCCGAATAAGGCCGCCCGTCAACCTCGAAAAGCCGCATCAAGTTTACGAAAGGTGGTTGGACTTTATCGCCTGTGCCGTCGGTCCAGCTTTCGATCGTTTCGCTTCTTTCGGAAAACCTGGGGTGAACACCCGTTCAGCTTCCCGAAGAGCCGGGCAAAGTAATTTTGATCTGGAATTCCCACCATGGAGGCGACTTCTCCGATTGGTTTGTCGCTCGACTCCAGCAAGGGTTTGGCCTGTTCAATCCGATATCGATTCAGGAACTGGATGGGGGACATCCCGACTTCCCGTCGGAATTTTCGGGAAAAATGGCAGATGTTCTGCCCCACCGCCGCCTCGAGATGTTTCAAGCCGATGTTTTTGGAATGCACCTGCTTCAGGAAATCAATCCCTTTCCGGACGCTCGCGGACAGTCCCTTCCCGCGCCCGAGGAGATTGGACGGGTTCATCAGGTGTGCGCGGGAAGCAAACATTTCCGCGAGAATCGTGCCCAGCATCGCGTGGGATTCCGCCTCATAAGCCACCGGTTTGCGGGTGATCAGCTTCCAGAGCATCCTGAAGCAGGATTCGATCCGCCCCGTATTCAAGCCCGCAAAAACAGGATTGCGGTCCGCTCGCAGCTCCGAAAAAACGCGAGGCATGCTCTTGCCGTCAAAATAAATCCACCACAGGTAAACAGTTTGCGATGTGTCATTGCGCTGCCTGCGTCCCATGCCGAGATCCAGAAGGGCGATGTTGCCCCGGCTGGCGTTGAAGGCTTTGCCTCCCACAAAATGCCTCAATTGTCCGCGTCGAATGTAATGAAGCAAGTATCCGTTTGGACTGGTCGGTTCATCGAGCTCGTGGCCGGGCGGAGAGGTTGAAATGCCGATGACCAGGACATAGTTCCAGATCTCCAACGCCAGATTGCCCGGGTAGCTGTCATACTCAAGGAGCCTGCCTGGGATTTTTCTGCGCACATCACGAAATGGCATCAGATCGGACGTGAGGCGTTTTCGGCTCATGCACTTCCACCGGTACGGAATCCCACGTCACGACACAAGTCATAAAAGTCAATCCAGTGCTAATTTATGTCAAAGGCGAATTCTTGCGAATCCGACAGCGTGGACTAGGCTGGATTCCAGTTTGAACGCCAGCCCGCACCCGATGACCGCCTTTTTTTCCATTCGATCTTCAAAGGGTCGCGGTCTGGTCGCATTTACCCTCGTCGAGCTCCTGGTCGTGCTGGCCATCATCTCGATTCTCTCCGCATTGCTTTTGCCAGCCCTGAAAAATGCGCGGGACACGGCGAAGACAGCCGCATGTCTTTCCAACCTGAAGCAGGTTGGGCTGGCAAGCCTCATCATGGCGGATGAAAACAATGGCTGGTTGAACAGCCAGCAACCGCCCACGGCGCCTGCCCTGGGAGCCTTCCGTTGGATCAGTACGATCACGAACTATCTGGGAAAGAGCGATACGCTGGTGAGATGGCAACCTCCATCCAACAAGGGGTGCCCGGGCAAGGATCTGAGGGACACCGAGTATCAATTTGGCTTGAACGACGCGTTCGGCGGGGTGTCTGCCGCACCGGGTTCGCCCGCGCACTCGTTGAATGAAGTTAAAAATCACGCCGGTCTTTTTCTGGTTGCAGATTGCACCATCGACTATCCCAACGACCCCGCGCATTTCGACCAGGTCGTGAACGGGTCCTTGTCGGGGTACCTCCGTCACGGGGGAAAAGGCTTGAATTTTGTGTTCGTGGACGGCCATGGGTTGTTCTTGAAGGCTGGATCGCCGCTCGTTTCCCAAGCCACCCCCTGGCGGACCACCGGTACCGGCCAGTGGGGCTGGTATGGCTCTTTCGCAATGTGGGGTGAATAGGCATGGACCCGTATCATTCGTGCCGATGATGCCTCACAGGGTCCTTTGATCCCGGTTCTTTCAGATCAGATTGAATTTTATTCATGGAGTCATTCATCGACAGGACCAAAGTGGCGGATGATTTGATCAATGCCTGTTTCATCGTGGATGACACGCCGGTGAACGCGACCTACTGGGCGCAGTTGCAGCAGAGCGCCGCTGGTTATGACACCCCGGACACCGGGTGGGCCACCCGCTGGCGGGACATGGCGCCGGCCTCTCTTTTACGAGTCAAGGACGCCGAGCGCTTCGCCGACATGATCGAGGAATTTGGCATCCGTGGAAAATTCACGTGCCTCCCTTGCCCCGCTGCGCTCGGGCGGGTGGACCAGGCTGTGCGCGGCTTTTCCGACGACGACCTGAAACGCATCCTTTCCATCATTCGCGACCGCATCGCGAAACAAATGGACATCACTCCCGAGGTTCTCACTCACACGCAGCCCTATGATCCCGAAACCGGGGCCCGCCTTCCTCACGCCGAAACTTTCTGGCTCACACATTTGTGTGTCACAGGCCAGGCGGAAAAACTCCGCGCCTATCTGCGTCACGCATGGAAGATCCTGTCCAACGTCGGCATCCGAGCGCGCGGCCTCACGGTTGGCGGCATGTCGGATTTCTCCGGCATCGCGCAGGGGAAAAGCCTCGCTTGCGGCGACGGGCGGGATGTCCTTGGCGAAGCCCTCATCGCCATCGAGCGCGAATTCAATCCCAAGGTCCATGCCAGCTTCATCTACACCGGCGCTCCTTCGTACACTGAGGAAGGAAAAAGGAAGCGCGCTCCCGAGACCGTGTTCAAGGCCGGGGACGGCGCCGTGGTCCACGAGCTTCAATCCATCGTGGACGATCCGATTTTCCCTGTCATTCTCGGTCCGTGTGATGTCGTCGCCAAAACGACCGACGCTCTGATTTCGCCCGGTCTCGATCGTGGCCTGTTGGTGGATGAGGCCGAATCGGGCCGCGCGGTTGTCTTCACAGTGCATTGTCAGACGCTCGTGGCCCTGGATTCCGGCGTCGGGCTCGACATCATGCACGAGGTCTGCCGACGCTTGAAGGAACGCTATGGCAAACGCCTCGTCTGGCACACCGCGCTGGAACTCTGCTCGGCGATTGGAGTCTGAGGGTGTGTCTGAAAAACAAGACGCCTTGTCATAAGGCAGACGTCTTTTGTTGCTGGAGGTAGGGCGTGCTCGCCGAGCGCGCCGTCGTTCTCCCTCGAAATCACGCGTTCACTTTCCACGAGTCACCGTTTCGGCGCGTTCGGCGAACACGCCCTACCTCGGAACGTATGATGTCGGGGACACTTTCCGGGAGTCACAACGCTGACGCCCGTACATACGGCTGCTGTCCCCATGCCATGTCGTCCACGAGCAAGAATGCGCCGCCGTGGTGAAAATGTTTGCCGGCGCGCAGGTGAGCCAGCAGCGCGCGCTGCAACGAAGTCTCGGCGGGTGCTTTTGCCAGGTCGGCTGGCACCCCGCCAAAAACACGCTGGAAGGTTTGTTGATCGCTGGCTTCGGCAGCAGGATATAAGTGAAATTCCTTTTGGAATCGCACGAGGTTCGACTCCGGCGAAAGGATCTCCCGCAACTGGTTGTCCAGGAACCATGAGACGCATTCGAAACCTTCGAATTTCTTCCCGGGAAAAATGCGCGTAAAGAAATCGAGAGATTCCTTCAACGATTGTCCGCACGCGTCGAACGTCATCGGGCTTCCACCGGGAATATGAACGCCGAGAACGGGTGTCGTCGCATCCAGCACGCGATGCCATTCAGGCGTGGGCAGTCTGACTTTCTGGGGTGAGGCCTTCCCATTCGCGTGAATGGGGTTGCCCGTGATTCCATCGGGCGATTCGCGGAACGACGAGGTCCATGCCTGCTCATCCCACACGCCCGATGTTCCATCCATCTGTCCGTCCCGACGGAAACGAATTCCATCATGTGCCAGTGCCGCAAGCCCTCCTGTTGGACGGTGACGATAAGCCGTCAGCTTTCCACGAAAGATTCCCGCGATAAATTGCAACCGCCCGACCTGAAACAGCCTTCCCCGGAGATGATTGTAAAGCCACGCCAGGTTGCGCATCCCCCATCTGCCCCTTGCCGCCTTGTACTGGTGAAATTGAATCATGAGGTCCGAAAGCGTGTCACGCGTCACCTTCTCCGAAATCCCGAGGCCCCGGTGCATCTCGCTCACGAGCGGGACTGCGGATAAAAAAAGCAGCGCCTGCAGCATGTTCGACGTGTCACCGAGGTCCTTCTCCGCGTCGTCAATGAGGCGGACGTATTCGGGATCCTCGGGACGTCGGAAAAGCAGATCGTGATGGTGCCAGAAACTCTCCCGCAGCCGGGTGTCTCGACGAAACCGTTCCGCGCTTGAATCAAGAACGGCCCGGACTTCAGTGTTCACACCCGACCAATCGGAAGCGCGATGGATGAATGCGTCGTCAAAAAAGCGCCCCGCTTCATCACGCGAAGAAATCACAGGGAGTATAGGGAGGGCGTCCATGGAAATGCGTGCGTTCACCGCAACACGTCACGCGCCATCCAGCGTGCCACAAACGGCGCACGTTGCAACAACCGCACCATGATCCGCGCCAGCCATGGTTTTCCAATCGCCCGCGCCACCCAGCGATTCGTGCGCGATGGCCGGGGACGAACGTGTTTCGATCCAAGTGATTCCGCCGCGGCAAGTGCCGATTCCAACGCAAGGCTGATCCCCTCGCCGGTGAACGGCTCCACCCAGAATTGCGCGTCGCCCAGCAGAAGCACGTTTCCCCGCTCGGGCGCGTGGCGCCATCCGCTGCCGATCGGCGAGCGGGTCACCGTGCGTTCATCGCAGAATTCGGCGCGATCGAGTCTCTCCACGAAACTCGACCTCTGCCGCATCAATCGTTCGCGCAGCGCATTTTCACGCTCGCCCCCGTTCAGTGAAATCACATCCAGATGGGCCAGCCCCGTGCCGTCCACCGAAAGCCCGCAATACCCGCCGTCAAAAAGAAAAAAGTGAACGCCGTGCAGCGAGAATTCATGACGCTTCAAACGGTACTGGTAGCAGAGTGACCGTCCGCCGCCATGGGCCACAAGCCCAAGCTGGCGCGCCACAAATGAATTGCGCCCGTCGGCGGCGGCGAGGGTCGATGCGTTGAAAACCAGGTCACTCGAATTCCGCGCCTCCACGCGCCAGCCGCCTTCCGTGGGTCGCTGGATGCGCGTGGCGATGGTTTGCTCGTGCAACTCCGCGCCAGCATTTCCGGCGGCGAGCCAGAACGCGGCGTCCAGCGCGCAACGGTCCACCACGAGCGCCGCCCGACCGTTCGATGGGAACGGGATGCGCAAGGATCCGCCGGATGCCAGCTCGACATCGAGATGGTCGAGCGTGTTGGAGGGAACAGATTTCAAGGCGTCGTTCAGCCCGATCTTTTCAATGGCGCGGAGGCAGCGTGGCGAGAGAACGCCGCCGCAGACCTTGGGCGAGGGGACGCAATCCTTTTCGAGGATCACCACTTTTTTTTCGGCGCGAGCCATGGCCAACGCGAACCCGCTCCCCGCCGGCCCGCCTCCGACCACCACCACGTCTTCAACATGCATAGGTGCAGCGTTCGATACCGGGAGGATTTTGGCGATAAAAATTGCGTCTTCCCATGTTTGTGCCTTTTGTGCCTCTTTGCGGCCAATTTCTGCATTCGGTACATGGGAATATGGCCGCGAAGAGGCACAAGAAACGCAAAAATGATGAGCCGTTCTGCCTTGCCAAACCCAAATGCGTAAGCCCTGCTCTCTTTTGGCTTGTAGCTTTCAGCTTATGGCTTACAGCTATTTCTTCCATGGAAGAAAACCACGATCTCATCGCCCTTCGGCGTGAAAAACTCAATGAGCTGCGCGCGCAGGGGGTGGACCCTTTCCGCAATGAATTCCGCCCGGGCGAGTCCGTCGCGCAGGTGCGCGGCACTCCCACCGAGGGGCGCGTTGTGAAAATTGCGGGACGCATGACAGCCCATCGCGACATGGGCAAGAGCATGTTCTGCGACATCCGCGATGAAACGGATCGCATGCAGATTTACGCGCAGAAAAACACGCTTGGGGACAAGGTGTTCGACCTCTTCAAATGCCTCGACCTTGGCGACATCCTCGGCGTCGAGGGCGAGCTCTTTACGACAAAGACCGGCGAGCTTTCCGTGAAGGTGAAAGCCTTCACCGTGCTCGCGAAGGCGCTGCGCCCGCCGCCTGAGAAATGGCACGGGTTGCAGGATGTCGAGACGCGTTACCGGCAGCGTTACCTTGATCTGCAGTCCAACCAGGAGGTGCGTGACCTTTTTCGCAAGCGAAGCCAGATCGTTTTTGAAATCCGCAAATTCCTGAATGCGCGCGGCTACATGGAGGTTGAGACCCCCATGATGCAGAGCGTGGCCGGCGGCGCGGCGGCCAATCCGTTTGTCACGCATCACGACGCTCTTGGCTGCGACTTGTACCTGCGAATCGCCATCGAGCTTTACCTGAAGCGGCTTCTCGTGGGCGGGTACGAAAAAATCTACGAGATCAACCGGAACTTTCGCAACGAGGGGATTTCACGGCGCCACAACCCCGAGTTCACGATGATGGAGCTCTACCAGGCGTACGGGAATTTCGAGACGATGATGGAGCTGGTGGAGGAGCTGATCCCCACGGTGGCACGGAATGCGTTCGGCACGCTCGACATCACGCATCACGTGACGGAAGGCGCGCCCGCGAAGATCATCCATTTTGCGCCGCCCTGGGAGCGAAAGACCTTTTACGAATTACTGTCCAACGCCGTGTCGCCGGATTTCCGACGCTGGTCGGTGGACAAGAAGAAGGAAACCGCACTCAAGATGGGCATCAAGGATGTGGCGCATCTGGAACCGTTCGAGGTGGAGAACCAGATTTTTGAAAAGATCATCCAGCCGGCGTTGATCCAGCCGATTTTCGTGACGCATCTGCCGAAGGAACTCGTGCCCCTGGCGAAGGTGAGTCCCGACGATCCCGAAACGGTGGAGGTCTTCGAGCTGTGCATCAACGGAATGGAAATCGCGCCTGCGTACTCAGAGCAGAACGACCCAATCGAGCAGCGCGAACGTTTTCTGGCGCAAGTGGGTCATGACATCCAGAAACTGGACGAAGATTTCCTGATTGCGTTGGAGCACGGCATGCCCCCCGCGGGAGGGATGGGCATTGGCATTGACCGTCTGGTGATGACGCTTACTGGCGCCGAGAGCATCCGCGACGTGATCCTTTTTCCGCAGTTGAAACCGCAGACCAGTCCGCCTCCGCCGCCCGTTGAGATTCCCGAGCCGAAGTTGTGATTCTGAAAGAAACCGGGGCGATCCTGCGATGAGTCATGGATGCGCTTCCCTTTTTCCTTCTTCACACCGCCCCGTCAAAGGAAACCCAGAGTCTGCTCCGTTGCCATCCTTCTGAGTACGCTGGCTGGCTGCGGGCTCTTATTTGCCGGCGATGACGCTCCAACTGCGGATACAGCCATCACGTACACCGAGGTAACCGGATTGGTTTTGGGATGGGATGGAAAGCCTGCAAAGGGAGTTGAAATCTGGTTGTACGGTCTGGAGCGTGCGTTCATGAGCGACAGCAAGATTGCTGTGTCTGATGCCCATGGCGTGTTCCGGGTCAAGTTCGGCAATTATGACGTCGATACGGCAAACGAGAAAAAACTGCCGCGAACCGGATATGGCAGATACTGCTTTGTTGTTCATCCAACAAAGGAGCATGCAGGAGGACTGAGCCCCGTGTTCCTCCATGGAATCAAGCCCGAGGAAGCATATTTGGAAAGGGGTGACAGGGTGGTTGCGCTGGACAAGCGACATCAGAATTTCGTGATTCAGCTTTATCAGGGAATTAGCGTTGACGGAAGGATTGTTGACACGAAAGGTCGCCCTCTCGCAAACGATGGTATTTTGATCCGTCACAATCTTCACATGGCCTCCCACACAGGAGCAGGTGGCGAGATATTTGAGCAGACGGCAACTTCGGACAAGAATGGCGAATTCACATTCGAGAGAGTCTATCCCTGCTATTACGAGATTCTTAAACAAGACAGCGGGCATCATTGGCTCCACGCAAAGTTCGGCTCGTCTGAATGGAGGGAGCCTGATGGGACATCCAAGAGCGACAATGCGGATGACTTCGATTGGCCCGGGGGCGAGTTTGACGAAGACCACGATTCCATCCTGATCACCGCAGGTGCCGAACTTCTTCGTTACCATGGAAGGGTCACCGATCAGGATGGGAGACCGATAGACAAGGCCGGGGTTGATCTAGGATTCAACGGTCCAAATGGAATCCGATACCGAAGCACCACAACCAAGGAGGATGGAACTTTTGAATTTCGCGTGGATCAGATTGCTGTCGGAGACATCCACGCAGAATACAAGGGCATTCAGAAGGAGTTTACGACGGACACTGGGTTTCTGAAGCCTGGTGTATACAATTTCAAACTGACGCTTCCGCGAAACGTCGATCCGAAACCGACGCATTGACCGTCTGTTGGCAATCCGCGAGTCGCACCACCGCGGCCCGCTTACGGACGTTTCCCGCGTTGTTCGTCGATCACCTTGCTCAATGACGGTCCTTTCACGCCATGAGGGAAGGTCTTCCCGAGGCGTGATTCAAAATCAGGCCATTTCTTCGGGGTGGCGCACTTTCTGACCGGTGTCAGTTGCTTTATCGAATGATTCACAAAAAAATGGCGCCGTGTCAGGGGCGAGCCCCAAACCTGCTAATAACGACGCAGTCACGGCGTGACATCTACCTACAAGGGGTCATCGGCTCTGTCAAAGGGATTTCGTTAGGGCTTACCCATTTGGAGTGGGTACGGAGTTACTGGTGGCAGCCGTGTGCCTTTTGCGCCTCTTTGTGGCCAATTTCTGCGTCCGTTGCAGGGGAATATGGCCGTGAACAGGCACAAAAATCACAAGAATGGCGAGCTGCTATCCATTGCCGAACCCAAATGCGTAAGCCCTGGGGATTTCGTGGCTCGCGTGTGGTCCCCAGGCGGAAACAGCTGGCGCTTGGGGAAATAAAGACCGCCCTTGTTCCTCGGGGCCCCTTCCCCGACAAGTCGGGGCTCCCATGGCGCCGAGAACTCGGCGCACTCCATATTTTGGGTTACTTGGCTGGCGGCGGAGCGGGGGGCGGGACGTCCTTGGCGCCGGATTTTTTGAGGAGGTCCATGACGACGGTGTGGTTTTTCTGGGTCGCGTAGGCCATGGCGGTTTTGCCATCGGAATCCTGGGCGTCCACTTCCGCCCCGCTTTCGATGAGCCATTTGACGACGACGCCGTGGCCCTGGCCGGCGGCGCAGATCAGGGCGGTGGTGCTTTTGCTTGTCTTCGCGTTGACCTTGACTCCCTTCGCCACGACAGCTTCAACAATCGGTCGGGATCCGCTGTAGGCGGCGAGATGCAGGGCGGTCCAGCCGTTGGAATCCTTCACGTCCGGGGTGGCGGATTTATCCAGCAGCCGCTGGGCGGCTTCGCTGTGGCCGTTGGCTGCGGCGTGCATCAAGGGGGTCCAGCCCGATTCATCCGTCACGTTGGCGTCCACGCCGTCGAGCAACAAACGGAAGACCTGGCTTTCGTCACCTTTTTTTGCCGCGTCAATCAGGGCTGCTGCCTTGGCGGCCTTTTTGGATTCCCCGGATGCGACGGTGTATGGACGAGGAGTGGAAGGAGAAGGTTGCGGAGAGCCTGATATGACTTTATCGCCGATCTGGATCGAAGGTGGATCGGATGTGGATGTGGTTGTAGATGATGGTGATCGTAGCGGGGCTTCGGGAGGAGTCTTATCGCCGAACCGACTTGCAAAGTACAAGCCCAGGTCAGACTTCGGGACGAGGACGATGCCAATACCGATGAGGAAGCCACCGAGAAGTTGAACAAGGCACCCCGGTAATGCCACGCGGAAATGGAGGAAGAAAAACAGTATCTCCGTCAGACCGAAGAGGAGGCCGAAGGGAGGGGGTATGAATTGTGCGAAATTACTGATAACGACCGCAACGCCCCAGATCTTGCTCTCATGGAATGCAGCCGCGATGAACTTCAGCACCCCGATGATTGCGACCACAATGCCGCCGATTACAAAGATGTCCCCATAGTTCACAGGGCGTCCCATAGCATCCACGAGGCGTCATGACAAGGATGATGGCCTTATTGGAGGAGGTGGTTGTTTTCCATTACACGATCATTCCATCCTGCATGGTGACGGTATGCTGGGCGGCCATGGCGACTTCGTGGGAGTGGGTGACGAGGAGGAGCGTGGCTTCGTAGGATCGCTGGAGATCCTTCAGCACGGCGAGGACGGTGGCGGAGGTGGCGCTGTCGAGGTTGCCGGTGGGCTCATCAGCGAGGACGACCCGTGGGCGATGGACGAGGGCGCGTGCGATGGCGACGCGTTGCTGCTCGCCGCCGGAGAGCTCCGAGGGGAGGCGCGCGGATTTTCCGCGCAGGCCCACCTCGTCGAGCAGGTGTGAGGCGCGCGATTCCGACTCGGCGGTGGAAATTCCCAGGAGCCGCAGGGGCAGGCCGACATTTTCGAGCGTGGTCAGTTGCGGCAGGAGATTGAAAAACTGGAAGATCACGCCGACATGATTGCGGCGGAAGAGGCTGAGTTTTCGCTCGTCCATGCGGTGGATGGGCTGATCGTTGACCCAGACCTCGCCCGAGCTGGGGGTGTCGAGTCCGCCCGTGAGATGGAGCAGCGTGCTTTTACCGCAACCGCTGGGGCCCGTGACAGCGACAAACGAGCCGCGCGAGACGTGGAGCGAGACACTGCGCAACGCGTGGACGACCTCGCTGTGTTCCGCGTGGGAGGAGCGCGGAGCGGAGTAGGATTTGGAGACGCTGACGAGACGAAGCATGGGCAAGGGGTGATTGACTGGACCACGTCCAGTTCAGCGATATCCGTACGGAGTCATCTCCGCATAGGCGAGCTGCTTGCTTTCGAGGAGACGGTCCAGCACCAGCAGGACATGATAGCGGCAGGAGGGGACGGTGGAGAAAATGACACTGACGAGTTGGGGTTCCTTCACCAGCAACTGCCACACGGCCTTGGCGCACTCCTCCTGGTCGGGGAATTTCCAGTCCATGCGGGAGTGCACACGCTTCACGGGTTTATCCTCGGCAAGTTTCAGCTTTTCCTCCAGCGCGAGCATTTCGTCGCGCAGGTGGACCGCTTCCATGGTGAATTCGTTGACGTTGCCCAGCTGCAACCCGCCCTCGACCACGGGAGCCTCGTTGGCGCGGGTGAAGCCGAACTGCGCATGGGGTGTGACTTGAAAGAGCTGGTAGAGCGCCTCAATCCCGTAGAGATGCTGGTAGCGGGCAGAAATGGGGGTGCCATTGGCGAAGGCAAACTCGCCCATGATCTCGGCGGTCAGGCTGTAGATGTGCATGATGCCGTGCTGTTGTGAGAGCGAGATCGTCTGGAAGATCGTGGGCAGGTCGAAGAAATCGAGACTTCCTGAAAGTTCGCGCGCGTTGCTGTAGAAGTGCAACTGCATGGTGGTCTTGTGAAGGCGTCGCGCCAGCAGCATCGCGAGGTAATGGCCGAATGCAGGGATGCTCGAGATCAGGCGGAGGAAGGAATCGCGATCGAAGCGCAGCAGCGTGGCCGAGGCGGGTACGCGCACGGAGGCGGTGCGCGGCACGTCGGTGAGCAACCCGATCTCGCCGAAGAGGTCACCCTTGGAAAGGTAGGTGATGGGAACCGGGTTTTCCCCCTGGTCGTCGGAGACCACGATTTCCACGGTGCCGTCGTTGATCACATAAAATGAATCGGAGCTTTCGCCCTGGAGGTAAATGATGCTGTCAGCGCCGCACTGGACGAGCTGTCCCTCCTTGAGGATCTGCTCGAACTGTTTTGGATTCACTTTTTTGATAAAGCCGAAAAAATCGTCGAGCAGCGTGGGGGAGTTGACGAGGAAGACAGGGCTTGGTTGCGGGGCGGGGGCGCTCTCGGCGACCGGAAGCTTGATCGGCGCGGCCGATGGGGGCGGGGGCGGGGGCGGTGCTTGCGGAGGTGGCGGAGGCGGGGGGGGCATACGAATTACAACTCATGTACTACATTCATCAGAAAAACGCGAACAAGTTGCGCGGGAGAATGGTTGGTTGAGGGAAGGGGGCGCATTGTGGCGGTGAAGCAGGGAATCATTCAACTGGTGGAAGTGGATCCGCCACCCTGCGTTTATATGTGATCAGCAGACGCGGCCCCGTTCCCGCATCGCGATTCACGGACGCAGCCAGAGATCCCGCGAATCGCACATCACCCTGGCCACGCGAAACCTGGATGATCCATCCGTAATAGGGAGTGGGCTCCTTCTGCTGTTGCTCATCCTCACGAACCTTCTGGGCCCAGTCCTGGAGATCCACGAGGACGTTGACGCGGATGGGCTTGTTTCGCGTGTCATCGGTGATCCGGAAACTGTTTGCCTCGGTGTCGGCGGAGGAAAGAGCGGGGCTGGAATAATCCTCGTCGCGTCCTGATGCGCCATCCTTCCACCATTTCGTGTTGCCATGCGTCTGCGAAGCGATTTTCCAGGTGGTCTCGGTTTGCAGGCTGTTTCGATAACGGTTGAATTGCGAAGCCGCCATGCGCCAGTCGACATTGCGTCCCGACGCCGGGTCCGGTGGCAAATCGCCCAGCATGCCCCATGGCTTCAACACGCGGCACACCTCGATTTCCAGGTCTCGGCTGTCGGTGCTCAGGAAGCCCGGGGTGATTTCGAGAACGGCCGACATGCACTCGGGGATCTTCCTCGCAAATTCCCGCATCTGCCCGGGATTGGTTGCAAGAAAATCAACCCGCACCAGTGCCTTGAAATCGCCTCTTGCACTGGAGTGTCCCACCGTGGGTGCAACCAGCGTGTCGAGTGGGTTGCTTTGTCTCGCCTGTTGCTCGCGGGAGCTGATGGTGGTGTCACGGATGATTTTCGGACCGAAGAAAGGCAGTTCCACCGTCTCGTAGCGGGGCTGGGGAGGCGGGCGCGACGGGATTGCCGGAGTTTCCACCACCACAGGCGGCGGTGGTGGCGGTGGTGGCGCCGGGGGCTCCACCTGGGTGGGAAGAGCGGATGGGTGCATAACCGGCGGAGGGGGAGGGGCGACCGCCGGGATGATGACTTGGGGCTGTGGCTTGACCTCGACCGGCTTGGGTTGTGGTTTCACCGGAGGATTGATCGCCACATTCGGTTGCGGAACCGGCCTGGCTGGGGGCTCCGCCGGGTTCTGGACCGTGGGTGCTGTAGGCGGGGTGGGCGCCGGCTTTGATCTCAACGATTTCCATCCGATGATCAGGATCAGCGCCAGGAGCAGTCCAGCGAAGACAGCGAACAATCCGCGCGAACCCGTGTGCAGCAGCCTCGACCACAGGTCGGCCTGCGGTTGAGACGCCTTGGTGTTGTAAAGCCCGCTCTGCGTTCCGCGCAAGGGAGTGGCAGAACGCTCGATGCCCAGCATGTCGGCAATCGCGTCGGCCACCTCGCCCATTTCCTGCACGCGTTTCTCGCGTTTTTTTACGATCATCGCCCCCACCAGGTCGGCCGTGGCAGGTGAAAGATGCGGGTTGGCGGCGAGGAGCGGGGGAGCCTCGTCCGAAAGATGCTGGGCCATGATCTCAGCGCCCGAGCCCGTGGCGAATGCCGGGCGGCCATTGAGCAGGTGATAGAGCGTCATCCCCAGGGAATAAATGTCGGCGCGGCCGTCAATGTCCTTCCAACCGCGAATTTGCTCGGGCGAAATATAATAGGGCGTGCCCATGGTGGTGCCCGATGCGGTGAGCGTGGCATCCATCTCGTTGGGCTTCCATTTTGCGAGGCCGAGGTCGCCGATTTTGACGTCGCCCGCGCTGGTGAGCATGATGTTCTCGGGTTTTACATCACGGTGGACGATCCCCATGCTGTGCGCGAACGCCAGTCCCTCGGCGGCCTTTTGAACGATGCGCAGAGCTTCGCGCTCCTCCATGCGTCCGTGGTCCCGGACAATCTGGCCAAGATTTTTCCCATCCACATATTCCATCACAAAAAAATAGATGTCCTCGCTGACGCCTGCGTCGAAGATCTGGATGATGGTCGGGTGGTTGAGGTGCGCCGCGGCTCGCGCCTCCCGGAGAAAGCGGTCCACGTAATCGTGATCCACGCACAATTCAGGGGGGAGCACCTTCACCGCGACATGGCGGTCAAGCGTCAGCTGGCGCGCGCGATACACCACCCCCATGCCGCCCTTCCCGATGCGCTCCTCGATCTCGTAATCGCCAAGGGCAAAACCCTCTGTCAGCAGCTCATCCATGGTTTCCCTTGTCGTGTCGGTGTTTCCAATGCTGATATCCGAGCCAGCCCACGGCGACAAAAGGCAGGACCGCCGAAAGGATCACGATGACGGCGCCCAGCGACCACTCGCTGAAGAAGCGCTCGTACAGGAGCACAACCGCGATAAACGGGATGGCGCCCACAATCACGTGACGCGTTACAGTGGGCCAGTCAAAAAGACGGTCTTTCATGGAGGGTGTGCAAATTCAGCAGGAACCCGTGAAAATGCCACCATTCGGTGAAGATTGCCATCTTGAAATTTCCACTGAAAAACGACGATGCGGGCTTATGTGTTTGATTCGGAATGTAGGAGCCGCTGACAGCGGCGATCCCCGCACCGCCCATCGCTCCCGGTCGCCGCTGACAGCGGCTCCTACCGATGAATGGTCAATAGCGCGTTTGCTTCCAAATGCATAGGTCTGAGGGTGTTCTTGACACGTACGCCCCGTTCTCTGGTAATGAGGCTCCATGAAAAAGAAGGCGTCCAAATCCAAGGCGAAAATTCCTGGCCGATTCACCCGCTTCGGGAAAAAACATCCGTCCATCATGCATGCGTACCAGGCTCTCGGCGCGGCGACCCAAAACGCAGGGCCGCTCACATCCCGCGAGCGCGCGCTGGCGAAGCTCGCGATTGCCGTCGGCGCGCGGATGGAGGGGGCGGTCCACAGCCACACGCGGCGCGCGCGGGAGGCGGGTTGTTCGGCTGAGGACATCCGCCATGTGGTGCTTCTCGCCACCACCACGCTCGGTTTTCCTAGCATGATGGCCACCCTGTCGTGGGTGGATGACGTGCTGGACTAATCCTGCAGCGGAGGAATAAAGGCTTCCTCCTTTTCTTTTCTCTTCGCCTTCGCTTCGTCCCTCGGGGGAGGGATGAAGCGGGTGTCATGAACGGTTTTGAGGCGCTCTATTTCTTCATGAAGCTCATTATCGGGGAAAAACTGGAGCTTCTTGAGAAAGGGCCAGTACATGCGGCGCGTTGCCATGGGCATGGCCATCAGTTTGCGCTTGGTTTCCTCGCCGGGGTTGGAGCCCCATACAAACGCCACGATCACCATTGCGACACCAAGGGTGATGATCATCCACGCCCAGATTGGGGGAAAGGCGTTTAAATAAAAATTCGCAGTTCCCATGAAGGATCCGAACATGATGAGCGCGCCACCGGAGAGCAGCAGGCCAAAGGGAGTTGTGCGTGCGGAGTTCAATGGACTTCGCAGACCATAGACCCATCCATCCGTAAAATCAAGAAATCAAGGGGACCCTTCTACATTGGAAAAATCTGATGTGATCTCGCTGGAATTTCCTTTTCCATTTTTTGTCCGCGAAACTGGATTCGGATTTTCTGTGGCGTGGCTTCGTGATTCACCGCCTGCACCCATGTCTTTCCGTCCGCCTCCACGTAAGGCACGGCGCCCACTTTTCCCGTGGCATGAAGGCGGAATTCCGTCCGGTCATCCGCAAGCTTCCGACACACGGCCTTGAACGCCTCCAGCACGCCCTCGTCGCCGGGATATTCCCAGGTCGTCCAGCAATAACACACGCCTTCGCCAAGCCGATGCGCTGTGAGCACGGGCGCGTCGCCGAGCTTCAGGAGAACCTCGGCATTGCCACCCGTTTTCATGTTGGCGCCAGTAGCTGAAACCGAAATGTCCTTCAACGCCGTCACCCACGCGTCGTCGCCTTTTATCTCTCCGCTTTGTTTTTTTCCTCGTCCGGTGATCTCGAATCCCGCAACCGCCATCGCCGCCTTCACGTCGAACTTGTAATTTCCATCCCACATGTCCTCGCGCCGAACGTGCGACGAAAGTTGGGGGAGGCCCAGGAGCAACGTCCCACCGCCTCGGACGTATTCGGAGAGCCTGGAGGCGAGGTCGGATGTCATCGTGTTCCAACCCGTGAGAATCAGCAGGCGGAATGTTTTCATGTGCGCAGCGGTCGCGCCGGCATGAAAACATTCGATGAGGCCGTACGGTGTGGAAGAAACACGGCAGGCGATGGCTTTGTCATCGAAGGGGTGCGTGGGGGGATAGAAAACATCATAAATCCGCCAGCAGTGTTCGGGAGCACCCATTTTCCACACGGGATGCCACGCGTCATGCATGTGGACCCAGCGGCCATCCTCATTCTGTTCGAGGTGAAATGAGCGACCCAACCCGTATACGCCGGCTTCCGAGTCGTGGCCCGGCCACCCGTCGAAGTGTCCCTTTACCATCGCGATGGAAACGACTGGCTCCCCCTTGCGCTCCACGGTGCGCGTCCACCGGCTGAATTCCGCAAGCGTTTCCTCGTGTCCTGCGGTGACAGGACGCTTTTCACGCGGCGCTTTCCCGCACACGAGCGATGTGCCCATCGGCTCGGCCTGCATATGAATTTCATCCGCGTCGAACAGGTACGAGATGTGCAGGGTGTCCCAGAGAGCTTCGGGCGAATCGGCATACTGCCCGATTCGATAAGCCCCGTACCAGATCGAGATCGCGCTCACGAATGGTTTTCCATGGGCGCGCGCCATGCCCCGCCCGCCGCCACACGCAATGCCCAGGGGCTCGGGCATGCCGGCGCAAAGCTCGAGCTGCGAAATGTCCGCGCCCGCATCGTAATTCTGGTGATGGTTCAAACTGTGTTCGAAAATCGCGACTGTTCGCATGCCCTTGCGCCGCAGCTCATCAAGACGCGGTTTCAAGCCCGCCCTGAAACGTTCCGCAGCATCGCGCATGTCGCTCGCTTCCGTGAAATACGCCAGCTTGCCGTATTGGGCCGAGCCGGCCTCGCCGAGCACGTATCCCTGCAGCGCCTCGCGCGTCGCGGGCTTCAGCCGCTTTACAAAATCATCGCTGTAAGGAAGCTCGCTTTTCCCCTGCCAGAAATAAGAGGCATACCCCTTGGACGTGGGGTGGTCGTAGTGTGTCGTCAGCCAGATTTTGCTCCCCCGTTCCGCCGCCAGGTCGAGCGCGCGCACAAACTGCGCCTCCACAAGCTCCTTGGGCTGTTCCATTGTGGCCACCCAGAAAATAAACGCGTCGGGTTCCAAGTCCCACGCCGCCAGTTCGCTCCGTTTCATGAGCGAGGCTGACTGCCACCAGCCGAGCGGCACGCTGCGCGGCGCAGAGGGCGGGGGAGTGGATGGCTTGGCCACTGTGCCATTCAAAAGATAATCCGCCATGTTTGCCAGCAACGGCCCGCGGTAGTCATGTGAAAACAGGTAACAGTTGAAATGAAATCCCGAATCCGCCCACCAGCAATACTCGCCCGCGTAACAAGCCTGCGTGATCACCTTTCCACCCTTCTGGACGAACGCCTCGATGATTTCAAACATGTCCGGAAGAAGCTGGTCCACGAACGGAAGCACGGCGATGCGATGACGCGGAAACTGCAGCGTCGAGCGCAGGGAGGCGTCCTCGACCAATTCATCGAAGGCGATTCCGGCTTCGCGCAACGAGTCGCGGGCTGCAGCCATCGGATCGTCCCACCGCGGGTTGATGCCGAGGTTGGGGCCGCTGATGCAAAGGTTGCGGAACTTGCGAGGCACTTCGCGCGGCAGGACAAGGGCGACGTTCGGGGAGAATTGACTCATGCCAAAGCTTATGCAGAGCCCCGAAGATTCAGCAAGAGGCTTTCATCCTCACAACGCACTTTAACTTTTGCCTTTCGGGTGGACTGGCGGGTGGAGGGCTCGCCTCCGTGCGAGCCTGGGTTGCGATGTGGGGGAGGTAGCGCCGTCGGCGACCCCCGAGGCGCGGACGGAGCCGCGCCCTCCAAAAATAGGACATTGCATTTGCCTTTTGCAGATGTTTCATCTCTGCCGCATGACCCCACTCGCCCGAAGCCGGCTTAAACTTGTCCTCGTGCTGCTTGTGCCGGCGACGGTCATGGTTTTCATGAGTGTTGTTTTCCCCCAGAAGAAAATTCCCCGCCAGACCGGGCCTTCCGCCGAGTTCAAGTTCGTGGAAGCCCGGGCACTCACGGGGGAGGCCCGTGCCGAGGCGATCCTGGGCGAGATGTATCGCACGGGCAGGGGAATCCCGCCCGACGGCGTGGAGGCTTTCAAGTGGTTCACCCTCTCCGCCGCGCAGGGATGGAAGGACGCCGAAAAATCACTCGCACTGATGTCCGCCCACATGACGCCCGCCCAGATCACCGAGGCAAAACGCCGCGCCGCCGAATTTGTCCCGCGCAAGCCCGAGCCCGAACAGGGAATTCCGTTAAGGTGAAGAGCTTCTTCTGAAAGCCGGATGTCAGCTTTATCCGGCCCTCAATCTCGGAAACCATTGCTTGAGCATTTTTGGGTCGAGTTGCAGGACGCCTTCCCTTGTGATCCCGGATGGCATGGGGGAATACGCGGTAAGTTTGTCAAAGACACGCGCGCGGTCGGTTCCTTCCACGCGGGAGAGAAGATGCCAGAGCGTGATGGAGTCGCGGATTCGTGATTCGGCTAGGATGATTTCAAGGGCTTGCTTTTTATTTTTCTCAAAATCAAAGCGGGAAAGCGCCTCGATGAATTTCCCGCCGGCATCTGGAAAATACGGGGTGCCCAGCCCGACGCCTTTTTTTGTTTTGCATTGGGCGCCTGCCGGAACAATGGACTCGTGTCCTTCACGCTCGAAAGCGACCCAGCCCGTGGTGACCTGCAAAAATCCGTCGCCTTGCTTGTCGACCTCCAAGGTATAAGAACAACCCAGGTCCACGGTCAGCGCGGAGGGGGTCTCGACCAGGAAAAGTCGCGGGGGCGCCAGAACCGTGGCGTGAATTTTTCCGGAAGCCAGTTCGAGGCGGTGCTCCCGTTCGCTTGTACCCTTGATGCGGATCCGCGTTTGCGGGCTCACTTCCACCTGTCCAACCTTCGGGATGAAAAGGCGCGCCTTGGAAGATGTGTCGGTTTCCAGCCAGTCGCCCACAACCAGTTGCCCGGTCGTGGAAATGGACTGTGGGCCGCAGCGCAAAGTTCCCTGGAGCGCGGACACTTCCCATGCAGATTTGGGTTGATGAATCGGGGTGGGTTGATTTGCACGGAAAGAAAAAATGACGATTGCCGCGACTGCGGCCGCGGCGGCAAGGGTGGCCCAAAGCGAACCACGTGATGGGTCTTGTTGTGGCGGTAAATCGGGAAGTTTCCTTTTGGACTGCAGTGTTCCCAGAACATTTTCCAGATGCTGGATTTGGGGATCCGGTTTACCGCTCCGGTCCCACAGGTAATTGTCATTTTCGGCATTCATGATGCGGCCTCCATTCCTAGTTTTTCGCGCAAAAGTTTCATGCCACGGCACAGCGTGACGCGCGCCGAGGCCGGCGTGAGTCCGGTCTGTTCTGCAATTTCGGGCCCCGTCATTCCTTCAACCAGTCGGAGGATCAAAATTTCACTGTACGTTTCCGGCAGCGAGCGGATCACGGAAAGAATCTCTGCCGCCTCGTGTGTCGGCGTGTTCGGCTCAACCATTTCCTCGTCGAGCTGGCTCATTTCGCGCCTGCCCCGGTAATGCGTCTGGGCCGCGCGACGGCTGATCGTGGCCAGCCAGGCGCCGAACGTGGCGTCGTCACGCAGGCTGTGCAATTTTTGATGCGCCGTGATGAAAACATCCTGGACAAGATCATCCACATCACTGCGCGGGACGCGGGACAGGATGATGCCGTGTACCATTTTGGAGTAGAGTCCATGGAGTGTAGCGAAAGCCGTGTCGTCCCCGCAGCGTGCCGACTCCACCAGCCGCAGCTCGGAAAAATCAACCATCGCTTTTTCCGGGGCATTCGCTGGCGCGGATGATTCCATAAACGACCATGTCAACTCCATTGGCATAGATCATTCAAGCATTCGTTGCCCTACTTCCCCTTCTTGGTTTTGAACTTCATGCCCAATGCACCATTGCAGATGGCGCATTCCTCCACGTCGTCATCTTTGTAGCCGGGCGCAAAACTGTCCAACGAACCTTCTTCGCGAAACGATTTCAAAGATCGCATGCCTTGCTCCCGTCCAGCCTCCAGCCCGATCGTGTTTCCCCCGGTCAACTTCGTCCTCCTCCCCACCCACCGGCTCACCAGGCTGTTGACCAGGGTCAGGCGTTCCTTGATGTTCGGGCTGTGGAGCAGGGCCTTCTCATCCTTTGTGAGGCCATTTCCGAACGTGTGCTCCTGCATTTGATATCCCGTGTGTTTGTATTTGGCAAAAACACCAACCGGTCTCTCCCGGTACGTCAACAAGGCGTGAAGGGCCGGCATGCAGATGGGGCATGAGTAAATGAAATGGATGTATGCCCCCTTGTCTTTTTCCTTCCTCAACAGAATCTGATCCACATCCTCATTGGACACCCCATCTTCGTACAAGCCCTCGAGTACCGAGTGAAAAACAAAACGGAAGGTTGCATCGAAGGGTGTGGATTCAGTCTCTTGTCCGAAAGATCGCGACAAACAGAACAGGACCACGGCTAGCGTCAGGAGGAATTTTTTCATAAGCGCGGTATGTTCATCCCTTGCCCGCACTTGCGAGCGTGGAGGCTTCGGAGTTCAATTTCTGAAGAGACTCCAGAATTTCCAACCCGCTTTTCTGGACGGATTGGTCCGTGTTTTTCGCGAGGGCGCAGCGCACGCATGGTTCGAGAAAACGTCCCAGATTCATGAGACGCGCCGTGGCGGCATCGCGCAGAGCATCATTTTTTGAGAGGCGGTTTCGAAGGGCGTCCGTGATTTCCGCTTCTACTTTGGGTGTCAGATATTCAAGACGGCCCACCAGCACGCGAACGGTCGCGTCGGGTGTTGGCGTGATCTGGAGTGGCAGCACTTTGTCGGTGCATTCCCGGGCGACGATGTAAATCAGGCGGGAACCCTCGGTGGTGAACCACTGGCGGGACCAGGTCTTGACCATGGCTGCGGCTTCATCGTCAAAGAGTCCCTGCTGGACGAGAGAGGATTGAATCTGGGTTTTGATCTCCTGGACGACCACGTCCTTGTTTCGCAATGGGCTCTTGACCAGTGAGAGTTCGGCCGTTTGACCTCCACCAAGTTTGCCGAGCGATTGAAAACGTCCACCCTTCGGCGTCATTTCCAAGGCAAACACCTGCGGCATGGCGTGCTGGCCCGTGTTGCGCACGAGGCTGCGACCGTCTTCCGAGGATTCAATTTTCACCGGCATGGAGAACGTGCCCAGCCCCCGATAAAACAGATAGCGCTCGGTTTCAGGGAATGGCCCCATGCGGTTGGAAGCCGCAGCCGTGCCGGTTTTTCCGGCAACGAGGGCGGATACGGTCAAAGGTCCCGTGTGGGGGAGCGTGCGCACCGAGGCGGCATGGACTTCGCGGGCGTACTTCCACGGATTCGTGTCCTCGACCTGGTGAATTCCGCCCGGTGCCTGGCCTGTCCACGGGATCAATTCCGCATCCCACTCGAGAAACGAGCTTTCCACCTTGGAGATGTCGAGCGGCCCATCCTTGATTTTATTTTCGGCGGGTCCCAACAGGTTGCTGACGGGATACCACTGGGTGATGAGACCGCCCATGAAATCGACCCGCACCCGGATTTTCTGGCTGGATTGCGTGTGAAAATAAATGACCGGGGTTTCCATTTTCTGGGTGACCTTGGAAGCCGGCACCTCCAGTCCCTTGTAGCCGTGGGCCCGCAGCGGGCACTCCCTGATTTTCGTGCGGGAATAAACGAAATCCGGAAGGCTTTCCTCTTCGTGCTGCAACCCTTCCAATGCAGATCCGTTTGAACCCTGCATGGAGGTAAAGGTGCCCCACTCATGCACAACGAGTGGGCTTTTCTTTGCAAAAGGATCGTTGTCTGCAGCAGGCCTCTCGGTTGCAAAGACAAGGCAGGCCGGCAGAAGGATGCCCAGGAACGAGATGAGTTTTGTTTTCATAGAATGCTTCGCATGGTTTGAATTTTGAGATCTGAGATGGCGGTCCTTAAGGTCAAAGACGCAACAACACGCCCAAGTGTTAACAGGCAATATGGAAATATTTGGCCCTTCGTTTTAGTGCTCGCAGGGGGGTGCGCGACAAAAAGTTGGTTTTCCCCGGTCGCCGCTGACAGCGGCTCCTACAAAACGCAGAACCGTGTAGGAGCCGCTGTCAGCGGCGACCGGGGGTGCGAATCGAAGGGTGACCAGCAAATTTGTCGCGAACCTGTTCACAGGAAGCAGGTGGGTTTTCCTTGCTCCGGGGAGGGGCGGTGGTAGCATGCGGGTGTGTTTACGGGATAATCCATGCCGCCCATTTTTTTAATCCTTGTGGCGCTCCTCGTGATCGTCGTTGTCGCGGGAGTTTTCAGCATCAGCATTTACAACCGGCTGGTTGCCTTGCGAAACCGGTTCAAGAACGCGTTCGCGCAGATTGATGTGCAGCTCAAGCGGCGCCACGATCTGATTCCCAACCTCGTCGAAATCGCCAGCGGATACATGAAGCACGAGCGGGGAACGCTCGAGGCCGTCACTGCCGCGCGAAATGTGGCGGGTGGCGCGCGGGCGAAGGCCGCCGCCGATCCGGCCAATCCTGAAAATATGAAGGCGCTTGCCGCCGCGGAAGGCCAGTTGTCCATGGGGCTCAAGAGCCTCTTCGCGGTGGCCGAGGCCTATCCCGAGCTCAAGGCAAACCAGAACATGATGCAGCTGAGCGAGGAACTGACTTCCACTGAAAACAAGGTCGCGTTTGCGCGACAGGCTTACAATGATTCGGTGATGACCTATAACACGTCACGCGAAGTTTTCCCCAACGTCCTCTTTGCCGGATTTTTCCACTTCGATGCGGCACCGCTCTTCGAACTCGAAAACGCAGCCGAACGAGAAGCTCCCAAGGTAAAACTTTCCTGATCCGAGTGTACCCGGATTTTCATTTTCCTCCGTGCCCTTCGTGCCTCCGTGGTTTCATCGGCCGTTTTTTCTGGAGGCAGCGGGTATGCAGAATGAACCACGGAGGCACGGAGGACACGGAGTTCTGAGAGAGGAAACCGGATTTTGAAATGGACTTCTTTGAGCAACAGGAGAGGGCGCGGCGGCAAACGTCCAAGCTGGTTTTCTATTACATCCTCGCGGTCATCGGCATCATCGTTTCCATTTATCTTGTCATCCATGTGGCCGCGTTCAAGGAGGTTGGATGGAATCCCGCCATGTTCCTGTGGACGGCCGTCATCACGATCACGGTCATCCTGTTGGGAAGCCTTTACAAGATGGTGCAGCTTGCCCAGGGCGGAAGCGCGGTCGCTTCCATGCTGGGAGGACGGCCGATCAGCATCCAGACCGCCAACGCGGCGGAGCGCCGGTTGCTGAACGTGGTGGACGAAATGGCGATCGCGTCGGGGCTCGCTTCGCCCGAAGTGTATGTGCTCGACCACGAGCAATCCATCAATGCCTTTGCCGCGGGCAAAACCCCCGGTGACGCGGTCATCGGGGTCTCTCGCGGTTGCATTGACAAGCTGAGCCGTGACGAGCTTCAGGGCGTCATCGGCCACGAGTTCAGCCATATTCTCAACGGCGACATGCGCCTCAATATACGCCTCATCAGCCTCCTTGCGGGAATCCTTTTGATCGCGATGATTGGTTACTGGATCATGCGGCTGACCTCCTCAAGCAGCAGCAGCAGCAGTCGGAAAGACAGTAACAATGCGGTCATTGCCATCATCCTTTTCGGGCTTGCGCTTCTCGTGATTGGATTTGTCGGTGTTTTTTTTGCCAAGCTCATCAAATGCGCTGTCTCGCGGCAGCGTGAGTTTCTTGCGGACGCTTCCTCCGTCCAGTTCACCCGCAATCCAGCCGGCATCGGCGGGGCTTTGCGGAAGATCGCCAATGACGGGTCCGGCATCAAGGCCTCAAGCGCCGAGGAAATCAGCCACATGTTTTTCTGCAACGGCCTGACTGGGTTTCTGAGCGGGATGTTTTCAACCCATCCATCCATTCCCGAACGTCTCAGCGCCATCGAGGGCGTTGATGTGAAATCATTGCAGCCGGTGGTTGCCGCCTCGGGAGCGAAGGGGGCCCCACGGCTGCAGGACGACTCGGACGAGCTCGCCGGATCGCTGTCCATGCTGAACTCCCCGCAGGCGACCGCGCGTCCGATGGCGAGGCTGGTCAACAAGCCCCTGAAGCCCTTCAGCGCCGCTGCGCAATTTGGCGCGCTCACGCCACAACACCTCGATTACGCATCGCAGGTCATCGCCTCCCTCCCGCCTCTCCTGAAGTATTCGTTGAAGGTGCCTTTCAGCGCCCGCGCTGTCTTGTTCGCCATGCTTCTCAGTCCTGACGCGGAAGTCCGTCAAAAGCAGATGTCACTCATCGAGACGCAGACCGAGCCGGGCACCCTCCAGGAAACGCGCCGCCTTGCTTCCGAAGTCTCAGCCATCCCGATTGAATTCCATGTGGGCATCATCTCACTTCTCATTCCCGCACTCAGGCAACTGACGGCGACGAGTTATGAGACCTTCCGTAAAACGGTGAATGACCTGGTCGTGGCGGATGGGCAGATTGATATCTTTGAATTCACTCTTCAAAAGATGTTGTTTCGTCATCTGGACATCTATCTGCAGCACCTGCCGCCGCCCATTCCGAACATCAAGAGCCTTGACTCAGTAACGCAGGAAATCTCCATCCTGATGTCAGCCCTGGCACATTGCGGCAGCGGCGATGTCGAGGCAAGCCGCGGTGCTTTCGAGAGGGGAATCACCGCGCTGAGGGCATCGGAAAAACCGGCGTTGCTCGATGGCTCCGTTTGCGGAATCAACCAGATTGACCAGGCTCTCGACAAACTTGTCCATCTGATCCCACCGCTCAAAAAACGGGTCCTCGACGCCTGCTTCGCCATTGCGGCATCCGATGGGAGCATCACGGTGTGGGAGGGCGAGCTTTTGCGCGCCGTCGCTGACATGCTTGATTGTCCGTTGCCGCCCTTTGTCATGTCACATCCACCATCCTCCACCAGGCAAGGTTGAGCCTCTGAAATCCGTAACAGTTTGTCCGATCTCCTTCCCTGTTTTTCTCTTGTAGGAGCCGCTGACCTGCTTGATTTGAGTCATGTAGCCGAACTCGCAAGAGTTTGGCCCCGGGCCGCGTTCTTGCGAACGCAGCTACTTCAGGGAATGGGCTTTCCACTGCTGGCGAAGCGAGGCGGCTTCGTCAGTGACCTGCTTGATTTGCTTCATGTCGTCGGGATGGGTTTCGCGATAGAGTTGTTCCAACACGCGGATGCGCTCGAGCTGGGGCTCGATGTTCCCGCTGGTGATTGGGACGTGAATAAGAAAAAAATAATTGCCGAAGATCTTTGGAGGACTTAACACAACGTCTAGCACCTGATCGCCGAGTTCCCTCTTGAAGTGGGGAGCTTCCCAGAACCAATACATGCGTGTGGAGATGTCGCCCGCCGGCGGCACGGCTTCCAGTGTCCAATTGCTGAAGTTATTGAAATCCCATAGCGGGAATGGTTTTGCCTTTGCCCGCGCGGCCTCCTCCTCGTTGATTTTCACGAGTTCGCGTTTCCAATCTTCGAACATCGTCCACAAGCCGGATTCGCGCAGGGCTTCATTGAGGTGCGCGTGGGCGGGGAGGATCGCCATGCGGAGATCAATGCGGTCGCGATACGCAGTCCGCACAATCACACGGTAGGAATCGAATGATGAGACGCCTGTCTCCGGGTTGGTGAAACGGTACTGGTACGTGGGCGCGGGGAACCAGAGCTTCTTGGCGTATTCCTGCTCGCTGCGGATGAAGACCTGGCGGTGGCCTCCGCGCTTCACGACGAATGGATCGCGGTGGTCCCAGTCGCGACATCCGTTCGTTTTGTAGAGCTCGGCATACTCGCGTTTTTGCGAACGCAGCATGCGCAGGCTCGAGTTGAGGGCGTCGAGCGAGAGGAGTGTCCGCGCGAATTCGCCGCCCGCGTTGGGGGTGGGCTGTCCGTCGGGGGTGACGGCGAGGCGCGTTTCGTCGAAGTCGGCCTGGTTTTTGTAATCCACGTTGAACATGAAAAAATCCATCGCGAGCACGACCTGCTTCAGGGGTTGAATGGCGTGGGCGTGCTGGAAATAGCGCCGCGCCTCGTAGATGTTGGCGCCTGAGAGGCCGAGGTTGTATCGCGGAACAGCCTGGGGATCCCAGCCCGGATGATCCGGACTGAGGCCGACCTCGGCGCGCGATGTGCCGAGAATGATGGCCTTGGGTTTGAGTTTTTGAATCACATGCGCCTTGGCCATGCGGACGCGCGGGGCGAATTCCGTCTTGATCGCGTTCACGCCGGGGATGGCTGGCGAATTGTAAATCCAGTATGGATCCATGAACCAGTTGAACGCGGCGGCTGCGCCAAGGCCGAGCGCGACGAAGATCGTCCAGTCGCGGAGGAAGCGTGAGCTTGGATTGGCGGCGGGGTTCATCAGAATTGGTAGTACAGGAATTCGCTGACGCGGCTGAGGTTGAGGAGGGCGATCACGGCGATGGCCCCGCCGAGGGCGGCCCAGAGGCGCGATGGTTTCCATGCGATCCACTGCAGGTGGCTCGGCGTTTGTTCCAGCGTGTCAAAATTCAGCGCGGGGCGGCAACGCGCCATGAGCTGCTGCGTGTTGGGCATGCACCAGATGATCAGAAAGAGCGGGATGAGCCACGCGCCCTTGAGATTCTGGAAAAGATCGGCGTCCATCGTTTGCCAGCCCAGAAGGCTCAAGGTGGACCCGAGGGGGCCGAGTTTTTTCATCACCTCGGGAGGGAGGGAGAACCCATGCATGCCGGTCATGCTTTGGATCATCGTGACGGCGGCGTCCCAACTGCCGGCGCGGAAGAAGACCCAGCCTGCGACGACGGCGGCGAAGGTGAGCGCGCGCGATACGACGCGTCCCTGCCAACTGCTGAGGCGGGGATCGTGCCCAAGCAAGCGGCGCACACCGTGCCACGCGTGGTTGACCGCAAGATAGAAGCCATGGAGCAACCCCCAAAAAACGAAGGTCCATCCCGCGCCATGCCAGAGACCGCCGAGGAGCATCGTAAGAAACAGGTTCAGGTAGCGGCGCAGGGGGCCATGACGATTTCCGCCGAGTGGAATGTAGAGGTAGTCCCGCAGGAACCGGGAGAGCGTGATGTTCCATCGGCGCCAGAACTCGATGATGTTCACGGCCTTGTAGGGCGAGTGGAAATTGATGGGCAGGCGGATGCCGAACATGCGCGATGCGCCGATGGCCATGTCGGAGTAACCTGAAAAATCGAAATAGAGCTGCAGTGTGTAGGCGAGGGCCCCGCCCCACGCCTCATAAAAGTCGGGGGTGATCCCGTGCAGGGCGGCGTCAAATACCGGCGTGCCGTAGGGAGCTGCGAGGCGGTCGGCGAGGATGACTTTCTTGAAGAGGCCGATGAAGAAGATCATCAATCCCGCCGCGAGGTTGCGGGGTTCAAAGCGATACACGCGGTCGCGCGCGAACTGGGGGATGATTTCCTTGTGATGGACGATGGGTCCGGCGATGAGCTGCGGGAAATAAATCACAAACAAAAAGAACTGGAGAAAACCGTAATTGCGGACTTCTCCGCGGTAGGCGTCCACGAGATACGCGATTTTCTGGAAGGTGAAAAAGGAGATGCCGAGCGGAAGGATGGCGGAGGCGAAATGGAGGTGGGCACCCGTGGCCGAGTTGATGTTTTCAGCGAGGAAATGTGCGTACTTGAAATACGCGAGGATGCCGAGATCCACCGTGACACCGAAAGCGAGGATGGCCTTGCCGGCGGCCGAGCGCTGCCGGCGCGCGAGGGCGACCCCGGTTGCGTAGTTGAAGAGAGTGGAGGCAATGATGAGGCCGAGGAAGGCGGGATTCCACCAGCCGTAATAGAAGAGCGATGCGCCCACAAGCCATGCGATGGCGGGGCGATGACGTCCCTCCCGCCCGATCGCAAAGAAGACGATCAGCGTGACGGGCAGGAAAAGAAAGATGAATACGTAGGAATTGAACAGCATGGGCCGCGCGGGATGCTGAACGTGACTCGAAACCGTCTGTGAATCAAGCAAGGAGGCGAAAGCGGTATCAAATTGAGTCGCACGGGTGAGCCGGCATCTTGTACTTTGAATTCATGGATCGCAGTGCACCGAAGTCACATTTCCTTGCGGAAGGGGCGCTTCTTCTCATCGCCGCGATCCTGCTTTTCTCGCACCTCGGGGTTGATGAGTTGAACAGCGCGGACGAGGCGATCCATGCGCAGGTGGCGCGCGAGATGGCACGCGACGGGCACTGGCTCCATCCGACGTATCGTGGCGAGCCTTATCTTGAAAAACCCCCGTTCAAATTCTGGCTCACGGCGGCCACGTATCTTGTCGCGGGCGAGTCGGAGTTCACGGCGCGGTTGTGGTCGGCAATCTTCGCGCTCGGGACGGTGTGGGCGGTGGCGAGCCTGGGCGGGCTGATGTTCAACCGCTGGGCCGGCATCGCCGCGGGGTTTTGCCTGGCGACGACCTGGAATTTTCTGTTCAACCACTGCGCGCGCACGGGAGAGCTCGACAGCGCGCTGCTTTTTTTCACGACGTGCGCGGTGATGGCATTTTGGAAACTGCGTGTCAGCGGCGAACCGCGTCATCTTGTTGTGGCGTCGGCATGCCTGGCGCTTGGGGTGCTCACGAAGGGGCACATCGCCCTGATGCCCCTGCTCTGGCTGCCGTTGGCATGGTGGGTGCCGGTGGGAGGCGGGGCGACGGGGCGGATTCCGCCGCGTGAATGGCTGAAGGCGTGCGCGGTATTTTTTATCATGGTGGTCCCGTGGTTTGCGCTGCAGACGATTCATTATGGAGATCAGTTCTGGAGTTACATGATCCGCCATAATCTCGTGGGTTACTCGATGGGGCGGGTGGAGGATGCTGACACGACCTGGCATTATTACGTGGAGCAGATTGCGTGGCGCGATTATCCGTGGCCGCCGCTTGTGATCCTGGGGGTGGCGTTGCTCTTTTGCCGAAAGGCGATGTGCGGCTTTGTGTGGTGGAAAGGGGCGCGCGCGTGGGTGCTGGCCTGGATCGTGGTCACCAGCGCCGTCTTCATCATCGCGAAGACAAAACTGCCCTGGTATTACCTGCCCGCGTGGATTCCAATGGCGCTGCTGGCGGGGCTCGCGCTGGAGCGGGTTGCGCGTCCGCTGTTGGCCGGGGCCGGACCCGACGAGTGGTCGCCGCGCGATTCCGACCGATGGATTGGTTTGTGGCTTGTGCTGCACATCGGGCTGTTTTTCTGTCTCGCCGGATTTTTGGAATGCGCACAGGATTTTTTTGAGGCGTGGGAGGATGGCAACTGCTCCATGCTGGCGGATTACGGGTATTATTTCTTCACTGATTCAAACCAACGGAGCGCCCTGGTTGCCGTTTTCGTATTGGGGATCGGAATCCCTGTTTTTGCGATTGTGGGATTCATGACGCTGTGCGGCGCGCGGTTCAGCCCGTTTCGTCGGCATCAGGCGTTCGCCATGGCGGTGATTGGGGTGGCGGTCATGTTTGCGTGGAGGTATGTTGGAACGCCCGCGGTCACCGAGGAGGCGAGGGATGTTGTTCGCGACAATCTTAAAAAATTCGCGCACATGCAAAAACCTTTGCATGTTTTCATGGATGATCCTTTCCGCGAACGCGCCCCCCATTACTTGATTTCGCCTGCGTACTATTACTACCTCGCGGGATCGGCCGACTTGATCCTGGAGAAGGGCGGGGAACTGTCAAAGCAGGAATATCCGTGCATCGCGTTGCGCACGCAACCGTCCGGCCCAACAGCCGCAACCCACCCCGCGCCGGTTTGGACGGTGATCCATCCCGCCACGGACATGATCGCGATGCCGCGCGATAAAAAACAGCCACTGTCGAGGTAAGAGACCCTATCGCTTCGCGTGGCCGGGGGGCATGGTGATCTGGCCGGTTTGGGCGAGGCTTCCGCGCACCATCGCCTTTGCCTGGGCAAAACGGTTGTTGGTGTCGAGGATGAGGAAGCTCATGTGGCGGACGAGCGCGGTCAGGAAGCGCGCGGTGAGGTCGGGATGTTTGCGCTGCATTTCCTGGAAATCCGAGTGCTTGAAGCGGAGGAATGTGCAGTCGGCGGTGGAGTTGACATTAAATGGTCGCGGCCCCTCATCCACGATGGAGGATTCGCCGAAGAAATCGCCGGGCCGCAGGTTGGCCATGGTTTTTTCCACCCCGTTCACCCGCGTCGTGATGATGGCCTCGCCCATGAGCAGCAGGTACATCGAGTTGCCGTGCTCACCCTTGCGCACGACCGGCTTGAACGCCGCCACAGTAACCTTGGTCAGGCTGGCGAGAAATTCCTCGATCTGGTGGTCGTCCATGTCGCTGAAAAGCCGGATGCGGCGCAATTGGGCGGGCGTCACATCGCTGCTGCCTGTTTCTTTCACCGTGACGGACGCGGGAAGAATCTCGCGGATTTCCTTGATCTGCTGGGCTTTTCTCCATGTGTTGGAACCTTCCTCATACACCCAGGTCTTGTTGGAGACCAGGCCCTGTGCGGCCCATTCCTGCAGGAGGCTCACCGTCGCGGGGCCGTACACCTGGCGGTCATCCGCAAAAACATAATAATGCAGCACGCTTTCGTGCGACTCCTCCTCTCCGGCTGAGGCGGCTTCGTCCACGGAGGGGATTTCCCTGAGCGCGGAGGGGCCGCCGGCCAGCATCGCCGCCGTGGGCGGGGCGATGCGCATTGTTTTTTTGAGTTGATTGGCCATGGAATTAGGAAACACTGATTTCAATTGCGAAGCCTTTGCGAAATCAAATGTGCGCCGCACGGAATACAACCCCAACTTACAAAAGAATGTCAAGATCAAGTCCATGGATCGCGCTCGCTGCCTTCCTCATCTCCGCACTCGTGATGCGCGCCGAGACCCCGAACGAGGCATTGCTTCACGCGGCGGGGGAGGGTGACGCGGATGGAGTCAAGGCCGCGCTCGATCGCGGCGCCGACGTCAACGCCAAAACAGCCGGCGGCTGGAACGCCCTTTCCAATGCGTGCCGGCACGGGCATGACGAGACGGTGGAAGTTTTGGTCGCGCATGGCGCCAAGGTAAATGAGCGGGACAAGGAGGGCAGGACTCCTCTGATGTGGGCTGCGGATCTTGGCCATACCAAGACGGTCAACGCCCTGATCATGGCCAAGGCCGATGTTCGCGCGAGGACGGAGAAGGGCGGTTATACCGCGCTCATGTATGCATGCGAGTTTGGAAAGAACGAGGTGGCTGCGGCCCTGCTTGCGGCTGGCGCCGATGTGAACGGGAAGACCGCCAGCGGCGAAACTCCGCTGATCGCCGCGGCGCGCGGAGGACACAAGGATACGGTGAAGCTGCTGCTGGAGAAGAAGGCGGATCTGGCTGCAAAAACCAAAAAAGGTAAAACCGCATTGTCGGAGGCCGGGGAGGGAGGCTACAAGGAAGTCGTGGAAATGCTCAGGAAGGCCGGCGCGAAGAGTTGATGCTAGAGCAGGGGCGAAAACAGGCGGCAGACATTTTCGGCCAGTTGCGCCCTCCATGGTCGCCGCCGGAATTCACCCAGTGAAACTTCCTTGCAACTCTCCAGGTCGTTCTCAAAAACCTTTTCCAATTCGGACACGACGCCGACGGTGTGGATGTGGCAGCTGATTTCGAAGTTGAGGCGGATGCTCCGGATGTCGAGGTTCGCGGAGCCCACCGACCCCCACGCGCTGTCGGCCAGCATCACTTTTGCGTGCATCATGCCCTTTTCGTATCCGAAGATGCGGACACCCGCTGTCATCAGCTCCTCCCAGAAATAGCGTCCCGCCCAGTAGGTGAGCCAGTGGTCGGGGGGGTAGGACTGGGTGATGATGCGCACATCCACGCCCCTCAATGCCGTGGCGCGAAGGCCGGCAAGGATTGCGCCGTCGGGAATGAGATAGGGCGTGGAAATCCAGAGGCGTTTCCGTGCCGACGTGATCGCCGCAAAATAAGTTTCGCGCGCCGCGTTGTTCTCCTGGTCCGGCCCCGACCACACGATTTGCAACCGCGTGTCGCCGTTGCGCTCAGGCTGTGGAAAATAATCGTCGCCGGTCAGCAGTTCGCCTGACGCGAAATCCCAGTCCTCCACGAACACACGTTGAAGGGCGAGGACGGCCGGGCCTGTGATCCGCAAATCGGAATCACGCCAGAAACCAAACTCCCTGGACTTGCCCATGTACTCGTCTCCCATGTTCAGCCCGCCGACGAATCCCGTGATCCCGTCACAGATCAGGATCTTGCGATGGTTGCGCAGCCCGATTCCGTAATGGCTTCGGAAGATGTGCGCCGGGAGAAACACCGCGGTTTTGCCGCCTGCGGCGCGAAGCTTTTCGAGGAGAGGGCCCGCATGGGGCGAGCCGATGTCGTCCACCACGAACCTCACCTCGACGCCTTGAGACGCCTTCTCGCAGAGCAGATCAACGAGTTCCCACCCGGTGCCGTCGTTGTGCAGGATGAAGTATTCAACGTGGATGTGACGAGTGGCCGCGCGGATCGCTTCGAATTTGTCGCGGAGCGCGGTGACGCCATCCTCGTAGTGGCGGACTTCGTTTCCCTCGGTCGCCGGCGCGCCACCGATGCGCAGGCAGTAGCGGTCCATGTCGGCCCATGTGGGCGCGGTGACGATGCCGCTCTCCAGGCTTTTGCTGGCGGTCCACAGGCGCAGGAAGCGCGAGCGATGGTAGAGTTTGCGCTTGAGGCGGCGGTGGACTCTCGACGCGCCGAACAGGATGAAAAAGAAGACGCCGAGCCATGGGACGAAGATCGCTGCCAGGGACCAGGCGATGGCCGAGACGGGATTGCGTTTGCGGATAAGCACGAGCGGCACACATAACAAGCCGATGATGTTGCCCGTGAGCATGAAAATCTTTAAGGCGTGGGGCATGGTGGGATGCGAATCTTCTGGATTCTGATTTGTGGATTCTGAATTCTGCCTTGGTGACGCTTCCTCCCCAAGCAAAAATCCACTTTATCGGCATCTGCGGCAGCGCCATGGCCAGCGTGGCGGTGGCGTTGAAGGAGAACGGATACGAAGTCTCGGGCTCCGATGCGAATGTGTATCCCCCGATGTCCACGTTCCTCGAGCAGCGCGGGATTGCGCTCAAGGCCGGCTACCGTCCGGAAAATCTCTCGATGGCGCCCGACCTCGTCGTCGTGGGCAACGCAATCTCCCGGGGCAACCCCGAGCTGGAGGAGGCGCTCGACCGCAGGCTGGCCTATTTCTCGCTGCCCGAAACGATCAAGGAATTTTTCCTGCGGGGTCGCCGCAACCTTGTCGTGTCGGGCACGCATGGCAAGACGACCACCACCTCGATGCTGGCGTGGATTCTCGAGAGCGCTGGTAAACAACCGAGCTACATGATCGGAGGCATCCCGAAAAACCTGGGGCAGGGCGCCTGTTTTCGCAAAGGCGCGTTTGCGGTGCTCGAAGGCGATGAATATGACACGGCCTTTTTTGACAAGCGCTCCAAGTTTCTCCATTACCTTCCCGAAGTCGCGGTGATCCACAATATCGAGTTCGACCACGCCGACATCTACGACAACCTCGACGCGATCAGACTCACCTTCCGCCGTCTCGTCAACATCGTCCCGCGCAGCGGGCTTATCGTGGCCAATGGCGATGATGCGAATGTGCGCGAGGTTGTGTCCAAGGCCATCACTCCGGTGGTGTTGCTCGGGTGTGAGGATTCCGCCTCGCACCGCATCACCGCCGTGGAATTTTCGCCGGGGGGTTCCCGCTTCAATCTTGGCGGGGCTTCGTTCGAAATCCCGATGGACGGAATATTCAACGTTCGCAACGCGGCGGCGGCCGTCACGGTGGCGCGTCATGTGGGCATTTCAGATTCAGAAATACAGAAAGCGCTCCTGGCGTTCGGGGGCGTGAAGCGGCGGCAGGAGGTGCGGGCGGTGGTGAACGGGATCACGGTGGTTGATGACTTCGGCCACCACCCCACGGCGATTCGCGAGACGCTGACGGCGCTGCGGCAAAAATACAATGGCGGGCGCCTGTGGGCGTTTTTTGAGCCCCGTTCGAACACGACGCGGCGCGCGGTGTTTCAAAACGAGCTGCCCGCCGCGCTGGCCCTGGCGGACGGGGTTTTTGTGAGCCAGGTCGCCCGCCTCGACCAGTTGCCCGAGGATAATCGTCTCGATCCTGAAAAGGTGATGGCTGATATTCGTGCGAAAGGGCGCGAGGCATATTATCTGGCGAACGTCGGGGAGATTGTGAAGGCGGCGAGTGGGAAGCTCAAAACGGGCGATGTGGCGGTGATTTTTTCAAACGGCGGCTTCGATGGGATTCATGAGAAATTAATCGAGGCTTTGAAGGTATGACGCTTCAAAAATTTAAGTTTGAGAATCTTCCGCCTGGGGACCACACGCGGCTCGCGTGTCTTGTTCGACGGCTCGTCGAACAAATCCGTTGGTCCCGGGGAAAAATCGGCGAGCCGCCGATTTTAGACACGCGGGACGCGTGTGGTCCCCATCCCTGCGGTCAATACGTCGTATGAAAAAACCTTCACTCAAGGATCTGCTTGCGGTCGCCATCGAGGCTGCGCATCTCGGTGGGGCGCGGACGTTGAAATATTTCAACAACGGCGTGCGCGTCGAGACCAAGTCGGACAACACGCCGGTGACGAGGGCGGATCGCGAATCGGAGGCGATCATTCGCAGGCGTATTGCGCGAACGTATCCTCATCATTCCATCATCGGCGAGGAGGGCGGGGAGACAACAGGCGATGCACGCTACCGGTGGATCATTGATCCCATTGATGGCACGAAGACGTTCATCCACGGCGTTCCGCTCTACGGCGTGTTGATCGGCGTGGAGGTGAAGGGGAAGCCGTCGGTGGGCGTGGCGTATCTGCCCGCGATGGATGAAATCGTCACGGCCGCCACCGGCATGGGATGCCGGTGGAACGGAAAAATCGCACGCGTTTCCAAGGTGAAGAGGCTGGAGGATGCGATCATGCTGGTTTCGGATGTGCGGATGGCGATGCAGCGGTCCGGCGCGTATGCGCGACTTTCTGCGAAGACAAGGTTTCAGAGGACATGGGGCGATTGCTACGGTTACGTGCTGGTTGCCACGGGGCGTGCCGAGATCATGCTCGATCCCGTGATGAACCCATGGGATTGCGCGCCCTTCCTGCCGATCCTGCGTGAAGCGGGCGGACATTTTTTCGACTGGACTGGAAAGCCGACGATCTGGGGCAGGGACGCGGCGGCCACCAATGGTGCGCTTCATAAGCAAGTTCTTGCTGCGCTGCGCAGGATGTAGCTGCGTTCGCCAGAACGCGGATCCGAGGGGCCAAACTCTTGCGAGTTCGGCTACATCTGAAGATTCGACATCTGAAGATTCGACATCTGAAGATTCGACATCTGAAGATTCGCATCTTGCTTACACGATACATCCGTGGTTGGGATGATGGATGTTTGAGTATTCTGTTTCAAAAGAGGGGCTGAGGCTGGGCAAGGTCACGACTTCGCATGGCGTGGTCCAGACGCCAGTCTATATGCCGGTTGGCACGCTTGGATCGGTAAAGACGATGTCGCCGGCTGAGATGGAAATCATCGGCTCGGAAATCGTCCTCGCCAACACCTACCATCTCAACCTCCGCCCCGGCCTCGATGTGATTCGCAAGGTGGGCGGACTGCACCGGTTCATGGGGTGGAAAGGGCCGATCCTCACCGACAGCGGCGGGTTCCAGGTCTTCAGTCTCGCGAAGATGCGTTCCATCCAGGAGCATGGCGTGGAATTTCAGTCGCACCTCGATGGCTCCACCTGCTTCCTCGGGCCGAAGGAGGTCATGGAAATCCAATGCGTGCTGGGGTCGGACATCTGGATGGTGCTCGACGAATGCCCGCCCTGGCCGTGCGAGGAATCGCGCATGCGGGAAGCGGTGGGGCGAACGGTTCGCTGGGCGCGGGAATGCAAGGAGCACAAGGCAGCGCTTGGCGAACAAGCGGCCGGCAATTTTCTTTTTGGCATCGTGCAGGGAGGCTCGCACAAAAACCTGCGCCGCGAATGTGCCGAGCGACTTGTGGGAATCGGGTTCGACGGATACGCGATTGGCGGCGTGAGCGTGGGGGAGCCGGAAGCGGAAATGTTCGTGGCCATCGAGGCCGCCACGCCCTGGCTGCCCGCCGACAAACCTCGTTACGCCATGGGGCTGGGCACTCCGCGCCAGCTTGTGGAGATGGTCGCGCGCGGCGTGGACATGTTCGATTGCGTGCTGCCCACGCGGGTGGCGCGCAATGGCGTGGCCTACACCCCGACGGGTTATTTGCACGTGGGAGCAGGGCGGTACAAGGACGACACGGCCCCCATCGAGGAGGGCTGCGGTTGTTATGCTTGCAAAAATTTCTCCCGCGCCTATATCAGACATCTTCTCAACTCGGGGGAGATCCTTGGTTTGAGGCTCGTTAGCTGGCACAATCTTTTCTTTTACGAGGATTTAATGCGCCGGATGCGCGAGGCGATCCGCGAGGAACGGTTTGAAACTTTTCGGCGCGCTTTCGTGGAAGGTTATCGGGAACCAAACGACGGAGACATTTAGCATCTATCATTTTGCATTTAACATTTTTGAACGAGGAATGAGGACCATGGACATTTTTACATTACTTGCCCAGGCGCAGCCGGCGGAGCCCCCGATCAAGGGGTTTCTCAGTGGTGTTTTTCCGATCATCATCATCTTTGCGATCTTTTACCTCGTCCTCATCCGTCCCCAGCAGAAGCAACAGAACGAACTTCGCAAGCAGATTGACGCCTTGAAGGTGGGCGACAAGGTGCTCACCACCGGTGGCATCCTGGGAATTGTCATGCAGGTGAAGGAGAAAATCATCGTGGTGAAAATTTCCGACAACACCCGGGTGGAGATGGTCCGCTCGGGCGTCCAGCAGGTGATGAAGGACGACGCGAAGGATGACAAGAAAGAGGAAAAGAAGGACGCCTGATTTTTCCGATGAACCGCCCGCTCTTCAACCGTTACCTCACCCTGCTCGCGGTCCTCGCGATGGCGATCTATTATGTGTGGCCGCCTTCGAAGCAGATCACCCTTGGCTTGGATTTGCAGGGCGGGACCGCGTACACACTCAAACTCGATCTTTCCCAAATCGAATCGTACCAGCGCGAGTCTGCAAGGTCGAAGGCGATGGAGGTCCTGCGCAAGCGCCTTGACGCCTCAGGTCTCGGCGAGATTGTCATCCAGCCTGTTGGCGTGGACCGGATCAGGGTGGAAATCCCCGGCCTCAGCCAGGAGAAAAAGACCAGCACACGGGAGCAGCTCCAGCGGGTGGCCTATCTCGAATTCCGAATGGTCCATCCCAGGAATGAGGAAGAGATTCTCAAGATGACGTCCCCAAAGGCGTCGCCCCCGGCCGGTTATCAACTGATGTTGTTGGAGGAAAAGAAAAGAAAGAGCGGGGTTTCCGAGGAAAAATTACTCATCAAGGTCAAGCCGGAATTGGTCGGCAAGCAGATTATCAGGGCGGTGGCCATGCAGAATCCCGGCGGTTACGAGGTTTCATTTGAACTGAGCTCGGATGGCGGTGAGATTTTTCGGAAGGTCACCCGTGAGAATATCGGGCATCGCCTGGCCATTGTGCTCGACGGAAAATTGATTTCCGCCCCCACGATCAATGGTGAGATTGGCGCACACGGCCAGATCACCGGCAATTTTGATTATGTCGAAGCCTCGGACCTCGCCAGCGCCCTGGAAAATCCGCTCGACACCCCGGTGCAGGTGATTGAGGAGCGCGGGGTGGATCCCACGCTTGGCGCGGACTCGGTGAAGAGCGGTATCACGGCGGGTGTCATTGGCCTGTCGCTCGTGGTTCTTTTCATGGCTGTTTATTACCTGCGGGCGGGACTCGTGGCCAATGTGGCCTTGCTCGTCAACATCGTCCTGCTCTTCGGTGCGCTCGTCATTTTCAAGTTCACGCTCACGCTCCCCGGCATCGCGGGCATCATCCTCACCGTCGGCATCGCGGTGGATGCCAACGTGCTCATCTATGAGCGCATCCGCGAGGAGTTGCGCAAGGGCAAGCCGCTTGTGGCCGCGATTGACGCCGGGTTCGACCGCGCGTTCGGCACGATCATTGACGCCAACGTCACCACCCTCATCACGGCCCTGGTGCTGGCCAAGCTGGGCACGGGGCCGGTGCAGGGATTTGGCTACACCTTGAGCGTGGGCATCATCACCAGCGTGTTTTCGGCGGTGTTTGTTTCGCGCCTGATGTTCGACACGATGATGCGCTACGCGCCGTTCGAGAAGATGACGATGCTTTCGATGGTGAAGCAGACAAATTTCAACTTCCTCGGATTCAAGTGGCCCGCCATCGCCATCTCCGGCGCGCTGATCATCGCGGGAGCGTTGGTGGCCTACCATCAGGGTGATGAAAAGTACGGGATTGATTTCAAAGGGGGCGATTCGCTCACCTTGAAGTTCAGCCAACGCGTGGATGTTTCCAGCCTGAGAAAGGTGATGGACGAAGCGGGGATGAAGGAGGGTACCATCCAGTACGAGAATGATATCCAGGGTGGAAACGAGGCTTTGCAGATCAAGGTTCCTTTTGAGCAGGGGGAGAAGGTGGATGCGCTTCTGAAAAAATCCTTCCCGCAGGCTGGATTCAAGCAGATCGCACTCGACAAGGTGGGCGGCACGGTGGGGCGCGAATTGCAGTGGACGGCGATCACGGGATTGTTTTGGGCCACGGTGGGCATTCTCATTTACATCACCATCCGCTTTGAATTTGCCTACGCCGTGGGCGCGATCATTGCCCTGCTGCACGACGTCCTGATCTGCCTGGCCTTCTATTTCTTCACAGGCGGGCAGCTTTCGCTCACGGTCGTTGGCGCGCTCCTGACCATTGCGGGCTATTCGCTCAACGACACCATCGTGGTATTTGACCGCATCCGCGAGGAATTCAAGCTCAAGGGCGAGAAGTTTGGTTTCATCAACCTGATCAACCTGAGCGTGAACGAAACGCTGAGCCGCACGCTGCTCACATCCCTGACGACTTTCATTGCGAGCCTGTCGCTCTTCGTCTTCGGCGGCGGCGTCATCCATGACTTCGCCTTCATCCTCGTCGTGGGCGTGATCACGGGAACCTATTCATCCGTCTTCATCGCCAGCCCCGTGCTTCTCCTGTGGCACCCGTCCAAGCTTGCGCCAACGCAGGACAAGGATGGCATTGGAGCGCAGCGCCAGATTGGTTGATTCAGTCCTCAGCGGAATTCTTGCGCCTCTTGTGCCCTTTCGCGGCCAAATTCCGCCGCACCGAATACAGAGATTGGTCGCAAAGAGGCGCAAGGCGGCCAACCGCGCGGCCCGGTTTCCATTCAATCTTGCTGATGGCGGGCACGCGCAACCTGCGGTAAAGTGCTGGGATGAAGCGGTTCATGAAGCGGTTCATGCGGGGACTGGCCATTGTCTTTGGCGTCATCCTTGGGTTGATTGTAATTTTCCTGACGATCGAACGCTACCGCGGCAAGTTTGCACTGGCGCGCTATAAGAAGGAGTTGACCGCGAAAGGCGCCAATCTCGATTGGCGGACCGGCTTTCCAACGCCATCGGCAGACGACGTGAAAAAAACGAGGGAGTTCTTCGACGCGGCTTCCACGATCACGGATGTCAACGCGAGTGTGTGCTCGATCGAGACGGCATGGAGCAAGGATTTGCAATTGGGAGAGCGGCGGGTTGTCTGGAAATTGCCAAATCCAAACGTGGATGGATCAGTCACATGGGAGCAACTTGAGAGGGAGATGGAGGCGAATCGCGCGGGGAGAGAGCGCATTTTGCGTGTGCTGGAAACGCCGCCTTTGCTGATGAGCCACGCCCCTGTCACGCTCGTCTATTCGGGTGGGGTTTTCATGAAGAAGAGACAGGTGGCACAGCACTTTTTGGGTGTGGTGCTTTTGGATTTAAACAAAGGCAGGACGGAACCGGCATTGAAAGATCTGCATTCCTATGCGGAGTTGACTCGCATTCATCGGGAAGATTCAGATCTGCCCGGCTTCATCATCCGCGAGGCCCAGATGGGGATGGGTTGCGGAATTCTTTGGCAGGCGTGCCAATTTCAGGGATGGACCGATCCTCAACTTGCCGTGATGCAGGCGGATTTTGGAAAGAGGGATGCTTTCGCCGACTTGATCAGCGCATTTGCACTGGGCCGTGTGTCTACGGTTGAGGTTTACGATTTCGTGCGTCATCATGATGTCCGGTCCGTCATGATGCGAGAACTGGTTGAGGGACAGGAACCGCCGGGATGGGGATGGGATTTGCTCCATAAATGGGAATACTACGTGTTTCCATTTTGGAAGTATGCGTGGGCAGACCAGGATGAATTGCATGCTTTGGTGCTGTCTCAGGAAGTGCTCGATCTTCTGCATTCGTTCTCGACGAATCCGTCATGGAAAGGGATTGACGTGTCGCTTCAACAGCAAATTGCTGACGAAAAGAAACAGATGCGAGGTGGGTTGTTCATACCCTACAACCGTTGCCGTTATCTTTGTTTCGGCGCGGGAGGGTATGATCAGAGATCAGCCTTGGGAAGGGTGGTGCAGCGTGTCATGGAGAACGAGACGATGCGCGAAATGGCGGTGGCAGCGATTGCACTGAAGCGTTACCAGCTCCGGCATCAAGCATTGCCGTCCAAACTGGATGCGCTCGTGCCGGAAATCATGACGCAGGTGCCCATGGATTTCATGGATGGCCAGCCTCTTCGGTATCGCGTGAATGCGGATGGAAGTTTTACGCTTTACTCAGTGGGGTTGGATGGAGTGGATGACGGGGGCAGCACTCAACCGCCGCAAAAGGGATATCAGAGCTACATCCGAGGATGGGATGGCCGGGACATGGTCTGGCCTGTTCCGGCTAAATGAAAAGCGGTTGCAAAATCGAATTTGAGTGCTTTGATACACACCATGAGCCTGCTTGAGATTCGTGACCTGGAGGTGAATTACGAGAAGCCGGATGGGTCGTTGTTGAAGATCCTGGCCATCCGCGAATTCCTGCTGGAGCCGGCGGCGCAGGTTTGCATCAAGGGGCACAGCGGGTCGGGGAAAACAACGCTGCTCAACGTGATCTCGGGGATTCGGACGCCGAGCAAGGGGAGCGTGAAGCTGGATGGGGCTGATCTCTCGCAATTGAGCGAGGCCGGGCGCGACCTGGCCCGCGGGCGGAACATCGGGTTTGTGTTTCAGACTTTTAACCTGCTGGCCGGCTTCACGGCTTTGGAGAACGTGATTTTGGGGTCGGTGTTTGCGGGCGATCAAAATGAGGAGGACTCCGTCACTCAGAAGCGTGCGCTGGACCTTTTGGAGAAGGTTGGCTTGCGCGAGCGCGTCCATCATCGCCCGCGCATGATGTCCTCGGGCGAGCAGCAGCGCGTGGCGATCGCGCGCGCGTTGATCAACAAGCCCAAGTTGATCCTGGCTGATGAGCCGACGGGGGCGCTGGATGAAGTCAACAGCCGCGATGTGCTGGAGCTGATTCTTTCCCTGGCGTCAGCCTCGGGAGCGGGGCTTCTGCTGGTGACACACGACCCGGCGGTGATGGGGCGGTTCAGCAAGGTGATCGATTTGAAAAATATATGAGCGTGTTTGGAAATTCAAATGTTCGAGGTAGGGCGTGCTCGCCGAGCGCGCCGAAGCGGTTGCTCGTGGAAATCGAACGTGTGATTTCGGTGGAGAACGACGGCGCGCTCGGCGAGCACGCCCTACCTCGGCAAGAAGGAATGATGCTTCCATGACGCTCGCACGAATCATCATCAACAACGCGAAGCAGCGGATGTTGTCCACGGTGCTGACGAGTTTGAGCGTGGCGGTGGGGGTGGCGTTGATCATCGCGATCCTGACGATCAAGCTGGTGTCGCAGGAGCGCCTGCGAGTGGGTTACTCGGGGTTTGATCTCGTGGTGGGCGCGAAGGGGAGCCCGCTGCAACTGGTGTTGAACGTGGTGTACAATCTCGACGCATCGCCGGGGAACATCCCGTACTCGTTGTACGAGGAATTGCAGAAGGACGAGCGGATCAAACTCGTGGTGCCGTTCGCGGTGGGAGATAATTACAAGGGATTCCGCATCGTGGGGGCGACGGACACATTCCTGACGAAATTTGAGCCGCAACAGGGACAACACTTTGAACTGGCGAGCGGGAGGGTGTTTCATTTTGAGGAGGCCGAATTGCGCAAAGCGATGAAAGACGCGGCACAACGCGGAACGCGGAACGCGGAACGCGGAGAAGAGAAAGCAATTGGGGGCGGGAAGGCAACTCCGACCGTGTCGCGAGTCCATGGCAAAGGTGATCTTGTTGAAGAAAATAAGGGCAAGGAGGTTCGTGAATCCGTGCTTGGCTCCGAGGCGGCGCTTCAGACGGGATTGAAACTTGGCGATACTTTCGTCGCGACGCATGGGATCCAGCAGAACGAAGAGGGGGAAAAACATGAGGATGATCCATGGACGGTGGTGGGGATATTGAAACCGACGGGCACGCCGGCGGACCGGGCGATGTACATCAATCTCGACAGCTTTTATGAAATCAAGGGGCATGTCATTGCAAGCAAGGATGAGGGCGGAAGGATGAAGGATGAAGCTGAAGCCGGGAGCGGAAAGGAAAAAGCAAAGAACGGGAAGAAGGAGGAGAAGGACAACGATCCCGAGGCGGGGCAGCTTTCGTCACTGGCGTTGCAGACGTACGGTCCATTTGCGGTGCTGGGGCTTCTCAAGGAGATCAATAACCGCGAGGATGCGCAGGCGGCGATGCCGTCGGCTGAGATTCGCAAGCTGCTCACCATCGTGGGGAATGTGGATCGGATCCTTGTGGCGCAGGCGGTGTTGATCATCATTGTTTCAGCGATCGGGACCGGCCTGGCGATGTTCAATTCGATGAATGACCGGCGTCGCGACATTGCGGTGATGCGCGCGCTGGGCGCCCGGCGCGGCACCATTTTTTCGATCATGGTGGGCGAGGCGGTGTTGATCGCGGCGATCGGCGGCGTGGCGGGAGTGGCCTTGGGGCACTTGATCATCCAGCTCGCTGCGCCGGCGGTGCAGATGGCGGTTGGTTTTACGATTCCGCCCTGGAGTTTTCATGAATTCGAGGCGCTGGTTTTTGCCGGCGTCCTCGTCGTGGGCGCGCTGGCGGGGATCGGCCCCGCGGTGTCGGCGTATCGCACGGATGTGGCAACGGGGTTGAATCCGGGCGTGTGAGGCCGCGCGGCGGTCCGCCCTTGGTCCCGATTTCTCCGCAGATTACGCAGAACTACGCAGATTTTCGGAGAGGTTCTCGCAAAGACGCGAAGGCGCAAAGGCCCTTGATCCCAACCCCGCCATTTTCAATCGTCACTGGGGTGACGATTGAAAATGGCGGGGTTGAATGCCGTTCGGAAATCTGCGTCCATCTGCGAAATCTGCGGAAAAACCGGGACCAAGGGCTTTGCGTCTTTGCGTCTTCTCGCCTCGCCGAAGCCTACGGCGTAGCGCGGGTGCGAGAACCTCTCCGATTCTGATCAGAATTTATATCGCAGGAACCATTCTGATTTGGCTTTGCGGCAGGAGACCAGGCGGGCCTTGGCTGCTTGCTTGAGGTTTTGGAAGCCGGTTCCGTCGGAGAGGGTGGGGGCGTCTTTGCCACCCACGATGCGGGGGCAGAGGGTGAGATGAAGTTCGTTCACCAGGCCAGCGCGAAAGAAGGCATCGTTGAGCGTGGGGCCGCCTTCGCACAAAATGATTCGCACGTTGTACTCGGTCGCGAGAATTTTTACGAGACGGCGGAGGTTGACTTCGCGGCGTCCGCATGCGATCACGCGCGCTGACCTGGCGAAGACGTTGCGCCGCGCGCGTGTTGCAGTTTCGCAGCAGGCGATGAGAATGGGGGAGATGCGGGACTTGAATACCCGGAGATTGGCCGGGAGGCTGAGATTCCCCGAAACGATCACGCGGACGGGATGTTCATCCTGGCCGCGTCGTGCGCGCTCCGCGCGGAGGCGCGCGCTCGGGATGCCCATGGTTTCGTAATCGAGGGCGGTGCGGGCGGCGACAACCAGGGCGTCGCATTGGGAGCGGATTTTCAGGAGGTGACGCTTGTCCTCGGGGCTCGTGAAGGTGACTGGCTCGCGCGAGCGGGAGGAGACCTTGCCGTCCACGCTCATCGCCATGTTGATGAGGACGCGGATTCGTGTAGCCGAACTCGCCAGAGTTTGGCGGGATGGGGGTGAGAGGCGGGCTTTCGAGCGACTCAGGGGCGACGGTCTCATCGGACGGAGGCCAAATTCTGGCGAATTCGGCTGCGGTTGAATGCTCACCGTGAGCTGACGAGTGTGTCCGTGGGGTGGGATTGGACGCGGCAGTCGGGGAAATAGTGGGCGAGGATGGCGTTGCAGGAGGATCCGTGCTCGGCCATGACCTGGGCGCCGTACTGGCAGAGTCCGACGCCATGGCCGTATCCGCCGCCCGTGAAGAGGAGCGTGTCACCCGGCGTGTTGTTGGGGAGCGATTCGCGAGAAACCTGAAAGAGTGTGCTCTTGAGCGACGAGTAGCCGAGAATGGAGCGCAGTTTTTCGGCGGAGAGGATGAATTCGCCGGTTTCGCTTCGGATGGCGACGGTGATGGCGTGTCCGCCCACGGCTTTCTGCGCGATGGTGATGGAAGGGGAGGCACCGACCTTGTAGCCGTAACGTTGAAAGATGCGCTGGAGAGTGGCCACACTGATTTCAAATTTCCATTTTGTTTCCTCGGACTTCGCGCAAGCGGAGCAATACACGGCGCCCGGGAATTTCACGGGCACGCCGGACCTGGTGAGGATGAGCGATTGCCAGACGTTGCTGGCGGTCTCGGTGTGGCCGCCGCAACTGGAGTGGAAGAAGGCGGGGATGGGTTTGCCTTGAAAGTAGAGCACCTGCCCGCGCGTGGCTTCGATGGCGAGCACCACGTTTTTATGAAGTTTTTCCCTTCCGAAATACGCCTGGGAAATGTTTGCCACGAGATCGTACGATTGGTTTTCGGAAACCGAAGCCTCGTGGAGGGCGTGGGATCGCGCGGCGATCGCCTGCGCCTTCAGGGCTTCCAGCGGGCTCGTCGGGCTGATCTCACGCCCGATGACGTTCAGCAGGTAATCCTCGATGTCGAGGATGTTGATGGCTGTATAGGTGTTGGCCTTGGTTTTGATGATGCGGATGGTTCCCTGATATTCACGCTCCAAAACAATTTTCAATGCTTCGTCGAGACTGCGACAGTCGCGCAGGACAGCCACCCGGATCGTGGGCGAATTTTCCGGGTCCCCGCGGACAGAGTCCATGCAGGTGGCAAGCGATAGGATGGCGATGGCGAAAAATCGCGTCATGGTGCGAAGTGGTTTGACCGAGAAACAAAAAGTTATTCACAATGATGCGAAAACTCAAGCTTTTGTTCAGCAAAAAATTCACCTAACATCCTGTCGTTGTGGAGGTTCTAAAATTTTACACCAAGCCGGATTGTCCGCTATGCAACGAGGTTCGCGATGTGTTGGACCTTGCGGGCATGGACTGGGATGAGATCAATATCCTCGACCACCCGGATTTATTTTCACGATATCGTCACGATATTCCCGTGATCGAGAGCAGCAAGGGCACCTGGTTTTATCGGGAGAGGAACACGGTCCCGCTGGCGGGGTGGCTGGAAATGAACGCGTAGCAAGCAGGGAAGAGGAAGAGTTTCTCGCACCCGCGCTACGCCGTAGGCTTCGGCGAGGCGAGAAGACGCGAAGGCCCTTTGCCCCAATTTTTCCGCAGATTTCGCAGATGGACGCAGATTTCTGAACGGCATTCAACCCCGCCATTTTCAATCGTCACTGGGGTGACGATTGAAAATGGCGGGGTTGGGATCAAGGGCAGGCTTTGCGCCTTCGCGCCTTTGCGAGAAACTCTCAGGATTTCCTGTAGCGTGCGATGGCCTGTCTAAGTTTGTCCTTCGAGAAGCTTGAGGTGACGACGGGGCCGTGGGTGCCCCATGTGCCGGTGCGCGAGAGGGAGAGTTTGCCGATGAGCGTGAGCAGGAGGAGGGCGTCCTTGAGTTCCACGTGGTATTCGCGTGCGATGAAGTGGGCGTTGTGGAACAGGGCACGACGCGACGCCTCGTATTCGGTTTCCGCCGTGCACGGGGTGTGCCAGCAGTCGGCGTCTTCAATCATGAACCATTCTGAATGCGCGCCGCGGCGCAAGCTGAGACGGACGGTGACGCGAGCGCCGATTTCGGGAGCACCCACCACTTCGCCGTCGCCCTGGCATGCGTGGACATCCCCAAGGGAGAAGATTGCGCCGGGGACTTCGATGGGAATATGGAGCCGCGCGCCGGTTCGAACGGCCGGCACATCCTGGTTGCCACCGAGGCGGTTGGGAAGGGCTGTGGGATCGCCTGCGGGCGCGTTGCCGAACTGTCCGATCACGGGATTGGCAGGCACTTCAATTCCGTTCGGAAAAATCACGCGCTGTCCCTCGGTGCGGAACGCATGACAGGTCCATTCGGGAATTTCGTCGCGGACGATCGCGCGTTTCGGCCCGATGAGCTGGAAGCCGGTTTCATCGAGGTCAATCTTTAGTATTTCAACCACGAGCGTGTCGCCGGGCTGTGCGCCTTCGACGTAAACAGGTCCCGCGATGGGGTTGCTGGGACGGGTGGTGGTGCGGCGCTGGAGGAACTGCTCGACGGTGCGCACCTCGCCACAACAGGCGTCGAGGGTTTCGAATGTCACTTCTTCGCCCGGTTTGATCCGCAGAACGGGAGGCTGGTTGCGGTCGAAGAGGAAGTGCTGTTGGTCGCGGGTGACGAGGTTCATCAGCGGGCAGTCGTCTCTGTTGGGTGTTGTTCGTGCAATTTTTTAAGGTCGGCCTGGTATTTTTTCCAACCTTCTTCGTCACGTTTGGCGCGCGTGGTTCGGTAGCTGATGCCGATCTGGCGGCGGCTGTGTTTGCTGGGATTGCCGTCGCTGCGGTGGATCGTGTTGGTTTGATGCATGCAGATGTCGCCGGGCTTCATGCAAATCTGCACCTCGGGATATTTCACGGTGTCCACGGGCGTGATCAACATCTGGCTGAATCCTTTCACGCCCGATGGGCGGTGTGGCAGGCGGCCGAGCTTGTGCGAACCTTTCTGCACGGTGAGCGGCCCGTTTTCCGGCATGGACTCGTCAATCGCAATCGTGAGCACGAGATCCTCGGGCGGAATCAGATTTTGAAAAGCATTGTCCTGGTGGGCCGGGGTGACGGATCCCGAGCCAGCCTGCTTGGCAAAATAGGAGACCGCGAACTGGAGCAGGTCGCCCTCGGGGAAGATGGCGCGCACGATGCGATTGAGACGGGCATCGGTCATCAGGTTTTTAAAAAACTCCGAGTGCTTGTTGAGATGGTAGATGCTTTTCACGGGCTTGGAGGGCTGGTCTTCATAGTAAATCTCGCCGTCCGTGAGCGTGGGTCCGATGTCACGGACGAAGCGGTCCAGCTCCTGCTCCATGCGGACGAGATCCTCCTTTGAAAAAATGTCGCGGGCGATGGCGAATCCGTCCTCGTGAAATTGCCGGGCGATGCTTGCTGGGTCCATGGTCATGGGTTGTAATGACGCGGGTACGGGCTGTCCATCCGAATCCGGAGGGTGTCATTTGAAAGACAAAAACTGTCAATGGACTCTGGCGTCTTCCTGATTTATGACAATGCCTTGCTGAAAGGATCCAACCATGAAGACGATCGAAGATAAGCCAGGCAAAAGCTCAACCACGGACTGGTCAAGGCTCACCCGCGCGCAGCGTGTCAAGCATCTTGAAATCGAAGGGTATGTTCTCATTCCCGATCTTGTTTCACGGGACAAGATTGACGCCATGAAAGCGGAACTGTACCGGCTTCCCACCAAGGCGACCGATTACAGCGAAAACCAGCGGAGTTGCACGGATATCCAGTGGACGGATTCACCCAACTGCATTGATCTCATCGGGTTGCCCGCCATGACTCAATTCCTTGAGGCCCTCTTTGGGGACGAGCTGATCTGCACGTCGTGCGTCTATGCCCTTTCAAGACCGGGACATCCGGGCATTGCGATCCATACGGATGCGCAGCCGTATGGGTCAAAAATCTTCGGCATGCAGGCCAGCGCGCCACGGCTGGTGCGCGTTCTGTATTACCTCGACGATCTGGTTCCCGAGCGCGCGCCGCTTTTGGTGATCCCTCATTCGCACCTCTCGTTGCACTCCGATGCAAACCCGTACAACCGTTACCTGTCGCATCCCGAAGCATTGATGCTCACGTGCAGGGCGGGCTCCGCGGCAATCATCAACCAGTCCATCTTTCACGCCAATTATCCAAACAAAAGCAAAGAGGACCGCAACCTGCTCGCGATTGCCTATCGTCCGGCATGGGCGGGACCCGTCGCGGAAGTGCCGGACTGGCCTGCTGACAAGGTGGCGAAACTCCCGCAACACGTCCGTCCATTATTCAAGAGTTTGAACACTCGGAAAATTGATTTCGATGTCCCGAATCGTCCCGCCAACATGGCCACCGAAGCCGCAGGAATCAATCCGAGCCGCTGGGACGTCTGACGACTCAAGGGCAACTTATAGCTGCTTCCAGTTACGGGCGAATGCTCGAAGTGAAGTTGCGTGGAAGGCTGGGGTTGGGTATCGTCGCACGGATGAAAGGGGCGTCCAACATCCGCTACGGTGTTCTGGGTCTTGTGCTGACCCTCACGGCGGTATGTTATCTGGATCGTGTCTGCATCTCGACCGCGGCGACGGACATCAAGGCGGATCTTGATATTGACGACGCCCACTGGGGCCTGGTGTTCTCCGCCTTCACGCTCGCGTATGCTCTGTTCGAGGTTCCGAGCGGGTGGCTGGCAGATCGCTTCGGGCCGCGACTCATGCTCACGAGGATCGTGGTGTGGTGGTCGCTGATGACCGCGGCGACCGGGTTGGCAAAAGGTTTTGTATCCCTGCTTCTTTTGCGCGCCCTTTTTGGACTCGGTGAAGCGGGGACCTTTCCGGGAATCGCGCGTGTGTATGCACGCTGGTTGCCGGAGCGTTTGCACGGACGCGCGTTTGGCCTGGCGCTCATGACAGCGGCGCTCGGGGGTGCGGCCACGCAACCGCTGGTCGTCAAGCTTCTCAAGGTGATGCAGTGGCGGATGGCGTTTGTGGTTTTCGGGTGCGTTGGCGTGGTTTGGGCTGTGGCGTGGTATGCCTGGTTCCGTGATGACCCTCATGATCATCGCGGAGTCAACGAAGAGGAACTGAAACTCATTGGAACGAACCCACCGATTCGACATGCGGGCGTGCCGTGGGGGAGCATCTTCCTGAACCGGAACCTGTTTGCCATGTGCGCCATGTACTTTGGCGTGATCTACGGCTGGTACTTCTACATCACATGGTTGCCACAATATCTGCAGGAGGCGCGCCGATTCGACAAGGACACCATGGGAGCGGTTGCGTCGTGGCCGCTGATTGGCATTGCCATTGGCGTGGCGCTCGGAGGTGTGCTGAACGATGCGCTTTCCCGTCGCTTCGGTCTGCGCGTTGGCAGGCGGGTACTGGCTTTCGTTGGATTGCCTCTCGCCTCTCTCTCGGTGGTCGGTGCGACATTCACTGCGGAACCGCGTGTGTCCGCCCTGCTCCTCGCCATGGCTGCCGGACTCGCCGCGGCTGGCGTCACTCCGGCATGGGTGGTGTGCCTGGACATCGGGGGGAAACACGCGGGCGTGGTGAGTGGGGCGATGAACACCTTCGGAAACCTGGGAGGCGCGTTGATGTCCATGGTGGTAGGATTCCATTTGCAACGCACGCATTCATGGACTGCGGGATTGATGTCGGTGGCGGCGTTCTACCTTTTCGCACTGGTATGCTGGTGCTTCATTGACCCGACCAAACCCATTCCCGAAGCAGTATACTCCCGTGGAGAAAATAAAGGCCTGTGAGCGTGTCATGCTTCTCAAGTTGATTTATGTGTTGTTTTGCCTGGCTGCGTTGAATGGGATGGCGTGCGCCGGCG
>JAHFSY010000024.1:0-19650 GCA_023269615.1 Verrucomicrobiota bacterium
TGTCCCTCCACTTCAGACCCTTGGTCCCGATTTTCTCCGCAGATTAACGCAGACTCACGCAGATTTTCAGACCCTTGATCCCAACCCCGCCATTTCGATTGAAAGCCAGGCTTTCAATCGAAATGGCGGGGTTGAATGCTGTTCACGAATCTGCGTCTCTCTGCGTTAATCTGCGGAGAAATCCCCGGGGACGAAGGGCTCCATCTTTCTACTTGTGGTCCAACCCGAACGAGCCATCCCAATCTTTGCTGGGAGGATGAATTTTGTAATGCTCACAGCGTCCGCGGTATGTGGAGCTTGGGCCATCTTCGGGATGGATTTTCAACGCGCCATCAAAACTGGCAAGCGCCTCGTTCCAGCGTCTCTGGCGGTAATGTTCGATTCCTTCGTTGTAGGCTTCGCGCAATTTTTCCTTCTCGGGTGTCAGCTTTCCCTTTCGCTCCATGAGTTCGTACACGGCGAAGGCGCGCACTTCGCCTTTCACGCGCAACAAATCGAGAAAGCGCGTCTCGATGCCATCCTTCGCCTGCTCGTAGGTTTGCGGGCCGATCATGATGAGCGTGCCGTATTCCTTGTTGGCGCCCTCGAGTCGGCTTGCAAGATTCACGGTGTCGCCGATCACAGTATAATTGAGTTTGCGCGCATATCCCAAGGCGCCGGTGAGCATCTCGCCGCTGTTGACACCGGTGCGCAGGCCGAGCTTGAGATTGTACTGGCGTCCAAGCCGTTCGTTGATGCTGACCATCATCTCGCGCAGATCGAGCGCGGCAAAACAGGCCCGCAACGCGTGATCGGGTTGCGGCTTGGGCACGCCGAAGACCGCCATCACGGCATCTCCGATGAACTTGTCGATGTATGCGCCATGAGCCAGGAGCGCCTGGCTGGCTTCGGAAAGGTAGGTGTTGATCGCATCAAAAAACTGCTTCGGCGAGGTGGTGGCGGCCAGCGTGGTGAAACCCACAAGGTCGCAGAAAAGGACACTCCCCTCCCGGCTGTCGCCTCCCAGGTTGATCCCGCCCGCCTGACTTTGCAATTCCTCGAGCACATCCGGCGAAACAAAATCGCTGAAGAGTTGTTTCAGTTCGCGCTTCCGCCGGTCCTCGATGAAATAGCGCCACGTCATGATGCCCGTAAAGCTGACAGCCCCCGCAACCATGGCCATGGCGGGCGGAAGCCAGCGATTGGCACAAAACATCGCATACGAGATTCCCAGGATGAGGATGAGAATGAGAAGGCTCAGGATGATCTGCCAGCGAAGTTTGAAAGCGCGCTGACTGATGACAGTCACGAGTGTGGAGGAAGCCAGGATGAGAAAGGCTCGCATCCAGAACGGTGTGGGCAGGAGGTAATCGCAACGGATCAGGTTGGCCAGCGCCGTGGCCTGCACCATGACGCCGGGCTCGTGTCCGTTGAGAGGCGTCGCGTGCGAGTCAAAGGTCGCCGCAGCGCTGCAACCCACGAAGACGATCTGATCGCGGAAGCGGCCGGGTGTGGAAGGAGGTGGTTCCGAGCGAAGCAGGCGGACGACTTGCTGGACGTCGTCCGTGTCAAAATCCTTTGGAGCGCCCCGTCGCTGCACCTGGCCCATGATTTCCAGTCCCTCGAGGACAAAGATCGATGCTGGAGGCGTTTGCAGCTGATCCTGGCGCGCGTACCATCGCAGGATGATGGAATCGGGTGCGGCCGCCGCCATGCCATTGCCATCGGCCACGGAAACGGCGAGAGATGAAGAGCCGGCATGGCCCCAGACATTTCGTGTGAAGTAATGGCGGACGACCCCATCGGAGTCTTTTTCGATATCCACATGGCCGACGCGTGTTCCCACGGCATCCTTGAGTGTGGAAACTGGTTCCAGAGAATTACCGGTTTGCCCGACAAGGCGGGCGAGCCAGATATTGCCCACGGCCTTGATCCATGTGGCAAAGCGGTCATCCTCCATCACGTTTTCGGATGGCTCGGCAAAGAGCGCATCAAACACCACGGCGCGGGCTCCCTGACGGCGGAGATCGGCTGCGAGTGCGCCGTGAACGCTCCTGGGCCAAGGCCAGCGCCCGACCCGCCTGCCCAGAGTCTGAAGCGATGATTCGTCAATCATCACGATTGCAATCTCTCCGGGCCAATGAGTTGGATTGGCGCTCCAGCGCGTGAAGAGATCGAAGGACGTGTTTTCCAGATTTTGCGCGATGGGATTCCGACTTGCGAGAAGAACGAGCAGGCCAAGACCAAGGCCGATCCAGAGTGCAGGTTTTGAAATAAGCGAGGAGGGAAACACAGTGAAAGACTCCTATCATCCTGCCGAATCGGGAGGAAGCCGATACCTGTACGTGTGCCCGTACTGACAAATCAAACAAATAATAGCATAAAATTATAATTAATTTCTGGAAACCATTTGCACGTTGCGGTGTATGTTAAACCCATGCAAAGAAAAGTACGTTTGTTTACCATGCGTGTATCCGACCACTGGATTGCCGCGCTCAAAGGAATCTGCAGGCGCAAAGCCCGCACCGTTACCGCCCACATCGAGCGGGCGGTGGAACTGGCCAACCTTGTGGATGAATATTGCGAGGGCAATGACGATCCCGAGGTCGTGAAGCGGAAACTCTGGGGCAAAAAGAAAGCGCCCAAGGGAATGTCCGTCACACGCCTTTATCGCTGAGCGATTCACCGTCGATGGGCCGCTCACGTCGCTCCATTGGAGGGCGGACATCTTGCCCGTCGTCTTGTTGGAAACACGAGCAGGATGCCCGCCTGCGTGAACGAAGCCACTTCCCCGCTACACCCAAGCGCTTCGCGGTGGCAAGCGGCGTGGCGAAGGCCCGCGTTCCCGTCTGAAGAATTTCTCACTCATGATTGGGCTGCAGGAATGAAAACTCGATTCTTCCGCCAGGGAGGCGCACAATCGATGCCATGAAAAATCTGGTGCTGGTGGGGTTCATGGGAAGCGGCAAAACTACGATCGGGAGGATGGCTGCGGCAGAACTCGGACTCCGTTTTGTGGATACAGACCATTCCATCGAGGAACGCGAGGGGATGTCTGTCGCGCAACTTTTTGAGAAGAAAGGCGAGGAGGTGTTCCGCGACATCGAGGCGGGCGTGATGAGGGAACTCGCCGCGCAGGACGGATTGGTGATTGCGACGGGAGGAGGCGTGGTGTTGCGCCCCGCCAACATCGATGCCCTGAGAAGAACCGGCGTGCTGGTGCATTTGCGCGTGGACGCGGCGACGGCCCACGCGCGCACGCGAGGTCACCCGCATCGCCCCCTCTTACAAGGGGATGATCCCGAGGGAAAGATCAGGGCATTGTTGAAGGCCCGACAGCCGATGTACGACGCGATTCCAAACGATGTGGACACGGCTGGCCGCACCATGCATGAGATTCTTCGCTCCGTGCTGCGGATTTACCGCGGGAGCGGGACAAGAAGCCAGTAACCGAAAGTCAGAATCCTTGGCAAGAGGCGCTCCCCTGCCCGCCCCTACCCGATTTGCCGTTTGCCTTTTGCCCTCCCCCAGATAAACTCTCCGCCCTATGGACTCTTACCAATCTTTCGGCAAAGGCCTCACTGGCAAGGAACTCGACGAACTCTGCGTCAACACCATCCGCTTTCTCTCAGTGGACGCTGTCCAGAAAGCCAACTCAGGCCATCCCGGCCTTCCCATGGGCTGCGCCGATTTCGGTTACGTGCTCTGGACGCAATTCCTCAAGCACAACCCCGCCAACCCGCTCTGGGCAAACCGCGACCGCTTCGTCCTCTCCGCCGGCCACGGCTGCATGCTCCTTTACAGCCTGCTCCATCTCTGCGGATACAAGGTGCCGATGGAGCAACTCCAGCTTTTCCGACAACTCAACAGCATCACGCCCGGCCACCCGGAATTCGGGATCACCCCGGGCGTCGAAACCACCACCGGCCCACTCGGCCAGGGCGCCGCCAACGCCGTCGGCATAGCCATCGCCGAGGAACATCTCGCATCCATTTTCAACACCGACTTCCACAAGGTGATGGACCACTACACCTATGCCATCCTCGGCGATGGCTGCCATCAGGAGGGCGTGGTGAATGAAGCCATCTCGCTCGGGGGGCACCTCGGGCTTGGCAAACTCATCTACTACTACGACTTCAATCACATCACCATCGAGGGACGCACCGAGCTCTCGTACTCCGACGACGTCCCGACGCGCTACAAGGCCTACCACTGGCATGTGCAGGAGATTGACGGACATGATCGCGCCGCTTGCGCTGCGGCCATCAAAGCAGCGCAGGAAGTGAAGGACCGTCCCAGCATCATCATCGGTACGAGCACCATCGGATACGGCAGCCCGCACAAGGCCGGCACCCGCGAAGTCCACGGCGAACCGCTCGGCCCCGACGAAGTGAAAGCCACCAAGAAAAATCTCGGCTGGCCGGAAGACGCCCAGTTCCTCGTGCCCGACGTGGTGCGCGAACGGTTCGCCGAAATCCCAAAAAGAGGTGCAGAAGCCGAAGCTTCCTGGAAGAAAACATTCGAGGCCTGGAAATCCGCCAACGCCGACAAGGCGAAGCAATGGAACATCCATTGGGAACGCAAACTCCCCGCCGACCTCGCGTCGAAGCTCCCTAAATTCGATCCCGCCAAACCGCAAGCCACCCGCAACTCAGGCAGTGAAGCGCTCAAGGCTATGATGGGCGCAGTCCCACAAATCGTCGGCGGCTCAGCCGATCTCCACCCCTCCACAAAAACCTTTATCAAGGAATACGGCTCTTTTTCGAAGACGGATCGTAAAGGCCGCAATTTCCATTTCGGAATCCGCGAGCACGGGATGGGCTCGATCGTCAACGGCATCTCGTATCACGGCGGCCTGATCCCCTTCGGCTCCACCTTCTTCGTCTTCCTCGATTACATGCGTCCCCCAATCCGTCTCGCCGCATTGAGCCATCTCCCCGCAATCCACGTCTTCACGCACGACTCCATTTTCGTCGGCGAAGACGGCCCAACCCACGAACCGGTCGAACAGCTCGCGACGTTGCGAGCCATTCCGGGCATGACGACGATCCGCCCCGCCGACGCCAACGAAAGCGCCTGGGCCTGGATCGCCGCCATTGAAAACGCCCACGGCCCCACCGCGCTCCTCTTGACACGCCAAAACCTCCCCGTACTGGACCAAACCAAATACCCAAGCGCTGAAAATCTAAAGAAAGGCGCCTATGTGTTGATCGAGGACGCCAACGCAAAAGTCACATTGCTCGCCAGCGGCTCCGAAGTCAGCATCGCAATGGAAGCCGCCACAAAACTCAAAGCCGACGGAATCGCCGCAAGAGTGGTCAGCTTCCCCTCTTGGGAATTATTTGAGAAACAACCGCAATCCTATCGCGACCAGGTCCTCGGCAAAACCAAGCGAGTCGCAATCGAAGCAGGAATTCGTCAAGGCTGGGATCACTACATCGGAAGCGAAGGTCTCTTCTGCGGCATGAACCGCTTCGGCGCCAGCGCCCCGTATCAGGCACTGGCAAAGGAATTTGGTTTCACAGGCGAAGCGGTGACGGCCAAAGTAAAAGCCTGGCTCTGATCGCAGGACGTAGCCGAACTCGCCTGAGTTTGGCTCTACGAAACATCAGGATATGCACCGGGAAGACATCGCGCACCGAGTATCGTGGGCCGCGATGTCTTTTCTCGGTCTTGCCGGTATCCTTTACTTGTTCAACCCCGCGATGAATTTGTGGAAATTACCCATCATTTCCGCCGTAATTCTTTCTTTTGTATGGACATGGCTGCTCAGCACTCCGGGAAAACCAGAACAGCTCACACCGCGACTCTTGGATTTGAATAAACTCCAGGGCCGCTTCACAGTGACCAGCGATCTTCTGCTCGTTGGTGACAAGTGTGGGCCGGAACGGAATACTGGAAAACTCGGCTTTCATGGGACGGTAGTTGAGTACCAGGCAATTGTCCGCAAAGGCCTCATTGCAGAGCTGCGGCTCGTGGCTCTGGATGGCGGCACGTTTGAGACAACAAGTCTGAAACTTCCCGTGGATTCGGGTTTTCTGGCTTTCTTCGACGCGGGATGCTGTCAGCGAGGAGTAAAGGAGCAATTTGTCAAAACCGATGTCCTCCATGTCCTGGCCTCGGCCGAACTGCTTTCACTCGTCGTTCTGGACAGGGATGGCTTGGGAGCGGGGATGGTCGTGGGCACCGGTGATGGCGATGGAGTTTATCAATTGCACGCGTCAAACTCAGAAGCACGTCTGATCTTTCTCTGACACGAATCGCGATGATAGCATGCCCAAGGCGAGTCTTGATTTGAGTGCTTTACTCGTGAAGCAGGCTTCAACCCATCGTTTGGTTCCTGACCGTCGGCGATTGGGCATCCTGATCCCGTGCGACCTTTTTTCGCATATGCGATCAAAGGTTGCATCGGGTCGGAAGCCTTGACGATCCGATTGTCCCCGCCTTCCTGTACCAGAGCTCCGATTTCTTGATCGACCATGACGAGCTTTCATCGCATATGCGATAAAAGCTCGCATGGATATTATATGATATTATAACATATGCGATGGAAGTTTGCATGGATTTTTCGGGTTTATCTTGGGCATCCTCGGACCATGCAACCGAAAACCGAAGAGTTCCTGTATTTTCTGCTTTGGTCCATTGACCACTTTTACCATCCCACATTTCGAAACCTCACCGAATCCTACGAGAGCTGGGCCTATCGGCACGGCCTGGGGCGCCAGCTCTCCGAACTGACAAAACGGCGACTGCTCGATACTCAGACCTCGGCGCACGGTGACCGCGTGTATCGCCTCACCACGAAGGGCTTCCTGCACGCGCTGGGTGGGCGGGATCCGGAAGCCCGATGGTCTCGCGATTGGGATGGACGCTGGCGGCTCGTGTCATTCGATGTCCCAAACACCCACAACTCGCATCGCGCAAGACTCAGGAATTATTTACAGGGGCGGGGTTTTGGCCACCTGCAGAATAGCGTCTGGATCACCCCCGATCCCTTGGAGGAAGAGCGGCGTGTTCTCGTGGGCGGGAAGATCGATGTGAAATCGCTCATCCTGTTGGAGGCGCGCCCTTGTGCGGGGGAATCGGACGGCGAAATTGTGGCCGGCGGGTGGAATTTCGCGAGCATCAACCGCCGCTATGCACGTCACTTGAAAATCATCAAGGAGCGGCCGGATGGGGCGCTACACAACGAAACAGCCGCCAAGGAACTGCGGTGTTGGGCGGCTGAGGAACGGGAAGCATGGCTGGACGCGGTGACAAGTGACCCGTTGTTGCCTGAGCGCCTCCTGCCATCCGGGTACCTTGGGTGCCAGTCGTGGAAACAGCGAATCCAATCACTGCGTCAGGCCGGGCGTCTACTGCGCACTTTCACTACCTGATCAACGGTGACAAACTTTGATCGCATATGCGCAAAAAGGTTGCACGTGCCGGATGGGTCTGTGCTTTAGATTTGAGGATGCGATTGATGGGAAGAGCCTATTCCCAGTGATTGGAGAGCGGATGCGTATCAGGGCGAACGCTAGAAGCGGGTGTCGTAGGTCACGGCGCTCCTGAGAACCAGTCACAATCTGTAACCGTTTCAGATTCGACTTCAGTGACCGACAGTTTCGAATTGAATTAGGGCTTAACAAATCCTGTTCGCTCTGTTAATTCTGCCCAAGACTTCGACAGCTCCACGAAACTCCATTTTCATCCATGACACCGCAAAAAAAAGTTCGGCTGGCCCTTGCGGGATGCGGAAGGCGCGGGATCTGCGTGGCGGGGTTGTTCCGGAACCATCCACAGTGTGAGATCACCGCATTGATGGATCCCTTTGAATCGGCAACGTCTCTGGCCGCAACGCAGCTGGATATCCCGGAGGCGCGGGTGTACCGCAATTTTGAGCTCATGCTGAAAGATGCGCCCGTGGACGCCATTTTCCTCGCGTGCGACCCGACGCAACAGGTCGGACTGGCTTGCGCCGCCATGAAGGCCGGCAAACATGTCTGCACGGAAGTCCCCGCTGCGTTTACCATCGCCGAATGTTGGGACCTGGTCGAGACCGTGAAAAAAACCGGATGCAAATACCAGTTGCTGGAGCAACTGCGGTACTGCGGGTTTATCGAAACGTGGATGCAAATGAACGAGCGGGGGGAGCTGGGCCACATTTGCCTTGCCCAGGGCGAGTACGTGCATTTTGAGATGGCGTGGAAATTGTGGATGGACAAGGACACCGGGGAGATGATCGGGGAGATTCCAAAACCTTCGGGGAGGCGCGTGGAACCAACATGGCGGAGACGTATCCTCGCCGATCCGATTTATTATCTCCCGCACACGTTGAGCCCGATCCTCCGCGTGCTCGATGACCGCGTGGTCCGCGTGTCGTGCATGGGAACGCGCAAGCACAGCTACACCCATCCCGACGTCAAACTACCGTGGAGCGACATTCAATACGCGCTCATGCACACGGCGAAGGACACCGTGGTGCTTGCGGGTGCAGGCTTCAGTCTCCCCCATGTGCCGCGCGGTGAACTGGGCGCGCACTGGTATGATTTCCGAGGCACCAGGGGAAGCGTGGAATCCCCGCGCAGCAAAGCCGACACCTACCGCGCCTGGCGTCGGGGCATGGATGCGTTTGAAACATCCAATGTCTCAAGCATCCCCATCGGCGCCACGGAAGAGGAACAGAAGACCGGACATGGAGGCACGGATTTCAAGCCCGTGGACACCTTCATTCGCGCGATCGTGGACGACACTGTCCCGCCGATGGATGTCTATCGCTCTGTGGAAACCGCCGCCCCCGCCATTCTCGCAGCCGAGTCGGCAAACCAAGGCGGCGCACTGCTCGAAGTTCCGAATTTCCGCACGGAAAAACGCCGGTCAAAATCAAAGGCCAAAATCCGAATTCCGAGGTAGGACGCGATCGCCGAGCGCGCCCTACCGGATGTTTTCATCTCTTGCCTGAAAAATCCACGGGATCCCTACCAGCAGTGCCAGCGCCACCAGTCCGCCGCCCACGACAAATGGAAAGGCATGGCCGACGCGATCAAACATCAGCCCTCCCGCAAGCGGTCCTGCGATTCGCGCCAGGCTGCCGGATGACTGTGCCACGCCGAGCACGGCGCCCTGCTCCCCTGCCCCGATGTTCTGCGAAATCAATCCCATGATGGCGGAGCGGTTCAAGCCCTGCCCGATCCCGAGGGCTGCCAGCGCCGCAAGCACCCAGGCAACCGTTCCCGCAAACGGAACGAGTGCAAGCCCTGCGGCAAAAATCAGGCTTCCCGCGACAATCAACCGTCGTTCGCCGAACGCCTTCACCAGTTTCCCAATCAGTCCTCCCTGGATCGCGGCCACGACCAGCCCGAGGAACAGGAAAAAGTAACTGCCCTCCCTCACGCCACAGTGAAACTTCGCCTGGATCAGCAAGGCGAAAAGATTCTCGAAATTGGAAAACCCAAATCCCAGCACAAAATAAAGGAGGATCAAAAAACCGACCAGCGGATTTGTAAAGGCTCGCCGCCACGCCGAACCCTCCCATTGCGGAGATGCCACCGCTTCAGCACGCTTGTCCACTGGACGGCTTTCGGCGAGACGCCAGCATGCCACGAGAAAGTTCAACCCGCAGATCGCCGCCGCCACCCAGCCGATCGCGTGAAACACAAGCTCGGGACGCGCCGGGTCCTCGACCAGGTATGCAATGCCTCCCCCGATTCCCGGCCCCAGCACAAACCCAAGCCCGAATGCGGCACCGATCATCCCCATGCCACGCGAACGATTCTCCGGCGTGGTGATGTCCGCGATGTACGCGTTGGCCACGGCAATGTTCGCCCCGCAAATCCCTGCCAATACCCGCGTTGCAAAAATTTGCTCAAAACTCGTGCAAAAACCCAACCCCAGGTAGGCCAGCGTTGAACCCGCCAGGCTGATCAGCAGAACGGGACGACGCCCGATGCGATCCGACAACCTGCCCCAGAATGGAGCACATAAAAACTGCATCAGCGAATATACCGCGCTCAGCGCAGTGACCTTGAATCCCGAGACGCCGTAATGGCTCGCAAAAAAAGGCAGCACCGGCAGCACAATTCCGAAACCGATCAGGTCCACGAAGACCGTCACAAACAAAACCGCCATGGAAGCTCGCCGTTGCATGCGGGCGCAAGGTGACATAAATTCCGGGCGTCATCAACCAATTCCCTTTTTTCTTGCCCCGCCCCATCCTGGAGGGCACCATACGGGGCTCCGTCGAAAACGACGGGAACGAACGATCCCATTGGGATCACCACAACAAACAACCCCCCAACGGTGGATAACCGTGCCGCAGGGAAAGCCTTTTCAGGCCGCCCCGAACGGTGTGCAACCAGAATACTCCCATGGCAGAGCTCTCCGTAACTGAATTGATGGACGCGGGCATCCACTTCGGCCACCAGACCGATCGCTGGAACCCCAAGATGAAATCCTTCATCTTTGAACCGCGCAATGGCATCCACGTTATTGATGTTTCCCAGACCCAGAAGAAAATCGCCGACGCCCTCGATTTCCTGCGCCCACTCCTCTTGAAAGGCGGAGAAATCCTTTTCGTCGGCACCAAGAAACAGGCCAAGGAAATCGTCCGCGATGTCGCCAACAAATGCCACATGCACTGCGTCACGGAACGCTGGCTCGGCGGCACTCTCACCAATCTCACCACGATCCGCAAAAGCGTGAAACGCCTTCGCGAAATCGAGCGCATGGACAAGGAAGGCATTTTCCAGAAACTCGGCAAGAAGGAGGTTGCCAGCCTCCGACGCGAAGCCGCGCGTCTTCACAAGAATCTCGACGGCATCCTCAACATGTCCAAGCCTCCCAGCGCCCTCTTCGTGGTGGACATCACGCAGGAAAAAATTGCTGTGGCGGAGGCGCGCCGCCTCAACATCCCCATCGTTGCGCTCGTGGACACAAACGCCGACCCCGACCTCGTCACTCATGTGATCCCCAGCAACGACGACGGCATCCGCTCCATCCGCACACTCCTCGCCTTCTTCGGCGAGGAGCTGGCACAGTCGCGAATGCATTTCGAACGCCTGCACCCGCAGCAGATCCAGACGGAAGAGGCGGCCCCCGGTAAACTGGAGCCCGCTGGCGTCACCACCGAGGAATCCGACCTCGCCGCAGTTTCAGATTAACATTTCCTCATTCACCGGCAGGATGTGGCACAGCCGCCCCCGGCTGTGCGGGCTGCCCGGATCACAGGCGGGGGCGCCCGTGCCACACACCAATTCAACGACTCAAAATTTTATGACAATCACCGCAAAAATGGTTTCAGAGCTGCGCGATAAAACGAACGCCGGCATGATGGACTGCAAGAAAGCGCTGGAGGAAGCCAAGGGCGACCTGGCAGCCGCCGAAGTAGTTCTGCGCAAACGCGGCATCGCCACCGCCGCCAAGAAATCCGGCCGCGCCGCCAAGGAAGGCTCCATCGCCTCGTACATCCACATGGGCGGCAAGATGGGCGTTCTCGTCGAGATCAACTGTGAAACCGACTTCGTGGCCAAGACCGATTCCTTCCGTGAATTCGTGAAGGACGTTGCCCTCCACATCGCCGCAGCCAAGCCCGTTTGCGTCTCGCGCGAGCAGGTGCCGGCCGACCTGATCGCCAGGGAGCGCGACATCGCCCGCGCTCAGGTGAAGGACAAGCCCGCCCAGATCATCGAGAAAATCGTGGACGGAAAAATCGAAAAATTCTATTCCACCGCATGCCTCCTGGAGCAGGCGTTCATCAAGAACACTGACGTGACCATCAAGGACCACCTGACCGCGAAGGTCTCCGAGCTGGGCGAAAACATCGTGATCAAGCGTTTCACGGTGTACGAGCTGGGACAGAGCCCAGGCGATGTCACGGCATCCGCCTGATCAGGCTTCTTTGCGCGAGACCCTGCTGCTTCAGTCCTTCTCAGCCCTTGGGCTTTTCCTTGGCTTTTCCGTCAGTCGCGACTTCGGCGACGGGGGCTTGGTCCACGAATTCCAGATAGGCGATGTCGGCGGCGTCACCGATTCTTGTGCCCAGACGAATGATGCGGGTGTAGCCGCCGTTGCGCTGGGCGCTGCGGGGGGCGACTTCCGCGAAGAGCTTGCGGACGACCTTTGGCTGGTGCAGGCGGGAAACAGCGAGGCGGCGGTCATGGATGGTACCGCTTTTGCCGAGCGTGATCATCTTGTCGGCGATGGAGCGGGCTGCCTTCGCTTTCTGGACCGTGGTCTTCACGCGGCCGCGCTCGATGAGGCTGCACACCAAGTTGGCGAGCATCAGGTGGCGATGTTGAGACTTGCGACCGAGCTTGAGAGTTTTATTACGATGGCGCATGGCGAAATCCTTCCCCCACCGCCCGCCGGGTCGCGGCGCGCGGCAAAGTGAAATGGTTTTATTCTCCGTTCTTGGCCTCGGCGGCGACGGCGGGAACCTCTTCCTTGTACGCCTCGAGAAGGCCGGATTCGAACTTCATGCCAAGCGAAAGGCCCAGCGATTGCAGCTTTTCCTTGATCTCGTTGAGCGACTTCTTGCCGAAGTTGCGGTACTTGAGCATTTCCTGCTCGGTCTTCTGCGCGAGCTGGCCGACGGTGATGATGTTCGCGTTGTTGAGGCAGTTGGCGGCGCGGACGGAAAGTTCGATCTCGTTCACGCTCATGTTCAGGAGCTTGCGCAGGCGCGTCTGCTCCTCGTTCACCTCCTGCTTCGCCTCTTCGAATTCGACGGTGTCCTTGTCGTAGTTCACGAACACATCGAGGTGATGGCGCAGGATCGCAGATGCATGCAGTAACGCCTCGTCGGGCGTCACGCGTCCATCAGTCCAGATTTCAAGAATGACCTTGTCGTAATCCGTGCGCTGTCCGACGCGCGTATTTTCGACGGCGTAGCGGACCTTTTTGACAGGCGAGAAGATGGAATCAATGGCAATGATGCCGATGGGCTGGTCCTTCTTCTTGTTTTCCTCGGAGGGGACGAAACCGCGTCCGACGCGGATTTCGAGTTCCGCCTCAAACTTGATTTTTTTGTCGAGGGTGGCGATGACGAAGTCGGGGTTGACCACTTCAAGATTCTGGTCGGCCTTGATGTCACCCGCGGTGACCTTGCCCTCTTTGTTTACAACGAGCATGACGGTGCGCGGGCCGCGATCGTGCATCTTGAGGAGCACTTTCTTGAGGTTGAGAACGATGTCTGTGACATCCTCGACGACGCCGGGGATGGCCTGGAATTCGTGGGAGGCACCCTCGATTTTGACCGCAGTGACGGCGGCGCCCTCGATGGAGGAGAGCAGCACCCGCCGGAGGGCGTTGCCGACCGTGTGACCATAACCACCTTCAAACGGCTCAGCCGCGAATTTGGCGTAGGTGCCGGTTGCAGTGGAGTCCTCACGCACGAGGCGGGAGGGCATTTCGAAACGACCGAGTTGGATTGGCATATGAATTTCCTTTGAACGATTTTAATCTAACCCCGACGCAAATCGGGGTTCATGTATTCGTTGCACGCCCTCTGGTTGATCAAAACCGCGTCGGGCGAATCAGCGCGGTATCGAGTTTGTAAAATTTATCGAGAGTAGAGTTCCACGATGAGGCGCTCGTTCACGATCGGGGCGATCTCCTCGCGAGTGGGAATACGCTTGATCTCGCCTTTAAGCCCTTCCTTGTTCACCACCATCCAATCAGGAACGGTGAGCATCTGGCTGGTCTCGAGATTTTTCTGCACGATGGCCTTGGTCTTCGCCGAATCACGAACCTCGATCACATCGCCAACCTTCACGTTGAAGGATGGCGAGGAAACCTTGCGTCCATTCACGCGCACATGGCCATGCACGACCATCTGGCGGGCAAAAGGCCTCGTGGTTGCGAAGCCGAGGCGGAAGGCCACGTTGTCAAGGCGGGTCTCAAGAAGCTGCAGCAGAGTCTCACCCGTTACACCGCGTTTGCGCAAAGCCTTGCTGAACACATGTCGGAATTGTTTCTCGTAGAGCCCGTACATGTAGCGGAGCTTTTGCTTTTCCGAGAGCGCGATTCCGTAATCGGACATTTTTCGGCGGGACTTCGGGCCGTGCATGCCCGGAGGATAATTCTTCCGCTCAAAATATTTCGAGGGTCCAAACAGCTGCGCGTTGTGGCGGCGGCTGACTTTCTGGCGAGGTCCGGTATAGCGTCCCATAAAATCAAACTCTCCTTGCTTTGCGAGGACGGCACCCATTGTGAGGCATGGGGGTGACGTCACGGATGGCGCTGATTTCCAAGCCAATGGCCTGCAGCGAGCGAACAGCAGATTCCCGTCCGAGGCCCGGGCCGCTCACAAGAACCTCGACCTCCTTCATGCCATGCGACATCGCCTGGCGTCCGCAGTCTTGGGCAGCCATCTGCGCGGCGTAAGCCGTGCTCTTGCGGGAGCCCTTGAAGCCGGCCTTGCCGGAGCTTGACCATGCGATCACGTTGCCGCGCTGATCCGTAATGGAAACGATGGTGTTGTTGAACGAGGCGAGAACGTGGGCGATGCCCGTGGCGATGTTCTTCGATCCCTTGGCGCGAACGATCTTGACCTTCGGCTCTTCGCCCAGAGGATCGGCGAGGGCGGCAGCGGAAGGTGCGGGAGCAGCGGATTCGCCGGCCTTTGCAGCCTTGGGATCCGGTTTTGCGCCTGAGGGGGCCCTTTCCTTTTTGGGCTCTTTGGTGGGTTTGGGTGCTTCGTCTGCCATGGGAATTTCGTTTGGGGTTGGGTGGCCGCCACGCTGGGCGAGGCGGTGCGAAAATTACACTTTCGCCGTCTTGGCGTCCTTGCTGCGGATCACGCCCACTGTGCGGCGCGGGCCCTTGCGGGTGCGCGCGTTGGTGCTGGTGCGCTGGCCGCGCACCGGCAGGCCGCGTTTATGGCGCATTCCACGGTAGGAGCCGATGGCCATGAGGCGACGGATGTTCTGCTGGATCTCGCGGCGCAAATCGCCCTCGACCACGTACTTGTTTTCCGTGATGACGTGGCCGATGCGGTTCAACTGTTCGGGGGTGAGCTTGTTGGCTCGCAGGTTGGGGTCAACCTCCGCCTTGGCGAGGATGTCGCGGGCACGCGTGGGACCGATGCCATAGATGTAAGGCAACGAGGCCTCGATCCTCTTGTTTTCCGGGATATCCACTCCGAGTAATCTAGGCATAAATCAACCTTGTCGTTGTTTGTGACGGGGATCAGTGCAGATGACACGGACCACTCCTTTGCGGCGAACGACTTTGCAGCGCTCACACATGCGTTTAACGGAAGCTCGAACTTTCATTGTCTTGTTTTATTTTTGTCGAAAAGTAATACGTCCCTTTGAGAGATCATAGGGCGACATTTCCACCATCACCTTGTCGCCGGGCAGGATTCGAATGAAGTGGAGTCGCATCTTTCCGGAGATATGGGCCAAAACCTCGTGCTTGTTCGGGAGCTGCACGATAAACATCGTGTTGGGCAGCAGCTTCAACACAGTGCCTTCCACTCGAATCGGTTCTTCGTTTGCCACGTTTTTCTATTTCAGACGGCGTTTTCATGCCGCAATTTGTTTTTCAATTTGTTGCGCTTCCTTTAATTTCCGGGCCACCTCGCCCGCCCTTCCCTCAGGGATCGTCAGGATTTCCGGGGCATCGCGGGTGATGAGCACCGTATGCTCAAAATGAGCCGACGGTTTACCATCCACGGTTACCACGGTCCAGCCATCCCCAAGAATTTCCACCTTGCTTGTGCCCTGATTGACCATCGGCTCAATGGCCAGGGTCATTCCCGTCTTCAGCTTGGGGCCCTTGCCTGGCGGGCCGAAGTTGGGTATCTGGGGTTCCTCGTGCAGGGTTCTTCCGATCCCATGCCCGACAAATTCACGCACGACCGAAAATCCATTTGCAACTACAAAGGACTCAACGGCATGCGAAACATCCGATAATCTGTTACCAAGCCTAGCCTTGTCAATAGCCAAATAAAGGGCCTGTTCCGTCACTTCCATCAATCGACGGTTCTCCCCCTCCACCAACCCCACCGCCACCGTCATCGCCGTGTCACCCACCCACCCTTCAAAAATCACGCCGAGATCCAGGCTCACCATGTCGCCGTACTGCACCTTGCGGTCGCGCGGCGTCCCGTGCACCACTTCCTCGTTGATCGAGATGCAGGTGTTCCCAGGAAATCCCTTGTAGCCGAGGAACGGGCTCCGCGCCCCACACGCCTTCATCCTCACGCCCGCATATTCGTCAATCTCCCGGATCGAGCGCCCCGGCTCGATCTTCGACGCCACCTCACAAAGCAGGTTCGCCGCAAGCACGCAGCTTCGCCTGACCCCTTCCACCTCACGCTCTGACTTGATCGGAATCATGTGCCTCATGGCATCGACAACCGGTCAGATGCGTCCCCTCATCCGTCCCTTCTTCAGGAAGCCTTCGTAATTCCGCGTGATGAGATGGGTCTCAATCTGGCGCAGCGTGTCAAGCAGCACACCGACCACAATCAGCAGGCTCGTGCCGCCAAAAAAACTGGCCGTGAGATAAGGCACGCTCCAGGCTTTGCTCAGCCAGATTGGAATGATGGCCACCAACGTAAGAAACACCGCGCCCGCAAACGTGATGCGGGTCATTGTAAAATCCAGAAAATCTGCCGTGGGTTTGCCCGGTCGAACGCCTGGTACATAGCCGCCATTTTTCTTCAAATCATCGGCGATCTGGAGCGGGTTGAATACCGTCGCCACCCAAAAGTAACTGAAAAAGAATATCAAAATGGAGTAGATCGACATGTGAACCCACTGTCCCTCGTTCAACAACGCCATCATCCTTTGCAGCCAATCCACCTTGATAAAGCCAATGATCGTGGGAGGAAACATCAGGATGGCGCTGGCGAAGATGATGGGCATGACACCGGAATAGTTGACGCGGAGAGGCATGTACGTCTGGCCACCTCCCAATATCTTCCGCCCAACCATGCGCTGCGCATACTGCACCGTGATTTTGCGCTGCGCCTGCGTCACCACGATCACCGAGGCAATCACGCCCAGGAACATGCCCAGGAATAGGATGAAATGAATCGGAGTAAACTGGGCATGCACTTCCGGCGGCGGAAAAAACAACTGCCAGGCCAAAGCCACCGCCGCGGGAAACTTCGCCAGGATGTTCGTCGCAATCAACATCGAAACACCATTTCCGATGCCGCGATCCGTGATCTGTTCGCCCAACCACATCATGAAAATCGTGCCGGCCGTGAGGGTGACCATTGTGGTGAGCTCGAAAGGAAGGCCGGGATACAACACCAGAGATTCCTTCAGGCCCCGAAACATGGGCAGGCCTTCCGGATGCTCGAACGTGCGCGCAAACATATAACTCTGAAAAATGGCGATGAATACCGTGGCGAAGCGCGTGTACTGCGTGATCTTCTGACGCCCACCCTCCTCTCGCGCAACCTTGCTGAGCTGCGGCACCACCGCCGTCAAGAGTTGGAAAATAATGGATGCGCTGATGTAAGGCATCACCGTCAGCGAAAAAATCGCGAGATGCTCAAGTGACCCGCCGCTGAAGATGTTGAGCATGGCAAGCATGCTGCCACCCTGGTTCTCCTGCGACTGTCTGAAGAAGCGCCCCAACGCGCTTGCATCAACACCCGGCACCGGAATCGCCGCGCCCAGGCGTGTGATGACCACGATCATCAGCGTGAAAAGAATCCTCTTTTTCAGCTCGGGAATCCGGAAGGCATTGGCAAAGGCGGAAATCATAAAACGAGCATCATCCTCGGGTCAGAAACCATGATTCATGTCGGGCAACAGGCGGAATTGCGCGACCATGACATCAGGGACGGCCGGTTGCGGACGCGGAAGCGCGTTCCAGCTTGATCACCAGTGCTGCCCCCCCTGCGGCCTCAATCCTGGCTTTCGCAGAGGCGCTGAACAAATGCGCTGAAACCTTCAACTTCCTTTTCAACTCGCCGCTGCCGAGAATTTTTACCTCGTCGAAACGTCCATTGATCAATCCCTGGGACTTCAAGGAATCAAGACCAACTTCCGAGCCATCAGCAAAAATATTGAGCTCATACAGGTTGACCACCGCCATTTTGCGTTTGAAACGGTTGTTGTTGAATCCGCGCTTTGGCAACCGTCGATACAGTGGAGTCTGGCCGCCTTCAAATCCGTGTCGGATCGAGCTTCCGGAGCGGGCAGTCTGGCCCTTGCCTCCCCGGCAACTGGTCTTGCCATGGCCGGAACCTTCGCCGCAACCGAGCCGCTTGGTGCGGTGCTTGGCGCCCTTTGCATGTTTGAGATTATGTAGTCGCATGAAATTTAATCGTCCAATGGTTGTTCACTCTTCAGGCCTGTGCCGCGGCAGGCCGCGCAACCCCACGGCTCGCCATGATCTGCGCACGGCTGCGCAGTTGACGGAGACCGTTCAAGGTAGCCTTCACAACGTTCGACATGTTACTCGATCCAAGCGATTTGGAAAGCACATCGCGAATCCCCACCGCCTCAACCACCGCGCGGACGCCACCGCCGGCGATGACTCCCGTGCCCGGGCTGGCCGGCTTCAGGATCACGTGTCCACCCCCAAAATTCCCTTGGACGTCATGTGGGATCGTGTGCGCATTCAGGCAGATTTTGATCATGCTGCGGCGGGCGATTTCCGTTCCCTTGCGAATGGCATCCGCCACTTCGTTGGCCTTTCCGAAACCGTAACCCACCTGACCCTTCTGGTCCCCGACCACGATCAGCGCGCTGAAACTAAAACGGCGTCCCCCCTTCACCACCTTGGCGCAACGATTGACAAACACCACCTTCTCCATCAAATCGCTCTTGGGTTGATTGGAACGATCCTGGCGATGCGACCGCTCCCGTCGCGTGTGGGCGGAAGTGGGGGTGGAAGCGGGAGCGGCAACAGGAGACGGGAGGGCCGCCTCGACCGGTTGTTCACTCACATTGGGGATTTCCGCGTTGGTTGGGGTATTGCTTGTCACACATTCTCCTTGTCAAAATACGAGGCCTGCCTCGCGGGCAGCATCCGCGAGCGCCTTGACCTTGCCGTGATAGCGCGAACCACCCCGGTCAAACACCACACTTTTGATCTGCTTGGAAATCGCGCGCTCCGCAGCCAGCTTGCCGACCTGCGTGGCAGCCGCCACATTCGCACGGTTCTTCTTGGGTGCCTTGAGGGTTGGCTCCACGGTGGATACCGCAGCAATCGTGACACCGTTCAGGTCATCAATAAACTGCACATGGATGTTGCGTCCGGAAAAGCAAACACTCATGCGTGGGCGTTCGCCCGTGCCCCGCACCTTCGTACGCACACGCCAATGGCGGCGTTTCCGTAATTCTTGTTTTGAATTAGCCATAAATCATTGCACCGTCTTGCCTTCCTTGTGGCGTACGTGTTCGCCCGCATACCGCACGCCCTTGCCCTTGTAAGGCTCCGGTGGATAAAAGCGGCGAATGGAAGCGGCAACCTCGCCAACCTTTTGCTTGTCCGCACCATCAATCTGAATCATCGTGTTATCGGTCACAGCCACCTTGATGTCCGACGGGATGGGGAAAAGGATGGGGTGCGAAAATCCAAGGCTCAAGTTCAAGTTTTTGCCCTGCACCGCCGCCTTGAATCCAACCCCCTGGATTTCCAGCTTCTTTTGAAATCCCTCACTCACCCCGCGCACCATGTTGTTGATCAGGCTCCGGGCCAGCCCATGCTTGGCACTCGCAT